>JAKSVT010000001.1 GCA_024407875.1 Alphaproteobacteria bacterium
GTATGCGGTCCCGCATGTACGGTGGTGTGAGAGGGGCGAAGTTGAGAAAAAAAAAACAAACTCAATTCCCTCTACTCGATTTTTCATTGTGTAAAGCTTTTAACTAAAGAGCCAACAAGCATATACCAACCATCAACTAGTACGAAAAATATAAGTTTAAATGGTAGAGACAACATTGATGGTGGTAACATCATCATACCCATACTCATAAGAACTGATGCAACAACCATATCAATAACTAAAAAAGGAATGTAAATTAAAAAACCTATTTCAAAAGCTCTTCTTAATTCACTAATCATAAAACCTGGAATAAGAGCTGTTAATGGAGTATCCATAGGTTTTTCTAATTTTTCTGTATTTGTAAATTTTAAAAATAAATCTAAATCTTTTTCACGAACATTTTTAAGCATAAATTCTTTAAATGGTTCAATAGTCTTTTTTATTCCTGTTTCTGTTGTAACTTTTTCTTGAATCATAGGATTTATACCTTCATCCCAAGCTCTTTCAAAAGTTGGCGTCATTACAAATATTGTCATGAATAATGCAAGTGAAACCATAATCATATTAGAAGGGGATTGTGCTGTACCAATAGCTGTTCTTGTTATAGATAGAACAATTGAAATACGTGTAAAACTTGTCACCATAATCAATAAGCTTGGTGCAACGGATAAAGTTGTTAACAACAAAATCATGTGAACAATACGAGCTGTTGTCGAACCGCCACTATCACCAATATCAATATTTACACTTTGAGCAAATACAGGAGAAGCTAAAAAGCATAAAATTAAAGTAAATAATAAAATTTTGTTTATTCTATTCATGCTTTGTGTCCTGTAGAACTTTTTCAAATTCTTGGCTAGGGGTAATATTTTTACTTTCAAAACTATCAATAATAAAAGGATGATCGCCAGAATATACTAAATAATCTTTGTTTCTGAAATTAAATAAAACCAATTTGTTTTTTACATCAATTGCTCTAATTTCTTTAATGTTTAATTCTGGCTTTTCGCCAATTTTTTTGCCAATTAAAAAAGGAGCTCCCAATTTTTTAATAATAAGAGAAACTGCCAATATAATGCCTAATACAAATATTAAACCTAAAACAGCTGTCAAAAAAGAAGGTGAATGTTCCATTTTATACCTTTTTATATATGTTTGTTCAAAATCAACTTAAAAGAAAAAATGCAATCTTTCAAGATTTTTTAATGTGCATCAGACCAGTTTTTACCAATACCAACTTCAGCAATTAAAGGAACCGAAAGTTTTACTATGTTTTCCATTATATCTTTAACTAATAATTTTGTTTTATCAATTTCTTCTTCTTTTATTTCAAATATTAATTCATCATGTACCTGAAGAAGCATTTTTGCTGATAAGTTTTGCTCTTTTAGTTTTAAAGGAATTATTATCATAGCTTTTTTTAACATATCAGCAGCTCCACCTTGAATAGGAGCATTAATTGCTGCTCTGTCGGCTTGTCCATTTTTATTTGTTTTATCTATAAAACATTTTCTTCCAAATGGTGTTAAAACGTATCCATTTTGTTTAGCAAACTCTTTTGTTTTTTCCATATATTCTTTAATTTCAGGAAAACGAGCAAAATATTTTTCTATGTATTCCTTAGCCTCATTTTGTGTAATACCTAATTGTTGAGATAAACCAAAGGGAGAGATGCCATAAATGATACCAAAGTTTATAGCTTTTGCTCTTCTTCTTATTATAGGATCCATATTTTCAACAGGAATACCAAAAACTTGAGAAGCTGTTGCTGCATGGATGTCTATATTATCTAAGAAAGCCTGTTTTAAAGCACTTACGTTTGCAACATGAGCCATTAAGCGTAATTCAATTTGGGAATAATCTGCAGATAATAGCATTGAACCTTTTTCTGAAATAAACGCTTTCCTAATTTCTCTACCTTCTTCTGTTCTTATAGGAATGTTTTGTAAATTTGGATTGTTTGAAGCTAATCTACCTGTGTTAGTTCCTGTTAATATAAAATTGGTATGAACTCTATTTGTTTTAGGATTAGCAACAGTTATAAGAGCATCGGTATAAGTGCTTTTTAATTTTGATAATTTCCTATATTCAAGCATTTTAACGGGTATTTCATAACCTAAATCTGCGAGATTTTGTAAAATTTCTGCATCAGTGGAATAAACGCCTGTTTTACTTTTTTTGCCGCCAGGATATTGTAATTTATCAAATAATATATTTCCTAGCTGAGAAGGGGAGTTTAAATTAAATTGTTCTCCTGCTAATGAATAAATTTGTTCTTCTAATTCATTCATTTTTTTAGAAAAAGATAAGCTTAAGCTCTGTAAATCATTATTGCTGATTTTTATACCTTCTTGTTCCATATCGTACAATACAGAAATTAGAGGTTTATCAATATTTTTATATACATTTTCAAGATTTTGATTGCTTTTTAATTCAGAGCTGATTTTGTTGTATAATCTCAAAACACCATCAGAATATGAACAAAAATAATCTTCATATAATTCATCAGAGCATTTTTTTAATTCTATATATTTATCAAATATTTTATTTTTACCATAAAAACCTAAATCGCTTATTGATGATTCTTGTAATGAGGCCATTTGGCCGTTTAAGACATAATTCATTACTTGAACATCTTCAAAATTTTCAATATAGCAACGTGTTTTGGTAATTGATGTAATGTAATGCTGTAAAGACTTTATATTAAAGCCTATTTTTAAAATAGAAATATCATTTAATAAAGGTAATATAATGTTTTTAAAATCCTTAAATGACAATTTTGATTTAGAATTTGAAAAATCATCAAATAAAGATAATGTTTGATTACTTGTTGTTAAATCTTCTACTTCAATAAAAGAACTTTGTCCAATATCATAACTTATAGCAAATCCAATAGGATACGTATTTATAGATGTTTTATCCATTTTTGATAAGGCAATTATGGACATTTTTTTAGAAGCTTTAATTTTATTAGCTAATTCATTTGCTTCGTTTGAATTTGTAATCGTTGAATATTGTATTTTTATTTCTGGAGCTTTTAACAAAGACATGAAATTCATTTCTTTATAAAATTCGGTTAAAGCTTCAGGTTGATCGAAACTTATTGGGGAAATTTTATCTAAAGGAATATCAATATTGATGTCATTCTTTAATGTTACTAATTTTTTTGAAATTAAAGCTAATTCTTTATTTGCTATTAAATTATCTTTGTCTTTACCTGCTTTTAAGCTATCTAAATTGTCAAGTAAGTTTTCTAGAGAACCAAATTCATTTATTAATTTAGATGCTTTTTTAGGCCCAATTCCAGGAACTCCTGGTACATTGTCAATTGTATCTCCACATAATGATTGTACATCTATAACTTTGTTTGGTTTTACTCCAAATTTATCAAAAACATTTGTTTCATCTAAAAAGGGCTTTTCTTTTTTTGTTGGATCATAGATTGAAATGCCTTCATCCATTAATTGCATTAAATCTTTATCTGCAGAAACTACGATTACCTTTGCTCCATTATCTTTTGATAATTTCGCATAAGTCGCTAATAAATCATCAGCCTCATAACCATCTATTTCTAATTTAGTAAAACCAAACGCATCAACAGCTCTTCTAAAATATGGAAATTGTTGAACCAAATCTTCAGGAACAGGAGGACGATTTGCTTTATAAGCTGAATAAATGTTTTGCCTAAAAGTTTGTCTTGAATGATCAAAAGCTACAGCTATTCGTGTGCAATGTAAATCTTGTTTTAATGCTTCCAACATACGACAAAAACCATAGATTGCGTTAACGGGTAATCCATCGGATTTTCTGGTCATTCTAGGAATTGCAAAGAAAGCTCTAAAAATATAGCCAGAACCATCAACCAATACTATGGTTTCGTTAGAAAAATTCATATCAATTATGCTTTAATTTTGTAAAAATTTTTTTTTAAATGACAAAATACAATTGAGCATACAGGTACTGTTACCAAGTACAATAAGAATGTGCAGCTTAATACTTGCCAAGGCCATCTTGTCATTGCAACAATGTATAAAGCTACAAATACAAAGAAGAATGTAACAAACTTAACTGGGATACGAATATGTTTTAAAGATATTGTCGGTAATCTACTTGCCATTAATAAAGCACTTGTAACTAAGAATATGCCAACTACCCATTGTTTTTTGAAAATATCTGTTTCAAAAGCAAAACTTAACATTGCTGGTGTTAATGCAACAAATGCACCACCTGGAGCAGGTAAGCCTACAAAGAAATGTGTCCAATAAGCTGGTTGTGGAGCTTCATCTAACATAACATTAAATCTAGCCAAACGTAATGCACAGCATACAGGCATCATCATAGCAAATAACCAAGATGCTTTGTCTGATACATTTAAAGTCCATAAATACATTAAAATACCAGGAGCAACACCAAAACATACAACATCTGATAAAGAATCTAATTCTGCACCAAATTCAGATGATCCTCTTAACATACGAGCAACACGACCATCTAAAGCGTCAAATATTGTAGCTAATAAAATAGCAACTACAGCAGCTTCCCATTTTGCTTCTGTTGCAAAACGAATAGCAGTAACACCTGAACAAAGAGCCATCATTGTAACACAGTTAGGTGCAATACGATTGAAAGGTAAATCCTTAATCTTTTTTGCTGGATTTTTAATCATCAAATCATTTCTCCTTTAAGAGCTTCGCCATTTACATCTAAATCAGCAAGGATTGTTTCTCCTGCAATAGCTAATTGTCCAACTTGTACTTTTGGAGCAACTGTTTTTGGAATGTAAACATCTAAACGTGAGCCAAATCTAATCAAGCCAAAACGTTCACCAGCTTTTAATTCATCACCAGGTTTTACCTGTGTTACAATTCTTCTTGCAACTAAACCAGCTATTTGAACAAAAGCAATTTTAGTTCCTTTTGTTGTTTCCATAGATAATAATGTACGTTCGTTGTTTTCACTTTCTTTATCTAGTGAAACGTTTACAAATGCACCAGGAATGTGATTTACAGTTAAAATTTTCCCTGCCATAGGAGCACGATTTACGTGGACGTTAAATACAGACATAAAAATACTAATTCTTGTCATAGGTTCTGTTCCAAGTTCTAATTCGGAAGGAGGAACCATTTCTTCTATTTTTGAAACTGTACCGTCTGCAGGACTTAATACAAGAGATTCTCCTTGTGGAATAGCACGTTTTGGATCTCTAAAGAAATAATAACACCATATTGTTAATACTGTTAGTAATTCTCCTAAAAATACTGCATGTATAGCAAAAAATAAAAGAGTTACAGCCGCAAATATCAAGACAAAGCGTTTACCTTCGTTATTGATAGGTGGTAAAATAAAGTGTTTCCAAGATAAATCTGGTCTGTTTGACATTGATTTTTGTCTCCTAAATATAAAAAATCTAAAGTACCTTTTACTCTATATTAATGTAATTTTAAAGGATTATTTTTATCCCCCCAATCACTTGGGGGGATTTTGTTATCATTAATGAAAGGAAAATACAATGATAATTAATCTCTGAATGCGCCTTTGATATTCTTTAAATTCAAAGGTGAAACTTTCTTAGTTTCCTTTTCTGGAGCTTCTTTTACTTTTTCTGCTTTAATCTTAGCATCTAAAGTCTTCAAACCTTCAAAAATTCTCTTTTCTTTCTTTTGTACAACTCTTGCAACTGCAGGTGTGCCTAAAACGTTTTGAACGAATTCAGCATTTCCTTGCATTGTTTCTTCTAATAGAGCAACTTTTGTTTCTTTATCATCAGAACTTGCAGTCATTTGATAGCTTGCTAATAATGAAGATGGCTTTTGTTTTGCTTTTTCATTAATAACAGCAGCTAATTCTTTGTTTGAAGAAACTTTTGCCCATGTTTCTTTATCACTACGAATTGCGAATGCTGCAACTTGCATTTCACGTTCACTTACTAATGCCTTTCCAAATTCTCTATCTTCAGCTCTTAAAGCTTTTAATTGTTCTTGGAATGTCATTGTTTGTGGATCACGTTCGATGTTAGAAACTAAAGCTTTTTGCATAGCTTGAGATGAACGTAAGTTGTGTTTTAAGAAGTGTAAAATAGCTTCATCACCAGAAACTTGTGTATCAGTCTTAATTCCAGCTACTTGTTCTTGAACACGACGGTTAGCAACGATTGCTGTTTGAACTTCAGGAGCTTGTTGAATTACAGCATCAACAACTTTAAGTTTTACGTCTGCAAATTTATCTTTGCGACCAGCATCATTTTTGCCTGCCTTACGTAAAGCTTCTTTTTCTTTTCCTAAAACATCTAACATATCTTCACGTGTGCAATCTGTTTTAAATAATTTGCCCAATAATTGTTGTTGGTATGTACCAATTGTATATTGTGCCATCATTGCATGTTTTTGTTGATCTGTTTGATCTTTTATCAACTTTTTGAGTAAATCTTTTGATAATACGTCTTGAGGGGTTGGAGCAGGTAAGCCTAAACCTTGACATAATTGAACTTCACTAGAAAATGCATTGAATTCACGTTGTAATTCGTATTGCTTTTCTAATTCTTTATTATCAATTGGCATACGATCGCGAGATTCTTGTAAACGATCCATCATCTTTTCATATTTAGGATGTTTTTCGCCTGTAGCTAAAGCAATTGACATGCTTGCCATTTCTTCACGAGTCAAACCATATGTTTCAGACATAACTTGAGCTTGTTTGATAACTTCTAAGTCTGTCATCTTTTGTAAAGATCCATCAGCCAAGTGTTCTTTTGCATATTTTACAGTTGCATCAATAACATCTGTTGTGTGATATGCCAATGGAGATCCCAATTGCTTAATAACTTTTTGAACACTTGCATCATTTTCTAAACGTAAGAATTCTTGTTCAGATTTTGGTGCGTTTGGATCAACAGTATGAGATTTCTTTTCTGCTTCACGTAATTTTGTCATGAATTCAGAATCGTATTTTGTATCTTCTAAACGACGATCAACGCAAATGCGTAAATATTCCATACGGCAATCACCCCATAATTCTGCACATTTTGTTGTGCCGAAATCACGAGCTAATTGTAATACAGCATGAGCATCAGCAATACATTCTGTTCTATGGCGAGCCATTACGTTATCTAAGCTTGTTTCTACAACTTTTTCTGGTGTCGTATAAGCACTTGCATAGTTGTGATCTGTTGCATGTCCTAATTCATGATATAATACCAAACGACGGAATTCATCACGAGAAATACCTTCTTTAACACGACGTTCTTCTGCACCTAAAACACAGTCTAATACGTTTGCTGACATAGCATCAGGATTATCACCAACAACTAGGTTAACATTGCCTAAACCTGCCATGTTTTCTGTTGTAGGAGCAACAGCTGCACGCATAGAGAACGGATTACGATCAGTAATTCCTGCATCCATAACAGATTTCAAAATTTCTTCTTGTGTTAAGAAAGTTTGATTGTTGCCAGCATTTGCTTTTTGTAATTTGTCTTCAACAAACATATACAAGGATTTGCCTAATGAACGGTCAGCTTCTTGGTCCATTAAATAACGGCCTTGAACAGCATCAGGGTCAATAATAAATAATGTAACACCTGGCATTACATTGCGAAAACGCTTTTCCATATTTTCAAAGAATTTATGAGCTTCTGTATCTAAATATGGAGATTCAGCTTGTTCTTGGGCTGTTTTTACTTCTAAAGAATCTTCAGCTTCACCCTTGTTAATAAAGGTCGTTGCACCTTTTTGTAATAAGTTAAAAAATGGGCGTTCTTGAATATGATCAGGACGTTCTAAACCACTTTCAAATACTGTGATTTTTCCTGCTTTCATAAAGCTTTCATACATTGATTCTTTTTTTACTTCTTCTGCCATTGCGACACTCCTTGTGGTCGAAATATAATATTTATATATATTGTATAATAGTTTTTATTTGTTTGTTGTCAATAAAAAAATAGACAAAATTGTATTTTTTTTTAGAAAAAAAGAATTTTGATTAGTTTATTTAAAAAATTGAAATCTCTAGACTTATAATACATTTTTATTAAAAAGATATTAGTAAAAAAATAGCTGAATTACTAAGGTGTTTTTGGAAAATTATGCTTTTATTCTTTTTTAATGAGCTTTTTAATTTGCATCTTTACACGTTCAAGATCAGAACTAGTAATAATTGGTACTATTTCTTTTATTTCTTCAATGCTTTTATCCCACCATTTTAGTTTAAGCATTAAGTCAATAAGTTCATCGTCAAATCTTTTTCTTATAGTTTTAGCAGGGTTTCCTGCAACAATCGTGTAAGGTGGTACATCGGATCCTACAGTACTGTTAAGGCCAATTATTGCTCCATTACCTATGTGAACTCCGGGTAAAATTGTTGTATTTTGTCCTATCCAAACATCATTCTCGATTACAGTATTTCCTCTAAATCTCATGTCTTCGTTAGATGGAGATTTTTGATCCCAACCGTTTATAACGTAAAAAGGATAGGTTGATACGGCATTCATTTGGTGATTTGCTCCATTCATTACAAAATTTACACCAGATGCTATTTGACAAAATTTTCCAATAATTAATTTGTCTTCGCAAAAATCGTAAAAATGAGTTACGTGCTTTTCAAAATCTGTATCACCAAAATAAGTAAAATCTCCTACTATTATATTTGGATTTTTTAATGTTGGCTTTACATATGTAACGTTTTTTACATTGTTTATAGGAAATATTTCATTTGGATTTGGCATGCTTGTCATTTATATCATTAATCCTTAAAAAGTATATTTTTGGATATATTTTCCACTTTTTTTAGAAAATTGCAATTTTTTAACTTTTTTATGATAAATTCTAAAAGATATTTTAAATAAGGTGTAGAATTATGAGTAGATTTTTTCCTGATAAATATTATTACCAATTTAGAATTATAGGTTCTAAAATTATTGGACTGTTTTTAATTTTAATTGGAATTGTTGCTTGTGTATCATTATTCTCATATCATGAATCTGATCCTTCCATTAATACAGCTACAGGAGCAAACGTAAATAATTGGCTTAAATTCTTAGGAGCCGGTATAGGATATAGATCTAGTTATTTTGCAGATATTATGTGGCAGTTTGTAGGGGTATCATCTATTTTTTTGCCGATTTCTATTATAGCTTGGGGACTAATAACGTTTAATAATCGTTGGTCTAAAAAACAATTTTGGAGAGTTTTATGTTTTTTTCCTACTTTAGTAGTATTATGCATATTATGTTGTTTGTTTCCTTGGCATAAAGATTTTTGGCCTTTATATGCAACCGATTGTGGAGGTACATTTGTATCGACTTATTATACAACATTTGTTGAAAATCTTGGAAAAGTTAATATGTATCTTGTTCAATGTGGAATGGCAATATTGGCTTTTTTTGGAATATCGTTAACATTAGGTATTCCATATAGACTAATTAAAAAGTGGGCTATTTGGTTAAGAAATATCACAAAGATAATTCTTATTTGGATTTGGAATAGAGTAATTTTAAGAAAGAAAGCTGAAAAAGAAGAAACAAAAGAGAATGATAATTCATTAACAGAATTACTAAGCGATAAAAAAGAAGAAAATAAAGAAGAAAATGAGAGATTGTTGGATCTTCAATTAAAACCTCAAGTGAAGCGAACAAGAAAAACAGATAATAGTATTGTTGATAATATTGCAAATGAACAAAAATATAAAAAATCTTATCAATTGCCTCCATCTTCAAAATTAGCAAAACCAGATTTCTCTAAGATGTTTATTCCTTCTAAAGACGAATTAGATGAAATAGCAAAGCACTTAGAAGATGCTTTAGGTCAATTTGGTATTAAGGGAAAAATAGTTGGGTCAAGACCTGGTCCTGTTCTTACTGTTTTCGACTTGGAATTAGCTTCTGGAATAAAAGAATCAAGAGTAATAGGTCTTGCTCCTGATATAGCTAGAATTATGTCAGCAAAATCTGTACGCATTGCTTCAGTATCAGGAACAAGCCTGATTGGAATTGAAATTCCAAATTCAAAAAGATCTACTGTATATATGAGAGAATTAGTCGATAGTAAGGAATTTAAAGATTGCTCGATGCAATTACCAATGATACTAGGAAAAGATATTGGTGGTAAACCTGTAATTGCAAATTTAGCTAAAATGCCACATCTATTGGTTGCTGGTACTACTGGATCTGGAAAATCTGTAGCTGTTAATACGATGATTTTATCATTGATATACAAATTAACACCAGATCAAGTAAAATTTATTATGATTGATCCTAAAATGCTAGAGTTTTCTGTATATCAACGTATTCCTCATTTAATTTCTCCAATTGTTACAGATTATAAAAAAGCTGTTGTTGCACTTAATTGGGTATGTAAGGAAATGGATAATCGTTATATAACGATGTCAAAAGTAGGGGTTAGAAATATTGAAGGCTATAATGAAAAAGTACGTAGCATGCAAGCAAATGGAGAAAAATTTGTAGAAGAAATTGTTGAGTACGAAGATGGAATCCCAACAGTTAAAAAGAAAGAAACAGAATTAAAGTTATTTAATTATATTGTTGTGTTTATTGATGAATTATCAGAATTAATGTGTGTTGTTAGAAAAGAAGTGGAACCGCCAATTCTTCGTATAGCTCAAAAAGCTCGTGCTGCAGGAATTCATTTAATTATGGCAACTCAAAGGCCTTCAGTTGATGTTATCCCTGGAACAATCAAATCAAACTTCCCTGAACGTTTATCATTAAGATTAACTACAAAAACTGATAGTAGGACTATTTTGGGTGATCAAGGAGGAGCTGAACAATTACTTGGAAATGGTGATATGCTATATGTTCCTCAAGGACAACAGCCAATAAGAATTCAAGGACCGTTTGTTTCTGATGAAGAAGTAAATGAAATTACAGCATATTGTAGATCTCAAGGAACTCCAGAATATATTGATGAAGTTGTTCAAGAAGTTGTACAAAAAGATGTAGAAAATTTAACTCAAAATGGCAATGCTGAAATAAAGAAAGTTAATGCAGAAACTCAAGAAGATGCTCTTTATCAAAAAGCAATAGATATAGTTTTAAATGATGAAAAGGCATCAATTAGCTATTTACAAAGAAAAATGCAGGTTGGTTATAATAAAGCAGCAAACTTTATTGAAAAAATGGAAGAAGATGGTATTATTTCAGCTCCAGTAGGTGGTGCTAGTAAAAGAGAAATTTTGAAAAAAAAGGATTAGTTTAATTATGAAAAAGAGCTCAAAAATATTAATTGTTACAAGTGTTGTTATTTCTCTTTTATCATTTAGAGTAAATGCACAAGAAACGGCTAAAGAAGTTTCTCTTTCTGCTGATGATGCAAAAATTGTTAAAAGTGTAGAAGAATATTTTAATACCGTAAAGTCTATCAAAAGTAGATTTACTCAATATAACAGAAATAACGGACAGACATTAGAAGGCAATGTTAATATTTTAAAGCCTAATAAAATGAGATTGCAATATGATGAACCTGTTCCTTTTGAATTCATAGCCGATGGATATTATTTGATTTATAATGATAAAAAATTAGAGCAAGTAACTTATTTTGACTTAAATGACAATCCTGCGGCAATTATTTTAAAAGATAATTTTTCTTTTACAAAAGAAGAATTAAAAGTTGAAGATATTAGTAAACAAGGAAATCAGATAGTGGTTACTGTTTCTAAAATAAAGCAACCTGAAGTTGGAAAAATTACTTTGATTTTTGATGGTAAGCCTATGGGGCTAAAACAGTGGGTTGTAACTGATATGCAACATGTAGAAACTGAAATTACTCTAGTAAATCCAGAATTTAATGTAGAGTTAGATGAACAACAATTTAAGTTCAAGGATAAATCCAAATCCAAATTAAAATAAATAGGAGATAAATATGCAACTAGTAATGGTTAAAGATTTCTTGGACACAGAAATTAATGGCGTTTTTACAACATTATGTGTTGAAGGCAATGAATGCATTATGCTTCATAACTCAACTAAAACAAGAGTTCGTTTGTTAGCAATGGATCAACAAATTATAGCACAATTATTTACTTTACAACATGGATGGATTGAAGTTGAAAATATGCTTGTAATGGGAGTACCTAATTTGGTTCCATTACAATTAGCAATGCCTAATGATGTAAAAAATGCAATGGAAAAAGAATGTAGTGTTGCTGAATTTCAAAGATTTACAGGATTTTTATTCTTAAAGAAATTAGCCGTAATTCTAGGAGAAAATCCTGAATTATTAGATGTAATCTCTATGGCTACAATAATTGAATAAATTATGGCTTTCTAACTAAGTTATTTAATCTAACTATAGTATCTTTTAATTGTCTTCTATCTACCACGGCATCTACCATACCGTGATCTCTTAAGTATTCTGATTTTTGGAAATTATCAGGCAATTGGGTTCTTATTGTTTGTTCAATAACTCTTTTGCCTGCAAAAGCTATAATAGCACCAGGTTCAGCTATTTGAAAATCGCCTAACATAGCAAATGACGCAGATACACCACCTGCAGTAGGGTTAGTATGAATAACAAAATAAGGTAAACCTGCGTCCTTTAATCGGTTAATTGATAAAGTAGTTCTTGCCATTTGCATTAAAGATAAGATACCTTCCTGCATTCTTGCTCCGCCTGAGGCTGTAACAAGAATTAAAGAAGCATTCTTTTCAATAGCTGTATCACACGCTTTAATTATAGCTTCTCCGACAGCTGTTCCCATTGAGCCACCCATAAAATTAAAATTAAATACCCCCATTACACATTCAATATTATCTATCTTACCAACAGCAACACTTATAGCGTCATTTTGATTGGTTTCTTCTCTAGCATCGTTTAAACGATCTGAATATGATTTTAAATCTTGAAATTTAATAGGGTCTTCAGAAACTTTTGGAAGATCAATTAATTCGTACATTCCATTGTCAAAAAACATTTTTAAGCGTTCATTTGTAGACATTTGTAAATGGTAATTGCATTGTGTACAAATTTGAAGATTTTGATCTAATTCTTTATGATAAAGCATTGCTTGACACGAAGGACATTTTATCCATAAATTATCAGGAACATCCTTTGGTACAATACTTTGTAATTTAGGGCGGACATAATTTGTCAACCAACTCATTTTAAATTAGTCCTTTGTTGATTGACTTTTTAATTCATCGATTTGTTTGTTTAAATCTTTAACTTGTCTAGATAAATGAAAACGTTCTGCACGAACTGGTAATGTTATTAACCAAGCATACGCACCACCTAAAATAAAGAAAGCTAAGGAAAATACTAAAACTGAAAAGCTAATTGGTAATTCCATTGAAAATGGAAAAGGCCATAAAGTTAATTCATATGTTTGTTTGTTAGAAATAGCGAAAGATATTGTTAAAAATAAAACAATACAAGTGAATATGAAATTTAAGACTTTCACTTTAATAAATCCTCATTAAAAAATATATTAAGCTTTGTTTAAGCGATCTTTTAAGCGTTTTCCTGCTTTAAAGAAAGGAACATTTTTTTCTTTAACACTAACAACTTCACCTGTACGAGGATTGCGTCCAGTACGAGCTTCACGTTTACGTGTTGAAAAAATACCAAACCCACGAAGTTCAACACGCTTTCCTGCTTTTAAAGATTTGATAATTGTATCAAAAATTGTATTTACAACGCGTTCTGCATCATCGTGAATTAATTCAGGATTCATTCTTGCAATAATATCAATCAATTCAGATCTTGTCATTTTTCAAGTTCCTTCTCTAAATTTAATCGAAAAGATTATTTTTAATAATGACAAATTTTTTTTGTTTTGTCAAAGATTTATGAAGTATTACACTGAAAATTATCAATGCCATCTCCATCAAAATATTACCATTGAGGTAATTTAGGTTGTTTATCAGCATTTGTTGTAATTCCTTCATTTAAAATCTTGCCTACAAAAGGAGCACGTAGTCTATAAGCGTCAGGCATTTTTGATCCTAATAATGGACGTAAATACATACGGAAAGCATCTGTTACGTCATTGCCATCAGGAGTAATAAATTCATCAGGCATTACTCTTGTTTTAGCAGCTACTGCTTCTAAAGGGATTAATTCATAGTCGCACATATAGAAGCCTATACGTTTAATAGCAACGGAACCATTAGTATTTCCCCATACAGCAAATTGAACGGCTTTTTCTCCAACTTCTCTTGCTTCACGTTGGTCAACGTCAGATACGCATCCAACAAAAGAACGTTGCATATAACCTAACGTATCAGCACGAACACGTTGAATACCTACTTTTTCACGTAATACTTGTGCGAGAGAATCTCCTAAAGCGCCAGAGCCTGATAATTGAATATTACCATGAGCATCACGAGTATGATTTTGAGTTAGTTTCGTGATAATAGGAGTTCCATCTGCATCGTGAATTCCTTCACTGACTGCAATTACACATCTATCGTATTTCTCATATACTTTACGTACATCGTTTGCAAATTTTTCAATATCAAATGTACGTTCAGGCATATAGATTAAGTGTGGACCATCATCTGGAAACTTTTTGCCCATAGCAGCAGCTGCTGTTAAGAAGCCTGCATGCCTTCCCATAACAACAGCAATAACAGTTCCTCCTAATGCCCAACTATCACGGTTTAAACCAATAAATGCTTGTGATACATAACGAGCTGCGGAAGGATAGCCAGGACAGTGATCGTTACACATTAAATCATTATCGATTGTTTTAGGAATGTGAATACAACGTAATTGATAATTTTCTTTTTTTGCTTCTTCACTAATAATTCTAATAGTATCAGATGAGTCATTACCACCTATATATAAGAAGTAGCGAATATCATGTGCTTGCATAACTTTTAACATTTGTCTGCAGTACTGAAGATCTGGTTTGTCTCTAGTTGTACCTAAAGCAGATGAAGGAGTATTTGCTACCATTTCAAGGTTGTGAGATGTTTCACTCGATAAATTTACTAAATCTTCATTTACAATACCACGAACGCCATGAACTGCACCGTATACTAAACTAATAGCGTTAAATTTACGAGCTTCTAAAACTGCACCAACTAATGATTGGTTTATAACAGCAGAAGGGCCACCACCTTGAGCAACTAAAAGTTTACCTTCTAAATGTTGTTGTATACTCATGATTACTCTCCTTAAAAAATTTAAATTATTTATATTTTAATGAAAAAAGATATAAGAGTGCAATAGATTTATTTGCTTATAAAACAGTAAGTTACAATAAAATGTGTTGATAAAAGTGTAAATAAATGGTAAAATTCCATCAGTTTCAATTAAAAGGGAGTGGCACTATGGTTGATAATAATAATGTAACCAGAGCTGATTTAGCTGAAGCCTTATACAAAGAAGTAGGTTTGTCTGCTAGTGATTGTTCAAAATTAGTTGATCAAGTATTGGAACAAATTTCTTTATCATTGCTAAAAGGACAAGAAGTTAAGATTTCTTCTTTCGGTGCTTTTAGTGTAAAATCAAAGAAAAAGAGAATCGGTAGAAATCCAAAGACAGGAGTTGAAGCAGAAATTACTCCTCGTAAAATATTATCATTTCACCCATCTCATATTTTACGCGACGAAATTAATTAAAATACAATTTAAAGATTATGGATAACGAATTAGATTTATTAGAGGATTTAGATAGCTCTGAATTAGATGGTGCATCAAAAGAAAAATCGGCTAGAGCTTTTAGAACAATATCTGAAGTTTCTGAAGATTTAGGAGTTCAACCACATACTTTACGCTTTTGGGAAGAAAAATTCCCAAATGTTGTTGTACCTGTAAAAAGAAGTGGTGATCGTCGTTATTATCGCCCTGAAGATGTACAGCTTTTATCTAAAATAAATTTTTTGCTACATGATCAAAAATATTCAATAAGTGGAGTTCAAAAATTAATTGAAGAAGGAAAGCTAAACTCTACAGTTGAATTGTTAAGTAATAATGATGGTGTAATACCAGAAAAAAAAGCATCAAATGAAAATTTACCTGAAAATTTTGCAGAATTGGAAAGTTTAATTCAAGAGATAACAGAAATTTCTGATATTTTGAGAAAGTATGCATAAAATGAAAGAATATAAGGTATTTGTTTATTCAGAATCAATTCTTTCAACGTTGTTTTTTGGTGAAGGAAAGATTGTTGAAGAAAATTTAGAAAAAGCGCTAAATTCTTTAGCTAAGCAAGGATGGATTGTCAAGGCTGTAGAAAGAGAAACACGTAGAACATTATTGTTTTCAAAACGTGAAGCTTTCGTATTTATTTTAGAACGTGATAAAAAATAGTTTTAGTATTCGAATTTGAATACTTGACGATTAAAATTAGTAGTCGTTAAGTAAGCTTTATTATCCATGTCTTTCATCATTTCTGATACTAGAAAACTACGTAAAGAAATTAATTGATTATCTTCATCTGTAATGTCAAATATTTTACCGGTATCTCTAATAACTGCGTTAATTTCATGATCATTAATTGAAATGGTAAATTCTGCTAAAATCTGTTTTGGCTCATTTTTCTCACGAATTAAATGCATTAATTCTTCAATTAGTAATAATACTTTTAGCGTAGTGCTTTGAGGAATATTCCTATATTTTAAAAATTGTTCTACTAAGTTTTGTAAATTAGCAATACGCTCAGTTGTAACTTCAATGTTATAAGAACGTATTTTATCAAAATCATTTATTATGATAAGAGGGAATTTAATTTTTCCATAGTGTGTATAAATAACCGAGCTTGATATTATAAAAGTAAGAAAAGCTGATGTGGTCATTCCTATCCAGACACCGTGAATTCCAAAATAATGGCCACAAATAATGGCACAAGCATTAATAAGTAATAAATCTTTTAATCCAGAAATTAATAATGTTAATTTTACTTTATCAATAATCAAATAATAAGTTTGATATAAGAATAAAATTGAAACAAATATAAGCATTGGGGATATTATCAAAACAGCAGTTTTTGTTAATGATAATAATTCAGGATTTTGAATGTCAAAAATTAAAGCTGTTTTGTTTGCAAATAATAACAAAAGTAAGCAAACAGCGCAGCCTTCATATAGTGCATATTTCGTTGCATGTTTCATAATTTCTCTTATGCATACAGAGTTTTGTTCTCCTTTATATACGGAAATTAAAGGATTAATTGCTGTTCCTATTCCATCAAAAAGAATAGTTAACTCTGTTATGCTCATGATTATTGAAAAAACAGGTAAATAAAAATCACCAAAATTTGAAATTATAAATTTTGTTAAAGTAAATGTCCAAATACTGTTATATAAAAATCCCATGGCGTCATCTAAACTATATTTAAAAGTCATAAATATGCTTGGAATTTTAAAACAGAACTTAAATTTTAAATTGGAACTCTTTCTAAATAAATGGCAAATTAATACACATAAACTTATGCAAACGGCAATAAAAGCACTTAAACTTAAGCCTTCAATCCCTAACTTTTTATAAAATAAAAAAGATAGTACTATATTACTAAAAAAAAGAAAAGTTATAGCGATTGCTAAGAGTTTATTATCTCCGTCGGAATAGACAATTTTGTTAAAGTAAACAAGAATAGGATAAACAGAAATAAGCAAATGAAAATACTTCCAATATTGAATTAATTTTTGTTCAATTTCTTTAGAAGGATTCATAAAACCGATATAATAGTTTTTTAAAATAAAGCCTAACAGGAATATGAGAATACTTGCAGCAATAGCTGTTATTAAGCCCTGAGTAAAAATTTGATGAGCTTTTTCTTTGTTGAATTTTCCGATTTCATAAGCAAAAGTTGTTGCTGATCCAGCAGCGATTAAAGCACTAATAAACATTGTAAAAGAGTATAGTGGAGCAGTTAAGTTAACTACGCTAATTCCTTGTTCTCCAATTAAATTACCTGCTAGAATCATACTCAAAAGTAAAGTTATATAATCTAATCCTGATAATAAAGTAGCTATAGGTAATAAAGACTTTAGTTTTTGAATGCAAAAAATTTTTTGTTTATACATTATTTCTCTCTAAGTTTTAGATAATGTTTTTGATACTCTAAAATATTAAGTTTAAAAATTCAATATTTTTTGGCTTTAAATGGGGTATTAATATTGACTTAATCCTTTAAATTTTATAGTATTTCTCTAAGTTATATTTTTTATACGGAAGGTGTTTTTCATGGAAGTTAAAGCTGAAAAAAAAGGTAATAGAACGACATATTCAATTGCAGGGAGAGTTGATACAATAACAGCCCCAGATTTAGAGAAAGCGGTTTCATTTGAAGGAGCTAGTGATATTGTTTTTGACTTAAAAGATGTTGAATATTTATCATCTGCAGGCTTAAGATTTTTCTTGGGAGCTCAAAAAACTATGAATGCTCAAAATGGAAAAATGAAACTTATTAACATTCGCCCTGATGTAAGAAGAGTATTTGAATTAGTAGGATTTGATGCTCTTATTACTATGGAATAATTATTGAAAATATCCATATGATTTTTAACGGTTCATTTAGTAAAATACAAACACCATATTATTTGATTAATATGGATGAGTTGGTTCTTTTGTTAAATAGAGCCAAAGAAAATGCAAAAAAATTAAATATAAATTTATTGCTTGCAGCTAAGGGCTTCCCTTTGGGTACAGTTTATCCTAATATAGCTCATTGTATAGATGGTATATCTGCATCAGGATTGTTTGAAGCTAAGATAGGAAAAAAAGCTAATAAAGAAGTACATATTCATTCTGTTGTTTATAAAGAAAATGATTTCGAAGAAATCTTAAGTAATTGTGATCATATTGTTTTTAATTCAAATGAACAGGCTAAAAAATTTGTAGTTGAAAATGCTTCTAATAGTTTTGGAATTAGATTAAATCCAAAGTTATCACAAGTATCAAAAGGAATGTTTGATCCTTGTGTTAGATACTCAAGATTTGGCGAGGCTTTTGATACTTTTAAATTGAATAAAAATATTAGTGGTATTCATATTCATGCTTTAAATCAAAGTGGAACACAAGCTTTTATAAATTTAATTAAACATATTGAAAAGAATTTGTCTCAGTATTTTAACGATATTTCTTGGATAAATTTAGGGGGAGGACAATTGTTTTCTGATCCTAATTTTGTAAATGAAGAATTACAAGAATGTATGTCAATATTAACAGATAAGTACCATTTAAAGGTTTATGTCGAGCCTTGTGAATATATTACAACTTATGCAGGATATGCTGTTGCCACAGTTAAGGATATTGTTCATAATGAAAAGGATATAGCTATTTTAGATATGTCTGCTGTAATACATATGAATGATGTTGTTGAAAAACCGTATATTCCAAGTATTGCTTATCCTAAATTAAAAAATAATGGTTATGAATATATTTTAGCAGGAAATTCTTGTTTGTCTGAAGATGTATTTGGTACGTTTTTGTTTGAAAATAAGTTATGTGTTGGGGATAAAATTGTGTTTTCTAATACAGGAGCATATTCTTTTGCAATGCAGAATTATTTTAATGGAATAAATTATCCTAATATTGTTTTGTATGATAATCAAAATGGATATAAACTTATCAAGAGCTTCAGTTTTGATGATTATAATAGAGTATTTGGTTAAATGATGAGGAAGTCAATATTTAAAGGGAAAAAAATTATGACTTTTATTAAAAACAGATCTTTCGTTTTTAGATTAAGTGCTAGTGTGTTGTTTGCTTTAATTGCTTGTGATGTGCTTCTGTTCACATATATTACTAAGTCTATGAAAAATTGGGCAAAAGAAGATTTCGTTGAAGAGTTTTCTCATACAGGAAGACAGTTTTTAGATACATCAAAAATATATTTTACTGCTATTGATTTAGCTAATGAAAATTTAGTTAAGGAAATAAAACATCATAAAAATAATTTATCTGATAAAGAGTTGATTGATTATACTGATAATTTGTTAAAAAGTTTAACAGATAAATTTAAGGCTGTTGTCTCTGTTAGAATTTATGTAAAAGACAGAGGTGAATTTGTTAGTTTTTTAGATAAAGATGGAAACAAACAAAATAAATTTAATTTAAAAACAGATAAAATCCCAGAATATGTTGACTTCGCTACGAATGAAGGTGATTATGGATGGACACCATTAATTAAAGAAAATGATGATGGTGAAGAAAAATTAGTTACAACAGGAGTTATGCCTGTTAGCATAAACGATGATAAAAATTTTGATATCTTTGTTGCTATTTCTACACTTTCAAGTGCTTATGATGAAATATTTCACAAAATTGATGGCGGATATTTTGTTTATTGGCAACCTGATAGTTTAATTACTTGGCATCCTAATAAAGATGTAGAATTAAAGAAAAGTTTAGATGATATTATAAAAGAATATAATATTTCTGAGCTCGAACAAGTAAAACAAAGAGCGAAAATTAAAGATTATGGCTTTATAGAAATGAAGCGTTCTGTTATGTATAATGAACCTGTATTTCTTTTCTTTAATGAAGATGATGACGATTGGATTTTTATGTATGTAAGTCGTCAAAGCAAAGTTTATAAGCCTATTTATAAATTGCAACAACAGATTTTATGGTCTAGTCATATTTCATTATTTGTCTTAGTTCTTATTGTTGTAATTGTATGCAGAAGAGGGGTTGCTCCTTTATCAAAATTAAGTTCAGTTGCAAAACAATATGGTTTAGGTGATTTCTCTATTTCATTGCCTCCATCTGATACTAAAGATGAAATAGGTGATTTAATTAATGCATTTAGCGTTATGAGAAGAAATTTAATTGAATTAATTGATGATAAGACGCAAGAAGCTGCTAAAAAGCAAAAGCAAGCATCTGAATTAGAAATTGCTACAAAAATTCAAAAATCTGCTTTGCCTACAGATTTTCCAGTATCTAATTATTTGAGCATTTTTGCATTAATGAATGCAGCTAAAGAAGTTGGAGGAGATTTCTATGATTTCTTCTTTATTGATGATGATCATTTTGCATTCTTAATTGCAGACGTTTCTGGCAAAGGTGTACCAGCAGCATTGTTTATGATGAATGGAAAAGCTCAATTGAAGAATGCATTACATTCTAAGAAAAGGCCTCTTGCAGATAGAGTAACTTGGGCTAATAACAATATATGCTCAGGAAATGAAGCGGAATTGTTTATTACGGCATTCGTAGCAGTACTAAATGTTAAAACTGGTGAATTGGAATTTGTAAATTGTGGCCATAATCCTCCATTAATTTGGAAAAAAGATACCCAATATACATATTTAAATGCAAAGAAGAATTTAATATTAGGAGCTATGGAAGGTATTCAATATAAATCAGAAACAGTTCAGTTAGAGCCTGGAGATAGAGTATTTTTCTATACAGATGGTATTACAGAAGCTCAAAAATCTGACGATGTACAATATGGTGAAGAAAGATTAAAAGAACTTTTAAATAAAACTGATGATAATCCAAATAATATTATTAAAACGGTAGCTGATGATTTAATTGAATTTTATCAAAATGAAGATCAATTCGATGATATTACTATGATGAGCCTGATTTATAAGGGCAATAATCAATAAGAATAGTGTTCCAATGTCAAAGAAAAAGATTTTTTGTGAGAAAATATTTTCAAAGTTATTAGTAGGAAATAGCATTAAAACTTTAGTTGAGATGCTCCAGATGCCGTTGTTATTGGCTATAGCAGGTAATTTAGTTGGAGAACAGGGGATTTCTTTAATTAATATCTATATGCCATTGCAAATGTTGGCTATGTTTTTTTCTGTATTTAATTCAATAGGCTCATCTTATAGTTACTCTGAAAAGATTGGAGATTTTGGAAAAATAGAAGCTAATAAAATTTTTGGTCAAGGAATTTTAGTGGCATTCATTATTGGTTTCTCAATATTTTTAGTAGCATATTTTTTTAATAATTTTTATTTGTCTTTAATTTCTCCATCTGAAGAAATTTTGCAAATAAATGAAAATTTTAAATTGTATTTCTTTTTATATTTGGCTTTGCTCCCAATTAATTCTATTTTACAAAATATGATTTGTGCTGATGGAGATTATATTTTGTTGATAGTTTCATCAGTTGTAAATGTGGTTTGTTCATTAATAGCACCATTTGTTTTTTATACTTCATTTAATTGTGGAGCTTTAAGTCTAGGGCTAGTAATTGGATTGGTTTGTTCTGCTATTGTATCTCTTTTCCATTTAATTAAAAAAGAAAATACATTAAAATTTGTACCTTATTTTAATTTAAAAGCGATTGTTTCTTGTTTAAAATTAGGATTGGATGATGCTTGGAACTATTTTACTTATGCGATCTCATCATTTCTATTAATTAAGTTTGTTATTTTATATTTTTCAGAAAAATATCTTCCTGTATTAGCTGTTATTATGGCTATTGAAGACATTATTTCTGTTCTTGATTCTGTTGGTGGTGCAATAGCTCCTCTAGTTGAAGTATATAAAGCTGAAAAGAATGCCACTTGTATGAAAAAAGCAATGAATGTTGCTTTTAATATTGTGTTTAAAGAAGGTATAGGCTTTGCGCTATTCTTTGCGATATTTGCTAATTGGGTTCCTGCAATCTATGATATTAAAGAACCAGAACTTATTGCACTTACAATTTATGCTTTAAGAATAAGAGCTTTTGGTTGTATATTTAGTTCAATTTCTCCGTTATTTTCCGCTTATTATTTAATGACAGGGAAATACTATTTGACGTTTTTAATTACATTTTCTAGAAATCTATTTTTTAGAGTTGTTTGTATATTTAGTATATGTCTGTTGTTTGATTTCCAACAAATAGCATGGGGAATGCTTTTATCAGATTTCTTAACATTTGTTTCTATAAGTTTGTTAGTATATTTTAAATATGGAAAGAAAAAATTCCCATATGTTTTAGATGAACAATCTGATGATATTTATTCATTTGATCTCGTTTTAACAAATCAAAATATAGTAGACTTAAGAGATGAAGTTGAAAAATTGTTAATAGAAAAAAATGCTTCAAAAAAGAATACATTGTTGATTAAACTTTTAGTTGAAGAATTGTATTGTTTTATTATTGAACAAAATAAAGATAAAAAGCATATTTTTGCAGAATTTATTATTAAATTTCAAGATGACGGAATAGTTGTTGTTTCTAGAGATGATGGTAAGATATTTGATGTAACAGTTGTTGATGCAGATCTATCATTTAATGCCTTTGTAGTAAGTTCGATTATGGAAAAATTTGATAGTAAAAAATATTTAACAACGACAGGTTATAATAGAAGAATATTTAAGTTTGAAAAATAAAAAAATTGGGGTGATGCTTTAAATGATTGAAAATATAAAAAAATATATTAGAAACGTTCCAGATTTTCCAAAAGCTGGTATTAATTTTAAAGATATTACAACGGCTCTAAAAGATAAAAATGTCTTTAGAGAAATTATTGATGATATGTATGAGAAAATTAAAAATAGAAATATTGATAAAATAGCAGCAATAGAATCAAGGGGCTTTTTGTTTGGTGCTCCTTTAGCTTATAAATTAGGATGTGGTCTTGTATTGATAAGAAAGCAAGGAAAATTACCAACAAAAACTTTTTCACAATCATATGATTTAGAGTATGGTTCTGCTACAATTGAAATTCATCAAGATGCTATTAGAGAAAATGAAAATGTTTTAGTGATAGATGATTTATTGGCAACAGGTGGTACTGCTGAAGCTGCATGCAAATTAGTGAAAAAAATAAATGCTAATGTTGATTCAATAATGTTTTTAATTGAATTGGATGAATTACAAGGCAAAAAACGGCTTGAAAATTTTGGAGAAGTAATAAGTTTGATTCATTACTAAAAGAAAGAGGTTGGATTAAAAAATCCAACCTCTAAAAATAAAAGCTTATTGAGCTTAATTATTTTTGGCAAGGTGAGAAGATTTCAATTAATGAAATACCTAAAAATGTGCTATTTTCACATACTTTACCTTTGCCATCATGACCTCTAATGCCCATGCAAGCAGATAAAGCTAAAGTTGAAGCTAACATTGCCAATAAAACTAATTTTTTCATTTCAATATCCTTTTAATTTATAAAAAACTAATTTAAGAAAAAATCTTAAATCATGTTAATATTTTATTTGTTTTGTTCAATTTGTAAACAAAAATTAAAAAGTTTTTATGAAAATAAAGAAAGAGGTTGGATTAAAAAATCCAACCTCTAAAAATAAAAGCTTATTGAGCTTAATTATTTTTGGCAAGGTGAGAAGATTTCAATTAATGAAATACCTAAAAATGTGCTATTTTCACATACTTTACCTTTGCCATCATGACCTCTAATGCCCATGCAAGCAGATAAAGCTAAAGTTGAAGCTAACATTGCCAATAAAACTAATTTTTTCATTTCAATATCCTTTTAATTTATAAAAAACTAATTTAAGAAAACCTTAAATTATGGTTAATATTCTATACGTTTTAAAGTATTTGTAAATAGATAATTTATTTTGAATTACAATTTTGGTGAATATTATTTGTTTTTAATATCTCTTAATTTTAAGGATTTAATTGTTTTTAGATTTGTTTGATGAGCCCAAAAATCCTCACATCCTTGGATGATTTCTCGTGTGATAAATCCTAGGCCATAAAAGCAATTTTGATATCCTGAAAGAGCTTCTTTTTCATGTCCAAGAAATCTTTTACTCTTAGGAAAGTCTTTAAATTTTGAATAAGCATAAATTTTATTATTTTGACCAGATAAATCTACAACAAAAGCATTTGGATAAGAATATGAAAATTGTCCTACTAAATCCCAAACAAGAGGTTTCATTTGATATGGAGTTAGTTTTTTCCCTTCTTTATGAGATGGTAGTTTTTTATTCCATTCTTCATAAAATAGTTGATGTTCTTTTAATGATAATGCTGCTCCTTGAGATATCAAATCTTTTTGATATTTTTCCCAAGAACCTGAAAATAAACTTATAAATTTAACTATCTTATTTGGTGTTTTATATAAAAATTTATTGTCCGACCATGCTGTCAAATCTTTTGTATTTATGTAGGAAGATATAGGAAAAACAAGTCCTAAATATATTGATAATGATGACATTATTACAACGTGTCTCATTCTGTATGTTATGCAACTAGTCATTATATCCAAATAGAAAACTGTTAGTATAGGGATTAAAAATGAAATAGATCGATATTGCAAAGGATCTGCTCCATAAAAAGCCCCATAATGAATTAAATATGCAAATAGAAAAATAATTAATTCTAATGGAAATAGTATTTCCTTTAAACTCTTTGTAGCTGCTTTAAAAAATAGCCACAGTAATACAAGCGGAATCAAAAGATAATAACCATGTTCAATAAAAAAGCTTAATTGATATTCTAACCAAAAGTTTGGAAAATTTTCTTTATATTGAGCTATAAAATTTAAAGGTAGATATGTTCCATATGTATTGTTTAAATAAGAATAATATGTTGATAAAAATCCAAATACAATTAAAGATAAAAATGATTTAAATTTTTTTCTTAAAGCTCCTTGAATTAACAATATTACTGTAAAAATTGGAAACAGAGCGCCTTCTGGTCTACAAATCATAATTAATATTGATAATACAGATAACATAAAAGGGCTTCTTTTAGGTTTTGTCGCTCGATAAATCCACCATAAAATCAAAAAGTTATATAATGAGGTTTCTGTTCCTGTCCACATAAATGAAAGGAAAGTTCTATTTGTTAAAAGCATTACGCAAAATAGAAAGAATATATATAAACTTCTATTTTGTAATTCAGAAAACATTTTAACAGATTTTAAAAAGCAAAATCCTAGGAAGATTGTCCCCATAGAAAAAATAAAGGTTAAAATATTTGCTGATAATACAAGATCCAATTTTGTAAGGGCGACTAAACGAATTAAATTTAGCCATAAAAAGCTAGTGTAGCCATTCACAGGCTCAAACGGAGGCCTGTTAAATGTATATCCAAATCCTTGTTGTGCATTGTAAACATAACGTAGAGAGATAAATCCATCATTAGCAATAAAATAAAAAGGTTGAGAAGCAAAATAAAATATAACGCTTAATATTAAAAATAATAAAAATGTTTTTATTTTATGATAAGGAGCTTCTCTAGAATATGATGATAGATCCGCAGAAAATGATCTCATAAAGGGCATAAAGTGTAATCTAAATATAAACCACCACCGTTTTATGTTTCCATATGACAATAGTTCTTTAGGAGAAGGGCGTCTAAACATAGGAAGTTTTAACAAAGCACTTTTAATTTTACGGCTTGCCTTTTCAAACTTTGATAAAACAGCAATTTTCAATCGCCAAGTAAAATCGCTCATTGTTAAAACCTATTTTGATTTAATTGTTATTCTGCAAATTTCTTTAAATTATCTTTTTGTTCAGATAATCCAAGCATCTCTATTAACAAATCCCAAGAAACAAGGCAATTTTCATCACCTTTACATCTTTTAATTAAAAATGTTGAACAAGGTTCTACATATTTAATTTTTTCTGCTATGTCGGATATGTTTTCCACAATAGGAGCTAAATTTACATAGAAAGTACTAGAAATATCAGAAGGAGATTGTTCTACATAATTTGTATTGTATGATGGAACTAAACCGGCACGTTTAAATGTTGTGAATGTTAAAATTTCAACCATTTTTTTTGTTTCAAATTTTTTATAATCAGCATCTATTATTTCTGAAACTTCATCTTCGGTTCTTCCATTTGTCCATGCAAAAATAAATTCTTTTAAAAACGGCCTAATTTTAGGTAATTGATCAAAAGTATAAATGTCATTTTGAATTAACATTTTCTTTAATTCAGGCCTAATTTTAGCTGTTGTATTTAAATCTTTTAATCTTCCTGATCCACTTAAATTGAATACTTTTGTTGAGGTTGTTGTATTTGTATTAGCGTAGTTCTGTTGAGGAGCTTCTTTTGGCTCTTCAGTTTTTTCAATGTTTGTTTCTACTTCAATTTCTTTTTCAGAGATTTCTTCATTTTTATCAATTGAAGCCGGGGAAATAGGAGCCTCTTCTTTAGGCTTTACATTTTGATTTATGTTTTCATTTTTTTGTGCAAAATTTGTTTTTTTAGGCAATTTCGCATCTAAATTTGTTCCTACAAATTTTGAAAAAGCAAATTTGGCATAATAAACAGTATAGTTAACACCAGTTTTTACACAATCCTCAGTTTTATAAACAAATTTTCTTATTGGAGTAGGCATTTTTTGAGGAATAATAAATGGTGTAACTATTAATGCTATTAATGTTATAATTAGTATTAATTTCATTAAAAATTTACCAGCAGGATTACCACGATTGATTATTTTAACATGATCAGCGGGATTAAAATTTTTTACTTCATCAGGAGTATCATCATCTAATTCATCATCATATTCATCATCATCATATTCAGGGGCTTCTTCTTCCTCTTCTTCTTCTTCAGGTTCGCCGTTTTCATCTACGTCGTCAATATCCCAATCGTCATTATTAGCCATTTAAATAAATCCTTTTAAATTTTAATTCATATAGTTTGGTATTAAAACAGGTTCATCTGAACATATAAAGTATGCCCGTCTATAGTTATGTCTATTAGTTAGAATCATATTAACTAAAATTGTATCTTTTGCTTTTGGAGAGCAGTACTTTTTAGCATGTAATCCAATTTGAGCTAGTGTTACAGATTGATCATTATATTCATAAGCTATACGATCACGTTTAGCTTCAATAATTCTGATTTCATCGGTTTTTAAAACTAACAAATCCGTATCAATTCTATCTTCAATTTGAATAGGCTTTCTATCATCCGAAGAACATGCTGATAGCATCAGTACAATAGATGTTATAAAAATACTTAATTTGTTATTTTTCATTGTATCAATCCCGTATATAAACTCGGCTGATTATATCGTTTTTTTGGCTTTCAGGCAAGGAATCAAATTTATTATTTTTAATATCAACGTTTAGAATTTTATCTATATCTTCTGGACTAAATATTTTTATTTCTGCTTGCTGAATTTTTTCATTTTGAACAGGTGTTTTTGTATATTCTTTGTAATTTTGTGTATTGTTCTGATAATTATATTCGGGTTGTTGTTTTATTTGAACATTGTGAGATATGTTTTCTGTTTTCAAATTAAAATCAGCACGTTGATTTGTTCCATTATATTTATTTATACGAGCTTCTTTTTGTATTCTTTTTTGTTCTTTTCGTTGGTCTCTAATTTTTTTTCGTTCTTTTGAACCTGATAATTTAGGAACACTATAGGCGTAAGCATAACTAATATCTAAAATTGATAATGAAAGAATAATGCTTAAAATTATTTTTTTATACATCAGGTAATACTTTCGGATTGTTCTTAATATATTCTTTTATTTCAGTATCATTATTTGGAGAGTTTTCTATAATTGTATCTTGTTTATTTGCTCTTTCTTGTTTATGCTCGTCAACACGTTGCGTTGCAGTAGGTCCTTTTTTTATCATAATTTGTTCTTGTGAACTATAATTTGGTTGAGGCTGCATATTATTTTGTTGGTTTGGATAGTTGTTTTTTTCAGGGTTTTCACTTATAAGTCCGCCTCCACCACTTTGTTGTGAATTTTTTTGAATTTCAATTACTGAAGATACGTTATAGGCTCTTTTTCTTAGGTCTATTAATCTATATTCATTTTCATCAAATGCATATGCTATTGAGCTTTTATATACACAAAAACTAAGAATTAAGAATAATGATTTTAATAATATACTCATGGTAAAGTTCCTATCTTTACGTATATTATAAATTAGAAGGAATGCCAACTACAACAAAAAATAAATTTTCAGGATTAAATATTCTCTTTATGACTCTGTTTGCATCATCAATTGTTATTGCATTCATTTTTTCATTTCGTGTTTTTAAATAATCAATATCTTCATTGTTATATTGTAATGATGCTAAGAATGAAGCTAAATCTGAAGATGAAATAAATGATAAAGGAAATGATCCTGTTATAAAAGATTTAGTATCTTCTAATTCTTCTTTTGTTGTGCCTTCGTTATAAAGTTTTTCCCACTGAGTTTGTATAGCTTTTATTGTTTTAGCCATTTTATTGTTTGCTGAGTTTGTAAAACCTAAGAAAATAGGACCATGTTTTAAAGGAAATAGAGAAGTGGTTACACCATAAGTTAAGCCAAGTTCTTCCCTGACAGATTGGGACAATTTAGATGTTAAATTAACTCCACCAATCAATTGGTTTAATACATATAATGTAAAGAAATCTTTGTCGCTTCTTGCTACGCCTTTTTGGCCAAACCAAGCAGAACTTTGTGGTAAATTTTTTAGTGTTTTTACTTCAATATTTTGTTTTGTAATTACTTCAAAATCCGGAATAGCTTTAAGTCTTGATTTGTTCGGCAATTTGCCAAAAGTTTTATCTAATAATTTTGAGAGTTCTTGTTCATTAATATTGCCAACAACGCCAATAAAAAGTTTGTCTTTAGTCCATCGATTTTTTACCCAATCTTTTAAAATATGTCTGTTTATTCGTTTAATTCCACTTTTTGAAGCAAAATAATTTCCATAAGGATGTTTTTTATAAACATATTTCATAAACTTTTTATAGGCTACAGTATTTGGATTTATTGCTTCTTGCTTAATTTTTGTAAGAGCTAATAATTTTGCTTCTTTGATACTATTTCTAGAAAATCTTGGTTCTGTTAAAGCTAATTTTAAAAGTTTAAAAGCTAATTTTTTTTTCTCTACAGAAGTAGTCATCGTTGCTGATAGATGTTCAATTCCAGCTGTAAAGCTTAAATTAATTGCGTTTTCTGTTAATATACTTGTTAATTCTTTTGCTGAATAATTCCCAATTTCATTGCCCATTAAACTAACAGCGACTTCTGATAATCCTTTAAGATGTTTTGGATCCGAAGTAGAGCCAGAAGCTGAAATAATTGATACAGCAATAATAGGAGTGTTTTTTTCTTCAATTAACCAAGCTGTTATTCCTTTAGGAGATTTTACCAATTTTGGGGTAGGTACATTAAATGTTTGAGGCTTAATTTTTGGCAAAACTGAATTGTATTGTGCTGAAGCCAATTTTGGAAAAAATGAAATAATTAATAATAAACAAATTAAGACAATTTTTTTCATATTAATCCTCAATTCCTTCAGGTGTTAAGTATGTAGTAATCATTGGATAATTTTTTAATAATTTATAAGCTTCTATTACTTGTTTATAAGGAACGTCCATAATCATTTTGGGATAAGTTTCGATATATTCCGCAGATAAGCCTAATATAGCAAATTTTCCAAGTAAATTTGCTGTTGTTTCAGGATTATCAATTAAATATTCCATTCCAGATACTAAACGTTTTTTAGCAGCTTTTACATCTGCTTTTGTTATATCAATGTCTTGTTCTAATATGTTGTTTATTGCAGATAAATCTATATCAGAATTTGCAATAACAGAGATGTTTAAGGAGCCTTTGTCTTCCACAAATCCATTGTATGTGCAGTCATATGAGGAGGCTAAGTTGCTTTCTATAAGAATTTTGTAATATTTACCTAATTTTTCTGCTCCTAATATTTCTGTTAAAATATCAAATGCTGGAGCTAAATGTTTATCTTCAGATATAAAAGATGGGGTAATGAAAGACTTAGTTAAAGATTTAACTTTAACAATAGGGCTTTTCATTTTTATCTCTGTTTTTAAATTTAATGGAGCTGTAAATATTCTTTTTTCTAGGGGTTTTCTAGAAGGTGCTATTTTTCCATAATATTTTTCAACTAAGGGAATTGCTTCATCAATTGTTATATCGCCAGATAAAACAAGAATAGCATTATCTGGAGAATAATGTTCTTTGTAAAAATCTTTTATATCTGTTGATGATATTGAAGCAAAATCTTTTTGGGTTCCAATAATTGGTCTAGAATAAGGATGGTCTCCCCATAAAACTTTATTCATTTGTTCTAATAATAATGCGGAAGGATCGTTATCAATTCGTAGTAGACGTTCTTCAATTACGACATCTTTTTCCAATAAAAAATTTTGTTCAGAGAAATTTAAATTGCCCATACGATCAGCTTCTAAAAACATGGCTAATTCTAATCTATCTTTGGCAATGTTTTGAAAATAAGAGGTGTAATTATATGATGTAAAAGCATTTTCTTTCCCACCATTTTTACTTATTATTTTAGAGAAATCTCCAGAGGAAATGCTTTTTGTTCCTTTAAACATCAAATGTTCAAGAAGATGAGCTGTTCCTGTTTTCCCAAGAGGGTCATCAATTGAACCTGTTTTGTACCAAATCATTTGAGTAACAATTGGAGCTCTATGATTTTCGTTTATTATTACAGTAAGCCCATTTGATAATGTAAATGTTTTTTTATTAAATAACTTTTCAGCTTTCAAATTTGAAGGAAAAGCTAAAATAATAGCGGCAGAAAAAAATAAAAATATATTTTTCATATTATTCATTTATAGTTTTAGAACTTTTTTCAAAAATAGGCTTGTATGAAGAGTTGTCTACTTTTGTTGAATTCTTTTTTACGTTTGTTTGTTTGTTTAAGCTAACTTTTTTATAATTTTTCTTTTTAGAGATAGTTTTCTTTCTGTTGAACTTAGAATTTTTACTAGGTTTAGCTTTTATATTTTTTTCTTGTTTTGTTTTTTTAGTGACTTTTTCATTCTTACGATTTTTTTGTTTTAGTCGACGTTTTCTATTGTTCCGTCTGTTCTTTTTTTTTTCTAAATTATTTGGTTGTTCCTCAATAATTTCTTGTTTTGTGCCGTCTTGTAATTTTTCTTCAGTTGTTTTTCCTTCTGCTTGAGTATTTGTCTCATTAGTAGTGTCAGAATTTGTTGTTTGCTCTACATTACTTTCTTCTTTGTTTTCATTAAATAATTCAGAAAGTTTAGTTTCTTCATTGCCATCAACTACAGAAATTTCTTCGTTTGAATTTTTAATTTCTTTTTCATTAGCTTCTTTTGTTTCTTTATTAGCATTAGTTGTCTCAGTATTTACTGGAGCTTTTAAATCAAAATTTGGAGGCAAAATTAAAAACTTTTGTAATTCAACGCCTGAGGCATCAGGGCCTCTTGCTTCCCAATTCGTATAATCCGAACAAGATGATAGTGCTAAAATTGTAGCCAATGATGTTAGTAATCTGTAATTCTTCATAATCGTTATCCTATTTTTGATTATCCTGAGAACTATTATTAGTAGCAAAGAATAAACTGTATATTAAAACAAAAAAAGCTCCAATGCAAATACAAGAATCTGCAACATTAAATGCTGGCCAATGATATGTTTTAATATGAAAATCAAGAAAGTCCACAACAGCACCATAATGAATTCTATCGACGATGTTCCCTATAGCACCTCCAAAGATTAAAGCAAAACAAATTTTAATTTTTTTATTTTGTTCTTTCTTCATCCAATAAAAAATTAATCCACTTATACATAAAGCAACAAGTGTCAATATCCAAGGAATTAATGGACTGTTTGAATGAAACATTGAGAAACTTACGCCAGTGTTCCATGCTAAAACGTAATTAAAAAAAGATGTTACATAAGTAGGGGAATCATGGTGTTTAAAAAATAACAAAGTCCCTGTTTTTGTCGCTTGATCAAGTATGCAAGCACAAAGAGAGATAAATAAGCATTTTTTTAAAGAATAACTGTTGTTTTTTAATTCATTATCTATTGACATTTTATAACCTATGTTGATTTAAAATTCATTTTCTAATCTTTTAATTTGTTCCATATCCCAATCTATTTGTTTTTTCAATTCATTTATTGAAGAAAATTTTTTTTCAGGTCGGATAAAGCAATCTAAAAATAATCTAACTCTTTTTCCGTATAAATCCTGGTTGAAATTTAGTATGTGAGCTTCTGCTAAAATACCTTCTCCATTTACAGTTGGTCGAGAACCTATATTTGCAATAGAAAGGTAATCTTTACCATCAATGTTTACATGTGATTTATATACCCCTTTTGCAGGAATAATGGAATCTTTTGGCATTAAATTTATAGTAGGATATCCTATAGTTCTTCCAATTTCATTTCCGTGAATTACATAACCTTCAATTTCGAAAGGATGTCCCATCATTATTTGGGCTCTGTCCATATTTCCATCATGAATGAAGGCTCTAATTCTAGAAGAAGATATTGTTTCACCATTTATATCTTTAATTTTTTCAATAGAATATACAGGTAGATTTGGAAAGTTCTTTTGAAGAAAATTTATATCTCCAATTCTATTATTCCCAAAAGTATAATCTTCTCCAACAACAATAGCTCTAGCTGATAAAGATTTGATTATAATATTATTTATGAAATCAAAGGCACTTATTTGTGAAAAAGCTTTTGTAAAAGGAAAAACAAAAAATGCATCTATACTTAAATTGCATATAGCACGTGTTTTAGCGCGAATAGGAGTTATTCTAAAAGTTTGTGGAGATGGTCTAAAAAAAGTAGAAGGGTGAGGCTCAAACGTTATTAAAATTACTGGACTTTTAGTTTGATTGCCTAATGATATGGCTTTGTTTAAAACGGCTTTGTGGCCTAGGTGAAATCCATCAAAATTGCCTAGGGCAACAATTCCATTTTTTAAATCGTTAGGAATGTTTTTCCATGTGTGAAAAAAACGCATATCAAATCCAGTTTTTATTTGTTGTATTTATCTGTAATCGCAATATCGCTTGTAGAACGTGTTACAGTTGTTATTTGGTAAAGACCCCCAAAGAAACGTTTGCTAGTCCAAGTAAATAAATGACTTGTTTGAACAAGATTTTGAAGTTCGCATTCAAACAAGGTATCTGTGAATGGATGAAATAATCTATTATACGCACGAATAAAAGAATTAAAAATATTCTTTTTTTGAATAGGAGCATAATCTACAAATACAGCATCTCCACCAGGAGCTAAACTGGTTAAAGCTCTTTTAATTGCTTTTTTCTTTTCAGAATCAGGTATTAAATGCAGTCCAAAAAAACAAACAATAGTATTATAAAGTCTTGGCTGTGGTGTAGGAATTGTAAAATCTCTATGTTTTGCTTTTGCGTCTTCCCAAGGGGCTAAATTTTTAGACTTTAATTCTATCTGCAAAGCAGAACAATCTTCTAAATGAAAACGACCAAAGTGATTTTGTTTTTCTGCAATTTTCCTTTCCAAAGTGCCCCATGTTGCACCCATTTGTAAAATATTTGTATCCTCTCTAATATAATTAGATACTATATACTTTTCCAAATGATTTCTGTAAAAAAATAAAGATAAATCAGAAATAAACTTTGTGTTAAAAATTTTAAGTAATAAAGGTCTAAAATATAAATTTGGATATACGGATTTTATGTAAGGTGGTACAAAACAAACTTCAGCTTTTTCTTCAGGTGTTTCATCATCGCCTAAAGCTTTTCCAACAACAGATATAGTTTTTGACATTATAAAAAATCCCTCATCAAATTTGTTGAGGATATCATAAATTACAAAGCGTTATAAAGCAAGGCCATTATTTCGAAAAAGATGTTTTGCGAACTTTTTTTCTAAATGTTAATAATAAAATTGCGCCCAAGCATCCAATTGTAGTCCAAGCAGGGCAAATCATAATTTTAGAAGCCATAAAATCATGATCTTCTGGAACTAATCCTGTCATAATTGAAAGTACTTCTGAATTAGCTAATCCTACATAAGAGCCTGTTCCTAATGTTGCAATGCCTTCTGCACAAGCCATTAATATTGCTAATATTAAAAATGTCCATCCTAGAATTCTAGCAGCAAACATATAAATAAGCCTTAATTTACGTTAAATTAGATATTCATAATTATATTTAAAATTAAAATATTTAATAAAAAATAAAAAAATAAATAATTTTTATGATTTTTTATTTAATTTCTTGCCTTTGTAAAAAATATCGTGTAAAGAAGAATTACTTTACCTGGAGAGATGGATGAGTGGTTGAAGTCACACCCCTGGAAAGGGTGCAAGGGTCTAAAGCTCTTCGTGGGTTCGAATCCCACTCTCTCCGCCATTTAAAGATATTTTTTAAGCACAGAAATCTTATTGATTTTTGTGTTTTTTTGTTAAAAAAGCTCCTTTTAAAGGAGCTTTTTTAAAAATTACTGTTTTGAAATTATACAAGATTTTAATTCATTGTATATTTTCTGACAAATATTCTTCAATTTTGTTTCTGTATCAGAAATAAAAGTTCTGTATCTGTTTTGATTTTTTACATTTACTTGTCTAAATACAGGAGCATATGAGTTTAAATAATCATAATTAGATGTCAATTCTGACCAATAACTCTTTGCAGAATCTAATGATTCAAATGAAGAAATTTGTAAAAGTGCTAAATTTTCTGTCGTAGGCTTAGAGGTTCTCTTTTTTGCTTTTTTTATAGGAGCTTGTTTTGCATAAGCAGCAGGAACAGGAGCTATTATTTGAGGCTCTTCTTTTCTTAAATTCGTCCATTCGAGAATTTTTGTTCTATCTTCATTTGATAGCACTGTTAATTTTGCAAATTCTGATGGAGGATAAGCATAAGTTTCATCTTGGAATATCAAGGATTCACTTTGTTGCATTTGTGTTCCATTTGCTGTTTTTAGCTTTGTGAAGGAAGCTTCAAGTTGTTCAGATAATTCGCCGATAGTGATGTTTTTAGGAACATCCCTAACAATGTCAAAGCCTAAAGATGCAAACAAGTTGCTTTGAGCGGTTTTATATTCAGCAAATGATAAGTCTCTATTGTAGTGAGTTAACATTAATTCTACAGCAGAATTTATTGCCTTATTTCTTGCAGGTTTTGTTGCTTTTGTATTGTCAAAAGTTTTTTGCCATAAATTATCAGAAACATTTTGCATTGCATTATCAACATCAAATATATCTGCTGTTTGCTTTAATTGCATATAAGCAATATTAACTTGAGATATAATTGCCATTGTTAAAGCTTGACGTTGTAATACTTTTAAATCAGTATTTCTATTTGCTTGTTCTATAGCACCTGGTGTTGTAAATAGGCGCATTAAATTCCATGAAACACCGACACCAGCTTGTGTCCAATTTTTGTTTTGTAAATAATTAGATGAATCATAACGTAATCCTGCTGTTAATTCTATTCCAGGGAATAAACGTAATAATTCTTTCTTTGCTTCTCTAACAAATAGACGTGCTTCATAATCTTTAATTCTTAATTCAGGACGATTTACTAAAGCCATTTCTTCTAAATTAAGCATGCCTAAATCTCTAATGATACTTGGGGAATCAATAGACATAGGAATATCTAATTCAAACGGTGTGTTAGGATGAATGTTCAATAATTTTGCTAATTTTTCACGTTCTAAAGTAATTTCTTTTTGAACTTTTGCAATCTTTTTTAAAGATTCTAAAAGAGCTTGTTCTTGATTTAATTGATCTACTGTTTTTTGAGAAGGATCAACAGAATTTAAAATTGTTAATTCATTTTGAATTGCTGTTGTGAGATCTTTTGCATCTTGTCCAATACGTTGGCCAGCAGCAACTTTCCAGAATGAAGCTCTAACATCATGAACTAATTGTTGAATTGATTTTCTTCTCATTTCTCCAGCAATTAATACTCTGTCAGATGCTTGTTTTGCATTTACATAGCTTACACCGAAATCAATAATGTTGAAGGCCATTTGTAAATCAATGTTTTTATGTTCATTGTTTTCTTTGTATTTATGATCTTCCCCATGCATTTTTGCTTTGTATGTTTGTGATTTCGAAGATACGGTGTATCCTCCATTTGCAACAATACTTGGAAGCATGTCTATTGTAGCATTTTCAGCAATTCCTAATGTAATTGCATTGTCCAAAGTTTCTACGCGCTGATTTATATTATATTTAATAGCTCTTGCCATAGCTTCGTACAAAGTTATCGGCTTAATAATTTCTTCTTGATTGTCAAACAAAGAACTTAAATCATGTCCAACTCTTTGAAATCTTTGTTCTGCCGTATAAGGTTCGCTTTCTAAGGCACAAGCTGATAATATTGTTCCTAAAGTAATAGCAGATAATGTTTTTGTAATATTGAAATTTTTCATGTTATTACCTCTTATTATTGTTTATGAACAATCGGAAAAGTTGAAGGTTGAGTTACTTGAGTTTGAACAGATGATGTTAGACTAATATTTAAAGTTAAATAATATTCTAAACGAGTATTATTGTTTTTCAAATGAGCTGTTCTTTCTGAGATATAACCAGTGATGATATAATCAGCACCTTTTTTCAAAACTTTCATCTTATCTTTTCCATATGATAATGTTGATTTTATATGATCTTTAATTTCATTTAGTGCAAAAGGCTTTTGTGTTCTGTTTGTAATTTTGCCAATTTGAACTGTAGCAATTTCGCCAGAAGATTTATGTGCAAATGAATTTACTCTCAATCCTGAAATGGCATTTCTAACAGCTCTCTTTAAATCAGAAGATGTAAATTCACCACTACGTGTTTGAGATGTTGTATTTTTAGAAGTTGTGTTTTGTACAACTTTTGAAGATGTTGATTTATTAGATAGTTCACTTGAGTTATTTGTTTCTGTAATAGAAGAGCATGCTCCTAAAACAAATATTACTCCTAATGATAGATATAATTTTTTCTTGTTTATCATAATAAATTATTTCCTTTATCTTCTTCTTCTGATTATTACAGGTTCATTCTTAATTTCTTTAAGTTCGTCAGTGTTTGAGCTAGGATTTCCTAATATTGGTAAATTTTCAGGATTATCGTAAGCCTCGGAAGATCTAATTGCTCCAGAAATCATAGGAATAGAGCCTTCACTTGATGAAACGTTGCTTTGAATGACTTCAGGATTTGAATTGTCATCTGGAACAGGTGTAGGTGTTGATTCTGTTGTTAAAGTTTCTTCAACTTCATCATCAGCAATTTTTCTCTTAATTGTTCCTTTGCGTTTTTTCTCTATAGCATTTAAAAGTTCTTCTTGACGTTTACGTTCAGCATCTTCGATTTCTTTTTTCTTTCTAGCTTCTTCTTCTGCGGCTTGTTTTTCTGCTTCTAAGCGTTTTGTTTCAGATTCAATAAATTCATTAGTTGTGTTATAGATGCTTTCAATTTCTTTGAAAATATGCAAAGCGTCTGAGCGAATAATTTTTAATTCTTCTTGAGCAGAAGTATTTTTTGCTTTGATGTCTTTCTCATTTAATTGAGGAACTATTGAAGCTACACGTTCTGTTGCTAAAACAACTTCGTTCCAAGGATTTTTTATTTTACTCTTTACTAATGCATCTAAATATTCATTTGCTTTTGTAGCATAGTCATATACGTCGGATTTGTATCCAATACTGATTCCTGTATTGAAATCTTCATTTACTTGTTTTTCTTTGTTATGCATTTGCTCATTAGCTTTTTGAGTGTATTCATTTACTTCTCTAGAAGTTAATGTTGTGGATGTCGTCTTTTCTTGAATTTCTTTATGTAATTTCATTACATTTTCAAGAAGAGCTGCTAATGATGTATAATAACGTTGACACAAATATTGTTCTTTATAAGGTTCTAATTCGGAAACTTTACGTTCTAGATTATCAATTGATAGCGCTAATTTGCTACTAACGGCTAATAAACGTTTTTGGTGTGTTGCTAATTCATTAGCTTTTTTGAGCTCAGTATGTTTCTTTATATCTTCTTCTCTTTGTTTTCTTTGAGCTGTAAGACTTTCTGTCTGTTTTTTCCAATAAGCCAAAATTTCACTTGCGTTATCTGAAACAATGATACCATCATTTCCTTGTTTCAAAACTAAAATCTTTAATGCTGGTAATTCCTGATAATTTTGTATATCGCTTTTGAATAATAATGAAGATTGGAATTCTCCAGTTAACAAATTATAGGTTAATGTAGCAAAAGATTCTGACGCACTATTGTAAATAGCATTCAGCTCTGTACTATTTACCATTCCACCGTTTTGAATAGATAAATTAATATTGCCCTTTGTTATTTTTGAAGCTCCGGACCTAAGAGATTTTGATAAGTCGGCTTCTGTTGTGCTTTCTGTTATATCCTTTAATTTATTAGGTATTAGGTTATAAGCAATTCCTGATAAATTTAAAGAGTCAAAATTTACAGTAGCTGTTCCCATAAATGTTTGAGTTATATCGTATAAAGAAGCTCCTTTGCCATTACCAGAAATTGATAAAGATAATTGATTTATGTTCGATATATCCATATCGCTTGAATTAAATAAATTCCCTTTAATTTTAATTCCTGATAAAGATAAAGATAAATTTAAGTCAGTTAACCCACCAACGTCTTGAAATTTGAATTCTCCAGTTATTGGAGAGCCAAAGATACTTCCTTCTTTTAAAGAAATATTTAGCTTGGAAGAATCAATTTCAGCAACTACTTTTGCGTTAGAAATAGCGCTATCCTTTGTTAATAACTCATTTGCTTGAATTGAAATATTAGCAGAGTAGTTATCTAAAAAAGACAAATCTATTTTTGTTTTTGGCATAGAAAAACTAGAAATGTTTTCTAATAAGCCACTTTTTTCAAAAGGATTTTCTAAATTATCATTATTGTCAGGTGATGCTGGGAATAAATTTAAACGAGGCATCAATTTGTATATAGATAATTTTGGAGCTGTTAAATCTATATTAATTACAGGTGTTTTATCGCTTAAAATATAAGAATATGAACCACTAACGGTTTCATTTGCTAAAGTTCCTTCAAAAGATGGAATCTTTACGCTGTTTTGATCATTAATAACAGTTCCTTTGATTGAGAAACTTCCTGGATTTGCATTTTCTGTTTTGTATTTGTCTGTAAATAATAAGACAAAACGGCGTAAATTATTGTGTTTAGCATCTAAATCAAAGTTTGAAACAAATTGATTTCCTGCTCTTTTTGCAGAACCTTTTGCGACAATATTCATATCATCGTTATTTAAGTTAGATTCAAAATCAAATTGGTTTATAGTCCCTTTAAAACTTGCATCAAGTGTTAATCTATCATTTTTTAATAATTCATCAGGCAAAGTTAAACCTGCATTGTTAGCAAAAACCGGTATGCTATCTGTTGATAAAGATAATTTTAAATCATTAAAAGCAGGGTTGATTCCAAAACGATCAAAATTACCAGATAATTTGATTTTGCCTTTCCAAAGAGAATCTGCACTAAATTCTTTAATTTGTACATTGCCTTCTTTGATAGAAATGTCTGTTTTTAAGTTTTTAACATCAAAATCAGCCCAAGTTAAAGAGTCTGTTTCCAATTTTATATCAACAATTCCAGTTAGCCATTTTTCCAATTTTTCAGAGAAAATAACTAATTTGTTATATAAAGACTGAGATTTTATTTCTTCCCAAGCTGAATTAAATTTGTTGTTTAGGTCTGAAAAATATAAAGATAAATTCAAATTAGAAATATTTGTAGAGATTTTATAAATATTCTTATTTGGCGATAATCTTACAGCAAAACCGCCTGTTAATTTAGTCTTGTCAATAACAACTTCTACATTGTTTAAAACCATTCCGGCAGTAGAAGTTTTTAAGTCAGCTTTGCCTTTGAAATGATGATAAGCATTTTGTGGCAAATTATCACCAATATTTATGCCTAACCATTTTAATGTTGTTCCTATTTCTTCAGAATTAATTTCTGTTTGTGAAGAGTAAATAGGAGTTTCGCCTAAAATATATTCTCCTGTAGAATTTAAAGAAGTTCCTCCAGGTAATGTTCCTGTAATAATAACATCAAAATTTTGGTTTTTGTTTGTGCTTATAATTAATCGTGATGATTTAACTAGATTTTTGTTGTATTCACCAGAGTCAAATATTAGGTCTATATTATATGTATTGGAACCTTTCTTTAAATTTTCATTTTTCCCAATAGTTTCAAATATAATAGGAAAATTATGAACGATATCATCTAAAGCTATTTTAGAAAATATAAAATTGGCGTTATAAGATTTAGGAAGTAAGTTGTCAGCAATTTTAATATCATCTTCAGGAAGTTCATCAATCTTGATAATTTCTGTTGGGTTTAGAGGATCGCGCAAGACTAAAGCTACGCTATCATTTTTCATTTGTTCAGCTTCTTTTTTCTTTTGACTTTCGCGGGCTTCTTCTTGAGACATTTTCTTTGTTATTATTTTTCCAGAACAAGCTGTTCCCTCGCCATATTTAGCAAGAAAGTCATTAAAGCTGTTTTCTCTTTTGTTTATATCTGAAATTAACTTGGTTGTGCCTTGAATTGGTTTAAATAATTCTTCAGGAAGTTTCAAATCAGAGAATAATTTAAATAATCCTGCAGTTTTTCTAATTTCAAATGACAAATTACCTATAGTTTTGCCTTTGTCTTTTTCTGTTAAACCATATAAACCTTCAAAGTTAACAATAGCTTCAGCGTCAGCATTTGTTACTTTAAGTATAATCTTTGGAGATTGTTCTTTAGAGAATTTTTCAATTCTAAATGAAAAACTAAATTTGGATTTTAAAGCTGAGAAATTTCCTTCAAAAGAAAATGGTCCAAATACAGTATCAGCTAACAATTCTGCATTCAAATTTTTCCATGTTTGAACTGTTGCATATTTATCAACACGGACGTTGATTTCACTGTCATTAAATAATAGACTATCAAAAGCAGCTTTTGCGCCGTCTGTTTGTTTATCTAAAAATGCTTCTTGTAAATTCCATTTACCATTTCCAAGGCGTTCTAAATAAACCTTAGCATTTTTCAGCAATATTTTTTTGATTTTATATTGTCTTTTAAAAATCAAGCCTTTATCAAATTGAACTTCCATTTGTGAAGCTTCAAGCATTTTGTCAAATGTTGAATTGGCAACGTTTGATAAAGAAATTTTTCCTACTTTTATCATTGGAGTAGGTGTCATAGAAAAAGTAGGAGAACCTTCTATTTTTAAATCTAATCCTGTTTGGACTTTAACATCTAAAATGAGATTTTTGACATAATTGTTCCAATCATAATTTCCTGGTAAAATATAATAAATTACACCAGCAATTACAGCTAATACTGCAACAATTAATAAAATAAGTTTTTTCAAAGGTTAAACTCCAAGGGAAGGGTGGTTTTATATGGTTTTTGTGCCATTAATACGGTCGCCAGCATCTCCTAAACCAGGTAAAATATATCCATGTTCATTCAATTTTTCGTCAATAGAAGCTAAATAAACTTGGATATTTGGATGAACTGCACTGAATGTTCTAATGCCTTCTGGAGCAGCAACTAAAGCCATAAATATAATTTTTTCTCTTTTTACACCGCGCTTAATTAATGTGTCGACAGCAGAAACAGCAGAGTTTCCTGTAGCTAACATAGGATCTACCAAAATGAATAAACGGTCTTCAATTGGAGGCAATTTTACTAAATATTCAACAGGTTTTAATGTTGCAGGATCTCTATACAATCCAATGTGTCCAACACGGCATGATGGGTCTAGTTGTAATAAACCATCAGCCATTCCGATTCCTGCACGAAGAATTGGAACAACAGCTAATTTTTTGCCAGCAATGTCTGGTGCACGCATTTTGCATAAAGGAGTTTCGATTTCTTTATATTCAATCGGTAAATCACGAGTTACTTCATATCCCATCAATAAACCAATTTCGCGTAAACATTCTCTAAAAGTACGTGTCGATGTTTCTTTGTCTCTCATAATTGTTAATTTGTGTTGAATTAGAGGATGTCTTAATACATGAATATTAGGAAATTCTTTTTCGATTTCAGTCATCATTAAATCCCTTTATACTAGAGTGAAATATATTTAGATTACTTATAATAGAGAGTATATTAAAAACCAACTATTTTTTTTAATTTTTTATAAAATTTTAACAATTTTGTGTATGCGTTTAAATAGAGAATCTAAAAAATAAAAAAGTCTGCAAAAAAATGCAGACTTTTGAATTAAATAAAAAATGTTTTTTTATTCAATAGGCAATAATGTTGATAAGCCTGTAATTTCTAAAACTTCTTTAATTTCATCATTAATGCTTTTAATTAAAATAGATCCACCTTTCTTTATCATTTTCTTATGAGTAGATAATAAAATTCTTAAACCTGATGAGGAAATATATTTAAGTTTTTCAAAATTGAAAACTATTGATGTGATGTTTTCTTCTACATTTTCCAATTCAGCTTCCAAATCTGGAGCTGTCGTTGTATCAAGATTTCCCTCTAAAGATAAAACTAATGTGTTTTCTTTTGTTTCTTTGTTGATAATCATTTCATCCTCATTGTTTTAAACGTTTGATTTTAGCTAATAATAAAGCCTTTTTTATTTAAAAGTCAATTGTTTTATAGCTTTATATTCAACAGAGATAAATCTGTTTCTAATTGTTCGCTAGACTTAAAATTTAATGTATTGAGGCCTAATTTTTTTGCAGTTTCAATATTTGCAATTGAATCATCAATAAATAAAGTTTCTTCAGGAACTAAGTTGTATCTTTTTAGAAGTATTTTAAATAACTTATCATCAGGTTTAATTTCATGTTCTATTCCAGAAACAACAACACCTTTCATAGAATCAACAAATAATTTAAATTTTTCCAATTCGTTATAGGTTAATTTAAATTTTTCAGCATTCCAATTTGTCAATCCATAAACATTAAATTTTTTACATAACTTTTGTTCAATCTCTAAAGTTTTGTCGTTAAAACTTCCAATCATTTTTAACCATTCAGAATCATATAAATCTATGTATTTTGAATATTTAGGATGTTCTTTTTTTAATTTGCTTATAGCATTCTTAAAATCATCAGACTTATCTAAAGACGCATTCCATTCTTGAGTACAAATATTGTTTAAAAAGTATTCCATTTCTCCATCGTTATTAAAAATTTTTTTAAATAAATAACGAGGATTCCAATCAACAATAACGCCACCAAAATCGAAGATTACATTTTTTATGTTTTTCATTTTGCATCCCATTTTTAAAAAGTCGTTTTCTTTTAAAAGTCTATCCAAAATAAATATTCTTATGCAAGAAGACAATCCGCTATATCTAGGCCCTTTATCTAACACAGCAATTAATTGTTGTATAGATAGATTGTCTTTTTTTGCAATTGTTTTTAATTGATTCCAAAATTCTGGTTCTAAGGAAATGCTTGTTTTATGTCCAGAAAGTGTCATGGAATATTTTTTTATAGTCATATAAAAATCTTCTTTCTAAAATTTTTTGAAAAAATCATTGCCTTTATCATCAATAAGAATAAAAGCTGAAAGATTTTTAACTTTTATTTTGTAAACAGCTTCCATTCCTAATTCAGGATAATCTATGCATTCTTTTTTTGTAATTTGTGTTGCAACTAAAGCAGCTACGCCACCTAAAGTTCCTAAATAAAAACCTTTATGATTTTTACAAGAATTTAATACGATATCGCTTCTATTACCTTTTGCTAACATTATAAGAGAAGCTCCTTTTTGTTGAAGTAAATCAACATATGTATCCATTCTTCCTGCGGTTGTTGGACCAAATGATCCACTTGGATAATTTATGGGTGTTTTGGCAGGTCCTGCATAGTATATAGGATGCTTAAATAGATATTCTGGTAAAGGTTTATTATTATCTAGCAGTTCTTTAAATTTTGCATGAGCAATATCTCTTGCTACTATAAGTGTCCCTGATAAAGATATACGTGTTCCAACAGGGTAATTGTGTAATTGGTTGCATATTTCTTTTATAGGCTGGTCTAAATTTATTTCGACTTCGTCATTAGATAAATTAGTTGTATCAATTTCAGATAAAAATTTTGAAGGATTATGTTCTAACTCTTCTATATAAACTCCAGTTTTATCAATTTTTGCTAATATATTCCTGTCTGCAATACAGGAAATTCCTATTCCAATAGGAAGACTAGCTCCATGTCTAGGTAATCTAATTACTCTAACATCAAGACAATAATTGTTGCCACCAAATTGTGCACCATATCCTATTTCGTTAGCTACTTGTAAAATTTCATTTTCAAGTTCTTTATCTCGTAGTCCTTCATTTGTGGAAGGAAGTTCATCTAAAGCTTTGGCTGAGGCTAATTTTACAGCTTTCAAATTTTGTTCTGCTGATAATCCTCCAATAACAATTGCTAAATGGTAAGGGGGACATGCAGCTGTTCCTAATGTTTTAATTTTTGCTTTTAAAAATCCGATTAATTTTTGATGATTCAATAAAGCTCTAGTTTCTTGAAATAAATAAGTTTTATTGGCAGAGCCACCACCTTTAGCAATCATTAAAAATTGATATTCATTACTTTTTACAGCAGAAATATCAATACAAGCAGGTAAATTGTTGTTTGAGTTACTTTCTATAAAAGTGTTAGTTGGAATGTTTTGAGAATATCTTAAATTGTCAGTTAGATAAGTTTCTTTAATTCCTTCAGATAGAGCTTCTTCGTCAGTTCCATCAGTAATAATTGTGTTACCTTTATTTCCTATAACAATAGCAGTTCCTGTATCTTGGCATAAGGGCAAAATTTCATTGCTTGCTATTATAGCATTTTTTAAAAATTGAGTTGTTGCAAACTTTTCATTTTCGGGTGTTGAAGACGATTTTTGAATTTTAGATATTTGTTCTAAATGAGATGATCTTAAGAAAAAAGATATTTCATGAAAGCATAATTTTGATAGTTCTTTTAATGTGTTTGAAGAAATATGTAATAAGCCATTTTCTTCTTTTGGAGTAGGTATATTTGTTTTTACATATTTAACGTTTTGTGGAAAAATTCTCATTTTTATTTCTTGTTTTTTAAACGTTCTTTTGCCAAGTTAAAGTCTATGATTCCATCATTTTCAACTTTTTTTGCTTTCTTTGTTTCCTTTTCAGGTTTTTCAGTTTTTTTCTTCAAAGATATTTTTGTTTTTGGAATTTCTGGTGCAAATTGTAATGAAAAACCTGTAGTAGGATCTAGAATTTCAATTATTGATTTATAAGGAATTACAACTGTTTCTGGTACCCCATTAAATGATAATCCAACAGAAAAGTCATTTTCGTTAACTTGTAAATTTTCAAATTGATATTGCAAAATTATTGTTAAATTCGTAGGGAACTGCTGTCTCATTTTGTTTGATAAAACAACACCAGGATAAGCTGTTAAAAAACTTATGTAATAATAATTTGTATTGCCAAACGGTTCAATTAATGGGATTGATCTTAGAATTTCTTTTAACATAGAAATTTGGCCGTGCTCGACTATTTTATTGTAATCAATCTCTTTCATAATATTCCCTTTAAAAATTTAATTGGGACACCTCTGTTGCTAGGCAGTCCCACGCCCCACCTAGACGTCTCAAGGCCTAGGAATTGAGTTCAGTCGTTGACGGCTAAAAATTAAGCAGCCAAAGCAACTGGAGCGCGATTATCATTCGCATTTATAAATTCAGCCCGATAACGGTGGTACAATACCGAATACAAATTTACTCTTTACTACGCGTGTCGATCCTGTTTCGTCCCCATAAATGGTGGAGACGCCGGGTACCGCCCCCGGGTCCACTACGCCTATTCCAATAAACGTTTAGCATTTTAGTCAGATTGCTCTGACGGATTTTATTATAATAATAATTTGATATATTTCAAGATTGTAAATTTGATTTTCTTTTAAAAGTGAAATTTTTATGCCCAAAATAGCTAAAAATAACAGAAACTCCACTTGAAATAATTCCTCCAATATATGGAGATAAATTTTTATATTGCTCGGGAAGTAAATATCTACATGTTTCTACAGATGCTATTAAAATAGGGTAGGTTACCAAAGTGGCGATTCCGTATACAGCTCGGCATTTTATGTATTCTTTAAAATAATTTCCCTTTGTTTTAAATACAAAAAATTTGTAACTTAAAAATGATTGTATTATAGCAATTTCACCAGAAATTAAGCCTATATAAGAGTAGGCATATTTACCAAGATTTCTTGTTATATATACTAAAGCAAAATATAGTCCTAAGCTAAATAAAGTATTCCATACTCCAACAATTAAATATTGAAGCACCTCTTTATTTATTTTTTTGTTTAATAAATTTTTTAGCATAACAATTTTCACAGAAGTCAAATCTTGAGCTCTAATGTTTACATTTTCTATTTGAATAAGTAAATGTTATTTTGTATAAAAAATTAAAATTATTTAAATGAGAGGATTGATTTATGAAGATATCATCTTTAAAAAAAATGGCATTCATTTACATTTTAAGTCCATTATTAATGTTTGTTTTAACACATTTAAATTGGTGGTGCTCTTTATTATCAGCATCTCTGATATTAGCGGTTGCTTATTATCAATATCTTTATATGAATATCCGTGAAACTGAGGATGTTTTTTGCATATCAAAAAAACAATGTTTGATTATTTTAGCCATAAGCATTTTTTGGGTAGGCTTTTCTGGAATAGGTGGACTATTAGGACAATCTAGTGATTATGATGTAAGGAATGCTTTATATTTTAATTTGATTCATAATAGTTGGCCTGTGTACTATTCTCAAAAAGTTGTAATGACATACTATTTTGGATTTTGGCTTATCCCAGCATTTATTACAAAAATTTTGGGCTTCTTTATATCAAATGATAATGCATTATTTATTGTAGGTTTACAAATTTTGCAATTGTATTCAATTTTGGGTATTTATATATTTTTTTGCTTGATTTTTTCATACATAAAACCAAAAAACAAAAAACAAATAGCTTTATGTCTATTGTTGCCTATTTTCTTCTCTGGGCTCGATTTGATAGGCTTCTATATGATTACCTGGGGAAATGTAAAATTAGCATATGTAATTTATAAAGGACAAGCTCCTGACTATATTATTTTAAGCTCTTTAGTTACTCACATAGAGCATTGGTCATATCCATTACAATATTCTTCATTAACAACGTGTTTGTTCTGGGTGTTTAACCAAACAATTATTACTTGGATTGCAGTTTTATTATTTATGATTGATAGAGATCCAAAACAATATGGGATATTGTTTGTAAGTACATTTTTCTGTGGTCCTTTCCCTTCTGTGGGATTAGGTCTTTTTATGCTTTCTCTTTTAGGCTGTGATTTTGTAAGAAATGTTATAAAAAAAGATATAAAATCAACAATATTAAATGCTTGGTCAAAGCAAAATGGGCTAATGATACCATTATTAATATTAATATTTTTATTCTTTTCATCACAACATGATTCTGATTTTAGACAGATAAGACAGGTTAATCCATTTGTTTGGTTTTGGTTTGTCTCTCTTGAAGCATTACTCTATGTAGCTTTAATTTTGAAAAGAAATATAAAAGATCCTATTTTTATTACAATGATAATCAGTTTGTTGTGTATTTGTTTAATAATGGTTGCCACAGATTTTGATTTCGGAGCAAGAGCTTCTTTGCCTGCTGTGCTTGTATTAATGCTTTATGTTTTAAAAGGTCTTGTTGGAAAAGATTTATACTTAGAAGTTAAAATATTGCTTGGAATTTTGTTGATAATTGGTGCTGCTACTCCGATTGTTGAATTTAATAGACCAATTGCAAAAGCTATACATACTAAGCGAATAATAAATTTGGTTCCTTATAGTTTGGGACCAAGAAATGTTAGCGAAAAGGCGGATAGTGCATTTTTCTACAGATATTTGGCAAAACAGCCTAATTTAAAAGAATTAGAAAACAAGAATAGAAAAATAATCAATCCTGTATATTGATATAAAAGTTTTCTATGGTTGTACAGCAATGCCAAGTTCTGCTGATTTATATGCAGCATATATAATCTTAATTGTTAAATATGCTAAATTAAATCCAGATTTGGGTTCTCTGTCAAAATAAATAGCCTCAATGAAATCGCGCATTTCATCAGTATATCCACGAATAATTTCATCTTCAAGAAAAGGCTTGTTCCAACCTGTTTTGGAAGGAAGCATTTCAGATAAATAAACATCGTCAAGATTATCTTCATCTAAGAAATATGTTTCAATCATATCATTCATAGTTAATTTACAATTTATTGCCGTATCATTGCAATATAATTCAACGTAATTTTTAGACCCGCCTAGTAGTGTATCTGTAGCAATTATTGTTGCTTTTGTTCCATCAGAAAATGTTAAAATTACAGTTGCACAATCTTCAACATCAATAGGATTTGCTGCGATATGACGATGATCATATTTAGATAATTGAGGAGTTATTCTTCCCATATCAGCAAAAACGGTTTTTACAGTTATTTCTTCACCACGTGTTTTTCCTTCTAACTGTTTTAGCCATAAAATAGCTGATAATGGGTGAGCTCCTGTTCTAATAAAAGTCCCTCCACCGGTTTTGTTCCATTCCCCAGCAACAGGAGAACTTGATCCTTTTAAGCTTTCTTCGCCTTTTGCATAAAGAATTCTGCTTTTTTTACATTTAATAATTTCAGCCGCTTTGTTTATTGCTGGTGCATATATAAAATTTTCAGCATACATAAATTTTTTATCGGATTTATTAATAGCTTCTTTGAGTTTGTCAATTTGGCAAATTAACTTATCATACATTTTAACTTTTGAAACTTTTAATCCGATAGGCTCTTCATCCCCAACTTCTCCAAAATATCCGCTGATAGGTTTTTCACATATTACATGTTTACCTGCGTTTAAAGCTTTTATAATCATTTCTTCGTGAATATAAGGAGGGGTGCATATATCAATTACATCTATTTCTTTATCATTTAGTAGATCATCAAAGGAAAGACTTGCATTAATAAAACCATATTTTTCTTTATATTTTTGAACAGGTTCAATACGTCTTCCGATTATGTGCTTATAACAAATAGGAATCCCAGAATAACGCTTTAAAGCATTTAAATGTAGTTCTGTAGCTCTGCCAGATCCAGCCATTCCTATACAAATTTCTTTTTTGTTATTCATAATTGTTATCCTATCTCTTTTAAAACTACTAAATCGTTTCTATAATTCCTAATTAATACTTCATCCATTTCTTCTTTTGATGAAAACTTCAAAAAAAGAAACCCTACAGGTTGATGAGAATAGTCATTTATTTCATCCCCCTCATTCATTAACATAAACTGGTCGTATTTGAACTTTTCAAGAGTTTGTGGAATGTTGATTTTTTCTATAATACCATTTTTAGGCGACATTATTTCTTTGTAGGCATAGTATCCTGTTTGAATAATATTTTTAGGAAAATCTTTACAATCTAAACCACATCGTGCTTTTGCTTCCCAATAATCCCAATCAATATTGTTTAATTTGTTCGCTGGGACAGAGTACATATTTCCAAGTACTCTTCTCATTACCTCGATTATCCAAGGGGTGCCATTATTATAAATATATTGTAAATGGAAAATGCCATCTTTTAAATTTAGTATTTTGGCAATTTTTTCTATTTGTTCAATTAAAATCCCTGAACACTGTTCCCAGTTGCTTGAAGGAAATGTATCAATTTCTACTCTATATGGATTTATTATTGAATATTCATTGTTTGATGAAAAAGTTATAACTTTTTGATCAACTAAATATGTGCAAAATCCATGTTGAGATCCTTCTAAAAAAGGCTCAATTACAATAGTTTGATTTTTCGATTTTGAAAAAGCAAATTTGATTGCATCTTTTGCTTGATTTATATCATTTACTTTAGAAATCCCATTTCCTGCACTAGCATCAGAAGGCTTAATTATAATAGGAAATTTTGTAGTTTTAATATATTCAAGGGCATCATCACAATTTTTAAAAGATTTAGATTTTGGCGTTAAAATATTATGCTTCTCAGCAAATTCTTTGAATTTATCTTTGTTATGTAAAGTTAGTGTTGTTTCAAGACTATCATATCCTGGTAAATTTAGTTTTTCAGCAATGTACGCAGCTGTATAAACTCCATAATCATTACAGCAAGGACAAATTGCATCTATTTTTTCTTTTAAAGCAATTTGTAAAATTAGCTCTTGGTTTGAATAATCTGCTTTTATCCATTTATCAACTAAACCGTTTCCTGGTAAATTGTCTTTATTACCTGTGGCTATGATATAATAATTAAGCTTTCTTAATCCTCTTATAAGGCCTAAGTCATTATGTGAAGCGCATAATAATAAAACTTTTTTCATTCTTTTATTGCCTTGCAAATTTTTTCAATGTTTTCTTCTTCTAAATCAACGTATAAAGGAAGACAAATTATTCTTTTGCTAATGCTTTCTGATATAGGACAATTTTGAGTTGTTTTTAAATAAGGTAAGGTGTTTAAGCTTGGATAAAAATATCTACGAGGAAATATATCTAATTCTTTTAATTTGTTTAATGCTTTTATTAAAATGTTCTCATTTTCAAAAACTATAGGATAATAAGCATAGTTATATTCTAAATCTTTATTTTTTAAAGGTCTTAATATTTTTCTATTGTCAACTAAATTAGATAGCATTTCATCATATAAAAAACTTATTTTTTTTCTGGCTTCTATAATTTGTGAAATGTAATTTAAGTTTGTTAATCCCATTGCAGCATTGAATTCGTCTTGCTTTGCATTTATACCAAGAATTTGATGGTTGTCATTTGTATGTCCAAAACGTTTCATTAATTCAATTTTATTATTAAATTCTTCATTTTTACATATGATTCCGCCACCTTCAATAGTGTGGAAAAGCTTAGTCGCATGAAAAGATAAAGTAGATATATCACCATATGTAGCTAATTGTTTGTCTTTGTATTTTGCTCCAAATGTATGAGCCGCATCATATATTACTTTTAAATTATGCTTGTCAGCAATTTTTTGAATGTTTTCAATTTCACAGTTATATCCGAAAACATGAACAGGCATAATTGCTACGGTTTTGTCTGTAATTAATTCTTCTATTTTTTCAGGATCTAACGTAAAGTCATCAGCTTTTATATCAGCATATACTGGGGTATATTTTTCCCATAATATTGATGATGTTGTTGCAACATAAGAAAAAGGAGTTGTAATTATTTCCCCTTCTTTTGGTAAATCTAAACATTCTATTGCCAATTGAAGAGCTACAGTTCCATTTGTTACATAATGGAAATAAAGAGTTCCAAAATATATAGCTAGCTTTTGTTCTAATTCTTGAACTTTTTTCCCATGATTCGTCAATATTCCTGAATCAAAAATTTCTGAAACATGTTTCATAAATTCTTCTTTTGGAGGTAAAAAAGCTTTTGTTACATTTATCATTCTTTTGCTTTCGAAACTTTAGTTTTTTTGTTTTGCACAGTCGTTTCATCAATAATTGTTTCAACAATATATCTTGGATAATTTTTTACAAATGTTGAGATGCTCCATATATATTTGCCAACAATTGAAATAGCAAAAATAACTATACCACTTAGTATATTTAGGTATGATAGAATATGAATAAATGAAGGAACAACAATATTAGAAAACAGACTTAATATTCCTATTATAATTTCTGTCAAAAAACCTAAGCCAAATAATAAAAAGCTTGAAAATAGAATAATATTTAATAATAAATCAGAATAAGAAATAAATACTGTTAAAGCCAATAAAACTTTCGAAATAAATGAATATCCAGATTTTCCATATTCTCTTTTGTTTCTAGTATATGGTAGAGCTTTATATTCATAGCCAAGCCATAAAAGTCCTTGTTGGTCAAACTGATCCTCAAATTTATGTTCATAAAAAGTTTCTTTTATGAATTTATCAATTATAAAGAAATCAAAACCTCCAATTGGCCAACGATTGTTAATAAATTTGTGCATAATTTTGTGAAAAAGTTTTGCACAATATACATATAAGCCTTTTTCATCTCTGTTTTTTCTTGAAGCTATAACTAGCTTGTAGCCTTTTTCCCATTCAGCTAACATGTTAGAAAAAAATTCAAAAGGATCTTGCATGTCAGCTGTATAAAAACCAATGACATCACCTTTTGCAAGATTTAATCCACATTTACAAGCGTTTCCTTGGCCGTAGTTTCTGGTTAGCTTTGCAAGTCTTATAATTTTAGGATACTGCTTTTGATATTCTTTTAAAATATTCCAAGAATTATCAGGGGATCCATCATTAATAAAAATCAATTCTATCTTATAATTTTTGAAATGTTTAAATTGTTCAAGTATATAAGGAATTGTGTGTGGTAAATTTTCTTCGTTCTTATAAACAGGAATTACAACAGAAAATAATTTTTTCATATACAAATCTCAAAAAAACATCGTGCGTACTACGATTATAATACGCACATAAAGAAAAGTTGTCAATTTATTAAGCGTGAAAGTCTTACAAAATTATATTTGTTACAATAGCATAAAATAAAATTGTAAAAACAAATAAAGCAAAGAAAAATTTTACAAATCCGATTGCATATTCTGTTTTGGATTTGCTAAAAGCTCTAGAATATGGAAGTATTTTTTTTGCTTTTCTTTTCAATAATTGCTCTTGAAAGATTTTATCTTTAAAAGTTTTTTTTGTTTTCTTTTGAGAAAGAATAGGTAAGTTTAAATTTTCTTTTATAATTAAGTTTTCAATAAATCTAGAATTACCATTTAAAAATGATAAATCAAAATTAATAGGTGAGTAATTGCTTTCTAAAATTTCACTCATTTTAATTCTCCTTTGAACGTTCTTGTCCAAATACCCCCGAGGCATAAGGAATAAATTCTTCCAAAATAAAAACATTAAGCTTGGATAAATTATAATTACCTATAAAAAATCCATTGCTGTCATATAATGTTATTATATTTCCATGTCGTTCTGGAATGTATCTCAAATCATTCCAGCTGTAAAATTTGGCGCTTTGAGTATTGATGTTTTTAAAAACACCTTTTTCTGTGAATGTTAAATTATCAATAACAATAGAATTTCCGGTTTTTAATTTGTGAACAAATCTTCCCATTAATTCAGCACCAATAAATTGAATTGTAGATACAAAAAATGTATCTAAATTATCAAATAATTTTTCTTTATTTTTCTTTTTTGTAGCATCTTCTTTTATAGTAAAATCAGTAAATTTTGTTTTTATATCAATTGTAATTTTATCTTTTTTTAAAAACAAAAATTGCGATGTTTTAGGTTTAAAAGATAAGCCAACAATATCTCTATATTTAATGACTTCATTATTGAGTTTTAAGTGATCTAAGTAGAATTTTATATTTTTACCAGTAAATTCACAACTAGTTATACCGTTTAATTGATAGTTGTTATTTGAAATGATAGTTTCTTTTGCTTCTGTTAGATTTAATTTAAGTGAATCTGAAGAACATACGTTTAGTGCGACGTCAATTAGTCCTCTAGCCAATTGAAATTGTTGTGCAATACCTAATTCAATGGCAATGTTCTTTAAAGATTTAGCAAATCTGTTCCTTATTTGCTTTACTTCAATATGCTCATAAATATTCCATGCAATAAAACTATTAAATATTATTTCAAAATTACTTAATGAAATTCTTAGAGCTTGACGTAATAGATTTTCATCATATTCTCTTTTGTTTTGAATAAATGTTTCTAGTACTTTTAATTCATTGTTGAAATTATCGATTATTCCTTTGAATTGATTAATTTCGGATAAATTTGTGGTTTCATCAAAAAATGCTTCAATATAAATTTGTAAAATTTCAGGTATGTTTTGAATATTTGAGCACTCTGAAAAAATCTTATTGAATTCATCTTTTAGAACATCAGTGAAATTATCAAGAACACTTAAGTCGATACCAATATCGTCATCAGATTTTAGTATTTTCTTGAAATTTATTAAAAAATCTTCTGAGTTTAGGAGATATTTGATTTTTTTTGTCGCAGATTTCGCAACTTGTAAACATAAATCCACTTTTCCTGTTTGTGGAACACTTAAAAAAATTAAAGCTAATAATAATGTGTTTTTTTGATTTAAGAATTCATCCCAATATTCTGATGAAAAATTATAGTTGCCATCATAATCAATTTGTAAAACGTCAGAAATATATATTGGAGAATAATCGCCAGTTTTTATTAAACTACTAAATTGTTTTAATCTTTTTTCTTCATTTTCTGAAGTGGAATATGTTCTAAAAAAGTAATGTAGAATTCGCTTACGATTGTTTGACAAATCATTCGTAGCCTGCTTTATTAAATCAGGATTTGCTCTTTTTTCAAAATATAAGCTGTAGTCTAAAGGGTATTCGGGTAATTCGTTTATGTGCGCAAGCTTTGGCAAATCTTTAGCTCTTTTTTGAATGGTCTTAAGATTTGCTTTAGGTTCTAATCCCAATATGCCAAAGGCATTATGTGTTAGTGCGTTTTCCATTAACAAGTAATTCCTGATAATTGCTTTTGCATTTCGTCATTTGGATTAATAGAAAGGGTTTTAAATAATGACAAAATACAATTTTGTAAGACTAGAATATTGTTGTTTTTATATGCATCTACAGCTGATTTATATATGAAGTTAATATCAGGAGTGATTGTTTCAGCATAATTGTCTATTAAATTTGAAAGATAATTTATTAGAATATCTCTATCATTTAAAATAATCTTATTGTATATCGGTTCTGCTTGTTCCAAAACAAATAATAATTGTTCTGGATTGTTTGTGTTTATTGCATATTCTCCACGCGTCATTAATTCCATATATGTTTGAGATATATCTGCATTCGAGTGGGTGCAAACCAATTGTACAGAATGTAAAAGTTTGTCGAAACGAGTTGATAATTCTTCAAAATTGTTTTTACGACTTAATTCATCGATATCAATTTTAATTTTCTTAAGTTTTGCACAAGCTGCTCGTAGTTCTTCTGTGTCTATGAAAACATCATCTGGATTTGATAATAAAATGTTTTCTAAATCTTCAATTGTCATCTCAATTATAGAATTATCAACTTCAGGCTTTGAATCTTTGATTTGTTTGAACTTGTTTTTTTGTTTTTCTAATTCTATTCTTAAATTGTTTGCATATAAATCTTCAGCGTAGACGGTTGCTCTAGCTTGTAAAGAAACATCTATTGATGGAATGTATGCGTGAACAAAAACTTCTCTAGATTCATCAACAGAAATAGTAATATCGATGTCACTATTTTTTGGAAGATCAAAAGGGACCATATCACCAGATATTTTTAATTCGCAAATATATGTATTACAATCAACCTGTTCGCTTTCACCTTCGAAAATATAAACAGGAAGAGCATTTTGTGTATCACCTTTATAAATATCTCTAACAGTTTTATAAGTTTTTTTTCTTGTTAAAGGTAAAATATCACTTTTTCTAAAGAACCAATCGGCTTCATGATGAGCTTCACCTGTTGCTGAGTCTGTCTTTAATACAGTTACACCAATTGAGTTTGGAAGAGGTGTTCCTATTATACTAATTCCTTGTGTAATATTTATTTTGTTTTGATTGAAAGCAATAGGCAATTGATTTCCAAAAGGATCATATAAATAAACAGTAAAAGAATTAATTTTGTTCTTTATTAAAGGCAATTCAGTGATGAATTTACCATTCTTAATTTCAACTTTTACATTTAATGAATTCTTTTCATTATTACTTATTAAAATGTAATAGCCAACCAAACCTTCGGCTAGTTCATTAACTTTGCCAACTAACAATTCACTGTCTGATGAAGATAATGATTCATATTCCATATAAAGAGTGTAGTCATTGTTGTTAATACGTTGTTGCTCACTTGATGGAATTTGTTGACTTGCTGCATATATACAAGCACCTTTTGCGACAGCGGTTGTCGGGTCAATAGTATTATCAGCGGGTATCCCTAATTCTTGAGAAACTCTTTGTTTTATAAAAGGTAATTGAGTAGGTCCTCCAATAAATAGTACTTTTGAAATATTATATTTATTTATGCCGGATTCTATTATTGTCTTTTCAGCTAAATTAATAGTTTGTGTAATTAAATTAGAGCAAATATTTTCAAGAACAGATGATAAAAGAGGAATAGAAATAAACAAATCTTCATATTCAAAATCTATTTGTACTTCATAAGTTCTAGATAATTGAATTTTTGCTTGTTCTACAGTAGTTTTTATTCTTTGCGTTAAAGTTGAATACTTTAGATTTAGCCTTGAGTAATCTTTATATTTTTCAAATTTTGTTATTTCTGGGGTAACTAATTTATCTATAATTAAATTGTCTATATCTTTACCGCCTAAAAAGTTATCACCATTGTGTCCAAGTACGCTTAAGGTACCATCTTTTGAGGACATCACAGCAACATCAAATGTGCCACCTCCTAAATCATATACAATCCAGTTTTCTGTTGTAGTGTTATTAAAACCAAAAGCCATTGAGGCTGCAATAGGCTCTTGTAAAAGAACAACATGTTTAAAACCAGCAAGAATCCCAGCTCTTTTTGTTGCTTCTGATTGTAATGTAGCAAAATGTGTAGGAACAGTTATTACAACACCGTCAGTATTAATATTAGGATTGGCTTGTAAGGCATCGTTTTTTAGAGCTTCTAATATTTTTGCAGAAATTTCTTCTGGCTTGTAATATTTACCATTTTGTGGAAAGTATACATTTTCGCTCGTGCCCATAATTCTTTTAATTTCAGCACGAGTGTTTTTAATGTTTTCATCAGAAGCTAAAGCCCCCAAATTATTAAATGCTGTTTTTCCTACAATTTCACGATTGCTTTTGGTAATTCCAAAAACAGATGGTGTATATTCGTCAGATAAGTTATTCTTAACTATCTGAATTTGTCCATTATTTAGGATTGCAACTTCTGAATTGGTTGTTCCTAAATCAATTCCGATTTCTATCGAACTCAAATGGAAGACTCCTGAATTTATAAATAACTATTTTAAAAATACAGGATAAGTTTAAAAAATGATTTAAAGATTCTTATAAAATTAAAATAAATAACTATTTTTTTATAAAAACATCACTTTTTTTAAGATGTTTTTTTAAATAAATAATTAAATCAACAGTATCGTATAAGAAAAATATAGCAAAAGCCCACCATGTCCATTTAATTAAACCAATTAAATTACATAGCAAAAGTAGTAGAGTTTCTAGATATGTTAAAAATATACGTAAAAGCATTGCTGTTATCGGGATAAAATAAAAGAGCAGAATTAAATCTGCTCTTTTATAAAAACTTTTTTTATTAACGTCCTTGTTGACGACGTGCAGCAGCTGCAGCTCGCAAAGCATCCAATTCTTTATCACGATTTGTTTTTGTGATATGTTCAGCTTTATAAATCTTTGGATAATTTGCAGGATCTACGTTTGAAGTGTAATTTGGTTTTACAGGTTCATTATTTCTTGTGAAACCATATTTCTTAGGATCGTAAATCATATCATCACAAATAGGTAACATAACTTTACGTGTTTCACCAACTTTCATTCCGTCGATTTGAGCATCTAAAATATCATGATGCCATTGATCGTGTGGATATAATGGTGTTAAGATAAAGTTTTTGAATTCATTTTTTCCACCACCATGAAGAGGTAACTTGTGGTGAACGTTATAACCTAAAGGACAATATCCTTTTTTCATGCTTTCGATTTCTTTATCTTCTAAGCCTAATTTTTCACGTAATTCGCCATCGTGTTCGTTTGCTAACATCTTTAAGAATTTCATGCGAACACCTTCTTGGACGATTGTCCCTGTTGAATAATCAACTACACCACCAAATTCTGCACGTTTTGCTTTACGTTCTTCTTTTGGAGGAACTGTGTATTCAACTTCTTTTAAAGGTAAACCATGAACGGTATCAAAAGAGAAGTTTCCATTGCGTTGGTCAGCATTTGAATGAAATTGAGAATGGAAAACGTCGGCACCATGTTGAGGTTGTTGTGTCTTTCCATTAGACTTTCCACCTTTGCCTTTGCTACCTTTTCTTTTCTCGTGAACTAAGTTGTATTCTTTTTCTTCAGCCATAATTTTACCCCTTAATTATAGATTCGCTCTGATAAGCTATTAAGTTAAATATAAGCTAATAAATTTTTTTTGTCTATAAAAAAATGAATAAAAATAGATTTTTTTGTCTAAAATCAAAAATCGAATTTTAAACCAACGGAATAAGCATCTGTTTCAGGAGCTCTTTCTATTGTTTCTTCATCAAATATAAATTTATAAAGTCCTTGGTTTGATCGAGAATATGATAAATCTATTGATAACCCATTTGGCAAATCAATTGTTAATCCTGCACCAAATTGGTAAGTAAGAGAATTTTTGTGTGACTTACGTAATTTATCGTTTATAAAGGCGTCGAATTTGTTATATGAATATCCTGCTCCAGAAAAAAAGAAAGGAGTAAATCTAGTAGAATTGTTAAAATCTACCCCAAGGTTTACCATAGCAGATTTGCTAGATATTTTACCTTCGGCTTTGTTTCCATAAAATTTGTTTTTTAAATGGTTTCTATTATAAGCAAGTTGAAATTCCCATTTTAGAAAATCATTTATTTTTTTGCCAAATGCTGATTTAAATGAGTATCCATTTTTTAAATTTGAACCTGTTGGGTTCGTGTTTGAATAGCTTACTTTTGTATAATAGTCCTTATATAAATCGTTGTTTGCTGAACCTTGGTTGTTTATTGGTTGCGAAGCTGTGCAATTAAACGATAATAAAATTCCTATTAAAAAAGCAACTGTCTTTGCCATAATTTTTACCTTTCGGACGAAAATTTTTTCGAAAAATATTTTTTTTGTCGAAAAAGATTGACCTTATTTATTTATATGATATATTAAAATATAGTAAAGATAAAGGATTTTTCATTATGACTCTTGAAGTTGATGATAAATATAAACATGAGAAACGTGTGAAGTGCGTGCGCCAAAAACGTGCGAAAACTAAATTCGTTGAACCTCCAACACAATTTATAAATATGCCATGTGTTGCTGTTGATGTTGAAATTCCTTCAAAAGAAAAACGTGCTGAAATGCGTAGAGATTTTGATATGAATGCACGTAAAGCTTTTTTAAAATATTTAGCTCAAGAACAACAAAAAGATTTGATTTTAGCAGGTTTTACAAGAAAAGAGATTGATGCTATGTCTCAAGGTAAAACCCCAAATGGGTGGAATACACATCATAAACAATCAATTTTTTGTGGTGGTACAAATGATTTTTCAAATTTGATATTGATAAGAAAAGATCCTTATCATGATATGTTACATTATCACTTAATTAATCCTCAATTACAGAATATGCAAGAAGGGGATAAAGCAAAAGTTGTGTTGCCTATGCCAACAGAAAATATTTATGTTCCAACTCATGCTATGAGAACTTTAGAACGTGATGCTGCTCATGGTAAAAAGACTTTTGGACCACAAGGAGCAAGATATATTCAAGCAATGCTTTTAAAAGGCTATGAATTTGCTGAAGATGTTGTTGCCGCAAATAAATTTATTAATGCAATAAAAAATCAGCGTGGAAGATAATTTTAGAGAAGGTATTAACGGATGTCTGAATATAATTTTATACATGAAAAACGTAAAGGTGGAAAAAAACCAAGTCATCAACAAACTAATACCAATGTTAGTTCAAATGTTAGTTCTGATTTAAATGCAGAACCAATGAAATTTGATTTTGATGAAATTCATGGAATGAAATTAAAAGAAGTTGTTTGGGAAGTTCCTGATCAAAAAGTTCGTAAACGTCGTCGTAGTCAATTTTCTAATGTTAGAAAAGAATTCTTACAAGAAATTGGAAGAACTCATGAAGAACAATTACGTGCTTTAGGTATGACCGAAAAACAAATTGATATGGTTAAGAAAGGTGCAACACCAAATGGATTTAATGTTCATCATAAGCTACCAATTCATGGAGGTGGTTTAAATGAATTTAGTAATTTCATTTTGATGCCGATTCCTCCGCATGATGATTTGCACCATTTGGTTATGGACCCTCAAGTTGCTAATTTACAAACAGGTGCAAAGAAAAGAGTTTTAATTCCTTGGTCTGATGATATGGTTTATGTTGATCCTGAACATAAGCAATATAGAACTAATGATGAAAATAGTACGAAAAAGGGATCTAAGAAAAATCAACATACTTGTGCAGCTATGGATCCTGTATTTCAAGCAGCTTTTGCAGCAAGAGGCTCAAGAAATTAGTTTAAAAATTTATTAAGAGAATCCTTGTTCTAGTTCAAAGGGGACAAGGATTTTTTTTTATATAATAAATTGACTTTATTGGTTGGAGAAATTAAAAGCATATAATAAAGATTTTTAGTATGTAAATAGGATTTAGAGTTATGATTAATGAAAATATAAAAAGAAGAGGTTTAATGCTGATTTTATCATCTCCTTCTGGAACAGGTAAAACAGCTATAGCTCATCAAATTTTAGAAAAAGATAATAATTTCTTTTTATCAGTTTCTGTAACTACAAGAGCTCCTCGTCCAGGTGAAGTTGATGGAAAAGACTATTATTTCGTAGAAAGAAAAAAATATGATGAAATGGTAGCTAAAGGAGAGTTGCTTGAACATGCTGAATTTTGTGGTAATTGCTATGGAACCCCTAAAAAACCTGTTTTGGATGCTCTAGAAAAAGGAAAAGATGTTTTGTTTGATATTGAATGGCAAGGAGCAAGACAAATAGCTAAAGCAGCAAGAGAGGACTTGGTAAGTATTTCTATTTTGCCTCCAAGTGTTAATGAATTAAAAAATAGACTTATAAATAGAGGACAAGATAGTACGGAAGTCATTGAAAAGAGAATGAAGACAGCTGTTGATGAAGCTTCTCATTATTCTGAATATGATTATGTTGTAATCAATAAAGATTTGGATGAAACAGTAGATGCTGTTAAATGTATTTTATCAGCAGAAAGATTAAAAAGAGAAAGACAAGTAGGATTGTCAGATTTTGTAAAAGAATGTTTTTGTGAGACAAAATGATGAATAAGAAAAAAGAAATTTTGCCAAGATGGGACTTATCAGATTTATATTCAGGTTTTGATAGTAAAGAATTAAAATCTGATGTTATGCAAATAAAAAAACAAGCTGTAGATTTCTCTTTAAAATATAGAGGCAAATTAGCTTCTTTAAATGGTGAAGAATTTGGAGAAGCAATTGTAAAATATGAGCAATTGTTTGAATTAGTAGGAAAATTAGAAACATATGCTTATCTAATGCATTCTGTTAAATTAGACGATACAGAAGTTTCTGCTAATTTCCAAAAAATTAGAGAAGTTGGAAATTGGGTTTGTGGCAAATTATTATTCTTCACGTTAGAAATTAATCAATTATCAAAAGAAAATTTTAATGACAAATTGAAAAGTGAAGTTGTTAATAAATACTCTGTTTGGCTGAAAAATGTAAATGAAAATAAACCTCATGAACTAAATGAAACTTTAGAACGCTATTCCCTTGATAAATCATTAAGCGGAGCATCTGCATGGTGTCGTTTGTTTGATGAAACAATGTCTGGTTTAAGATTTAATATTCAAGGAAAAGAATATACAGAACCTGAAGCTTTAAATTTGTTGTTATCTAATGATCAAAAATTGCGCTTAGATGCAGGAACTGAATTAAATAATGTAATGAAAAAGAATATAAAAATATTCTCTTTAATTACAAATACTCTTGCTAAAGATAAGCAAACAGATGATGAATGGCGTAATTATCAAAAACCTGTATCTGCGAGAAATATAGAAAACCAAGTTGAAGATAATGTAGTTCAAGCTTTAGTTGATAGTGTAGTTAGAGCTCAAAGTGATATAGCTTATCGTTATTATGAATTAAAGGCAAAATGGTTAGGTGTAGATAAATTAACTTATTGGGATAGAAATGCTCCGTTACCTTTTGTAGATGAAGATACTTATACTTGGGAAGAAACAAAGAATATAGTATTATCTGCTTATAAAGAATTTTGTCCTAAGATGGCTGAGATTGGCCAAAAGTTTTTTGATGCGCCTTGGATTGATGTTCCTCCAGATGAAGGTAAGGAGGGGGGAGCTTATGCTCATCCTGTTGTTCCTTCTGTTCATCCATATTTGATGCTTAATTTTATGGGAACAACTAATGATGTAATGACATTAGCTCATGAATTAGGACATGGTATTCATCAATATTTAGCGAGAAAAAATGGATATTTTTTGTCTGATACGCCATTAACTTTAGCAGAAACAGCATCTGTATTTGGTGAAATGATTGTATTTAAATATATGCTTCGTCATGAAAAAGATGAGAAAAAACGTTTTGCTCTTTTGGCTGAAAAAACAGGATCTATGCTAAATACTTCAGTACGTCAAATAGCTTTTCATAGATTTGAACAAGCTGTTCATACTAGAAGGAGAATTGAAGGTGAATTAACATCGGAACAATTAAGTGATATATGGACTAAAGTTCAAAATGATGCGTTGGGACCATTTGTAATTAATGATGAAAATTCAAATGCTATGTGGGCAAGCATACCTCATTTAATTCATACACCGTTCTATGTTTATAGCTATGCTTTTGGAGATTGCTTGGTAAATTCTTTGTATCATGTTTATGAAACCAAGTCCGTTGCTGATTTTGAAAATAAATATGTTGAGATGTTATCAAAAGGTGGTAGTGAAAGACACAGACAATTGTTAGCACCATTTGGATTAGATGCTTCTAAACAAGATTTTTGGGAACAAGGACTAAACATAGTTCATCAATTTGTTGATGAACTAGAAGTGTTGACTAAAAAATTAATGCCTTAAGAAATTATTTTTCTTCAGTGTTAATCATATCAACTATTGGTATTATAGAAAGTGGCGGATAAATATCTAATTTATTCGCTACTTGCATATTAAATACAAATATACCTCTATGTGGAGTTTCAATAGGAATTTCATATGCAGGTGTGCCTGTTTTAAGCATAGTTATAGCTTTTTTTGCAGCCATTTGACCAACTGTATAATATCTATAAATGTAGCTAAATAGAGCATTTCCTGATTTAACAGCACCTTCTGAAGCTGAAAAAATAGGAGTGCCTACCGAAGCAGCTGTTTGATAAATTATTTCTCTATTTGCATTAACAAAAGCATCTGGAGGTAAATAAATTAAATCAGCTTTATGATCAATTATATCAAGAACTAATCCTGCTAATGAAGAGCTGTCAGGTTTCTTTTGACTTGTAATTGGAATAGGGCGTTCAATTAATTCAAAATTCATTATTGATGAATATTTTTTTATTTTTTCCATTACAGAGACAGAATTTGTTTCTAATGGATTATAAATTAAACCTAATTTTCTAAATGGTAATACAGTTCTAGCTGAGGATAATTGTTCTGAAATAGAAGGCATTTGAGATACGCCAGTAATATTTCTTCCTTGTGCTACGAAGGTCGAGACTAATCCACTTTCAACAGGCTGCGATACTACCATAAATACAGTAGGTATAAATGAAGCATAACCTTCTGACATTGCATTTTGTTCTGTTCCTACCATTTTTAAAGTCACCATGGTGCCCCATGTAACTAAAAGATCTGGTTTTGTTTGATTAATTTCTTCGATAAATTGAGGGATTTTGTTCACATCTTTTTTAGCATCTCTTTTAATTATGATTGCATTCATGTGTTCTGTCTGAAAATAATCAGTAAATCCTCTACAAGCATCTTCACAGCCATCCCAAAGAGCTAAATAAATTCTTGATGGTGCAGGTAAAGCAACAGATGTTTTTACAAATGAAAAACATGAAAATAACGTAATAAAAAGTATTTTAATTTTAGAATAATTTTTCACGGATATATCTTTCATTAATGCCAATTTGTACCCAGCCTATATGACCTGCTAGTGTAGAATCTTTTTGAGATAATGGAGTAGCATTTATTTGTTCAGCTATATTAAAATAGCCTGATTTTAAGGTTATTTGACCTGTTGCATCGGAATTAAATGCGTTTGTAGCAGAACCTGCTTCATATAAAACACGTCCTGATTTATCTGTTATAAGAATAAATAAAATCTCAGGATTGTCTTTTCTAATGTTTTCTAAATAATTTTCAGCAGAATTCATTGACGTAAAAGGAATTCCATTGTTTACACCTGTTTTGACTGTATATTGTATTTCTTTTGCTATTGATAAACTTTTGCCTGAAATTAGTGGATGAATATCTTTTTCAAAAGCAATAAACATTTTATTTGCTCTATAAGGAACTAATCCCGATATTGTTAAAATGATAAGCCAAAAATAAATATGTTTTGAAACAGGTGATATATTAAAATATTTTGATAAATATGGAAAAATATAAATCAAAGATACTAAAATTAGGCCAAGTAAACAAAAAATGGTCGCATTATTAAAAGCTGTTTGTAAAGTATTGTCTCTAATATCTGATAATACTTTTGTTTTATATTCAGCAACAACACATCCTAATCTTTTGTTGAATGAATTAAATATAGGTGATCCTATAATTAATTTAGAAGGTTCTCTGTCAATAAAGAAAGTGTTTTGCATAGAGCATTGTTCGTTCCAAGGAACTTTGATACCAATTTGTTCAGAAACGGTGCTGTAAACAATTTTATCTGTTTCTGTTTCAAAAACAAATAACGATAATAAATATTCACTTTCTCCTACATAATGCTTAAATAAATCAGGCATTTTTGTTATATGACCAATAGAAGCGCCTTTGTCTATTTCAGCTTCCAAAATCTTTCTAACATTTGAAATTTGTCTTTGTGTAAATTCTTGCTCAATTTTTATTGCAGCTTTGTCAAATAATGTGAATGTTCTGCCTACTAATAAAAAAGAACCAATGCACCATAATACTAATAAAACCATCAAACAATTTATTGGTAAATGTGTTATAGAAATTTTATGCATAAACAAATCCCCTTAACTTCTTTTGATAATCTTATAAGTTAAGTGTTAAAAAAGATATAAATTAATTGTTTTTTTCTCTTGTTAATCCAAGGACAAATCCCATAGCTAAACCCATGGAAATTAAAGATGATCCACCATATGATAAAAATGGTAAAGTCATACCTTTTGGAGGAATTAAATTTAATGTTGATGCAGAGTTAATGAAAACTTGGAACGATAATTGAGCCATTAATCCTGTTATCGCCAAATTTGTAAATAAACTATGGTTTTGATAAAAAGCAATTCTTAATGATCTTACAACTATATAACAAAATAGTAATAATAACCCAAATACAAACAATACCCCATTTTCTTCAGCAATAACTGCCATTACAAAATCGGTATGTGCATCAGGAAGAATAGTTTTTAATGTTCCATTTCCTGGTCCTACGCCAAAAAAACCTCCATGTTTAATTGCTGCATAGGCCATTTTTACTTGATAGGTCTGTTCAGGATTAATAAATCCATTTACACGTATTCTAACATGAGGAAGAAATAGATAAGCTGCAGTTAATCCCAATAGCCCAATAATTATTAGAGATAATACTCCTTTTTTACTAAGGCCATTAACCAATAATTCTGCAGCAAAAATAGCAAATACAGTTGTGGTCATTCCAAAGTCGGGTTGCATTATTAATAATACAGCAATTATTAAAAATGTAAAACTAGCAACATATAAGTATCTTATTCCTTTTGTATATAATTTACCATAATGAATTATTGATGCTAACATTATGGCAAAAGTTGGTTTAATAAATTCTGAAGGTTGCAGACAAAAACCGTACATATATAGCCAACGTGTAGCACCTTTTGCGTTAGATCCCTTAAATAGAACAGCAACCATAAAAATTAACATTATTAAAAATATAGAAGCTGCACATAAAAGAATTTGTTCATGTGATAACATTGATATTGCTATCATTAATAAAAAAGCAACTATAAGGAAAAAAAACTGATGTTTTACCATAAAGTCTGCTTCTAAATTTAAATGTTCTGATACAGCAGGGGTTGCTGCATAAGAAACAACAAGACCAATAATGAATAAAAAAAGTAAAAGAGTGACTAAAATTTTATCTACTGAAAGATACCAGCGTCCAAAGATACTTTGATCAGTTCTGTCAATTTTAAAGTCAAACATAGAACTTTTTTAATTCCTTATCTTATTTTTAATGTTGATAATGCAATTAAGCCCAAAATCATTGCAATAATCCAAAAACGGAATACTACAGTCTGTTCAGACCATCCCATTTTTTCAAAATGATGATGAATAGGAGCCATTTTGAAAATACGTCTATGTGTCGTTTTATAGAAGAATACTTGTAAAATTACAGACACTGTTTCCATTACAAATAATCCACCTGCAATAGCTAAAGCAATTTCATGTTTTGTTGCAATAGCTAATGTTCCTAGAGCTCCACCTAAAGCTAAAGAACCTGTATCTCCCATAAAAATTTGTGCAGGAGGAGCATTAAACCATAAAAAGCCCATTCCAGCTCCAATTAAGGCTCCACAGAAAATTGTTAATTCTCCAACACCAGGGATGCTCGCAATTTGCAAATATGAAGCAAAAGCAACATGACCTGCAACATAGCTAATTATTCCAAATACTAATGAAACAATCATAACAGGGCCAATAGCTAAACCATCTAATCCATCTGTTAAGTTTACTGCATTACCTGACCCAACAATTACAAACATTGCAAAAGGAATATATATAATTCCTAAATCAATAGTCCATGTTTTTAAGTAAGGAAAAGCAAGTGTGGTTGCAGCAGAATTAGATGTATATTTTGTAATATACCATGATGCCAAACCTGTTATTAAAAATTCAAAAACAAGTTTTAATTTTCCACGCATGCCAGCTGTATTTTTCTTGGAAACCTTTAAATAATCATCAATAAATCCAATTATTCCAAAGCCTAATGTTACTCCTAAAGTAATCCATACAAATGGACATTTTAAATCTGCCCAAAGAAGAGAGGATATTGTTAATGATACTAAAATCATTATGCCTCCCATTGTAGGAGTTCCGGCTTTTTTTAGGTGAGTTTCAGGACCATCTGTTCTAATAGGTTGCATTGCATGTTGTTTGTTCTTTAGCCAATTAATTAATTTTGGACCAATGAAAAAACTTATTATTAATGCTGTAAAAATTGCTCCGCCAGTTCTAAAAGTTAAATAACGAAAGAGATTAAATATAGAATATTTATCAGCTAACGGAAATAATAAATTATAAAACATAAAAAAAACTCTCCTAATAAATATTAGAAAATTTAAGCTTTTAAGGCATCCACAATTAAATCCATTTTAGATCCATGAGATCCTTTTACGAGAACAACGTCTCCGGATTTAATTTCAGATTTTAATTTTGCTATAATATCAACAGAATTATCTGATTTGCAAGACTTGATTTTGTCATCTAATGTATCAAATAAAGCAGACATGTTTTTGCCAACAGCAAAAACTAAATCAATTTTATTATCAATAATAGCTTCTTTTAATCCTAAATGAAGTTCTAATGATTTGTTGCCTAGTTCAAGCATATCTCCAATAACAGCAATTTTTCTGTTGTTTTTGTAGGAGCCTAAAACATTTAATCCTGCAATCATCGAATCTGGGCTAGCATTATAAGCATCATCTAATAATGTAAATGTACCATTTTGTAATGAAATGGTAGTTGCTAATCCTCTACCATTTGTTGGTAATAAACGAGATAAACTTTGTAAAGATGTATAGAAATCATCTTCATTTTTGTCTTTTGTTAATTCATATAATATACCAACTACACCAAGAGAATTTTGTAATTGATGATTTCCAGGTAATTTTATTGAATAATTGTAATTCTTATTTTCAATTGTGATATTTATTGATGAATTTTCATCATCATTATTACCTTTAACAAAGCAATTTTGTTTAAAACCAAAAGGTCTTATATCTGTAATTCCTACTTTGTTAGCTAAGGATTTTAATAAATCAAATTGATCATTTTCATAATTCAAGTAGGCTATTCCATTCTTTGTCATGCCTTCAAAAATTTCACCTTTTGCTTTTGCTGTATCGGCTGGTGTTGGGAAAAATTCACAATGTGCTGTTCCAATCATAGTAATCATTACAATATCAGGATTTGCAATGTTGGTCATTTCGCTCATTTCACCAACATGACTTATTCCCATTTCTAAAACAGCAAATTCACAATCTTTTGGCATTCTAGCTAATGTTAATGGAAGGCCGATGTTGTTATTTAAATTGCCTAATGTCGTATGAGTTTTGCCAACAGAAGATAACGCTATTTTTAGCATTTCTTTAGTAGAAGTTTTGCCAGAACTTCCTGTGATACCAATAATTTTGGCATTTGATCTTTTCCTCGAAGCTTTTGCAATATCTATTAAAGCTTTTGATGTATCAGATACTAGTATTGTCTTATTATCTGGGATGTCTGAAGTTTTTTGACAAACTAATACTCCAGCAGCTCCTTTTTCTAAAGCTGATTTACAATATTTATGACCATCTGTATTTTGGCCAACTAAAGCAATGTATAAATCACCAGGTTTTATAGTTCTTGAGTCAATTGATATTCCTGTAATCTCAAAATCTTCTGGTATATTTTGTGCATTGGTTGCTTTTGCTATTTCCTTTGCGGTCCATAATGGCAAGTCAGCTTTTATTATAGCTTCTTTACATTCAACTCTGTCATCAAAAGGATGATTTACTCCTTTTATCATTTGACCGATTTCATGACCCTTCCCACAAACTACTAATATATCTCCAGCTTCTAGATTTGCGACAGCTGTTTCGATAGCTGTTTTTCTGTTTCCAATATTTATTCCTTTTGGACATGCTGGCAAAATAGCATCACGAATTGTATATGGAGCTTCTGATCTTGGATTATCATCTGTTACAATAGCAACATCAGCTAATTTTTCACAAATAGCCCCCATTTGAGGACGTTTGCCTGTGTCTCTATCCCCACCACAGCCAAATACAACATGTAATTTGTTTTGCGTATGTGGACGTAAGGCATTAAGAACATTTTCTAAAGCATCAGGAGTGTGTGCATAATCAACATATACACTTGCACCATTTTTACGAGAACCTATGTAGTCCATACGTCCTGGTGCTCCTTTTAAATTTTCTAATTGAGCAACATAATTATCAATGTTTTCGTTATCTTCAATTGTAGCAAGACATAATCCTAAAGAACATAAAGCATTCATTGCTTGGAATGTCCCAACTAAAGGCAATAATATATTATATTCTTTATCAAATATTTTTAATTTTAAATTTTGTCCTGTAGGAGTATGTTCTGCACTTAAAATTTTAAGAGCTTTTGCATTGAAACCATAATCCAAAATAGTTAGGTTTCTTTTTAGGCAGAAGTCTTTTATTTGATTAAATTCAGGGATGTCAGCATTTAATACAACTTTATTTGATGATAAATTCCTGTCAAATAAACCAAGTTTTGCATTTAGGTAATTTTCCATTGTTTTGTGATAATCTAAATGATCTCTTGTTATATTTGTAAAACCGGCAGAGGCAATTTTAATTCCATCAATGCGGTTTTGTTCTATGCCATGAGAAGATGCTTCAAAAGCTAAATGATGATATCCTTTATTTTCTAATTCAGACATTTCTTGGTGTAATGTTATTGAATCTGGAGTTGTCATACTTCCATAATTTGAAAAATCTGATGTGATAACACCTAATGTTCCAATTGAAGCTGATTTTTTGTTTAAATTATCCCAAATTTGTCTGCAAAAATTGGCAGTTGACGTTTTTCCGTTAGTACCTGTAACTGCAACTATTGTTGAAGGTTGTGTTTCAAAAAAAGCAGCAGCAAGTAAAGCTAGAGACTTTCTTACATTATCTACAGGAATATAAATTAAATCTGTTATGCTTCTATCTTTAAAATCATTTGGAACGATACATGCAACAGCACCATGTTCTTTCGCTGAAGATAAAAAATCTGTTCCGTTTACTTTAACTCCTGGGACGGCAATAAATAGTGTGTTTTTTTGCACTTTTCTTGAATCTGCAGTGATTGACTCAATATTAATATTATTTAAAGCCCCTTTATATTGAATGTTTGCATTCGTTAGAAGTTTTGTTAATTCCATAAATTTTGTCCTGTTTATATTGTAAAGCCAATATCAATAATTGATGCTTTATAGCATAAAGTTATAAAAATTTATATTAAAATCGAATTTTATTTTTCGCCTAAAGCTTGTTTAACATAAGGGGCTGGCAAAGTATGTTCATAAGGTCTTGGTTGAATTCCAAGCTGCGGAGCAATTTGTGAGATTATATCATATGTAATAGGTACAACATTTCTTGCTGCTGTTCTTGCAAATTCTGATGAAATGCCAGGTTCTGCTTGTGGAGAATTCATCATTACCATCATTACATATTTTGGGGCATCCATAGGAAATGCTGACATAAATGTTGTTCTAACTTCATTTGATTTATATTGTCCATTTGAAACTACGTTTGCTGTTCCTGTTTTCCCACCAACTTCCATTCCTGGAACATTAGCCTTGCGTCCAGTTCCTGATAAAACAATTTTACGTAAGATACCACGCATTTTACGAGAAGTTTCATCAGAGAATATTCTTTTGCCATCTCTAATGCTTTTTACCTTATATGGAGAATCATTTGGTAATAAAGTTGGATCATGATAAATACCACCATTAATTACTGCTGCTGTAGCTGCAACAGCATGAATAGGCGTTAATGAGATGTTGTATCCATAACTCATTGAAGCTGACGCACTTTCAGTAAATCTTTTTGGAAATAGAGGTTTTGATTTTTCTGGAAGCTCCATATTAACTTTGTCTAAAAAGCCTAATTTTTCAAAATAACTTTTTTGTTTTTCTGGACCAAAGGCTTGTGCTATTTTTACAGAGCCAACGTTAGATGAATGAATCATGATTTCAGAAATATCCATCACTCTACGATTTTCTAATTCTGGTTCTACTATAGTTCTTCCAACAAGATGAATAGGGGCTCCTGCATCAAATTTGTCTGTTATTTTAATAGCTTTTGTATCAAGACCAATTGCGCAATTAAAAATTTTCATAATTGAGCCTAATTCAAAAGCTCCTGAAGTTGCTGCATTAAAGTATTTTTCATCAGAGCTGTTAGTGACAGCTTCGTTTGGGTTAAAATCAGGTAAAGACACCATTGATAAAATTTCGCCAGTTTGTGCTTTCATTAATATTGCCATAGCACCTTTAGCTTTATATTTTTCGACACCTTTAACTAAATTGTCATAAATAATAGATTGAATTCCAATATCTAAAGTAAGACGTATGTCTTTTTTATCTGAAGACAAATGTTCGTCTAAAGCATATTCTAAGCCACTTTTGCCAAATTTGCTATATAAGTCAATACCTGTTTTTCCAATAGCGTGAGAAGTCAAAGATCCTTGTGGATAGACACGCATTTCTGAATTTGAAAATTCTAATTGATAGGCCCCAAGAGCGTTGACTTTTGTAACTTCTTGAGGAACTAAATTGCTTTTTATCATTACGAAGTTCTTATTAGATTTTAATCTATTTAAAATCTTTGAAGCGTCTTCGTTATTTAATGCTGCAGCTAATTTTTTTGCAAATAATTCAGGATTTTTAATTGTGGAGGGATTTCTTACGCCTAAATTATAACTAGGAAGGTTTACAGCTAAAATGTTTCCATTTCTATCAGTTATTTTGCTTCTAGTGATGTTTGTGTTATTAAGAGAAGATACTGTTGTTAATTCTTCATTGTCTATTAAAATAGGTTGATTTGTATCATCATAAGAGATTCTTATAAAATTTAAACCTAAAAAGAAATAGATAATTGTAACGCCAACAATTGCTTGAATTTTTAAGCTGTTAGATATAGCAGAAAGATTCTTTTTCTTTTTTAAAGAAATAGGGACAATGAATGGTAAATCACGACCAATCTTAAAAGAATTTAATTTTTTTTCTTTGTCTTTTCTATTCTTATTAGCTTTCTGCATATCGTTTCCCACAAAATATATTATCTAGATGAAACTTGAATAGATTTTTCTGATTTGTTTTTTGTTCCTAAGTTAACACCTTGTATTGATTTAAAAGGTATAGCTTGAAATGAAATCATATTATCTTGAGTCAAAGGTTTCATATTGTTATATGATTTACTTAGAGCACGAATTCGTTTAGGATTACTTAAGAAAGCTAATTCTGCTTCTAAAACTTGAATAGCTTTTTGATCGCTATTCATTTTTTTGACTATAGTTTTTTGTTCATTTTCAAGGCCTATAACGGAATAGTTGATTACAAAATTAGTTGTAGCAACTATGAAAAAAATAAATAAAGGCACAATTATTTTAAACATTTTTTTTCTCCTTAAATGCGTTCTGCGACTCTAAGGCGTGAAGATCTACTACGTGGATTGATGTTTATTTCATCTTGATTCGGCATAATCGGTTTTTTTGAAACAGATTTTAATGTAGCTGTAATCGTTTCTTGTACAGGCATATATCTGGAAGGATTTGAATTCATTCCAGTTTTCTCTGTTATAAATTTTTTGACGATTCTGTCTTCAAGTGAATGAAATGAAACCACCGCCATTCTTCCACCTGCTTTTAAGAGCTGTTCAGCTCCGATTAATCCAGCTTTTAGTTGTCCTAATTCATCATTTACGTAAATTCTTAGGGCTTGAAAACTTCTTGTTGCTGGATCAATTTGATCTCTAGAGTGAGGAATTATTCTATGTAGTAAATTTGCAAAGTCCATAGTTGTTTTGAAAGGTTTTTCTTTTCTATCATGAACCACAGCTGCTGCAATTTTTCTAGAAAAACGTTCTTCACCATATAGATAAATGATATCTGCAATTTCTTGTTCTGAAAACGTGTTTAAAACATCGGCAGCACTTAGACCGGATTGGCTCATTCTCATATCAAGAGCACCGTCCTTTTGAAAAGAAAAACCTCTTTCAGCTTGATCTATTTGCATTGATGAGACACCAATGTCTAGCATAACGCCGTCAACTTTTTCATAACCTAAGTTATGAACTAAGTTGACCATATCACCAAAAGTTCCTTCTACTAATTTTAAACGGCCGTTATACTTTTTAACTAAGTCTTGACCATCTCTAATAGCATTAGGATCTCTGTCGATTGCGATAACTGTACAATTTGCAGTATCTAAAATAGCTGAAGTATAACCACCAGCGCCAAAAGTGCCATCTACATAGACACCATTGTCGATTGGTGAAATTGCTTCAACTACTTCTTTTAGTAAAACGGGAATATGCTTAGCTTTAGTTTCCATTAGCATCCTCCCGATTGTTTTGTTTTATTGTTTAAACAAAGTTCTAAATTTATTTCTTTATTTTTTTGAGAGTTCTCATATTTTTCATATTCGTCAGGATTCCAAATTTGGAAAGTTCTACCTTTCCCGACGAATAGGGCTTTATCAGTAATATTTGCAAACTTCATTAATTTTTCTGTTAAAACAATTCTTCCTGTCGAATCAAAAGGAAATTCTTTTGCTTTTGCAAATATTTTATTCGTTAAGGAGTCTTGTTCTGTTGAAAATAATGCAATATTGTTCTCAATTGCATCAGCCATTTTTTCCATAAGTTCTGAAGTATAGCATTCAATACAAGGGAAGTTGAATGATGGAAAAGCTGTTAATTCTGTTTCTTTTTGTTCTAATAATGCACGATATTCTGCAGGGATTGATACACGACCTTTGGCGTCCACCTTGTTTAAGATGGTGTCCATAAATAAACTGTATTTTCTTTCAGTTTTGGCCATGAGCACAATTCCCTTGTAAATGTCCATTTTAAAAACTTCTGTGGACTCTTATGGGATAACATGGGATTTTATGGGAGTCAATGGTAAAATTTGGAATGTGTGTGGAGAAATGCTGAAATAGAATCAATATTTAGTGTTTGTTTTGAGAAAATATATGCAAATATTTGGATATTTAGTGTTTTGTAAAAAAATGAAAAAAATTGATTTTTTTTATTAAAGACGCCAATTTATGAATGAAATGAAGAAAAATATGTAAAAAAATAGACTCTACTTTTATAGAGTCGTTTTTTTGCCAGACTATCTATAAGCCGGGTTATGTAATCGATGATTATTCATCTGTAGTAAATGTTGCCATTCACTTATAGCGACCTACCTTTGGAAAGGGGCTGGAACTTCCCTTTTGTTCAGAGTAAAACTCTATATCCTTTTTGGCCTTGCTCCCGATAGGGCTTGCATACTTGAATTGTTACCAACCAAGTGGTGTGCTCTTACCACGCCGTTTCACCCTTACCTGTTTAAAATAAACATAGGCGGTATACTTTCTGTTGCGCTTTCCTGTAAGTTTCCTCAACCGGACGTTATCCGGTATCGTGTTCCAGTGGAGCCCGGACTTTCCTCAACATGAACAAGTCATGCAGCAATCATCCGATAATCTAGCAAGAGATAAGTTATATTAAAGGTAAAAAAAAGCAAGTAATATTTGAGTTAAAATAAAAAATCCCATTGAATATCAATGGGAGATTTACTGGCGGAAGGCGTGGGAATCGAACCCACTCACGGATATTACCCCGTGTACGGATTAGCAATCCGCTGCATTACCATCCTGCCCGCCTTCCGGGGAGAAGATTACTTCCGCCACATTGCTTTTTACATAATTTGTTTTTAAAAATCAATAGTAAAAAACAAAAATTATTTAAAAAATTAATAATCGTATTCTTTGCGTTTTGGTCTTAAAGCTAAAGTTACAGGAGCTGTTGGAGCATTTTCTTGCTTAGCAGGTTGTTGTTGCTGATTTAAAGGTAGTTGTTTAATGTTTCCTTTATAGTCAACAACATAAAAATTATGATAAGAAGTATCAGGCTTTAAGATGGCATTATTTGATTTTGCAATTAAACCATCAAACTTTTCAGAAATTTTCCCTAATTTTTTGTATGTTGAATTTTGTACAAAGTTACAATCTGAGTTTTGAATATATGTTGTATCTGCCAAGGTCATATATGGGGTGCCATTGAATGTGCAGACATGCTTAATTATATGAGCGTCAGTCAAATGTGTTTGGAATAAACCTGCACATTGGTCAGGTTTTGCGGATTTTACGAATGTGTTTAAAGCAGTTGTATAACGATCTTCATATGTTTTTATATATGATTTATCTTTGTAATAGTATAAAAAGGTTTGCATTTGCAAAGAATCTTTATTGTCTTTGTATTTTTCTGCTAATTTAACATAATTGTCGCAATAATCCTTGTGTTCAGAGCGGAATGCATTAAATACAGAAGCATCTCCTTGTTGTTTTAATTCATAAGCTGCCATTACTTGGTTTTTAAATGCATCAGCTTCCATTGCTTTGTTCAAATTAAAATAGGATTGTGCATCTAATCGAGCATTTAATTTACAACCGTTGTGAGATTGAATTGCATGAGATCCCTCATGTACTAAAATTGAAGAAATTAAAGCATCAGAACAAGTAGGGTTAATTAAAATAGCATCGCTACCAAATGAATAATATCCTCCTAAATCATCACTAACAGAAGGATCCATTTTAATATCAACATTGAGTTTGGAAACTTTTGTCAATACAGCTTTTCCTGTCGGAGTTTTCATCATTTTGTCTGCGCAACTTTGTATTCTTGGATTGCTGTAAACAATATAAGTTGATGCTGTATCAGCAGCCACAGAATCTGTTTTCTGTTCATTCCCAACAACAATTTCTGTTTTTATGCTATCGTTATCTGCACCACGATTGTTCGTTTGAGAAAAAGCTTGCATAGGGCTCAATAATGATCCCCCAATAATTGTTGCTGCTAATAATTTATGTTTTGCTTGTTCTAAAGCTTGTTTTCCAGTAATTTTTCCAGAAAAAACATCTGATAAGATACTCATAGTTGTACACCTTAATTTTAAAATTATTTTTCATACTTTAGACTTTATTTTGGACAAAATCAACAAAAATGTTAAATAATTTACGATATAATATATATATTATGATTGACTTTTGGACAAAAAAGTTGGAAAATGACGAAAATGGATTTTTTGTGGCAGAAAGTTATGAGTGAAAAAGCATCTTTATTCGGACAGATTTTTTCTAGTAAGCTTGTAAGAGGATCTTACAAAGACGAACCGTGTGATATTGATTTTAAAATGAAGGGAAACGACCAAGAAAAACGTCGTTTGACACATTTAGTCAATACAATTGCTAGATCTTCGAAAATAGGCAAAGATATTCTTGAAGATGCAGCTAAAGGTGGCTATGAACTTTCTTTTGAGTATCAAATGGGTTCATATGGATATTGTGGTCATGATAATAAAGATAAAAAACCTGTTATAGTTCTTAACCCAGCAACAAAAGATGATGATTTAATTACAACTTTAGTTCATGAGTCTCGTCATGCCCAACAAAATAATAGGGGGTTAGGATATGATTTTGGACAATTGAATGTAAAAAGTGAAGTTATGTTGTTTCGTGCTATGGAAGCTGATGCGCAAACTTGTGCTTTAATGGCTGCTTTAGATATTCGTGAGACAACAGGTAATGAAGCTCCTTTTAAAGCATTTGATGAAAAATGCCCAAATATTACAGCTAAACTTCCAAAACCAATTAAAGACAAGGAAGCTCCATTTAAAGCAACAAAAGTTTTAATGCAACAAGCGTTTGATGGTTGGTATGATGATTCGGGTATTGTTTATAGCTATGAAATGTCATACATTACTAGTCCAATGAGAAGATTTAGAACAAATGATAAGTTCGAAAATTGTCCATATGATAAAAATTTAACTTCAAAAGAAATCGTTGAAAAAATGTGTTTAACACCAGATGGACAATGCTATTTTTCAAATAAACCTAATGTGCTTGAAGATAAAAAGAAATTGACAGTTAATTCTTGTACGCTTGATTTTGTCGATGATTTCTTTAGAGCTAGAGAGAATATAAAAAAAGTTGCTCCAGATAAATCATATAAATCATTACCAGTTGAATGTTTAGGTAGTAGCTATGATACTTATATGGATTTTGATAAATTAAGAGATAATAAAGCAGAAAAAGCTAAAAATAATATAATTTTAAATCAAAAGATATTAAATAAAGTAGCAAAATCGAAATAAAGAAATTTAATTAGGAATAAAAGATGGCTCAAAATTCTACATTAAATACAGCTTTTTCAACTTTTGGTCTAGTAGATGAAAATGAAAAAGTTTACGAAATAGATGGAATTGTTGTTAAGTGCCCTCAAGAAAAATATGAGATGGCACAAAAATTTTTCAAGTCTCTTTCTGAAATTCCTACAGGAAGAAACGCTCTTGATGATATAAGAAAATATAATACACCTGTAGCGTTTTTAGAAAATATGGGTAAGTCAGCAGGAAGTTTTAGTCCTACATATAATCGTATCAATTTAAATATGTCTGTTGGATATGATAAGATGCGTTCATGTTTAGTTCATGAAGCTAGACATTTGTGGCAAGATAGACATGGTAGAAGCAAATTTGAAAGACACGATTTAGATTATGAAACATCTTTAATTATAAATCGTGCTACAGAAGCTGATGCTCAATCTCAAGGTTATCAAGCATGTTTGGAGTGGGAACAATTAGGAGATAAAGGGCCTAAAGAAGTATTTGACAGAGATTATGCACCTATTGCTGAAGGTTATAAAAAAGATGGAATAGCTGGTGCTTATCGTGGTTGGTACGATGATGAAAGAATAACAGCTGCCTATGAAAATGGGTATGATATGGGGCCTGCTATAAGACAAATTTTATCAAGAGTTACTCCTGTTAAAAAATATATTCATGCTTCTGTTGACGAAATTAAAGAATTTTGTGGCGGTGATAAAGTTCCTAATTTTGAGGAATTTGTAACTAGTGATTATGCAAAAAGAGTTCATAGCCTTACTCAAGCTATTTTATTGTGTAAAAATGCTGTTGGAATGACGATGGGGTGTGCAAATGATAATACTGTTGCACAAATGCCATTAAGAGATATGAAAGATAATGCTGGTGCATTAATGTATTCAGAAAAATATGCTACAGAAAAAGACCATGATTTTTACAATGAAGCTAGATTTATGAGAGGCGGTAAAAAATCGATTTATGATTCTTTGAGAACAATGATTGCAGCAACTCAAGATTTAGATAAGTCTAAATATAAAGGAAATGACAATCTAGAAGCAAAACAAACAATTAAAGATGAATTGGCTTATATTTATATGGCTAAAACTTTAATGAGAGGTGTTCCTTCACAAATTATTGATAAGGTCGATTTGCCTGAAAATATTTCAAAAAGATTGAAAGAAAATGCAGCTTCTTTAAAAGGATCAGAAATGGCTTCTTGTTCGACTTATGTTGTAAATAAAGTAAGAAGAGATTTGAATACAATAGCTACAGGAACAGAAGACAAGACAAAGCAAAATGCAACAAATAAAGTTGCAATGATCAAGCTAAATAAAGAAAGATAAATTTTAAATTATTCAGCTTTGAAACCAATTGCTTGAGAGATAATTACACGCTGATCTTTTGGTAAATATAAAGCTTTTGCAACATCGTCTTTATTAAAAAATCCACGTACTACATTAGCCATATTGTTTGCTGCACAAAATAAACCAACATTTTGATATGCTGAACCCGCATGCATTGCAGCATAATCTTTAGAGCTTCCAACATAAACTAGTACAACTGGGGCATTTTTCATATAATCTTGGGTTTGAAATAGGACTCTTTTATCATCTGTAGATATGTTTAATAAAGAGTTTTCGCTAACATTGTATTTCCATATACCATCTTTGTTAAAAACGTAAATGTCCAAGTCTTTTTCATTCATTGCTGTAGGAATTACACGATGATCATCAGGACGATTAACACCATATGCTGCCCATAAAATTGTGCTCAATGTCGTATTATCAATGTTCTTTATAGCAAAAGTTTTAATTGATTGACGATTGTTTAAAGCTTGCATTAAGGAAACAGCATCAGATTTGTCAGGTTCCGGCAAATCTAATGTGTCATTAGCAAAAGCCTTTGGACAAGCAAAACAAATAATTAATAAAACATAGAATAATTTGGACATTTTTTTAACCTCGTTGATGGTTTTGATTTCGCTCATTATAGTAATATTTTATGAAATATTCAAAAAGAAATATAAAACTTATCATTCATCGTTGCCCATCAAAGTCATTCCTAAGGATTTAAGACGTTTTATTTCATCTCTTAGTTTTGCAGCTTGTTCAAATTCTAAATCTTTTGCAGCTTGGTGCATTTGTTTCTCTAATTTTGATAAAATAGTCTTTAATTTTTTATCGTTAGAAGCGATGATGATATCATCATTTGTAATTTTATCATTAGAAACCTTTTCCCCAGAAAGATTTTCAACTATATCAGAAACGGCTTTTTTAATAGTTTGAGGAACAATATTGTGTTCTTTGTTAAATTTTTCTTGTTTCTCTCTACGACGTTTTGTTTCGTTCATAGCTTTTTGCATAGACTTTGTAATGGTATCTGCATACAAAATTACTCGTCCTTCAGAATTTCTAGCTGCTCGTCCTATTGTTTGAATAAGAGATCTTTCTGAACGTAAAAAGCCTTCTTTATCAGCATCTAAAATTGCTACCAATGAACATTCAGGGATGTCTAATCCCTCTCTTAAAAGGTTAATTCCAACAAGGACATCAAAAGTTCCAAGCCTTAAATCTCTAACAATTTGAATGCGTTCTAAAGTATCTGTATCAGAGTGCATATATCTTACTTTAATGCCATATTCAGATAAATAATCAGTCAGTAATTCTGCCATTTTTTTTGTAAGAGTTGTAACTAAAACACGTTGATTTTTTGATGCACAAATTTTACATTGTTCCATTAAATCATCGACTTGGCTAGATATAGGTTTAACTTCAACTATTGGATCAAGTAAGCCTGTAGGTCTAATAATTTGTTCTGTAAAAACTCCTTTTGTTTGTTCTAATTCCCATGGACCTGGTGTTGCTGAAATAAATATAGTTTGTGGGCGCATAGCATCCCATTCATCAAATTTTAAAGGCCTGTTATCTAAACAACTAGGAAGTCTAAAACCATAATTAGTTAGAGTTGTCTTTCTGTTTGAATCACCGTTATACATGGCGCCTAATTGAGGTATAGATACATGACTTTCGTCAACAAATAATAAGGCATCTTTTGGGAGATATTCAAATAATGTAGGCGGAGCTTCTCCAGGGGCTCTTCCTGTTAAGTGCCTTGAATAGTTTTCGATGCCTTTACAATGCCCAACGGTCTCAAGCATTTCTAAATCAAAATCGGTTCGTTGTTTAAGTCTTTCATATTCTAAAGGCTTTTCTTCCATATTATAATAGTTAAGTCGTTCTTTTAATTCTGTTTTTATTGTTGAAATAGCTTGTGATAAGGCTGGCCTTGGTGTTACATAATGGCTAGCTGGGTATATAACAATTTCAGGTAGAGTTAATTTAGTTTCTCCTGTTAGAGGATCAAATTCAGAAATTTTTTCGATTTCATCGCCAAAGAAGGATATTCTCCAAGCTCTATCTTCGTAGTGTGAAGGAAATACATCAATTACGTCTCCATGCATTCTAAATTCGCCACGCGAAAAACCAATGTCGTTTCTCTTGTACTGTAATGCAACAAGTTGATTTGCAATATCTCTAATATCTATTGATTGACCCGTTTTTAACATAAAAGCCATTCTTGAATATGATTCAACGCTACCTAAACCATAAATACAAGAAACCGATGCAACAATAATGACATCTCTTCTTTCTAGAACATTACGAGTAGCACCGTGTCTCATTCGATCAATTTGTTCATTTATTGCAGAATCTTTTTCTATGTAAGTATCTGTTCTTGGAATGTAAGCTTCAGGTTGATAGTAATCATAGTAAGAAACAAAATATTCAACAGCATTATTTGGAAAAAATGTTTTCATTTCTCCATATAATTGTGCTGCTAAAATTTTATTTGGAGCAAGGACCAAAGTTGGACGGTGCATCTGTTCTATAATTTTAGCCATTGTAAAAGTTTTTCCAGAACCTGTTACGCCCATTAATACTTGGTTTCTTAAGCCTTTGTTTAAACCGTTGATTAATTCTTTTATAGCTTCAGGTTGATCCCCAGATGGTTCAAATGGTGATTGAAGGTCAAATAATGCTGGAGTTGTATCTGTTGGATGCTGATACATAGGAAATAGGGCAGATGTCATTTTTATATCCATAAAAAAATTATTTTGAATTAAAAATATAACAAAAATCTTTACGAGGCAATTAGTATAGAGTAAAACATAATAAAAAGTTTTTTTAGTTAAGGAGATTAAAAATTATGTCAATACTTGCACAAAGATTAAGCGCTGTAAAACCTTCACCAACATTGGCTGTTACGGCTAAGTCAAAAGAATTAAAAGCTGCGGGTTATGATGTTATTGGTTTAGGTATTGGTGAACCTGACTTCCCAACACCAAAACATATTGTTGAAGCTTGTAAACAAGCATTAGATGCAGGAGATACGAAATATACAGTAGTTCCAGGAACAATGGAATTTCGTAAAGCAATTTGCCGTAAATTAAAACGCGAAAATAATATGGATTATACACCAGATCAAATCATGGTTTCATGTGGTGGTAAAGGCACATTATACAACTTAATTACAGCAACAGTTGATCCTGGTGATGAAGTTATTATTCCTGCTCCATATTGGGTTTCATATCCAGATATGGTTCGTTTGTGTGGTGGTACACCTGTATTTGTTCAAGGTAAAGAAGAAACAGGATTTAAAATTACAGCTAAAGATTTAGAAGCTGCAATTACAGAAAAAACAAAATGGTTTATTATCAATTCTCCTTCAAATCCTTCTGGTGCAGCTTATACTCATGATGAATTGCGAGCTTTAGCTGATGTATTAGTTAAGCACAAAAATGTTTGGGTAATGAGCGATGAAATTTATGAAAATATCGTTTATGATGGTTTTAAAAATGAAAGCATTGGTGCTGTAGCTCCAGAATTGATGGATAGACTAGTAACAGTAAATGGATTAGCAAAATCTTTCTCAATGACAGGTTGGCGTGTTGGCTATGCAGCTGGTCCTGTTGAGATAATAAAAGGTGCTTGCAAAGTTCAATCTCAAAGTACAACTCATGCAACAACATTTTGTCAAACAGCGGGTGTTGTAGCATTAGATTCTTCAATGGAATTTTTGGCAGAAAGGAATGAAATCTTTAAAGCACGTAGAGATATGGTTGTTGAAAGATTAAATAAAATACCAGGAATTACATGTCGTGTTCCTGAAGGAGCTTTCTATTTATACCCATCTATTAAAGGATGCATTGGAAAAACAACTGCATCAGGAAAGAAAATTGAAAGTGATACGGATTTCGCAACAGCTTTGTTAGAAGATGAATATGTAGCAGTTGTACCTGGTGTAGCATTTGGTTTATCTCCATATATGCGTTTAAGCTATGCAACAAGTACAGAAGCTTTAGCAAAAGCTTGTGATCGTATTGAAAAATTCTGTAATGGTTTAAAATAGGATTAGTTATGAGCAAAACAGAAAAAAACGAAAAAGTTTTAGAAGTAAAACGCCCATTAGTTAAATTTGCAAAGATAATTTCTATTGTTTGGGGGTTGTTTGTTGCTATACCTTTATTAAGTTATGTTAATAAAAATTCAGTAAGTTTACAGCAATACGGAACGGTATTTGCTGTAAAGGAAGCTAATAGCTTTTTGTTAGGTCAGTATGATGGTTTTGCCAAAAAGGCAATGGCAAAGATTGATTTAAAAAAATACACAGACAAAATTGATATTCCAGAAATAAAAATTGATGCAAAATTAAATAAATTACAGGAAATTGATTTAAGTAAAATTACAAGTGCAACTAAAACAGCTGATAAGGCATCAAAAGCTTTATCAAAGTTAGGTGTAAAAAATGCTAATGTTGCAGATGCTGGAATTCAAGCGTTGCAAAAGCAAGCAGAGCAAATTAATTCTCAATTGAAAAATGCAACATCTGAAGTAGAAAAACAAATAAAATCAATTTCTGATAAAGCTAATACTCAAATTAAAGATGCAACAACAAAAGTTAAAACATCTTTAGTTAATGATGTTGAAAACGGTTTGAAATCAGAAATATCTTCTTTTGCAGGAAATCAAATTCAAAAGCAATTAGAATTAGATGACGAATTGTATAATAATTTAACTTCTGGTAATTTTAAGATAAAAGGATCTAATACATCAAAGATATATTCATCACTAAGACAAAAAGGAATTTTTGCAGAATATATTCAAAAGATGGAAAAATATGTAGGAACAGCAAAGAATATTTGCTTATCAATATTATTAGTATTGTTAGCAGTTCCTCCATTAGTCTTTTTTATAGTTGCAAGAATTTTATCTTCTTCTCATGGTCAATGTCCTTATTGTGGAAAAGAAATAAAATTTGCATAAAATTGTATAAAATCTAAAAAAATATCGTGTTTGAATAGTTAAACACGATGTTTTTTTCTATAAAGATAATAATTTGTTTGACTTTATACAATTAATAAGTCATTATACAGGCCTATTTCCGAGAAAGTGGATGGTTAAACCACCCCGTCAATATAAGATTTTCTTGTAATTGAACTATCGGGACAATAAAAAATGTAAAATTATGGAGTAAATATAATGTCAAAGCGTTTAGCTTCTAAATTTAAAATTAACCGTCGTTTAGGCGTTGATTTATGGGGAATGTCAAAGTCTCCAGTAGCAAAAGGTCGTAAAACACGCCCTGGTCAACATGGTGCTGAAGCAGGAAAAACAACTGACTATGGTACACAATTGTTGGCAAAACAAAAATTGAAAGCATATTATGGCAATGTTTCAGAAAAGCAATTGCACAAATATTATGTAGAAGCGATTCGTCGTCAAGGCAATACAGACGAAAACTTAATCGGTTTGTTAGAATGCCGTTTAGACGCTATTGTATATCGTATGAAATTTGCATCAACAGTATTTGCTAGCCGTCAATTCATTAACCATGGCCACATAACAGTAAATGGTAAGCGTGTAAATATTGCATCATATATGGTTAAAGAAGGCGATGTAATTGCTATTCGTGAAAAATCACGTGAATTGGCAATTGTTGCAGCAGCTATTGCAAATCAAGAACGTAGCTACCCAGATTATTATGAAATGGACGAAAAGGGATTTTCAGGAAAATTCGTTCGCGTTCCAAAGTTAGCTGATGTTCCATATCCATGTGCAATGGAACCAAACTTGGTAGTTGAATTCTATTCTCGTTAATAGAATTTTATATAAAAAATATAAAAACCTCTGTAGCTATTGCAGGGGTTTTTTATTTTTAGAAATATTAATTTGATAGAAATATTTGAAGTTGTTGAAAAATCATTTTCAAAAAATAGTCAAAAATACTAAAAAAAACTTGACGAAATATCAAAAAAAATATATTTTTGTTGCGCTATAGGTTGTCGCAGTAAAACAACCGATTGGTGTCGTGTGTCTCGATTCTTGGCTCAAAACTGGGAATGGGACAGAGTTTTGATTTGTTTATAGGAGATTTAACTTGGCACGTATTGCTGGTGTAAATATTCCGACAGGAAAATGCTTGGGTATTGCTTTAACATATATCCATGGTATTGGTCGGACATTAGCCCGCGAAATCTGCGGGAAGTTAAACATCGAAGAATCCCGTCGTGTAAGCGATTTGTCGGATGACGATGTTTTGAAATTGCGTGAATTGATTGACCGCGATTATCACGTTGAAGGTGAACTTCGTCGTGAAGTTGGCGTAAATATCAAACGTTTGATGGACTTAGGTTGCTATCGTGGCTTACGCCATCGTAAAGGTTTGCCTGTTCGTGGACAAAGAACACATACGAATGCTCGTACGCGTAAAGGTCCAGCGAAACCAATCGCAGGCAAGAAGAAAGCTGTTTAGTTTGAAAGGCAATTAATTCATGGCTAATAAAACAACAGTTCGCACAAAAAAACGCGAACAAAAGAATATCACATCGGGTATTGCACACGTAAATTCTACGTTCAATAACTCTAAAGTGACAATTACAGATGCTCAGGGAAATACAATTTCTTGGTCTTCTGCTGGTGCACATGGTTTTAAAGGCTCACGTAAGTCTACACCATATGCAGCTCAAGTAACAGCTGAAGATGCAGGAAAGAAAGCCGCTGAACATGGAATGAAAACATTAGAAGTATGGGTAAAGGGTCCAGGCGCAGGCCGTGAATCCGCTCTTCGTGCTTTACAATCTGTTGGCTTCACAATTACAGCTATTCGTGATGTAACATCAGTTCCTCACAACGGATGCCGTGCTCGTAAACGTCGTCGCGTTTAATTTGAGTAAAATTTGGATCCTAATAAGTTTTTTATTATGGATTCGTTCGTTTAGGTTTGTGTTTAAAAAAAACACTATAAAGTATAAAGCAGGAGAATTACTCGTGATTCAAAAAAATTGGAAAGCTTTGCAACAACCAAATTCTATTGAATTAAAGGATGCACAAGATGAAAAGCGTAAAGCAACAATCGTTGTACAGCCTTTGGAACGTGGTTATGGAATGACTTTGGGCAACGCATTGCGTCGTGTATTGTTGTCTTCTTTACAAGGAACAGCAGTAACAGCAATTAAAATTGATGGCGTTGAACATGAATTCACAACGATTCCTGGTATACGTGAAGATGTATCTGATATTGTATTGAATATTAAGATGTTATCATTACAATTTAATGGTGATGAATCTGCAATTATGTCAGAAACATCTCATCGTGAAAATGATGATGGAAAGAGATCTTCATCAGAACTTTCACATCGTATGTATTTAAAAGCTGAAGGTCCTTGCGTTGTAACCGCAGGAATGATTGAAGCTGGTCATGATATTGAAATCATGAATCCAGATTTAGTAATTTGCAACTTGGATAAAGACGGCAAATTGGATATGGAATTAAAGGTTGGCGTTGGTAAAGGATATGTTCCTGCATCAGATAACCGTAAATGCATTGAAGATTTACCAGGTTGGATTCCAGTAGATTCTATCTACAGTCCAGTTTCCAATGTTTCTTATAAAATTGGAAACGCTCGTGTTGGTCAAATGACTGACTACGATTCATTGGAAATGACAGTTGAAACAAATGGTACAGTTGCTCCACGTGATGGAATTGCATATGCAGCTCGTATTTTAGTAGATCAATTAAAACCATTTATCAACTTCGAAGAACCAGAAGAATCTGAAGAAGATGAAAAGAAGGATGAATTACCATATAGTCGCAACTTGTTAAAGAAAGTTGACGAATTGGAATTGTCTGTTCGTTCAGCAAATTGCTTGAAGAACGATAATATCGTTTATATTGGTGAACTCGTTCAAAAGAGCGAACAAGATATGTTGAGAACACCTAACTTTGGTCGCAAGTCTTTGAACGAAATCAAGGAAGTTTTGACTCAATTAGGATTACACTTAGGTATGACTGTGGAACAATGGCCACCAGAAAATATCGAAGAGTTGTCCAAGAAATTTGAGGACAAGTACTAAGGTTTAATTTCCTGTTGGGGGTCCAACAGGGTCTAGACATTCGATACCGATAGACATTAGCGAAGTGTTTATAAAGGCCGGTGTTTAGGGAGTTTTTATCGGTTTCGTGCGCGAAACAAGAGATAGGAGGAAACTATGAATCATCGTAATAGTAAGCGTAAGCTTAATATATCATTCGCACACCGTCGTGCTATGTTTGCTAACATGGCAAATGCGTTAATCAAACATGAACAAATCAAAACAACGCTTCCAAAGGCTAAGGAACTGCGCCCAGTCTTTGAAAAGCTTATCACGATTGCTAAAGTCGGTGATTTGCATAAGCGTCGTCAATTGATTGCCTTCTTGCGTGATGAAAAGATGGTAGAGAAATTGATTGCGACATTGGCTCCTCGTTATAAAGACCGTAACGGTGGTTATACACGCGTTTTAAAAGCTGGATTGCGTTATGGCGACTGTGCTCCGATGGCTATGATTGAATTAGTTGATCGTGATGTAACAGCTAAAGGCAAAGATTCTGGCTTGGTTGTTAATGAAAAAGCCGAAGAAGCAAAATAAGCGACTTCGATTCAAAGAAAATAAAGACAGGTTTTTGTTAACCTGTCTTTTTTTTTGTCTAAAAAAGAAAATGTATATTATTTGCGATTTTTAAAGATGTTTTTTAACTTATTATTTTTAAAAATTATCGAAAAAAAGTTGACAAAAAATATAAAAAATGTAATTGTATAAATAGATATAATTGTAATTTATTACATTGGAGACAAATATGTTAGCAGTTGAAACAGAAAATAAAACATCAAATGTTAGTGAAGTTTTAAAAGAATATATTGATGGTGGCGTTATATTTATGAATGACGTTAAAAGTGGTGATGCAAAAGCCAAAGCCAAAGAATATAATAATGAAGCTGATAAGTCTGCATTTAAAAATATGAACAAAGAAGACTTGAAGGCTGCTATTGTCGCTAAAGAGAAGTTTTTTAAACAAGAATTAAGCACTCACCCTATGCGTGATGTTATAGATTACCATACAAATTCATCCTTATATTTCAAGAATGATGAAGCTACAGATGATATGTTGAAGTCTGGTATTTTAGCTGTTGGTGGATGTTTTACAATGGCTTGTACAACAATGTCTAATCCTGAAACTGCTGCTATTGGTGGTGGAGCTTTGTTGTTAGGTGCAGCAGCTTGTTTTGGAAAGGCTGCGATAAAGGCAAATTTGTCTTGTGATAATGTTACAGAACAATTCAGTATTGAAGAATATTCTCAGCTGAAACATGCTCAATTAGTTTTAAAACAATTGAAAAAGTCATTGGGTGTTAAAACAGGTTATATGGCTGATGTTGAAAATTTAATGGCTGCAGGATATGGTCAACCAAGTGGTGGTTTGGTTCAATCAGCAGGTCCTGTTGATTTAGAAGTTAAGGAACCTAAAACTGAAGAAAAAACAGGTTGGGAAGAATTTAAAAACAATGTTAAGTTAGGAATGCAATATTATGGCCAATACGGTAATCCTGCAGGATTCGTTGGAGGCAATGTATTCTATGAAAAAACAGCAGATTCTTCTGTTAAAGAAGAAAAGAAGTCTTCATTCTTAGAAAGTTTAAAGGAAGGATGGAAGATGATTGGCCAATATGGTAATCCTTCTGGTGGATTAGTACATAACGATGCTGTTAAAGAAACAAAGGTATCTGTAAAAGAAGAACCAAAGAAAGAATCTTCATTTGTTAAGAATTTAAAAGAAGGTTGGGAATTAATGGGCCAATATGGCAATCCTTCTGGCGGTTTAGTACATAATGATGCTGTTAAAGAAACAAAGGTATCTGTAAAAGAAGAACCAAAGAAAGAATCTTCATTTGTTAAGAATTTAAAAGAAGGTTGGGAATTAATGGGTCAATTTGGCAATCCTTCTGGTGGTTTAGTACATAATGATACTGTTAAAGAGACAAAAGCTCCAGCAAAAGAAGAACCAAAGAAAGAATCTTCATTTATGGCTATGCTTAAAGAAGGTTTGGAATTAATTGCTCAATATGGTAATCCTTCTGGTGGATTGGTACATAACGACGCTGTAAAAGCAAAAGCGCCTGTTAAAGAAGAACCAAAGAAAGAAAAGAAGAGTTCTTATAAGGATGAAGTTGCTACTTTGATGGCTCAAGGATATGGCCAGCCAAGCGGTGGTTTAGTACAAGCAGCTTTAAATAAGAAGAAATTCCAACGTTAATTTTTAATAGTTAAGGAAATTTGAGTATGTTAACTTTAGATACAAATGCTAATAAGAAAGGTATTGAAGTCGTTTCAGATTCCCTTGACGATTATTTAAAAGGTGCTTGTGTTGTAATTGGCCAAGCTTCACCAAGAAATCAGGTAAATAAGTGGGCCCAAGAATATATAGATACAACATCCGCTGATATAGATTTTTTTAGAGATAACATTGAAGTATCAAAAAAAGTTATAGAAGATAAAGAAAAAGAACTTAATAATAAAGTTAAGGGCACTGCTTTTATTCGTAAGCTTGATTATGCTTTAGATGCGTCTGTTAGAACACAAGGAAATCAAAAAGATGGTACATTGTTCGTAAAAGATGAGAAGGGGGGAATCCCAAATACTTTTGCGGAGATTGGCTATGATTTTGCATGTAATGTTGTAAAATTAGGTTGTGCACTTGGTGCGGTAACTTTAGGAGCTTCAGCTTTGGATCTAACTTCTCCAAAAAATGCAGCTTTGGTTGCTGCCCCGTTTTTGGTAGTTGCTGGTGCTAAATATTTAGATATTATTGGTGCAGCAGCTATTTCAGCAAGAACTCCTAAGGAACAATCTGAAATGGCTCAGTATGTCGATGCAAAGCATAGTTTGGTTGTTATTAAACAATTGAAGAAAGAGTTAGGAATTAAGAAAGAGCCTAATGAAGTTCAGAAATTAATGGCTGCAGGATATGGTCAACCAAGTGGTGGTTTGGTTCAAGCTGCTGTAAATATGAAAAAAGTACAAAGATAATGATATTAAAGACAATCTGCTAGATTGTCTTTTTTTTAATAAAATTAAAAAAAATATAAAAAAATACTTGCATTATTAAAAAAAATGTATATATTCACTATTGTTAATTCGAAGCGCGGGTGTAGCTCAGGGGTAGAGCGCGACCTTGCCAAGGTCGATGTCGAGGGTTCAAATCCCTTCGCCCGCTCCAAATTCAAACAAGCCTTTCTTATGAAAGGTTATTTTTTTATCTAAAATTTGTTTGATTGTTTTTAGCTCTATCTATTTGTTCAAGACTGATAGGGTAATTATTCGACTCTGCATAAACACTTCATAATTAAATGATTCTTTAAATATTATAGCTTAATATTAAAAAGTGGTTTATAATTGAAAGTGTGCCGAGTAGTTCGATGAGGAGACGGATTAAAGACATTAATATTGAAAATGGGCTGCGTCCAGAAGAAATTGTTTCTCCGGCAGCCTGTTGCTTTGGACTAATATTTTTTATGCTAGGAATCTTGTCGTTTTTCCTAACTACTGCGGAACGTTTTTATTGTGACCGAACACAGAATGTGTGTGAAGTTCAAGATAGACATATATGGCAAAAGCAATATTCCATAAAAGAAACTATACCATTAAATAAGGTTGAAAGTGCTTATATTGGTTCTAAAAGAACATATAATTCTAAGGTTATTTATTTTGTTATATTAAAAGTTGAAGATATTAAAAGGCCTTTGTTTAGATATGGAAGTTTGCGACAATATGTTCATCTTAGAAAAGTTAAAGAAATTAATGAATATTTGAAAAATAAGGCTTTGAAAAAACTATTCATCCAAGATAGTGAACTTTGGCTGTTTTTTCCAATCCCGTTCTTCTTTGTAGGGTTGATAATTTCTTTGTTTGCTTCTGCACCAACTAGAGAGTTTTAAAAAAAATCATTTTGAAAATTTAGGTGTTTCTGTTTTTGATTTTAATAAATCAATTAATTCATCTATGTTTCCGTTATTACGTTGTAATACAGAAGTATATTCGTTTTTATAGCTTTGAACTAAGCTTATTCCTTCGACTATAATATCAACAAGTTTGTATATACCGTTCTTTTCTTCAACACGCCATATTACTTCAACATCTTTTTCTGTATTTGGAATATCAATAATAGAATTTACAAAAACGTCTTTACCAGGTTCTTGTGATGAAGATTTAATAGTTAAAGTTTCTCCTGCGTATGAAACAAAACGCTTGGTCCACGTCTTAACTATGCTGTTAACTAAAGTATTTTCATAGCGAATAAAATCATCTTTATCTATTGTTTTGCTAAATCTTCCTAACGTAAATTTTGCAATTTTGGATGTGTTAGTGCTACCTCTAAAAATTTTTTCAAATTCTTTCTCTTTAGCATCTATTGTAATGGATGATTTTACAATTTTACTCATTATATCATCAGCCATTTGTTGAATAAGTTTTTCAGCATTTTCATTTGCATAAACTCTGTTTGTAAACAAAACTAATGATAATAATACATAAAAGATTTTTTTCATACTATTCGTCCTCTTCATCATCCATATCAAAATCATAAGATTTTTTATTTTCTATATTTGAAACCCCTTTAGCTTTATTTACACTTTTTCTACGCAATTGTCTAGAATAAGTACGAATGTTAATATAAGGATCTAAAGATGAACTTCGAACATCATCAATTAAATTCATATTCTTTTCATACATAACTAGTGGGGCAAAATAAGAGCGTTCATATGATAAAGCTATACCAATATCGCTTTTTGAACTTGCAAATAAACGATATAAAGGAGGATTTATAAAATAGTCAGAACCTTGTCCTAAAACATCTCTAAAATTAGAAGGTCCCATAAAAGGAACTACTAAATAGGGTCCTTCAGGAACTCCCCATACAGCTAAAGTCTTTCCAAAATCATTTGCATCTGTCTCAATTCCCAATCGTTGAGCAACATCAAAGAAGCCAAAGAAGCCTATTGTGGAGTTTATCGTAAATCTAGAAATGTTTTTTAAAGCATCTTTTAGATTTAATTGTAAAGTATCGTTTATTATATATAAAGGGGTTTTTATATTTATAACGAAATTTCTGAAAGAAGAACGGGCTACAGGAGTTGTGACTGATCTATATCCTTCACCTATAGGACGCATTACATACTTTTCTGCAACATCGTTAAAGGCACTTATTTTTCTGTTTAAAGGTTCTAAAGGATCATTTGCTTCTTTATATGCTTCATACGCTTCTGGATCGGTTGGTACAGTAGCACATCCGAATAATAAAATAATACCAGTTAAAATAAAAAATAATTTTTGCATGCTAAAACATTTTAAGGTGGTAAATTTTTCTTAACAACTTCTCTTTATAATATAAAAAAATCAATATTTAAACATAAATTATTTTAGGTGAAATAATGGAACAAGAAGAACAACAAAAAAATGCCGAAAAAATCGTCATTGATACTTTGTTTGGAGAGATAGAAGAATATGTTTCTAAACAAGTAGATGAAGATGAAAACGAATCGGAAAATTTGTTTGATACACCTGTTAATGACCAATCTTATGATTTGCCTTTAGTTAAAGTTCTTCATTATAAACCCAAAATTTTAATTCAAAAGAATTTAACTAGTTTAGTTCCATATTTAAATGAATTGAGCTTGTACGAAACTCAGTGGGGCTATGGAAAAAAAGATGAAGACCGAGAAATTTGGACTATAAAAGTTATGGAAGAACTTTCTCCAATATTAAATTCGGTTAAAGAAGTTTGTGAAAAGGAAAAGATAATTGTCCCTAAGTCTATTTATGCATATATGACTGCTGTTGCAAAAGGAGATGTTTTACAAGTTTATTCTTCAAATAAAAAAGAATTATCGTTTGAGCTTCCATTTCAAAGAAGGGCAGATGGATATAGTGTAATAGATAAATTTGTACAAGGCGAAGAAACCAGTGTTGCTTTTATGGCGATAAATATGGGGAGGTCTGCTACGGATATTGCAAAAACATGGTTAATGACAGGTCATGATGAACAATATCAATATTTGGATGGCTTTATTAAAGAAATGATTGTTGCTATGGCTCAGTTCACAACAGATAAAATAAATAAACAACAATGTTGTGTTGGTGAAATGCTCTTTTTAGGAATGGCAAAAGATGGAAATGTTAAAGTTCAATCAGCATTGATTAAAGAACTTGATGCTGCACAGATAGATGTATCTTTTTCTAGAAATTATTTGATGAACCCGGAATATTCAGCATTGGCTATGGTGTTGCCTAAATAACAACATATAGATGCTTTTAATATAATGTTAAACTATTTGTTGTAAATTATAATTGTGGGTATGAAGAAGAAATTAAATAACAGAAGGAGAAAAATCATGGAAGAAATAGTATTAAAAGATGAAGAACGCCAACCATGTGAAGTTTGGACAAGAGTTATGGGATATTTTCGTCCGGTTTCTGATTTTAATTTAGGCAAAAAATCTGAATATGCCGAACGTAAATGTTTTAAAGAACAAATTGCTAAAGAAAAAGCTGAAGCATTAAGTGTTGCTGCTGAATAAAGTTTTCGCAATCCAAGTTGCGATGTTTATATGAAAAACAAATTTGTAATATTTATATTTATACTAATTTGGGCATTAGGAGGCTGTTCTAGCTTACCTATGCCTGAAGGTATGAGTTTTGAAACTTATGAAACAAAAGATTTTAATATTGCAACTTGGACAAAACAAAATATTAAACAAAAATCAAAATTAAAAGTGTACATAGAAGGTGATGGTTTAGCGTGGTTAACTCCAACAAGACCATCTATGGATCCTACACCAAAAAATCAATTAGTCTTAACATGGGCTTCCAATGATCCAGGCAATACTGTTTATATGGCTAGACCTTGCCAATTTGTGTTTACTGAAGATAAATGTTATTCCAATTATTGGTGGACAAATGGTAGGTTTTCTCCAGAAGTAATTAATGCTATGGATTTTACATTTTCAAAAGTTTTAGAAAAATATAATCCTGAAAGTGTAGAATTAGTTGCATATTCAGGAGGTGCTACGGTTGCTATTATATTAGCATCTAAACATTTGGATGTAGTAAAAAGTTTAATTACAATAGAAGGCGTAATTGATCATGCTAAATGGACTTCTTGGCATGATGATACTCCTTTAACAGGATCTTTAAATGCAGCTGATTATTTAAATAAAATTTCAGGAATAAAGCAATTACATATTATTGGAGGCAAGGATACAACAGTGCCTCTTAAGTTAGCTAAAACATGGGTTGATAATAAAAAAATTCTAGTTGTTAAAAATGCAAAGCATGGCAAAAATTTACCCAAACCATATTAGGTTTATTTAATAAAATTTATTCCAGCCATTAAACAGTCTGAAGATGCAGAAATATCAGTTCTAGGTAAGTGGGTTCCACTTAAGGAGGCTCCAGAGAATTTTAAAAAGTCCTGGGTATGAAGAGTTCTTCCTGGTCCTAATGAAATCCATGTTTGATTTGGTGATATAAATAAATTTAAAGAGTTATCATATTCAAATTTAGCTCTGCTTGAAGATAATTGTGAAATCTTTTTAGCATATTGATTAGAAGATAAATCTAAAATACTTGAAGCATTAAAAAGGCCAATAGATGCCAAACATGTGTTTGTATATTGAACGCCTGTTGGAAAAATGTTGTCCAAAATATTGCTCGTTTGTTTTAAAACTGTTGTAATTGTGTTCCCTTGTATTTTTTTTTCTTTTTCTATGTTTATAGCCATCATATAAAGGGAATATTTGTTTACATCAGAAATCAAATTTGTATATTTCTGGAAATTATTATTAAGTCTATTAATTAATTCTTCAACATCTTTGTCTTCAAATATGGTGTAATATGTGGCCAAAGCAATCCAACATTCAGGAATATAATTGTACTCAACATTTGGATTAGCTAAAGCTTCTTTTGTATGATAAATAATAGTTTTAAGAAGTTTCTTATGTTCGGCTAAAAATTCTTTGGAATTTGTAGTGTTCCAATAAATTAAATAGGTCGCTAAAGCCCAAGCTGTTGCAGAAACTTCTGCGGATTGTCGATCTGCTTTTGATACAATCATTGCTTCATTAGCTATATTATCAGGATTATAATAAAAAGAAATAAAACTTCCATGATTGTTGTTTAATGTTGCATTTGAATAGCCTTTTAGAGCTTTTCTTACAGTGTCGAGGACAGCTGCAGCTAATTGAGGATTTGAATTGTTCTTTTTAAGAAGATTGTAATAGTTAAGTAAGAAATACATTGAGCGTATTTGCAAAACAATGTTGTCCCAGTTAGTATATCCTCCTGCCATAAAATCATATTCAAATTTGTAAAAACCACTTGGTGTTTGCATTTCTACAAAATGTGTTGCTGTTAATTTTAAATAATCCGCTACATTACTAGGACGTATAGCTTCTCTTTTAATATTAAGAGGTTTCGCATCATTTGGAGTTTTTTGTGAAAAAACAGAACCTGCAACAATTCCTATAAATAAAAAAGATGCGGTTAAAAGAGTGCTTTTTTTCATTGTATATAATCCTATTAATTTTTTTGCTTTTTAGTTTATTTGTATTTTTATAAAAAATAAAGGATTTTATTTTATAAAAATCTTGTATAAATCTATACTTTATAATAAATAGTAAGAAATAGTTTATCTTTTTGTTTAGGTTATAAAATTGGCTAAAAGTAAGTCTAAATTTTTGAAAAAAATAAAAAAAGGATTTAAGTGGATTGGTGGTTGCTCTCCAGTCCAAAAATTTATAGGCTTGCTTTTGTTTTTGTATATAAAATTAGTTATCCTTACAAATAGAGTTGATATACAGCCTTTTTCAGAAGATTTAATTAAGGATAAAAAGTCTTTTTTTATTACGTTTTGGCATGGACGTTTGTTTGGTGCGCCAGTTGCTTTTTACAGAAATAAAATAAAGGGATATCTTCCACATGTAGTAGCGTCTATACATAGAGATGGACGTTTTATTGGTGATGCTATGTCCTTGTTTGGTGTAAAAGTAATAGATGGTTCTGCTAAAAAAGGCGGGGTCGGAGCAGGTGTAACTATTGTTCATAAAATGAGAGAAGAAAATCAAATAATTGGAATGACACCGGATAGTCGTAAACCTGGTTTTAAAATGACAAAAGGACTAATTATCTTGGCTTCAGAAACAAAAAGACCTATTGTAATGACGGCCTTCGGAGCAAAAAGAGGCAAGTTTTTAAAGACTTGGGATAGGTGTTTGATCCCTGGTTTGTTTACTAAATTAGTTGTTTTGATATCTGATCCTATATATGTTCCAGAAAATATAAGTGGCAAAGAGATTGAAGCATTCCGTTTTAAATTAGAAAAACAGTTATTAGATTTAACGATGCTTGCGGATAAAAAGGCTGGTAATAAAAAATCCCCATTCCTTAGAGGAGAAATTAAATGAGTTTTCTAAAAGCATATAGATGCTTAACGTACTTTGCATATCCATTGATATCTGTATATTTAGCTTGTAGAAAATTTAAAGGAAAAGAAGATTTAAATCGTTTTAATGAACGTATGGGATATCCAAATTTAAAGAGACCTGAAGGAAAATTAGTTTGGATACATGGAGCTAGTGTAGGAGAAACTTTATCTGTTCAGCCTTTGATAAAAAAAATACAAGAAGTTTATCCAAATTTAAATATCATGGTTACATCAGGAACATTGACTAGTGCAGAGTTAATGGAAAAAAGATTAACAGGCAAAGCTTTTCATCAATACATTCCTATCGACTGCCCAAATCAGGTGAAACGATTTGTTGAATATTGGAAACCCGATGTTGCTTTTTGGATTGAATCTGAATTTTGGCCAAATTTACTGTCTGAAATAAAATCAAAGAATATTCCATTAATTCTTATAAATGGTCGGGTATCAGATAGATCATTTTCAAGATGGAAAAAATTAAAGTCTTTAAGTCATGAATTGCAGTCTTTGTTTACTAAATCGTTTGGTCAAACAGATGAAGATGCAAGAAGACTAAAGGAACTTGGTGCACAAGAGACAGATTGCGTTGGCAATATGAAGTTTGGTGTTGGCGAATTAATTTGTGATGAAACTGAATTAAATAAGGTCAAATCTCAAATTAAAAGTAGACACTGTTGGGTAGCAGGAAGTACTCACGAAGGCGAAGATGAACCTTTAGCAATTGCACAAAAAATAATAAAAGAAAAATTTAGAGATGCTTTATTAGTTTTAGCACCGCGTCATCCTAAAAGAGCTGACGAAGTAAAACAAATTTTTACTAAATTTGGATTTAATGTTGCAATGCGTTCTAAAAAAGAAAAGATTACAGATAAAGTAGATGTATATATTGCAGATACTATTGGAGAAATGGGACTTTCATATAGATTAGGAGAAATTGCCTTTGTCGGAGGCTCTTTAATTCCATTTGGTGGCCAAAATATGATTGAGCCTGCAAGATTAAATAAAGTTGTCTTATGTGGTCCAGGAACTACAAATTTTAGAGAAATTGTTGCTAAAGCTAAATCACAGGAAGCTTTGATTGAAATTAAAAATGGTGAAGAATTAGCTAATGCTGCTATTGATTTGCTCAGTGATGAAGAAAAGTTGAAAAGAATGCAAAAAAATGCATTTGATTTTGCTGTAAAAGAACAAGGAGTTACTGATAGATTGGTAGAAGCGTTAAAACCATATTTAAAAGGAAATGAATAATGCCTATAAAAATGCCAAAATTTTGGGGGTGTGCAAATTCAAAAAAAGGTAAGTTACTTTCACCTTTAGGAATGTTGTATGCTCAAGCTGGAAAGTTTCGCTTTAATCATACCAAACCTTATAAATCTAAAATACCAGTAATATGTGTTGGCAATGTAGTTGTAGGAGGTGTTGGTAAAACTCCTTTAGCTGTTTCTATTGCAGAATATTATAAGTTAAATAATATGAAACCTGTTTTCTTAACAAGAGGATATGGTGGAACTTTAAAAAAAGGTGTTGTTGATTTACAAAAACATACAGCTAAAGATACAGGTGATGAGCCATTATTGTTGGCAATGACTGCTCCAGTTGTTGTTTGTGCAGATAGAAAAGAAGGCGCAAAGATGGCTGAGGATATGGGAGCTGATATTATAATTATGGATGATGGCTTTCAAAATCCAGGCTTAGAAAAAGATCTTTCTTTCATTGTTTTTGATGGACGTTTCGGAATTGGAAATGGTTTTGTTTTTCCAGCAGGCCCTCTTCGTGAAACAATGGAAAGTGGAACATATAGAGCTGATGCAGCAATTGTTGTTGGCGAGGATAAATCAGGAATATGTAATTATTTTAAAGAAAATTATTCTAGAATGCCAATAATTAGAGTTCATATTGAGCAAGATGCTTTAACTCTTCAAGCATTGTCAAATAAAAAAATATTTGCCTTTGCAGGTATTGGATATCCAGATAAATTTTTTAATATGTTAACAGAATATGGTTGTAATATTGTTGCTGCAAAAGCTTTTCCTGATCATCATCCATATACAGATACTGAAATGTTAGATTTAATAAGTGCTGCTTCTGATATGGACGCTGTATTGTTAACTACTGCAAAAGATATGGTTCGTATTCCTTCTAGATATTGCTCTCATGTTAGAATGATTAAAGCATATACAGTTTGGGATAGCGTTGATTTATTATGTCAAATTTTAGCATCTTTTTTAAAAACAGATGAAAAAGATAAGCCTGTTGAAAAAAATTAAAAAGTTAGGGTAAGAATTTTGATTAAGTTTAAGCAAATTAAAAAGCGCGTAAAAAAAATAATAAGGGCTGTTGTTAATCATACAATATGTTACCCTATACAAGGAATTCTCGCTTTAGTTTTATGCTTATTATTTAGATTGATTCCTATAGATTTAGCTTCTGCATTAGGTGGTTTTTTAGGAAGAAATTTAGGACCTAAATTACCAGTTTCTTGGGTAGCTAGATATAATTTGGTTAAAGTATTTCCTGATAAGACACCAAGAGAAATCGATGAGATTGTCGTAAAAATGTGGGATAATTTAATGAGAACATTTTTTGAATATCCTCATTTGAGATATTTGACAACACATTATCAAGATCGTATTGAGTTTATTGGTGTAGAAAGATTTGAACAGATGAGAGATGATAATAAGGCAGGTATCTTATTCTCTGCTCATTACGGCAATTGGGAGGTAGGATCCATTGTTGGCAGAAAGGTCGGAATGGATTTGCATAGAATTTATAGAAGTGCAAATAATCCATATGTAGAATGGATGTTCCGTTATTTTAGATTAAAAATTAAAGGAAAACTTATTGATAAAAGAAAAAAAGCAGAAGGCCTTAGAGAGATTGTTGCTGAATTAAGAAAAGGTGGACATTTTGCTTTATTAATTGATCAAAAATTTAATAAAGGTATTGATGTTGATTTCTTCGGATATAGCGTAAAAACTGTTCCTTCAATGGTTAAATTAGCTTTAAAATATAATTTCCCAATTTTACCTGCAAGGGTAATTAGAACAAAAGGAGCTCATTTTAAATTTGTTGTTGATGACTTCTTTGAAATTGAAAAAACAGGAAATGAAGAATTTGATATAATCAATAATATGACTAGAGCACATCATGTAGTAGAGAAGTGGATTTTAGAAAAACCTGAGATGTGGCTGTGGGTACATAATAGGTGGCCGGAATCGAAATTTGTTATAAAGAAAATAAAAAAACATAAGAAAGAATGGAGAAATAATATAATTTCCCCAGAAATTAGAGAATTAACAAAACTTTCATTAAAAGGCAAATATAAGAAAATTAAAAAATACTTCAAAGAAAAAAAGTAATGCTGTATTATAGTAGGATATTAGAGTATTTAAGGTAGATTTAGATGGCTGATGAAGTTTTAAATGAAGAGACAATAAGTAAATTAAGTTTTGAAGAGGCTATGAGTAAACTAGAAGCAATAGTTCGTAGTATGGAGGCTTGCCAAATTAAGTTAGATGAGGCAATAAAGTATTATGAATTAGGAAATTTACTTAGGAAGCATTGTGAACAAAAATTAGCTAATGCAAAAAGTAAAATAGATGAAATTACAGTATCTATGAATGGACAAGTTTCAGGTTTTAAACCTTTTGATATGGAGCAATAATATGGATAAGTTATTAAATGAAATTAAAAGCACAGCAGAAAAAGTTCGCTATGAATTAGATAGATTGCTACCTGTTCCAAAAACTAGCGAAAAACGTGTTGTTGAAGCTATGCGATACTCTGTTATGGGAGGTGGAAAATCTTTACGTCCTTTTATGGTAATGCAAAGTGCAAAATTATTTGGTGTAGAACCAGAAAGAGCTTTAAGAGTTGCATGTGCATTGGAGATGGTTCACTGTTATTCTTTGATTCATGATGACTTGCCTGCTATGGACAATGATGATTTACGTCGTGGTAAGCCTACTTGTCATAAACAATATGATGAAGCAACAGCTATTTTAGCTGGTGATGCTTTGTTAACAAGAGCTTTTGGTGTAATTTCTAGTGAAAAATGCCAATTTGATCCATTAACACGTTGCCAATTAATTTATGAACTGTCAAAAGCAGCAGGATGCAATGGAATGGTTGGTGGCCAAATGCTAGATATTTTGGCTGAGACAACAGAAGATATGAAATTGCCTGAAGTTGTAAGATTACAACAGTTGAAAACAGGAGCTTTGTTCTCTTTTGCTATGGAAGCAGGAGCAATTATGGGAAAAGCTGATTCTGAAACACGTCAATTATTACGTTCTTATGCTAAGGATGTTGGTTTAGCATTCCAAATTTCTGATGATATTTTAGATGTTGAAGGTGATGTAGCATCAATGGGTAAAGCCGTTCGTAAGGACTTAGATGCTCATAAAGCGACATTTATTTCATTGTTAGGCTTAGAAAAAGCGAAAGAACAAGCAAAACAATTGACAGAACACGCTGTAAAGACACTAGAATCTTTCGATGAAAAAGCAGATTATTTGCGTGCTTTAGCAAGATATTTTGTTGAAAGAAAATCTTAATAATTAAAGAAAATGTCTGAAATAGTTCCGTTAACAGAGGCAATATTGCCTAAATTAAAGTCGCCTGTTGATTTGCGACAACTGCCAATGGTGGATTTGCCAAAATTGGCTAGTGAAATTCGTAATGAAATAGTTGATGTGGTCTCAAAAAATGGAGGGCACTTAGCGTCTAGTTTAGGTGTTGTTGAATTAACTATAGCATTACATTATGTTTTTAATACTCCTGATGATAAATTGATTTGGGATGTAGGACATCAATGCTATGCTCATAAACTTTTGACTGGAAGACAGAGTGGTTTTAAAAGATTAAGACAAGAGGGTGGGCTTTCAGGTTTTACAAAAAGAACAGAAAGTGAGTTTGATCCTTTTGGTGCAGGTCATAGTTCAACGTCTGTTTCTGCAGCAGTAGGAATGGCTGCTGGTCGTGATTTACAAAAACGCAAAAATAATGTTATTGCTGTTATTGGTGATGGCTCAATGAGTGCGGGCATGGCATTTGAAGCATTAAATAATGCAGGTGATACTAATAGACGAATGATTGTTATATTAAATGATAACGACATGTCAATTGCTCAACCTGTTGGAGCTTTATCTCATCATTTGTCTCAGATTTTATCATCTAAACAAGTCCTAAATTTACGTCAAATTGCTTTAGATATGTCAGATAAATTACCTCAATTTATCAAAAAAATGGCTTTAAAAGTTGAGCAACACGCAAAAGGATTAGTAACAAATGGTACTTTGTTTGAGGAATTGGGGCTTTATTATATCGGACCTATTGATGGACATAATTTTGAACAATTAATTCCTATTTTATCTAATATCAGAGATGTTCAAGATAATTATCCTATTTTGCTTCATGTTGTAACACAAAAAGGAAGAGGTTATGTTCCAGCTGAGGTTATGCCAAGTAAATATCATGGTGTATCTAAGTTTGATATTGAAACAGGTGACTTTATAAAGAAAAAGGATAATCGCCCAACATTTACACAAGCTTTTTCGGATACGATTGTAAAGTTAGCAAAAAATGATGATAAGATATCCACAATTACAGCAGCAATGCCGAGTGGTACAGGATTAGATGAATTTTCAAAAAAATATCCAGAGAGATTTTTTGATGTTGGTATTGCTGAACAGCATGCTGTAACATTTGCTGCAGGTTTAGCTTGTGAAGGTGTAAAACCTTTTGTTGCATTGTATTCAAGCTTTTTCCAAAGAGCTTATGATCAAATGATGCATGATGTAGCTTTGCAAAATTTGCCTGTTAGATTTGTTATTGATAGAGCTGGTTTTGTTGGGGACGATGGTGCAACACATAATGGTGTTTTTGATTTAACAATGATGTGCCCTATGCCAAATATGATAGTTATGTCTCCTTCTGATCAAAATGAATTACAACGAATGATTGCAACTATGGCTAATATTAATGATCATCCTTCAGCTATTCGTTTTCCAAGGGGAGCAGGGGTTAGCGATAAATTGCTAACAGAGATAGAACCAATTGAAATTGGTAAGGGAAGAATTGTTCATGTCGGAATGAAGTATGCAATTCTATCTTTAGGAAGCCGATTGGAAGATTGTCAAAAGGCTGCAGAAATTTTAGAAAAAGAACATAATATTAGTGTGACAGTTGCAGATGCAAGGTTTGCAAAACCATTTGATAAAGATTTAATAAAAGATTTAGCTAAAAAACATAAAGGTCTTGTAATAGTTGAAGAGGGCGTTTGTGGTGGATTTGGATCAATGGTTTTATCTTGGATGGCAAATGAAGGTATGTTAAACAAATTATCTGTAAGAACATTAGGTGTTCCTGACAGTTTTATTGAACATGCAACTCAACAAAGACAATGCGAAATCTCTAAAATAGATTCTAAGGGCATTGTAGAAGCCGTTTTGTCCTTAAAATAATATTTTTAATAAATTGTTTTGTTTATTTACTATCTGATGAGCTTTCATCAATTAGATTTAATATTTTTGCTGAATCTGCGAGAGTTTTTCCTTGGAAAAATAAAGAAATCAAAACAATAAAGAAAATTCTGTTGAATAGGCCTTGGGCATTTTCAAATCCCATTGAAGCAGGTAATGTTGCTAAAATAATAGGTACAGCTCCTTTTAAACCGGCCCAACTTATAAATAATTTTTCATTAAAACTATATGAACTACCTGCTAGACATAAAAAAACAGCAAGAGGTCTAGCAACAAAAATCAGACACACTGTTAAATCTAAACTTTGCCAAAATACACTAGGTAATTCATGAGGATTGACTAATAATCCTAGAGTTAAAAACATTGCAATTTGCCAAACCCAAGAAAGTGCTGATTGAAATTGTACGAAAGGGTTATGGTATGGATAAGATGCATTGCCTAATAGGATGCCCGCAACATAAATGGCTAAATATCCATTGCCATGAACTATTTGAGTGCAACCATAAATAATGCAAACTAAAGCTACTCCAAATACAGGGTATAGCCCTTGATAAACAAAGTTCCATTTTCTAAGAAATAATAATGCTGCTTTACCAAATGCAATACCACATGCTAATCCTAAACCAAGTTGTAAAATCAATTTACTAGCTATTGTAGATGCTGACATAGATTTACCTGATAACATAGCAAAAGCACAAATGGACAATATAACAGCCATAGGATCGTTTGATCCTGATTCATACTCTAATAATGACTTCATCTTAGAATTCTTTAAATCGAGTTTGTTCTGTCTTAATAATGTGAAAACAGCAGGAGCATCAGTTGATGATAAAATAACGCTTATTAGTAATGAGGTTGTTTGGTCAACTTTTAAAACATAAAAACATAATACATACATGAATAACGCTGTTAAAATTACGCCAATAGTTGATAAAATCGTACCTCTAAAAAGAACTGTTTTTATAGCATCCCATTCAGTTTCTAAACCACCAGAAAATAGAATAAACGCTAAAGCTATTGTTCCTAAACTGCTTGCACCCTGTGCGGAGTCAAATTGTAGTCCTGCACCATCAACTCCTGCAGCCATTCCCAATAATAAGAAAACTAATAATGAAGGAAGACCTGTATTAATAGAAATTTTGTTTGCAAATACACTTAATAAAAGCAATATTCCTGCGACAGCCATGGCTATTTCTATACTCAATGGTTCTTTCTCCTTATCAATTAAAGTAAGCATATAAATCTGGTATGGGATGATAATCTGTGGTTTAGATAGAATACCCCCCCCAGTAAAATGTCAATAACATATTCGTTATTTAGTAATGGTCGGAACGAAGAGATTTGAACTCTTGCCCCCTTGCACCCCATGCAAGTGCGCTACCAGGCTGCGCTACGTTCCGTTTTTTTTACAAAAAAAGTTTAACATAATGAATTTTTATTACAAATAAAAAATTATTTTTTATAAGAATTTGTAACTATTTAAAAATTATGAAAAAAATTGTAATTTTTTATATGATTTTAAAAAAAATAGTGTATATACTTATAAAGGTGTAAAAATCTGTCGATTCTGTGGAGGATTCTATGTCTGGAGATCAAGTCTGGGAAATATTGGCTTTTCTAGCAGCCGTTGTTGTTTTGATTCCTGTCTTTTATAGATTAAAAGTTAATCCTATGTTGGCATTTATTGCCGCTGGTATTATTTTAGGTCCTCATGCATTGAAATTGATTAAGGATACTGGTGTTACCGAGAATATTGGTGAAGCTGGTTTATTGTTCTTGATGTTTTCAATTGGGTTAGAATTATCATTCCACAGATTTAAAGCTCTACGTAAATTTATTTTTGGACATGGATGTGCACAAATGTTGGCCACAACAATTTTTATTGGCGGTTGTTCGATGTTTATGCATAAAAGTTTCAATGAGGCTATTTTGATAGGCCTAGCTTTATCAATGTCTTCCACAGCTGTAGCTTTAAAGATTGTTCAAGATAAGGGCGGTATTCATTCTACAATTGGGCGCTCTAGTGTTGGTATTCTTTTGCTTCAAGATTTAGCTGTTATCCCAATCATGGTTTTGATGCCAAAAATGGGTGAATTGTCATCAGCTTTATCAATAGATGCTTTTATGGAATCAGTTACACGTGCAGTTGGTGCAATAGTCTTAATTGTTTTAGTAGGTATGTGGATCATTAAACCTTTGTTTAAGATTGTTGCAAATACTAAAAATTCAGAAGCTTTTACATCAATGATTTTTTTGGCATTCTTAGCGACAGCATGGGCAACGCAAGCTGCAGGATTGTCAATTTCTTTAGGTGCTTTTTTAGCAGGTATGTTAATTGCTGAAACAGAATTCGGACATGAAGTTGAAGCTGAAATAGAGTCATTCAGTGGTTTATTGTTAGGTATATTCTTCTTATCAATCGGTATGATGATTGATTTACCTTATGCATTAACTCATATTCCTCAGATTATTTTGTTGACAATTGGTATTATGGTAACAAAAATTGCTATCATATATTTCTTGGAAAGAGCTTTTGGTTCAGAAAGACGTTCAGCTTTTGTTGTAGCAGTTGCTTTATCTCAAGCTGGTGAATTTGGTTTCGTTGTATTTAATTTTGCTTGCCAAAACTATCATATTATTTCTCAAAATACATCAACACAATTGCAATGTTGTGTTGCATTGTCAATGTCATTAACTCCATTCTTATGCAGCTATGTATTTAAAAAGTTAGATGCTAAAGATGAAGCTGAAACTGCAAAGCGTGATATGACAGCTGGTGAAAATTATACTCAAGATAGCACAGCTGAAGGTATGAAAGATCATATTATTGTTGTTGGATACGGAATGGTAGGTCAAGCAGCTGCAAGAATGTTATCAAGAAATGATTGCAAATTATTCGTAATTGATACAGATGTTCAACATATTGAAAAGGCAAAAAAGAATAATAGACCTTATTTGTTTGGTTCTGCTGCAAATGAAAAGATTTTGAGCTTTGCAAATTTAAAAGATGCTAGAGCTGTATTAATTTGTATTAATGGTTTACCAACAACAATTCGTATTTTGAAAGCTATTAGAGAAATGAATAAAGAAATTCCAGTATTTGTTCGTTGCTTAGAAAGTTCTCATTGGAATGAGTTAACAAAACTCGGTGCAACAGGTGTTGTATCCCCAGCTCAAGAATGTGGTATTCGTTTGGCGGCTAATACAATATTGTTATCAGGCGGTAATGAAGAACGTATGAAAGAAACAGCTTCAATTTTACGTCAAGAAAATATTGTAAACCAACCTTTACCAACATCATCAGAAGTTTAATTTAGCTTTTTATCTGTTTTGCTATTTTTTTTAAGTCATCTAGAGGTACCTTTTGTATTTTTTACTTGACTTGAACTAAAAAACAGAGTATTAACCGAGTACTTAATTTTGTTTATTTTTTGACGGAGTTTCTACTATGAAACGTACATATCAACCAAGTAAAGTTGTTCGCACACGTCGTCACGGCTTCCGTGCACGTATGGCCACAGTTGGTGGACGTAAGGTTTTAAATGCTCGTCGTCGTAAGGGACGCAAGCAATTAGCTGCATAATGTCCTTAATATGCTTGGTCAGAGGTTGAACAAGTTGTTACTGATTAAGAAAAGGCCGGATTTCGTTCATGTATCCAAAAATGGAAAACATGTAGTGAAGTCCGGTTTTATTTTGCAAGCATCGAGAAATAAGGATATGCTTGTGTTCGCTAATGGTCGAATCGGTTATACAGCATCTAAAAAAGTTGGATGTGCTGTTGATAGAGCTAGAGCAAAAAGAAGAGTTAGACCTTTAGTTTTTAAATATAAAGAGCTTTTAATGCCTGGTTATGATTATGTCATAATATGCAGATCTGTTTTGTTGAATTATGATTCTGAGAAGTTAGATAAAGATATTTATTCAGCATTTGTAGAAGTTAATAATAAGTTTTCGAATGAAAATGAAGCTCATGCAGAATAATTCAAATAATGTATTTGTAAGATTCTGTGTTTTTTTGATTAAGGTATATCAAAAAATTTTGTCTCCTTTAAAGCCTAGGTGTTGTAGATTTAATCCTAGCTGTTCTTCTTATGCTATTGAAAGTTTTAAAATTCATGGAATTATAATTGGCATATATTTAACAATAGGAAGAATTTTAAGATGTAATCCTTTTTTTAAAGGAGGAAATGATTTTGTTCCACCAAAGGGTAGTGTAAAATTGTTTCGCACAAAAACATCAATTTTAACAGGTATGATTTTTATTGTTACATTTGGATATATAACTTTTAGTCTTTTTGATAAATATGTTCCAAATGATTTTTTTATATATAAAAGTGAGTTTGAAAATCAATCTAATGTAATACAAAACTCTTTACAAAATAATGAAAAAATGGCATTAAATACGTCGATAAGATTTTTTATAGGATTAGTTAGATTTTATAAAGAAAAAGTGTCTCCTTTATTACCAGGTGTTTGTAGATATCATCCGTCTTGTTCGGATTATGCTATTCAAGCTCTCAAAAAATATGGTGCATTAAAAGGAACGTGGTTAACTATAAAAAGAATCCTACGGTGTAATCCGTGGGGGGGACATGGTGAGGATCCTGTTCCTTAAAGAGTAAGATGGGTGTGTTATGCAAGACCAAAATGATGTTGAAAAAAAGAATTTAGTTTGGGCCATAGTTGTTTCTGTTGTTTTATTGTTTTTGATAGATAGGATTTTTCCTTCAAAAACAGCTCCTGTGTCTACAGAAGTTCCTCCTACAGTTCAACAAAGTGTTATAAATGAAAATGTTGAAACTCCTGTTTTGAACGAAGTTAAAAAAACAGAAATTAAAACCAAAGATATGGTTTTAAATGAAAATGCTCACATTAGCTTCGAAAATGATTTTATAAAGGGGTCTATTCGTTTAAAAGGCGCTCGTTTTGATGACTTGGTATTAACAAAGTACAGAGAAACATTAGAAGAAAATTCTGCTAATATTACTTTATTATCTCCATCAAATACACAATATCCTTATTTCGCGGAATTCGGTTGGATGTCAAATGATCATGCTATTCAACTCCCTACATCAGAAACAGTATGGAAAGCTGATAGTGATAAGTTAACAGCAGAAAAACCTGTAACTTTAATTTGGGAAAATGGTCAAGGTTTACGTTTTGAACGCCAAATTAGTGTTGATAACGGTTATATGTTTAAAGTAACAGAACGTGTAATAAACGATACTGATAAAGAGATTGTTTTATTTAACTATGGTTCTGTATCTAGAGTTAATGTTCCAGAAACTCGTCGTGGTGCTGTTTTAGAAGGTATGGTTGGATATGCAGATGGTGCTTTAAAAGAATTTAACTATGCAAAAATTGAAAAAGAAAAACAAGCCTCTTTCGACACAACAGCCGGATGGACTGGTATAACAGATAAATATTGGATGAGCATTTTAATTTTCGATCAAAAATTAGAAAATGTTAATATGAGATTTACTTCATCTAAAGTTGAAGATGGTAAACATTATCAAGCAGATTATAGATTACCTCCAATTAATATTAAACCTGGTCAATCTTCAATTACAGGTGCACGTTTGTTTGCTGGTCCTAAAGAAGTAAAATTAATTGATAAATACGAAAAAGAATTAAATATCAAAAGATTTGATTTAACTATTGATTTTGGATGGTATTATTTCTTAACAAAACCATTCTTGAAGTTGTTAAGTTGGTTTAATTCAATTTTTGGAAATATGGGAATTGCAATTTTGTTCTTTGCATTTTTGCTACGTTTAGCAATGTTCCCAATTGCAAATAAGTCATTTGTAAATATGGAAAAAATGAAGACATTGCAGCCAAAAATGGATTTAATTCGTAAACAATGTGGTAATGATAAGATGCGTATGAATCAAGAAATCATGGCTCTTTATCAAAGAGAAAAGGTTTCTCCTGCAAGTGGTTGTTTGCCAATGTTAATTCAAATTCCTGTATTCTTTAGCTTATATAAAGTTCTTTATATTTCTTTGGAATTAAGACAAGCTCCATTCTATGGATGGATTCATGATTTGTCAGCTCCAGATCCTTCTTCTTTGTTTACATTATGTGGTTTAATTCCATGGTCGGTTCCTGCAGCTATTGATATTGGTGTATGGCCATTGTTAATGGGTATTACAATGTGGTTACAACAATTATTAAATCCAAAGATGCCTGATAAAACACAAGCTATGATGTTTAGTATTATGCCATGGTTTATGATGTTTGTTTTAGGTAATTTAGCATCTGGTTTGGTTATCTATTGGACATGGAGTAATGCTTTATCTATTGCACAACAATACGCTTTAAGAATTAAAGGAAAGCATAAAAATGGATAATCGTTTTTCAAACGAACAATTAACGGCTTTGATAGAACAGGGCCGTTTATTGTTTTTAGCTGATTGTGAATTTATGCTTTCTGTTGCTGACATGAGCCAGTTGCCTGATTGTAAACTACCAGAATTTGCTTTTACAGGATTATCAAATGTTGGTAAATCCAGTTTAATTAATGCGTTAGTAGGTAGAAAAGATTTAGCAAGAACATCTAATACACCAGGAAGAACTCAATTATTAAATTTTTTTAATTTAGGAAATAAATTAAGATTAGTTGATATGCCTGGTTATGGATTTGCAAAAGCTCCGCAAGAAATTGTAAACGAATGGCAAAATTTAGTTTTCCAATATTTAAAAGGAAGAAATAATTTAAAAAAAGTCTGTTTGCTAGTTGATGCTAGACATGGGGTAAAGAAAAAAGACCATGAAGTTATGACACAATTAGATAAATCAGCTGTTGTTTATTATGTTGTTCTTACAAAATGTGATAAACTTAAGAAAAATGAGTTAGAAAAAGTAAAAAAAGCTGTTGAAAATGAAGTGCTAAAGCATACAGCATGTTTTCCGGAAGTTTTTGCAACTAGTTCAGAAAATAAAGAAGGTTTAGATTTGTTAAGAGCAGAGCTTTGTTCTAATTTATAAAAAATATATTATTATTCGAAACATTTAACGAGATTTTTTATGTGTCTCGTTATTTGTTTTTTGAGGGATTTAATATTTTGCTTTACAGTAAGTTTTTTGTTGTGATATTTTACAAAATAATTTTTAAAATGAAGCTGAATAGCTTATTTAAGGGATAAAGTAAATGAATTTAAAAGTAAAAGAATTATTTAATTTAAATAAAATTCAGAAGATGTTTAATTATAAAATCTTTTTAGCTTTTACAGAAATGATGTTGTTTGTAAAAGTTTATCATAGTCCTGATTCAAAAGATAACTTGTTAATTTTGTTTTCTATGATGTTCGTTTACTTGATGCTTGCATCAAAAGAAACACGTGGTCAACGCAGAAATCCTTTGTTTAGATTATTGGAAGTTGTGTTCTTTTGCTTAATATTAGGTGTTTTAAAAGACTTTGTTCCAAGTTTGGTTGCAAATATCATTGTTTTAGTAGGACTATTAGCTGAATTATTTAGAGTTCCTATTTTTGAAGAAAATGAAAAATATCATTGTATTTTTGGAAAAGCAGCCGTTTCATTTAAAACATATTCTAGTGCTGTAATAGGCACAGTTCTTGCTGCTGTATTAAATCCTGTAATTACAGTTTATATTTTAATTTTTGCAGCTTTAATTAGATTTTTATATGCAGCATTTTATGCAAGAGATTTAGATACATATTCTGTTTCATTTTTTAATTTTAAAGAAATTAAAAATGATTTTAGAATTTTTGCTAGATATCCATTGTTGTTTCGTTCAGCTTTAGGTGTTTCATGGATTTTATCTATGGGGTATTTATTACTGTTCAACGTAGATAAAATGACAAATTCAAATTTTGCTTTAATTGTTGTTGATGTCTTGATTGTTGTGTTTGCTTTTTCATCAGGATTTTCTCTTGGTGTAAGATTGTCAAGACGTGTTATTGACTTAACATTTATGCCATTAAATACAGCATTAATGACTTTAAGTTTGTTAATGATGACAGTTTTATCAACATCATTAGTTGCATTGCCATTATTCGTTTTGTTTTTGGCTTTAAATGCTTTCAATGCAGGTATGTATACCGTTCCTATGGTATTGCATATGAGAACAAAAATTCGCAAGAATAATATTGTTTCTGCATATGTAACAACAAAATTTCAAGAGTTCGCATGCTTTGCTTTTGCTTTGTGCTTGACTTTGTTACGTAGAGCCTTAAATTTAGAAATGTCTTGGGGACTTGCTTTGCTTACAATAATTGGTGTTGTTGCATTAGTTTATGAATGCAAAATTTCACCAAAAGATTTCCAAAGATCTTTAATCAGAACATTGTTTGAAATGGTATATCAAGTAACTGTGAAGAATTCTGCAAACTTTACAAAAGCAGGACACAGAGTTTTGATTATTGCTAACCATACATCAAAAATAGATGCATTGCTTATTTCTGCTTTTATGCCAGAAAGAATTAATGTTGTATTGCCTATTGAGATAAAAGACACAATATTTGCAAAAGTCTGCAAATTATTTGCTGATGTTCATATATTAGATATTAAAGATGCTATGGCAATGCGTCCTATTATTTCTTTATTAAAGAGTAATAAGAAGGTATTGGTTTTCCCAGAAAGACGCTCTTCAGTTACAGGATCTTTGATGAAGATTTATCCAGGAATTGGTATTGTTGCAGAAAAAACAAATTCTATGATTTTACCAATTTGTATTACGGGAGCTCAAAATTCTAAGTTCTCTTTGCAAAAGAAAATTCATAAGACTTATTGGTTGACGAAAATTCGTTTGACATTGTTTGAACCAACAAAAATTTATGCAGATCCAAATTTAGATAAACGTAAGAGAAATTATGCTATTTCTTTGCAAATTTATCGTATTATGTCAAGAATGCTTGTTGAAGGATATAACTATAAGCAAAACATATTTAATGCGTTAATTAATAGCTCTGTAATTTATGGCAGTAATAAAGAAATTGCTGAAGATGCAAGCAGAAAGGTTTTAACTTATCGCAATTTGTTGATGAAGAGTTATGTTTTAGGCGGAACTGTTGCAAGTAAATTAGAAAATGAAGAATATGTTGGCGTTATGATGCCAAATGTATTAGCTAACGTTGTTCTTTATTTTGGTTTGGTTGGAAACGATAAAGTTCCTGCTATGTTAAACTTTTCTTCAGGTGTTGCTCAAATTTTAGCTTGTATGCAGGCTGTACAAATTAAAACAGTAATAACTTCACATGGCTTTATAGAGCAAGGAAAATTAGAACATATTGAAACCGCATTAAAAGATGCTGGAATTCGTTTGTTGTACTTAGAAGATATTGCAAAAAATATGACTACTAAAGATAAGATAGTAGGATTATTAAGATTTGCATTTAAAATTAAGGCTAAACGTAGTTCAGAACAAGCAGCAACAGTTTTGTTTACATCTGGTTCTGAAGGCATGCCAAAGGCCGTTTTGTTATCTCACCAAAACTTTATGTTTAATGGCCATCAAGGTGTTACCGCAGAGAGCTTAAATCCTAGTGATGTGTTCTTTAACGCTTTGCCGATGTTCCATTCATTTGGATTAGGTATGGCAACAGTAATGACAACATTACATGGTATTAAAACAATTTATTATCCATCACCATTACATTATCGTGTTATACCAGAATTAATTTATGATACAAATTCAACAGTATTGGTAGGTACAGATACATTCTTAGCGGGTTATGGAGAAACAGCTCACCCATATGATTTCTATACTTTAAGATTAGCGGTTGTTGGAGCAGAGAAATTAAAACAATCAACTAAAGACCTTTATTTGAAAAAATTTGGTATTCGTATTATTGAGGGATATGGTGCAACTGAATGTGCTCCATTGATTTCAGTAAATTCAAATATGTACTATAAAGAAGGTTCTGTTGGTAGATTAATTCCAGCTTTAGATTACAAATTAGAAGAAGTCGAAGGAATTAATGACGGTAAGAGATTATTACTTCATGGCAAAAACATTATGATGGGATATATTTATCATAATGATCCTGGTGTATTACATCCTGTTCCTAATGGTTGGTATGATACAGGGGATATTGTTGAAGTAGATGATGAAGATTTTATCTTTATTAAAGGAAGAGCTAAACGTTTTGCTAAAATTGGTGGAGAAATGGTTTCTCTTACAGCTGTTGAAATTGCAATTAATGAATTATATCCAGAAACAATGAATGGCATTGTTGCGATTTCAGATCCAAAGAAGGGCGAAAAATTAGTATTATACACAACATCAAAAGATGCAGAAATTGCTCAAATAAAGCAATTTATACGTCAAAAAGGATTAAGTGATTTATCCGCACCTGCTGTTGTAAATATGGTAGATGAAATACCTTTAGTTGGTGCAGGCAAGGTTGATTATCAAAAACTTAAACGTATGGCTGAGGAACAATCTTTAGTGTAAAAAATTGAAAACTCTCATCTTTTGATTCTTGATTTGTTAATAAAAAATCGTTAACATAATCATAATTAAAACTTTTTTGGGAGTTTGACTATGAATGAAGTCGATTTAAATATTGCACGTAAAGATACATTAGCTTTAGTTTTAGCAGGTGGTAAAGGTAGCCGTTTAAAAAACTTAACTGTTGACCAAGCAAAACCTGCAGTTCATTTCGGTGGAAAATTTAGAATTATTGACTTTCCATTGTCAAACTGTATTAACTCAGGTATGCGTCGAATTGCTGTTATGACACAATATAAAGCGCATACTCTTATTAAGCATTTGCAACAAGGATGGGGATTCTTACAACCTGCATTGAACGAATTTGTAGAAATTTGGCCTGCTACACAACAAACTTCTGAAGAAGTATGGTATCAAGGCACAGCAGATGCTGTATATCAAAACTTATATACAATTCGCCAACATAATCCAAAATACATTTTGATTTTGGCTGGTGACCATATTTATAAACAAGATTATTCGAAAATGTTGAAACAACATATCGAAGCCGGAGCTGTTGCAACAGTATCATGTATTGAAGTTCCTCGTGAGAAAGCTCATGAATTTGGTGTTTTAGATACTGATGCTGATAGTAATATTATTAAATTCGTTGAAAAACCGAAAAATCCTCCTTGCATTCCTGGACAACCAGATCGTTCTTTTGCAAGTATGGGTATTTATATTTTTACAGCAGACTTTTTAATAGATTTATTGGAAAAAGATGCTGCAAATCCAAATTCTTCTCATGATTTTGGTAAAGATTTGTTGCCATCATTAGTTGGAAAAGAAAAGATTATTGCCCATAGATTCCAAGATAGTTGTGTTTATAATAAAACAGATGATGCTTATTGGCGTGATGTTGGTACAATTGATGCTTATTGGGAAAGTAATTTGGACTTAACAAATGTTATTCCTGACTTAGATTTGTACGATAAACGTTGGCCGATTTGGACATTCCAAGAACAACAACCTGCAGCAAAATTTGTTTTCGATAGTGAATTAAGAACAGGTATGGCCGTTCATTCATTAGTATCAGCAGGATGTATTATTTCAGGTGGTACAGTACGCCATTCATTGTTGTTTGGAGATGTAAGAGTTCACTCATTCTCTTTGGTACAAGATTCTGTCGTCTTGCCAAGATGTGTAATTAATCGTCATGCTCGTGTTAAGAAATGCGTTTTAGCTGAAGGATGCGTAATTCCACGTGGTTTGGTAATAGGTGAAGATCCTGTAGAAGATGCAAAGCACTTCTATGTTTCAGAAAAGGGCGTTGTTTTGGTAACGCCAGATATGTTAGCAAAACTACCTCCTGTACCAGAACTAACATAATATAAATTATATAAGTCTGTTTCGAATATGCTTCGAAAATTGAGGGATTTTATTGATACACTAATCCAACTGCTTCGAATTCCAGTTGGATTAGTTATGTTATTATCTATAGGACCATTACTTAAAACATATAAACATTATTGGCATATTCATACATATTTGAACTATAATAGACTAGGGCTGTTTGCTATAGGAATAATAACGATATTTTTCTTTAGATATATGACGCATTCTCACAGATCATCAGTTTCAACTTTGGAACATGAACTAACACATATATTATTTGCATTGTTAACATTTCATAAGATAACATCTTTAAAATTAAATGATGAAGGGGAAGGCCAAATGTCATTTAAAGGAAAAGGCAATTGGCTTATAGCATTATCACCATATTTTTTCCCATTATGTGTATTCGGAATGATACTTGTTTACATTTATTATTCTAGGTTTAATGGAGTTTTGCCTGATTGGGTTTTGGTTGGAATAGGGGTTGCATTCGGGTATAATTTATGTTCATTTAAAGAGCAGCTCCATCCTGGGCAAACAGATTTTCAGGTTGCGGGTTTTTTATTTACAATATGTTTTATACCAAGTGCAAATTTAATTACCTTTGGTTCTGTTTTTGCTTTCGTAGAAAGAGATATTGAAGGCTTAAAATTCTTCTTTAATACATTTAAATATTTTTTGCTAAGTTTTTTCTAAAAAATTGCGTAAGTTATTGTGATTTTGAATAAAGATTGTTTTAAAAGATTAAAAAAACTTGACGAAATAGAAAAAAATCGAATAAAGTAACTAAAATTCTCTATTAATAACGAGGTTATAGATGAGTGATATAGATACAATGTTGGATATGGCTCGTAAAGCAATCGAAAATGCATATTGTCCATATTCAAAGTTCCCTGTAGGTGCTGTTATTAAGGCTGAATCAGGAAAGTTGTATGCCTCTTGTAACGTTGAAAATGCTGCTTTTCCAGCAGGTTCATGCGCTGAACAAGGTGCCATAAGTGCTATGGTTTGTGGCGGTGATAGAAAAATTAAAGAAATTGTTGTTATGGGTGATGGTGAAGCATTAGTTTCTCCTTGTGGTTCGTGTCGTCAACGAATCCGAGAGTTCGGAGACGAAAATACGGTTGTATACATTTGTGACCGTAAGGGTGTTCGCAAAACCTTAACATTAAAAGAATTATTACCATATTCATTTGGTCCTGAAAATTTGGATATGTAGTTAAAAATTAAAGATCTGTTTTAAAGAAAGGATAAATTGATGAGTGATATGATCGATCAAGTCGCTATGCAAATTAAGTCAAAAATTGGAAAATACAATCCAAAGATTGGTTTGATTTTAGGTAGTGGTTTAGGCGGAATGGCAGAGGTAATTAAAGATCCAATTGTTATTCCTTACGAAGAGATCGAAGGATTTCCACATTCAACAGTTGCAGGACATGCAGGCCAATTAGTTGTAGGTAAATTAAATGGTGTTGATGTTTTATGTATGCAAGGACGTGTTCATTTCTATGAAGGACATAGTCCAGCAATTTTAGCATTAGTTGTTCGTTCATATGCTCGTTTGGGTATTGAAACAATGATTTTGACAAATGCAGCAGGTTCTTTGAATATAGATATGGGACCTGGAAGCTTGATGTGTATTTCTGATCACATCAATTTGTCAGGATGCAATCCTTTAATTGGACCTAACGATGAAAAAGTTGGACCTAGATTTCCTGATATGTCAGAAGCTTATGATGCAAATTTACGTAAAAAGTTGTTCGTAGCTGCTGAACAAGAAGGCGTAATTATTAACACTGGTGTTTATGTAATGACATCAGGTCCTAACTTTGAAACTCCAGCAGAAGTACGTATGTTCAAGATGTTGGGCGGTGATGCTGTTGGTATGTCAACAGTTCCAGAAACAATGGTTGCTGTTCATGCAGGAATGAAAGTATTAGGTGTTTCTGTTATTACAAATTTAGGTGCTGGTTTAACAGCAGATAAAATGACACATGAAGAAACAATTACTCAAGCTAATGAAGCTGGTAAGAAGTTACAAAAAGTATTAACAAGATTAGTAAAGGAAATTTAATTATGAAGGAAATTGCAGCAAAAGCATTATCTTTATTAGATTTAACAAGTTTAAATGATAATGATACAGATGAAAAAATCGTTGCATTATGTGCAAAAGCTCATGGCCCATTTGGACATACAGCGGCTGTCTGCGTATGGCCACGTTTTGTAAAATTAGCTAAAGCTGAATTAAAGGGCACAAACGTTGATGTAGCTACAGTTGTAAATTTCCCTCATGGTGGAAATGATATTGAAGCAACTGTTAAAGAAACAACACAAGCTATTGCTGATGGTGCAGATGAAATTGACGTTGTATTACCATATAAAGCTTTTATGAATGGAGATGTTGAAACAGCTCGTAATTTGTTAAAAGCAACACGTGAAGCTTGCAAAGGTAAAGTAATGAAAGTAATTATTGAAAGTGGTGTTTTAACACATGCTCAATTAATTGCTGATGCTTCTCGTTTGTCAATTGAATGTGGCGCAAACTTTATTAAAACATCAACAGGAAAAACACCTGTTAGTGCAACATTAGAAGCTGCAAACGCAATGTTAGAAGTTATTCGTGAAAGCGGTAAACCAGTTGGCTTCAAGGCTTCAGGTGGTGTTCGTACAACAGAACAAGCTGCAGATTACTTAACATTAGCAGATAAAATCATGGGACCTAAATGGGCAGCAAAGATGACATTTAGATTTGGTGCTTCAGGTTTGCGTGATAGTTTGTTGGCATCAATGGGTTTTGGTGATAAGCCAACAGAATCTCAAGGCTATTAATTTTTATAAATTTTTTTAATAAAGCGCCGAGGTATGACTTCGGCGTTTTATGTAAATCAAAGGGTAAAGATTGTGCTTGTACAAGAAATTATAAGACATAAAAGAGATTGCCATAAGTTATCTCAGGAAGAATTGAATTTTATTGTTCAAGGTATAGTTGATTGGTCGGTAAGCGAATCTCAAATAGCAGCATTTGTAATGGCTTGCTATTTAAGAGGTTTAGATTTAGATGAAAGTGCTAATTTAACTTTAGCCATGGCAAAAAATGGCAGAGTTATGGATTGGTCTTCTTTAGATTTAAATGGTCCTGTATTAGATAAGCATTCAACAGGTGGTGTAGGGGATAAAACAAGTATTGTGTTAGCTCCTATTTTAGCAGCTTGTGGTGCTTATGTTCCAATGATTTCTGGTGTAGGTTTATCATACACAGGTGGTACTGTTGATAAAATGGATGCTATTCCAGGTTATCAAACTAGTCCATCATTAGAGAAATTTTATGAGACAACAAGAAATGTTGGATGTGCAATTATAGGACAAACTGGTGATTTAGCTTTAGCTGATAAGCGTATTTATGCTGTAAGAAATTCAACAGGGACTATAGAATCTTTACCATTAATCGCAAGTTCAATTGTATCTAAAAAAATTGCAGCAGGCGTTCAAGGCTTAGTTTTCGATTTGAAATGTGGAAACGGAGCTTTCATGAAAGATGTTGATAAATCACGTGAATTAGCAACAATTATGGTTGAAATAGCACAATATTGTGGTGTTAGTGCTAGCGCTGTAATTAGTGATATGAATTGTGTTATGGGAAGAAGTGTCGGTAATGCCGTTGAAGTTGAAGAAGCGATTCGCTTTTTGCGTGGTGATTTTAGAGATGAAAGATTATATGAATTAGTTTCTACATTGGCAAAGCAAGTACTAGCCAGCAAAGGCTTGATACATGATGAAAAAGCTGGTCAAATGAAAATAAACCAAGTTTTAAACTCGGGATTAGCTTGTGAAAAGTTTGCTCAAATGGTTGCATCTATGGGGGGACCTGTAGATTTAGTAGAAAATTTAGATGTTTATTTTCCAAAATCAGAAATTGTATATCCTGTTTTTGCAAAGGAAAAAGGATATATTAGTTCAATGAATGCAGAACAAATAGGTTTAACATTAAGTATTTTGGGCGGAGGAAGAAATAAAGTTGATGCTCAAATAGATTATAATGTTGGCTATAGCAATTTTAAAACTATTGGGGAATATGTAGATTCTGAAAATCCAATTGCATTTATTCATGCAAGAACGCAAGAATCATTTGCAAGTGTTGAAAAAATCGTGCAAAATGCTATTACAATTAGTGATGAGAAGCCTGTAAATAAAAACAGTGTTATCATCGAAACTTTAAACAAAAGGTGAGAAATGAAACGTGTTATAATTTTAATGATGGACTCTTTTGGTTGCGGTGAAGGCCCAGACGCAGATAAATTTGATGATATCGGATGCGATACATTAGGTCATATTGCAAAAGCTTGTGCTGAAGGTAAAGCAGAAGTTGATCGTACAGGCCCTTTAAAATGTCCAAATTTAACAAAATTAGGTTTGGGTGAATTATACAAGCAATGCAATGGTGTTTATCCTGAAAATATGCAAATTCCTGTATCAGAAATCAAAGCTGCATACGGATATAGCAAGGAAGTTTCAAAAGGTAAGGATACTACATCAGGACACTGGGAAATGGCAGGCGTTCCTGTAACATTTAAATGGGGATACTTCCCAGGAGAATATCCTTCATTCCCACAAGAATTAATTGATGAATTCTGTAAACGTGCAAAGCTTCCAGGAGTTATTGGAAATAAAGCAGCTTCAGGAACAGTTATTTTAGAAGAACTTGGAGAAGAATGCATGAAGACAGGTAAACCTATTGTTTACACTTCAGCAGATAGTGTTTTCCAAATTTGTGCACATGAAAAGACATTTGGCTTAGAAAGATTATATGAAATTTGCCATATTGCACGTGATTTGTTGAATGAATGGTTTGAACAAGACAAATTACCAGGAGCTATAGCTCGTGTAATTGCAAGACCTTTCGATGGTACTGATGCATCTAATTTTAAACGTACAGGCGGTCGTCATGACTATTCTGTATTACCTCCAGCAAAAACAGTTTTGGATAAAATGAAAGAAGCTGGTGGAAATGTTATTTCAATTGGTAAGATTAGTGATATTTTTGCAGCACAAGGTATTACAAAAGCTGTCAAAGCTGTTGGATTGCAAGAATTATTTGATCGTACTTTAGATGAAGTTCGCACAGCTCCTGATAATTCAATTATTTTCCCTAATTTCGTAAATTTCGATATGGATTGGGGACATCGTCGTAATGTTTCAGGATATGCTTCAGGTTTGGAATATTTTGATTCTCGTTTGCCTGAATTATTTAAAGAATTGAAAGATGGTGATCTTTGCTTTATAACAGCAGATCATGGTTGTGATCCAACATTTAAGGGATCAGATCATACTCGTGAACATGTTCCTGTAATTATGTTCGGAAAAGGTGTAGAACCAAGATTTTTAGGCCGTCGTGAAACATATTCTGATATTGGTCAAACAATAGCTGAATATTTAGGCTTACCATTATTTGAAAATGGAAAATCATTTTTAAAGAAATAGTTTTTTTTCGTTAATTAAAGGGCATTTTTATAATGCCCTTTAATGTATTTTTATTAGGCTATAGAATTATGCTTGCTCAGGAAATTATTAAGAAAAAAAGAGATGGTGAAAATTTAACCGCTAAAGAAATTAAAACTTTTGTTCAAGGTGTTTTAGATTGGTCTGTCTCTGATGGTCAGCTATCAGCTTTGTTGATGGCTTTCTTAATTAATGGAATGAGCCATGAAGAACTTCAAAACTGGATAAGTGAAATTATAGATTCAGGTATGGTTCTTGATTGGGATAGTGTTGATTTAAATGGGCCTGTGGCATCAATTCATACAATGCCTTCTGTTGGTGATAAATCAGAGATTATTGTTGGAGCTGTTTTAGCAAGTGCAGGAATGTATGTTCCTATGCTCTGTGATAAAATGCAATATCATACAGGAGGCACAATTGATAAATTAAGTTCTATTAGTGGTTATGATATTAATCCTTCAAAAGCAAGATTTCGTAAAACTTTACTAAATTCAGGTTTTGCTTTTTTGACTTCATCAGAACAGTTAGCTCCTGCTGATGTTAGAATTCAATCTATTCGTGATACAACAGCAACAATTTCTAGTATTGATTTGTTAATAGCTTCATTATTAATTAAAAAAGTTGCTAGTGGTGTTAAAAAATTGACTGTAGATATTAAAACAGGTTCAGCAAGTTTTACAACAACAGAAGAATATGCAAAAGAATTTGAAGAAAAATTATTATTAAATGCTGCTCCATTTGGACTTGATGTAAAAACTATTTTCTCGAATGTTAATGAAGTTGTCGGCCAAAATATTGGCAACTCCTTAGAAATTTATGAAGTCTGGGCTTTTTTAACAGGTGCTTTGGGCAATAGGGATAAACAATTGATGAAGCAGACAAAAACTATTGCTAGTGTTGCTTTAGTTCAAAATGGTATTTGTTCAAATGAAGAAAATGCAAAGCAACTAGTTGAAGATTTAATTACTTCAGGTAAAGCTGCAGAACAATTTTCTAGAATGCTTTATGAAATGGGAGTTTCTCAAGCGTTTATGTCAAATCCTATGACGTATTTGCCACAAGCGCCAGTTGTTTTACCTGTATATGCGGGAAAAACAGGTATAGTTGAAACTATGAATATGAGATGGATAGGTTTGTCTGTTATTGAAATGGGTGCTGGTCGTTTATATAGCGAACAAAAAATAGATTTGTCAGCAGGTTATTCTAATATGATTAAACCAGGAACTAAAGTAATGCCAGACACAGTACTAGCCTTTATTCATGCTCAAGATGAACAAACAGCTCTAGCAGCACAAACTCATTTGCTGGGTGCTATAAATATTAACGGTTAAATCTTATTCAGTTTTTTCCAAAATATTTGCTGAAATAAAATCTGCACAATGCAATAAAACTGCTATTGGTGAAATTTTAAATACATTGCTAAAATTAGGATCGTTAATTCTTGAGTCAAATGCTCCCATATGAGAATTAATTGCAAGAATTTCGTCTTTTGTTAATTTGATAAATTGCATTAATCTAAATACAGATTTTTCACTATGGCCTGCAGGAAATTGATCATCATAATCCCATGAATCATATTTTACCCATTGATTGTTTGCGTCCTTTTTAAATTTTTCAATAGGTTTATATAAGTCAACTTTGCATAGGTCATGCAATAATCCACAAATAATAATAGTTTCTCTTGGACATTCTATTTTGTATTGAGATAATAAGTTTTCAAAAGTATGAAAAACATTCAAACTGTGTTGGCACAATCCACCATAACAATTTAAGTGATTTCTAACAGATGAAGGAGCTGTGAAGTAATCGCTATTATTTAAATATTCGATTAATTTATTTATGCCATCGCGTTTGATTTCATTTAAAAGAGCCAAAGCTTCATTTTTGTTATTATACATTGTTTCTGTATCGAGCATTATTCTTTGTCCTTAATAATATATTATTGTAAAGGTGGAATAGGAGGAATTTCCGGTATTTCAGGAATATCTTCTTGAGGAGGTTGTAATGGTTGAGCCCTTGTAATTGGAGGAATAGGGGAAGAAGCAACATTTGATGGAACTTTTGTTGAGCGTTGTAATGTAGAATTTTGTTGTTGTGTTTGAGGTATAGCTTTAGCAGCATTAATAGCTGCGTTGATAGCCTCATTTTGTTTCTTTATTCTATTTTCATTCATTAAAGCCATTAAATCTTGTTCAGCTTTTGATTTGAAGTCGTAATTCTTTAAAAATGTTTCATAATCACCACGAGTGTTTATATCAGACAAAATTAAAGGGTCTTTTATTTCATATTCTACAGTTATATCTGTATGTTCAATTAGAGTTGGAATACAATATGAATCTTCAGGTATAACTTTTATTTGATCAAATAATTCTCTAGGCCATAAAACAGGATTTGATCTAACATGGGCGTATGAAGGAACTACAACAGGTTTAAAATCATGAGTTTCTCTAAATAATCTAAACATGTCGTTCATCTGTCTAAAACTAAAAGCAGGCATATCAGTAGGCATTACTAGTACGCAATTAACGTCATTTGGTAACACAGAAATTCCTATTCTAATAGAACTTAAGATACCAGATAAGTAATCGGCATTTCGTACTATTTTAACATCATATTGTTCTAATTGTTTTTCTATAAAATTGGATTGGTGCCCTGTTACAACAATTACATAGCCAGCATTAGAACTAAGAGCTTGTTCTACAATTCTTGTGATAAATGTTTGGCCTCCAACATCTAACAAAAGTTTGTTTTCGCTCATACGACCACTACGACCTGCTGCTAAAATAATTACAGCAGTTTTGTCTCCTTTTTCTATTTCTCCTAAAGCTACAGATCTTCTTTTTTCTAGATCTTTTATTGCTCTATATTGATTATCTAAAGCTTGAGAGCCCATAACCATAGATGGAATTAAGTCCATAGGAGGAATTGTTTTGGTGTTAACATGACAGAATAATCGCCGTAAAGAATTTTTAAAAAAGTCTGGATAATTATATCCTAAAAATACAGTATTTTTTCTGTGAGCTAAAACAATCTGAGAACCTTCGTCAAAAGGCCAATTCATTCTGTCAATATCAGTTGAAGCTTCAATAAGAGCTTTAGGAATAATATCTGATTTATCTTTAATTAAAGACATATCAGGAATACGACTTTCGATTAATACTACAGTAATTCCTGTTGCATAAGCACTTCTTATAGCATTTTCAATTGAGGCAACAGTGCCTTCGCACATTTCAAAGTTTCTAATATCAAAACCAAAGGTTGCAAATCTTTTTTTTATGGCGGTATCATCTTCCGCATTTTTATTGATTTCATCTTTTTTATCAAAAACTTGAACTAAAACAGCTTTTACCAAATCATATTTTTTTATGGATAAAAGTATACCCATTCCACTTAAGCCTGATGTAATGCTATTAACAACACTTTCATCTACAGCAGGAGAATATATATGCAATGTTCCAATATATTGTCCATTAAAGACCGGAGTATAAGCAGGTAATAAAGATAATGAAACGCTATCAGATACTTTGTTTAATCTGTGAAGTCTTTCCTTGTCGTATACTAGTACGCCATTTATATCAGAAAATATATCTATACAACCTTCATTTGAAATAGTTGTATATCTAGTGTAATCACCGCAAATAGAATGAACAAAAACATCGCCAGCTGTTTTTGCAGGAACATCTTTCGTAGAATATAAAACACCAGAAACGCTGTGTATGCCGATGTTTCTAAGTATACGAATGTCTTCGCTAGTAAGGATATGTCCTACTGGGAAATCTCCTTGCGTAGTAGGAATTCTCTTTGTAAGCTCAACACCTTCAGCTTGATATAATCCAAACGTTCCTATTTGCATAAGAAATACTCTAACTTAATGATTGTTATTTAGCATTATTCATCATTAATAATACGTCTGAATCTATATCAACTAATCTATTGTCAGGTTTAAACATTTTCTTGAAAGGATAGTTGAAATTCAATTCTATTCTATCATTTGTTGTATTTAAAGGAGTATGCCCTTCTAATCGAAGTTTAAATGAAGCGTTTTCATTCATATTGCCTTTACCTTTAAGAGCAAATTTAGATACCATAGTTTCTTTTAACAAATTTAATGTGTTTGGATCCATAGCAGCTTTTGTTGCATCATCAGGATTAAAGTGAATTGTGCCTGGTAATTTAGATGCAGCTGTTAATTCGTTCATAGCTAAACCTTTATCAGTAAATCCAATTTTCCAAGTCATTGTTGCTGTTCCATCAGCTTGTAAATTGTTAGAAATTAAATTTTCTGTGAATTCTGATAAATCTAAATTGCTAATTTCATACAACATATCTGCAGGAGGTTTTCCAAATGGATAAGAGAATGTTTTAATATTCTTTATATTAGCTCCTAAGAATTTTCCAGAAATAGAAGAAAAACGAACTTCTTGACTAGGAATTACTTGGTAGTTAAATAACATTTTATTTAAAGGAATGCCAAAATTAATATGAGATACAAAAAACTTTTGGTCTTCTGGTGTTGCAAATGGTACAAGTTGTGATATTTGCATTACAGAATTAATTCCATCAAATTGAATATTCTTCCAATTTGCTGATCCATTTTCAATCATCATATTAAGAGGACCTTTAATTCTATCCTCATTTACAGAAATTCTTCCTTTAGCTGTAATTGTTGCTTTTGTATTGTCATCTAAATGGGATGATAATAAAGGCAATACTTTAGAGATAGTTACTTCTTGTCCATTTATTGCTGTTTTTGGTAAATTGAAATACATATCCCATTGGTGTGTAATTAAAGAATAAGTACCATCTAATGTGAAATTTACAGCTCCATTGACCATAGCTATTCTTGATTGAATTTGATATTCGTTCATTCTTGTAGGTTTTAAAGAAAATTGCATTGCCATTTCAGCATATTTTTCTTTTTCATTAGGAATAAACTGAGCAATATTAAATCTTCCACTTGGCCAAGTTTTATCATTTATTTCTAAAGCTGCTGCTATGCCTCGGATTGTAAAGTCTTTAGTAGCGATAGCTCCATTAGATATTGTAACTGTTCCTGTGTGTCCTGGGGAGAATAAATTTGTTTTTACATTAATTTTATTGTTGTTAAATGCTCCTGCAACAGCAATATTAGACAAAGCATCTGTAATCATAGCATTAATTGAAACGCCAGGAATAGGAATATTAAAATCTAAATTACCCCCATCGGTTTTCAAGAAAGGTTCTTTTTCATCAGGATTAATTTTGAAAGAAACCGGTTTGAAGATGTTAATCAACCTAAATTGTGTTTTCATAATCATCTTATCAAATGAGATATCCATAGGATTTGACATTTTAATTACACACTTAGAGGTTTCACATTCAATATATGCATCTTGCTTCATGCTTAATTTATCAAATTCTGTAGAACCATTTGATAACTTTTCACTAAAGAATTCATATGGTATATGACCCTTAAAGTGTTGTTGTGTGCCACTCATTTCCATATCTTTGATTGTGAATAAAATAGCACCAGTAAATTTGCCTGCAGATTTTTCTAAGTCTTCAAAAGATCTATTGATTGTTAAATTAATATCAAATTTTCCATCATGAGGAACAGTTTCTCCTCTAATGGCGAGTTTTCCTGCATCTGATTGAATGGTTAAATCTGTATTTCCTTTAGTAAGCACACCTTTTATAACAGAGACTTCTGTAAGGCCTTTTACACTACCAATAACTTTTCCTTCTTTTATTAAATCTCCTTGAGTGATTTCCATTTTAATTTCAGCAGAATCAGAAGTTTTCTTTAAATTAGTTTCTGTTGTAAGTTTTGATGTCTCTGTATCATAATCTGTTGTAATCGTTAAATTTAAATTAGATCCAATAAGTGAACCTTTTGCACTAAATCCAAATTTAACAGTTTCATCAATTACTTGATCGTTTTCATCTTTTTTAGGAAAATTTGTTTCGCGCTTTAATGTGAATTTTGAGTTGTTGATGTTTATAGAAGGAATGCTAACAGGTTTAGCGGAGCTTGCCTTTTTGGAAGATGTAATTAACTCTCCAACAGGTCCTAAAGAAATACCATCGTCTCTTCTAACTCCTGTTAAATTCAAACCTTCAATTGTTAATGATTTAAGTCTGTTATTTTGCAACAAGTCTTTAAAATCAAAGCGAGCAGTAACTTTGCTTGCATTCATTGTCTTTTTTGCATCTGATACTTTGCTGAGAACCAAATCATGGTATGATACAGATACAACTTCAAAATTACCTAATTTAATACCACTTTCAGCAAGAATTTCTGGTAATTTGTTTTGTGCTAAAACAGGTAATTTGTCCCAAGCAATTTTTAATCCGATGCCTAATATAATTAATATAACAAGGATTTTGAACCATATTGATTTAATAAAATCATGTAATTGGTCCATAAATATTTCTTTGCCTGTTTTACGTTTTGTTGCTTCATCTACTAATCCAACTTCATCAAATCTTGAAGATCTAAAAAGGGCGCTTTGAGCAGGTTTAGATGTATCTGCATCAGCGCTAGGAGAGGCTTGTGTATTTGCAGTTGGATTTGCTGCCATTGCAGGATTTGATTGAGCTACAGCTTTAGCTATCTGAGCTTCTTTTTTGCGAGTGTCTTCATCTTCATCAGGTAAAGGAGGCTCTTCTTCTAAAGAAGGCTTGTTAGTAGGTGCTGCTTGGGCAGGTTTTGGTGCTCCCGGATTTGCAACAGCTTGAGGATTTGGAGCATTAGGCCTTACGGTCGAAACTCTGAGGGCTTTTTTTACAACTTTTTTTTGCACAGTATTGGTAGGTTGTGCAGCAGTTGCTTCGTTTTCTGTATCGGCCATAAAAATTCTCCATAAAGTAAAACATTTATTTACGAAATTTTGCTAAGAATCTCTCGTAGATATTAAAATTTAGGTTATTATACGGAAAAGAAAAATAAATTCAATGAAAATACAAGCTCTACGAACAGTATTTGAAGCAGTTGAATGGATTAGAGATACAGCTAATGCAGAAAAAATACATTTATCTGCCGTAAAATTGCATTCAATTCTTTATTTAATGCAAGGATATTATTCTGCAATAACTAATGGTGAGAAGTTTATTCCATGTGTTTTTTTGGCAACGCATAGAGGCCCAATAGAGCCTTCAAGCTATTATTTGTACGAATCGGCTATTGTAAGATTTACAGATAATTATTTGCTTAACACAATTAATAAAGATTCAAGAGTTTTTATGGAAACTATATGGCAAAAGTTTGCATTTACATCAGAAGATAATCTTATCGATTTAATTTCAAGACATGAGCCTTTTATGAAAGCTTTAAAAAATAAAACCAATAATGAAATTAATATTCAGGAATTGGGTGAATTTTTTGCAAATTCTCAAGTTAAATCTAGTCCTATGCCGGAAGAATATTCTCCAAACGGTACAAGAGTTCTAAGAAATCAAGCTGGACTTGCAATAAAAGTAAAAAAATGGGTTCCTACAAATAAATAATAAAAATATAGATTTTTTTTACTTTCTTTTAATAACATTTTAATAAGTTAATATGTAAAATTATAAATAATAATGAAAAAACTGTTTAATTCAGTTCAAATAGAAAAGGGAACAGACAATGCAGGATTTAGAATATAGAGTAGAAAAACTTGAAAAGAAATGTCGTACATTAAAAAGATGTGTGATTGGTTTAACATGCTGTGCAGTTCTTGCTGGATTGTCTGGTCGAGCATCTGTTAATACAAATGCTAATGCTGCAGGTGAGGAATTAACTGCTAAAGATGTTGGTATTCCTTCAATTGTAGAAGCTCAAATCTTTATGTTAAAAGATTCTGGTGGCAATATTCGTGGTATTTGGACAGCTGATGATATGACAACATCTTTTGCTATGATGCATAAAGGTAAATTCCCAATTATTTCTATGGCAGTTGATAATAAAAATGCATCTATGTCTTTGACTGATGTTTATAAAGGCAAAATTAATTTAGGATTGCAAAACAATATTCGTTCTATTTCTGTAGCTGATGAAACAGGTAAGAATAACATTTATATGGGATTGTCAGGATCTGGCGAAGCTTCTCTTGATATGGTAAGTACAGGTTCTTCACAACTCGCAATTGATGGTCAAAAGGCTTCAATTGATTTAACAGGAGACCGTGCTGTTGTTGCTTTGGCAGAAACAGTAGGTTCAGCAGTTGCAATTCAAGCTCAACCAAGTGCAAGTTCAGTTGTATTCTTGGATCATAAAGAAGCAAAGACTGTAGAATTGTCAACAATCGATGGAAAAACAAAGTTGATGATGAATTCTCCTGTTGAAAAACAAGAAAAGACAATTGATACAACAAAAGATAAAATAATTGCTGTAGATGCTTCAGTAGAAGAAACAGCAGAAAAAGACGCAGGTAAAGTATCCACAGAAGGTTCAGAAGGTAAAGATGCTGAAAAAAGCGAAGCAAAAGAGAAAGAAGTCGATTTGAAAGACTATTCTCCATTTAGTAAGTAAAAGAATATTATTTTTTTTAAGTTCTGTTCTCATACACTTAAGGCCGGAAGAATTCCGGCCTATTTTTTCTTTAAAAATCAAAGCGTAAATATAAAAAAAACTTGATTTTTTAAGGTATAGCGTTATAAAAAAGTCAATAAGTATATTTGTTTTTTTTGTATAGTTTATATTTGTATCTATAAAAGAGTTAGGAAAAAAATGGCTGTTGTTGTTCAAAAATTTGGTGGAACTTCAGTTGGTGATGTTGATAGAATAAGAAATGTCGCTAATAAAGTAAAAAAAGAATATGATAAGGGCAATCAGGTAGTTGTCGTTGTATCAGCAATGGCTGGTGTTACAAATCAATTAGTAGAATTATGTGGAGATGTAAATCCTTCATATGATATGAAAGAATATGACACTGTTGTTTCTACAGGTGAACAAGTAACAATTGGCTTGTTAGCTATTGCTTTACAATCTATTGGAGTTCCGGCTAGATCCTTTACTGGTTGGCAATTGCATATGATAACAGATGAAGAAGCAGGTAAAGCTAGAATTGATCATATAGATGTTGATGATATAAAAAAATGTTTAGATAAGGGCATTGTTCCTGTTGTTGCAGGGTTTCAAGGTGTTGATGAAAATAATCGTATTACAACATTAGGTCGTGGTGGCTCAGATACATCAGCTGTAGCTATAGCAGCAGCTTTAAAGGCTGATAGATGCGATATTTATACCGATGTTGATGGTGTTTATACAACAGATCCAAGATTTGTAAAAAGTGCTCGTAGATTAGATAAATTAACTTATGAAGAAATGCTAGAAATGGCTTCTTTAGGTGCTAAAGTTTTACAAACACGTTCTGTAGAATTGGCTATGAAATATCAAGTTAATTTAAGAGTTGTTTCAAGCTTCGAAGAAGAACCTATAGGTACTACTATTTGTGATGAGGAGGATATTGTGGAAAAAGAATTAATAAGTGGAATTACTTACAGTAGAGATGAAGCAAAAATTACTTTGTCTGGAGTTCGTGATGAACCTGGTGTAAGTGCTGCAGTATTCGATGCTTTAGCATCTGCAAATATTTGTGTTGACATGATTGTTCAAACAGACTCAGCTGATGGTAGTAGAACAGATATTACATTTACATTAGCTCAAGGTGATGTAAATAAGGCAATAAGTGTATTAGATTCAAATCATGATAAAATTGGGTATCATGGAATAAAATCAGATACTAATTGTGTTAAAGTTTCTGTTATTGGTGTAGGTATGAGAACTCATGCAGGTATTGCAAACAAGATGTTCCATGCTTTAAGTGAAAAAGGCATCAACGTCCAAACGATTTCAACATCAGAAATTAAGATTAGTGTTTTAATTGCTGACGAATATACAGAATTAGCAGTTCGTGCTTTGCACACAGCGTTCAATTTAGAAAACAAACATATTATCTAGTATTAAAAGATTAAAATATATTAAGGATATTTAAATTAAGGACAAAATATTATGGCGAAAAAGAATAGATCATTTAATGAAGATAATGCACATGTCGAAAATGATGCTTTTGAAAAAGCAGCAGGAATAGTTTCTATATTTTCTTCTGCTGAAGAAATTGCTGAAGAGCAAAAAGAAAGAGAAAGAATTGAAGAAGAAAATGAAGAAGTAGTTGAAGAACTCGAAAGAGAAACTGTGGCTGAACCACAAGTTGAAGAAAATCAAGAAGAACAAGAAGAAGCTGAAGAAATCAATTCTGATGATAAAGTTGGTGATATACTGAAAAAAGCCCGTATTTCTAAAGGTAAGAGTTTAAATGATTTAGCAACGTTCTTATGCATTAGACCAAGATTTTTACAAGCACTAGAAGAAAATAAGTATGATGAATTACCTGGAGATGCTTATGGCAAAGGCTTTGTACGTAGTTATGCTCAAGCTTTAGGTCTAAATGCTGAAGATATTTTAATTCGTTATGCAAATGAATCAACAGGTCAATGTGAACAAGATAAACAAAATGTAATTATGGATGACCAGGAAGATAGTTCAAGACCTACACCTAAGGTATTAATTTTGACAGTTGTTGTGTTGTTCTTGGGAGTTATGTTTATTAGATGGACTAACTCTGTAGATGAAGTTCCTGAAAATGTATATGAAAGCCAACAATATTCAATTAATGATAATACTTATACAGATTCTAGAATTGTCCCTGAGACAATTTCTGTTAAAGAAACAGAATATCAAGAAAAGACAGAATCTAATGAAGATGTTAAAAAAGTTGAACCTACAGCTGAAGTAAAAACAGAAGAAAAAACTGTAAAAGAAGAGATTAAAGCTGAAGTAAAAGTTGAAGCTAATGAGAATAATAAAGAAGCAGAAGCTGTTGTAGAAGAAGAAAAAGTTTATGAACCAAGAACTTATGGTAATAAAAAATCTCATATTGTTATTGAAGCTTTAGATGAAGTTTGGTTTGAAGTTCGTCGTCGTGACAGAACATTATTGTTCTCAAAGACTGTAAATAAAGGTGATACTTACAATGTAGCAGAATATTCAGAAAATCTTTATTTGAAGGTTGGTAATTCTGCTAATGTAAAAATCATTTTAGATGGTGAAGATTTACCTCAAGTTGGACCAAAAGGTTCTGTCCGTACAGTTTCTTTAGATCCACAAGTTTTAACAGGCAAAAAAGAAATGATTCCTTTGGATCCAGAACCTGTTCAACAAGATGCTGAAATGGACGAATAATGTTTGAATATAAAATTAATAGACGTAAAAGCCGTCGTATTTATGTAGGTAAGGTTGCAATTGGAGATGGAGCTCCTATTTCAGTCCAGTCAATGACAAATACTCCTACTAAAGATGTGGCTGCAACAGTTCAACAAATTAAATCTTTAGAAGCTGTTGGTGCTGATATTGTGAGAGTTTCTTGCCCTGATGAAGATTCTACATTAGGTTTAAAAGAAATTGTTAAACAAGTTAATGTTCCTATTGTTGCTGATATTCACTTTCATTATAAAAGAGCAATAGAAGCGGCTGAGGCAGGAGCTGCATGTTTGCGTATCAATCCTGGCAATATAGGTTCACAGGAAAGAGTTCGAGAAGTAATTAAGGCTGCAAAAGATCATAATTGTTCAATTCGTATTGGAGTTAATGGAGGCTCTTTAGATAAAGCTTTACTTCAAAAATATGGTGAACCATGTCCTGAAGCTATGGTTGAATCTGCTTTACAACATGCAAAAATCTTAGAAGATAATGATTTCTTTAATTTTAAGATTTCTGTTAAGTCATCAGATACATTGATGACAATGGAAGCTTATCGTCAATTAGCTGAACAATGTGATTATCCTTTGCATTTAGGAATTACAGAAGCCGGTGGTTTAAGAGCTGGTACTGTAAAATCTGCTATGGGCATTGGAGGATTATTAATGCAAGGCATTGGAGATACATTGCGTGTATCTTTAACTGCGGATGTAACAGAAGAAATCAAAGCAGGTTTTGAAATCTTAAGAACATTAGGTTTGCGTTATCATGGTATTAGATTTGTTTCTTGTCCAACATGTGCACGTAGAGGCATTGATGTGGAAAAGACAATTAAGATTTTAGAACAAAGATTAGAGCATATTCAAGAACCTTTAAAGATTGCTGTTATGGGATGTGTTGTTAACGGTCCTGGTGAAGCAAGTGGTGCTGATATTGGTGTTTGTGGTGGCGGTAATGGAAAAGCATTATTGTTCTTAAAAGGCAAACAACAAGAAGTTATTGATGCTGAAAATGCAGCTGACATTGTTGCAAAATTAGCAGAAGAAATGGTAGCTAATAAGAATAAGTAAGGAATATATTATGACTATTCAACCAGCAAGGGGAACTCGTGACATATACGGTTCTGATTTGAGAGCTTTTTTGTTCGTTGAACAAACAGCAAGAGAATTAGCAAAACGTTACGGATTTGATGGAATTCAAACACCTATTTTTGAATCTACAGATGTTTTTTGTAGAGGTGTTGGAGAGACATCAGATATAGTTTCTAAAGAAATGTATACCTTTAGTGATCGAGGAGGAGAGAGCTTTACACTAAGACCTGAAGGAACTGCTGGTGTAGTTCGTTCTTTCATTTCAGAAGGAATGGAACAAAATGTTCCTGTTAAATTATTTTATGCAGGTCCAATGTTTAGATATGAGCGTCCACAAAAAGGACGTTATCGTCAGTTGCATCAATTCGGTGTAGAAGTATTAGGAGCAGCTCAAGCTCAAACAGATATTGAAGTATTATGTTTAGCTTGGGATTTGTTAGGAGCTTTAGGTGTTCAAAAGTATGTTCGTTTAGAGTTAAATACATTAGGTGATGCTCCTTCAAGAGATGCATATAGAACTGCTTTAGTTGAATATTTTTCTAAATACAAAGATCAATTAAGTGAAGATTCATTAGTTCGTTTAGAAAAGAACCCTTTACGTATTCTTGATTCTAAGGATGAAGGTGATAAGCGTTTAATTGAAAATGCTCCAAAGATGACAGATTATTTAAATGAGGAATCAAGAGCATTCTTTGAGGAAGTTCAATCAGGATTAAATACATTGGGTATTCCTTTTGTTGTAAATCCAAGATTAGTGAGAGGCTTAGATTATTACCGTCATACAGTATTTGAATTTATTACTGAGTCTTTAGGGGCTCAAGGTACAGTTTTGGCTGGTGGTAGATATGATGGTCTAGTACAACAGTTAGGTGGATCAGCTCAACCAGGAATTGGCTTTGGTGCGGGTATTGATAGATTATCTATTTTAGTGCAAGAATTAGGTCTTGTTCCTAATGCTCCACGTGCTATTGCAGCAGTTCCTGTCGGAAATGAAAATGTTCCAGAAATGATGAAAATTGCACATGAATTGCGTTTGGCAGGCTATGTAGTTGAAATGGCTTATAGCGGTAATATGTCAAAACGTTTAAAGAAAGCAAATAAGATAAATGCTTGTTGTGCCATTTTAATGGGAACTGATGAATTCGACAAGGGAGTTGTAACTGTTCGTAATTTAGATTCTGGTGAACAAAAAGAAGTAAAAATTAATGAATTGTCAAACGCATTAAACGAATATAGGAATTTACAATAATGGCTTTTGAAGAAAGATTAGACGTACTTTTGGCTAGACATGATGAATTAGAAGCTTTAATGGGATCAGGAGATCTTGGGGGCGACGATTTTGTAAAAATGTCTAAGGAATTAGCTGGTTTAAAAGAAATTGTTGTAGTCATTAAAGAATATAAGTCTACTTTGTCTGGAATTAAGGATACAGAAGCAATGTTAGCAGATCCTGAAACAGATGATGAAATGCGTTCTTTAGCAAATGATGAATTATATTCATTAAAAAATTCTCTTCCTGATTTAGAAAAGAAATTAAAAATTTTATTACTACCTAAAAATGCAGTTGATGAAAAGAATGCTATCTTGGAAGTAAGAGCGGGAACAGGCGGTGAAGAAGCTGCTTTGTTTGCAGCAGAATTGTTCCGTATGTATGAACATTATTCTCAAGAACAGGGATGGAAGTTTGAACTTATGAGCTTAAATGATACAGGTTTAGGTGGATATAAGGAAGCAACAGCATCAATTACAGGTAAGAATGTTTTTGAAAAATTAAAATTTGAATCTGGTGTACACAGAGTACAAAGAGTTCCTGAAACGGAATCTGCTGGTCGTGTTCATACATCTGCTGCAACAGTTGCTGTTTTGCCTGAAGCTGAAGAAGTTGATTTAAAGATTGACGAAAAAGATTTAAAAATTGATGTTTATCGTGCAAGTGGTGCTGGTGGACAACATGTTAATAAAACAGAATCAGCTGTTCGTATTACACATATCCCATCAGGTTTTGTTGTAGCATGCCAAGATGAAAGATCTCAATTTAAAAACAAAGATCGTGCAATGCGTATTTTGCGTTCTAGATTGTTTGATTTCCAACAACAAAAATTGGATGCGGAAAGATCTGAAGATCGTAAGAGCCAAGTAGGTTCAGGTGATAGATCTGAAAGAATTAGAACATATAACTTCCCACAAGGACGTGTAACAGATCATAGAATTAATCTTACATTATATAAGATTGACGAAGTTATGAATGGTACAGCTCTAGGTGAAATAGTTGATGCTTTAATTGAAGATGATCAATTGGCAAGATTAGCTGAATTTGAGTAATGCTAACTTTAAAACAAGTTGTTTTAGATTTAAAAACAGAATTTGAAAGCTTTACAGTAGAAGCAAATAGTGATGCTTTATTGTTAGTTGCATATGCAATTAATAATAGTGTTTCGTATGTTAAGTTGCATGGTGATGTTCAGGTAAGTCAAGACCAATTAACAAAGCTATTAGAATATAAAGAGAGAAGAAAAAAGAGAGAACCTGTTTCAAAAATTATAGGAAGTAGGGGATTTTGGAAATTAGATTTTTTTGTAAATAATGATGTTTTAGATCCTAGAGCAGATTCAGAAACTTTGATAGAAACTGTATTAGAATTAAAAAGAGATTATTCAAAAGATTATAAAATTTTAGATTTAGGCACAGGATCGGGGTGTTTGGCTCAATCTTTGTTATATGAATATAAAAATGCAACAGGAATTGGTGTAGATATAAGTGATAAAGCTTTAGATGTTGCTATAAAAAATGCAGATATAAATAAATTATCTAACAGATTTATTCCATTAAAAGCTAATTGGAATAACACAGAAGATGTAAAAAAAATAAAATCAAAAGGTCCTTTTGATATAATAATTTGTAATCCTCCATATATTGAAAATGATTATAAATTAGAACCAGAAGTTTTGCTTTATGATCCAAATATAGCTCTTTTTGGTGGTAAAGACGGCCTTGATGAATACAGGAGTTTATCAAAGATAATTCCAGAATTTTTAAGTGAAAAAGGAATTGCAATATTTGAATATGGACAAGGGCAAGAGAGAGATGTTCGTATGATAATGGAAGCTGAAAACTTAAAGTTCATAATAGAAAAAAAAGATTTAGCTGAAATTACGAGATGTTCTGTTTTTAGTTTGTGAATAAAATAATTGTGTGGTTTAAAAATTTTAAGATTAAAATAAAAAAATACTTGAAATCATTAAATAATGTGTATAAAAAATAAATCTGTAATTAAGGCATATGATGGTATGCCAAAGGCCTTTAAAAGGTGGGCTATAGTAAATTTCATAAATGAGTGAATAATATGAGTTCAAAAAACAAAAACCGTAACCGTAATGGTTTTAAAAATAATAACAATAATAAACCACGTCGTAATCCTGATATGCCAAATAGAAATACTGTTTATGACAGTATGGGGCCTGTTGGACGTTTGCGCGGTACGGCTTATCAATTAATGGATAAGTATTTAGCTGCAGCTAAAGATGCTCATCAGGTTGATTTAGTTCTTGAAGAAAATTGTTTGCAACATGCAGAATATTATATGCGCTTAAATGATTTAGCTATTCAAGCTGAACAACGTTACAATCAAGAACGTGCTGAAGAATATGCAAGAATGCAACAAGAACAAAATGATGAAAATGCTGACGGTTGCGATGAAACTTGTGAAGAAGAGTTGGGTTGTGATGAACAAGAACCTTTTGATGAACAACAAGAAAATTTAGTTAACGAAAATGTTCAGGAATTTTCTGAAGAAGCTCCTGCAGTTGAAGAAGAACCAAATACAGAACAATTCATTTCTCAAGTTAAAGATTTATCTGTTCCTGTTTTAGCTATGAATTCTTCTGATAAAGTTCAAAAGTCTGATACAATTATTAAAAAAAGACGTATGAAGACTTTAACTAGAAAAAGAGTTCTTAAAACAGAAGAAATAAATGAAGAAGAAAATAAAGAAGATTAATCTTTAAGATCTTCCAAATAAGTGTTCTATATCTTTTAATTTTAATTCTATATATGTTGGTCTGCCATGTATGCATTGACCAGAAAAGCCTGTTTCTTCCATTTGACGAAGTAATTGGTTCATTTCCTCTATGCTCATTTTTCTTCCAGCTCTAATAGAGCCGTGGCATGCCATTCTTGCACATACAGCTTTAATTTTTTCATCTAAGACAGCTGTAGCATTATCATTTAATGTTTGAGCTAAATCTAAAATAAGTTCTTTAGGATTAATATCTCCAAGAATTGCTGGAGTTCCACGAACTACAACAGTACCATCTCCAAAAGGTTCAAATAATAAACCTACATTTGATAAATACTCTGTATAATCAATTAATGCTTGAACTTCATTTACTCCAACTTCAACAATCTCAGGTATTAATAAATATTGAGAAGCGGCTTTTCCAGCTTTCATATGAGCTGAAATTTTTTCATAAGTTAATCTTTCATGTGCAGCATGTTGATCAACAATAACAATTCCGTCTTTTGTTTGAGAAACTATATAAGTTTCATGTAATTGAGCTTTTGCAAAACCTAATGGAGGAAATTCAGGTTCAAGGTTCTCTTCATTTTCCTTTTTTGTTATATTATAGATTTCGTTAGGCTCGTTTTGAATTTGTTCTTTAATAGGAACTGTTGTGTTTAAGCTGTTATAGTCAATTTGAGAAGTGCTTTCTTTTGTAAAATTACTATTTTTAAAAGCGTTAGAATTAGGAAGTGAATATAAATCTTTTTGAGAAAATAGGGCAGACTGTCTAAAACTAGGTGATACTGATACACCATGAGGTTTTGGCATAATTGGCGTGGATATTGTTCCTACGCTATCGAAAATATTTGCTTTAGAAAGTGTTTGTTCTGATAAAGTAGTAGAAGTCTTAAATTTAGCTGAAGAAACAGCTTCTCTTACAGATACGACAATTACACCTCTTACTTGATTTGCATTTCTAAAACGAACTTCAGCCTTTGTCGGATGAACGTTCATATCAACATCTATATTAGCAACGTTTATAAATAAGATAAGGGCAGGAAATTTGTCGTGAGGTAATAACTCTCTATAAGCACCTTTAATAGCTCCTAAAAGCACTTTATCTTTGACAGGTCTGTTGTTTACAAAAAAGTATTGATCACTTGAGGTTGCTTTACTATATGTAGGCAAACCTGCAAATCCAGTTATTTTAACTCCTTCTTTTGCAACACTAAAAGGAACGGAGTTATCTATAAAATCTTTTCCTAATACTTGTTCAATACGATCTATGGTTTTTTCTACAGCAGGATAATTAATCTTTTTCTTGCCATCTTCAGTCAAGAAAAAAGAAATAGAAGGATAAGCTAAAGCTAATTTATCAAGTATATCTCTAATGGCACTAGTTTCTGCTGCAGCAGTTTTTAAAAACTTTAGTCTTGCAGGTACAGCAAAAAATAAATCTCTAACTTCTATTTTTGTTCCGCTATTTATTGATGCCGGTTCTATTTCTAAAACTTCTCCACCATTAATAGAGATTGACCAGCCTTCATTAGTTCCAGCTTTTTTTGATGTGATTTTCATTCTTGCTACAGAACCAATAGAAGGAATAGCTTCTCCTCTAAATCCTAAGTAGTCAATTTTGAATAAATCTCCATCAGGTAATTTTGATGTAGCATGCCTTTGAATGCATAAAGATAATTCATCTTTACTCATTCCTTTACCATTATCAATAACGATAATAGATGATTTACCACCTTCAGATAGAATAACTTCTATTTTGTTTGCTCCAGCATCAATAGAGTTTTCTACAAGTTCTTTAACCGCCGAAGCGGGGCGTTCAAGCACCTCTCCGGCGGAAATTTTATTAATTAAATCTGGTGGTAAAAGGCGTAATCCCATTTTACTTTACCAATGTAAAATTAAGCTCTGCCTGCACGCATTGCACGTGTAGCATTGATTAAACCATTTGTAGAAGAATCATGAGTTTCAACATTTGTCGAACCTTTGATTTCTGGTAAAATCTTTTTAGCTAATTGTTTGCCTAATTCAACACCCCATTGGTCATATGAGTTTACATTCCAAATTACGCCTTGAACAAAGATTTTGTGTTCGTACATAGCAATTAAACGACCTAATGCACGAGGAGTTACCTTTTCCATTAAAATTACGTTAGAAGGACGGTTTCCTAAGAAAATCTTATGGTTCAATAATTTTTGAATTGTAGCTTCATCAGCTCCAGCTTTTTCAAATTCTTCACGAACTTCAGAAGCTGTTTTACCACGCATTAATGCTTCAGCTTGAGCAAATACGTTTGATAATAAGATTGAGTGATGATCTCCAGATTCATTATGAGAAATTGCAGGTGCAATAAAATCACAAGGGATTAAATGTGTACCTTGGTGGATTAATTGATAGAAAGAATGTTGACCATTTGTACCAGGTTCGCCAAACAAAATAGGACCTGTTGTATAAGATACACTCTTGCCTTCACGTGTTACACCTTTGCCGTTTGATTCCATGTCAGCTTGTTGTAAATATGCTGGTAAACGGTGCAAGTATTGATCATAAGGTAATACAGCATATGATTCTGCATTAAAGAAGTTTGCATACCAAACTCCTAAAACGGCTAAAATAACAGGAATATTTTTGTTTAATGGAGCTGTACGGAAGTGTTCATCCATTTCAAATCCACCTGTTAATAATTCTAAGAAATTATTGTATCCAATTGAAATAGCGATTGATAAACCAATAGCTGACCACAAAGAATAACGGCCACCAACCCAATCCCAGAATTCAAACATATTAGCAGGATCAATACCAAATTTTTGAACTTCAGCAGTATTTGTTGATAAAGCAACAAAGTGTTTTGCAACAGCAGCTTCACCTAAAGCATTTACTAACCAAGCTCTAGCTGTTTTTGCATTTGTTAAAGTTTCTTGAGTTGTGAATGTTTTTGAAGCAATAATAAATAATGTTGTTTCTGGATTTAATGTTTTGATTGTTTCAATCATATGTGTTCCATCAACGTTTGATACAAAACGAACATGTAAATCATCTCTTGAATAATGTTTTAATGCTTCAACAACCATAACTGGACCTAAATCTGATCCTCCAATACCAATATTAACAACATCAGTAATTTTTTTGCCTGTAGCACCTAACCATTTTCCTTCACGAACATCGTCAGAAAATTTATGCATTTTTTCTAAAACTTCTTTTACTTGAGGCATAACATCTTTGCCATCAACAAAGACTTGACGACTAGAACGATTGCGTAATGCTGTGTGTAATACTGCACGATTTTCTGTTAAGTTTATGTGTTCACCAGAGAACATTTTATCACGCATATTTTCTACGCCAGCTTCTTTTGCTAGTTCGATTAAGTCGTCCATTGTTTTGGTATCAATTCTGTTCTTGGAATAGTCAACTAATAAATCATTTAAAGAAATTGAAAATTGCTCAAAACGAGTCGGATTTTCTTTGAACATGTCACGCATATGTTTGCCGCGAATGTTTTTGTAGTCTTCTTCAAGTTTTTTCCAAGAGTTGAGTTCTGTTAACATCTAAAAAATCTCCTTTTATTAACAAAAATTTTAACTTAAAATTTTGCGTAATTATAACCGTTTATGTGGCCTTACGCAATTAAAACTTTGAAAAGATATATATAAAAAAAACAAATAGTTAGAAAGGATAATTTTTTATTGTGATTTTTTTTGATTACATATATATTTACAGCAGTGAAGTTGTTTTAAAATAAGGTTTGTAGAATGTTAAAAAAATTAATTTTGGCTATAACTTTAGTATTTTTGTCAGGATGTATGCAAACTCAGGTTAGATTTGCAGGATATATTCCAAGTGAACCAACTTATTCAAAATTCCACCATTATAGAGGAAATGATGTTGATCCTGTAAGAATTTGTGGAAGATTAGATAATATTGCTATGGTTGAAGAAACAGAGAATTTTATATCAGCATTGGTAAGAACAATATTATTTGATTTGTGGCAGCCAACATATGTAAATGTTTACTGTAAACAAGATCCAGAAAAGTTAGGAGATAATTCTACAAAGAAAATTAATAATTGAACGGATTATAATAAAGGCGAGAATTAAATATTCTCGCCTTAAATAATTTAAATTAGAAATAGAATTTTACGCCACCAGCACCTTCAGAAATAGACTTGAAGGCATTTTTATTTCTTTTATCTTTATCGTAAGTAACCATTTTTACAAAATGACCATCGGCATATAAGGAAACATTTTCGTTGATTTTGTATTCTAAACCACCACCAACTCTAACACCTGTATGTTTTTCTTCTTGTTCTTTCCAAGAATGGCCATTATGTTTTGATCTTGTTTTAAATTCATAATAGCCAACACCTGTGGATGTGAAGAAATCTAATTTGTTTGTTAATGGGAAAATCAAATTAATATCACCGCCTACAGAGAAGAATGAGAATTCATATTTATCTTTATCGCCAGTTGTGTGGTTTTTAATTGTTGTATCATTTGTTGAAGATTGTTCAGCATATGCTCTTGCACCAATAGCAAATCTTTCAAATAAGTTGTATCTAAATCCAAGTTCGCCTGAAAAAGTAGCAAAACCTTTGCTATAATCCATATCATCTAAGGTTTTATATTCACCTTCAGATTTGAGGTATTTTGGAGCGTCTTTTTTATAATTTACATTAGCACCACCAATTTTTAAACCAATAAAATATTGAAAATCTGGTGTAGATCTATGTTTGTTGTTTAAATAGGTTTGTTCTTTTCTGCTTTGTGAAATTTGTTGGTTGCTAACTTTTTGATTGTATGAAGAAGCAGCCAAAGCAGAGTTTGAAAATAACACTAAACTCGAAAGAGCTGTTAGTGCTAACAATGTCCTTTTCATGTAAAATCTCCATTGAAATAAGTTAATCAAGTGAGTAAATTTATAGCATTAAATGGTTACATATATGTAAATATTGTGTTATAGATTTTAGAAAAATATACTAAACATTTAACTTGTTGAAAGAACGTAAAAAATGTCTCCAAAAACGGTTTATTCAGAAGATTATAAAAAGCCTGATTTTCAAATTAAAAATGTTGATATTTCATTTGAGTTAGATAGTGAAAATACGCGTGTTGTAACAAAAATGGATGTGTATAAAAACATTGCTTGTAAGAAAAAAGCCAAAATGTGGCTTGATGGAGATGAAGTAGAATTAATATCCATAAAAGTTAATGGAAAAGAATTATCAAAAGATGAATATGTATTAAATGAAGAGGGAATAAGTTTATTAAAGCCATTTGATAAATTTGAATTATTAATTGAAACAAAAATAAATCCAAAGGCTAATACAAAATTACAAGGTTTATATGAGTCAAATGGAGTGCTTTGTACTAAGTGTGAAACGCATGGTTTTAGGAGAATAACTTTTTATCCTGATAGACCAGATGTTATGCCTACTTGGAGAACAACTTTAATTGCAGATAAAAATAAATATCCAAAGCTTGTTTCAAATGGAAATAAGGAAAGTTTTGAGGAATTAGAAAATGGAAAAATAAGAGCAGTTTTTTATGATCCTATTCCTAAAGCCAGTTATTTGTTCGCAGTTGTTGCTGGGGATTTAGATGAAGTTAATGATAGTTTTACAACAGTTCTTGGTAAAAATGTTCAGATAAATGTTTTTGTTGAAAAAGGAAAGGGTAATCTTTGTGGATATGCTATTGATTCATTAAAAAGAGCAATGCGTTGGGATGAAAAAACATTTGGAAGAATTTATGATCATGATGTTTTTAATATAGTTGCTGTTTCTAATTTTAATTCTGGAGCTTGTGAAAATACATCGTTAAATATTTTTAATGATAAATATATTTTATCAAGTCCATTGTTAGCAACTGATAGTGATTATGAAAATATTGAAAGCGTAGTAGCTCATGAATATTTTCATAACTGGTCAGGTAATAGAGTTACTTTAAGACAGTGGTTTGATCTAACATTAAAAGAAGGCCTAACAGTTTATAGGGATCAAGAATTTTCATCTGATGTTAGGTCTAGAGCTGTTAAAAGAATAGATGATGTTTTCGAATTAAGAGCTGGGCAATTTGTTCAAGATTCTGGTCCTTTAGCGCATCCTATTAGACCAAGTAGCTATATAAGTGTTCGTTCATTATACACAAGTACTGTTTACAATAAAGGTGCTGAAGTTATTCGTATGATGGAAAGAATGGTTGGAAAAGAACGTTTTAGGAAAGGAATGGATTTATATTTTTCAAAAAATGATGGAAAAGCAGTTTCTTGTAAAGATTTTGTAGATGCAATTAGTGAGGGAGCTGAAATAGATTTAGAACAGTTTTATAAAACATGGTATTTACAAGCAGGTACTCCAAATGTTGTTGTAAAAACAAAATATTATGAAAAAAAGAAAAAATATATTTTAGAATTAACTCAAAATAATTTGCCATCACCAGGCCAAAAGCACAAGAAACCTTTTGTTATTCCATTAGAAATAGGATTGCTTGATAATAATGGAAATGATGTTTTATCAAAAGTGATAGTGCTTTATAAAAATAAGCAAAAATTTGTTTTTGAAAATATTTTAAATAATCCTGTTTTATCAATTAATAGGGGATTTACTGCCCCTGTAAATATTGTAAGATCTTTAAGTAATTTTGAAAAAGTTTTACTTATGAAAAAAGATAAGGATTTGTTTAATAGATGGGATGCTGCTCAAGGCTTTTCTATGGATATTTTATTAGATCTAGTAGCTAGCATTAAAAATAATAAAAAATTAGAAATTCCTTTTGAATATGTTGAGACTTTGAAAGAGTTTTTAAAACAAGAAGATTTAGATAAATCATTTGTAGCAAAAGCTATGAAATTACCGTCTATAAAAGCTATTTGTGAAAAGTTAGATGTAATTGATGTAAATGCTGTTGAAGAAGCTAGAAGTTATTTTAAAAAGATCATAGCTAATGAATTAAAGGATGAATTTTTAAGTGTATATCAAAATAATAAAACTGATGGAGAATATGAGCCTAATGTAATTGATAATGGAAAAAGAGCTTTAAAAAATGTAGCATTATCATATTTATCTGTTTTGAGTTTAGATCTAGCAAAAAAGCAATATTTTGATTGTAAAATTATGAATGATAAATTAGCTGCTTTTATGATGTTCGTTAATGAAGAAACAAATGAAGCTCAAGAGATTATAGATGATTTTTATAAGGAATATAAAGGTCATTCTTTGGTCGTTGATAAATGGATGAGTATTTTAGCTTTAAATGGGGCAAATGCATTAAATAGAGTTAAAAAGTTATTGGCTCATGAATGTTTTGATATAAAAAATCCAAATAAAGTTAGAGCGTTAATTAATTCTTTTGGTGCAAATATGGAAGCTCTACATAAGGAAGATGGTTCTGGATATGATTTTATTGTAGAACAAACTTTAGCAGTAGATAAAATAAATCCTCAAGTAGCAGCTATTATTCCTCAATGTTTAGGTAAATGGAAAAAATTTAATGAAAAGCATCAAGATTTAATGAGAAATGCTTTAAATAAAATCTTAGAAACAAAGGGCTTGTCGCCTAATACATTTGAAGTTGTTTCTAAAATTCTAAATTAGATGAAAATAAAATAAAAAATAGTTTTTGTATTTGTAGAATTTGGTTTATATTCATTTTCAAATTTTGAATATTCTTATGGAAATAAAAAGGAAAAAAATATGGCTTTAAGAAAATTATTTGGAACAGATGGTGTTCGTGGAAAAGCTAATCAATATCCAGTAACTGCTGAAATTGCTTTAAAATTAGGTATGGCTGCTGGTTCTTTGTTCTCTAAAAATGAAAAAAGAAGAGGTAAAGTTGTTATTGGAAAAGATACTAGATTATCAGGCTATATGTTAGAATCAGCTTTGGTTGCTGGTTTTACAGCAGTAGGAATGGATGTTGTAAAATTAGGACCTTTACCAACACCAGCTGTAGCTATGTTAACTCGTTCTATGAGAGCTGATTTAGGTGTAGTTATTTCTGCAAGTCATAATCCTTACGAAGATAATGGTATTAAATTCTTTGGTCCTGATGGCTACAAATTATCAGATGAAGTTGAAGCTTCAATTGAAGAAAAAATCTTTGCTGATACAGATTTGTTAGCTGTTCCATCTTGTGATATTGGTCAAGTAAAACAAATGGACGATGCTGTAGGTCGTTATATTGAATATGTTAAAAATACATTCCCAAGAGGAAAACGCCTTGATGGTTTAAAAGTTGTTTTAGACTGTGCTAATGGTGCTTCATATAGAGTTGCTCCTACAGTACTATCAGAATTAGGTGCAGAATTAGTTACAATTGCTGTTAACCCAGATGGTAGAAACATTAATAAAGATTGTGGAGCTGTTCATACAGATCAAATGTGCGCAAAGGTAGTAGAAGTTGGCGCAGATATTGGTATTGCATTAGACGGTGATGCAGATAGATTGATTGTTTGCGATGAAAAAGGTCAAGTTATTGATGGCGATCAAATTATTGCTTTAGTAAGTCGTGAATGGAAAAAATCAGGCATTTTACAAGGTGAAGGCGTTGTTACAACAGTTATGAGTAACTTGGGCTTAGAAAGATATTTAAAAGGTCAAGGTTTAAAGCATATTAGAACAACTGTAGGTGATAGATACGTTGTAGAAAAAATGCGCTCAGATAACTATAATTTAGGTGGTGAACAATCAGGTCATTTAATTTTAGGAGCTCATTCAACAACAGGAGATGGGTTGGTAGCAGCATTACAGGTATGCGCAGTAGTTACACGTGAAAAGAGAAAAACAAGTGAAGTAATGCATTTGTTTGAACCTGTTCCTCAATTATTAAAGAATGTTCGTTTGTCAGATAGAACATTAGCAACAGCAGCTTTAAATAGCGATACAATGAAGATTGCTATTGATAAAACAGAAAGAGCTTTAGGTGATAATGGAAGATTGTTGATTCGTGCAAGTGGTACAGAACCATTAATCCGCATTATGTTGGAAGGTGAAGACTTAAATCAAATTAAACAAATGGCTGATGATTTAGCTAATATTTTAGTATCTGAAGTTAAAGCTTTAGGCGGCGAATAATTTATTTTAAAAAGGATTTTAGTAAAATGAAACCAAGTAAGAAAACTGTATGTCCTAATTTTTCTTCAGGTCCATGTGCAAAAAGACCTGGATGGAAAGCTGAAAATTTATTCATTAACGATTTAGGAAGATCTCATAGATCTGATTTAGGCCATGAAAGATTAAAGCTTTGCATTGATTTAATGAGAGAAGTTTTACAAGTTCCTCAAGATTATAGAATTGGCATTTTGCCAGCTTCAGATACTGGTGCTATTGAAGCTGCTATGTGGTCTTTATTAGGTCCACGTGGCATTGATGTATTTGCTTGGGATACATTTGGTAAAAATTGGTATAAGGATATTAAAGATCAATTGCATTTAACAGATTTAAATGCTTACGTAGCACCTTATGGTGAATTGCCTGATTTATCAAAAGCTGATTTTAATCGTGATATCGTATTTACATGGAATGGTACAACATCAGGTGTATGTATTCCAAATGGGGATTGGATTAAATCAGATAGACAAGGCTTAACAATTTGTGATGCTACATCTGGTGCATTTGCTATGGATTTGCCTTGGGATAAATTAGATGTTACAACATTTTCATGGCAAAAGGCTTTAGGTGGAGAAGCTGCTCATGGTGTTATTATTTTGTCTCCTAGAGCTGTTGAAAGATTAACTTCATATACACCTTCATGGCCAATGCCAAAAATTTTTAGAATGACAAATAATAATGAATTGATCGAAGGTATATTTGTTGGTGATACAATTAATACACCATCAATGCTTTGTGTTGAAGATTTTATCGATGCTTTAACTTGGGCTAAGTCTGTTGGTGGCTTAAAAGGATTAATGAAAAGATCTAGAGATTCTTATAATGCTGTAGCAGAATTTGTTAAGAAAACTTCTTGGATTGAATTTTTAGCTGAAGATGAAAGCTATCGTTCTAATACATCTGTATGCTTAAAAGTTGTTTCTGAAGAATTTAAAAAATTAGATGCAGATAGTCAAAAAGCATTTTGTAAGAAAATTACAAAAATGTTAGCTCAAGAAGGTGTTGCATACGATTGCAATTCTTATAAAGATGCTCCAGTAGGATTTAGAATTTGGTGTGGCGCAACAATTGAGACATCAGATGTTAAAATCTTATTAGAATGGCTTGATTGGGCTTATAATAGCGTATTAGCGGAAAATAATTAATATGGCTGATTGTTGTAAAGCAAAAGTATTTGATTTAGGAGCTCAAGGCGACGGTTTAATCAAATTAGATGGAAAAAATGTCTTTGTTTCTTCTGTATGTAAAGATGAAGAAATAGAATATGAATTGGTTAGTGAAAATAGAGCTAAATTAATTAATGTTCTAAAAGCTTCGAAAGACAGAATTTCTGAAGTTTGTCCTTTTGCAAAAATATGTGGAGGATGTGCTTTACAACATTTAAGTAAAGAAGCATATAGGGCTCATAAATTAAGATATTTTAAGCAAAGCTTTCCTGAATTTATGCCTTTGCCGGAAATGGATGAGCCTGCTTTTATTGATGCAAAATCAAGAAGAAGAGTATCTTTTGCTATTGCGTGGAATGGATTTAGTAAATGGCTCGGATTAAATCCAAAGCAAAGTGATAAGATATTAGAAATAGATAGTTGTTTTATATTAGTTCCTGAATTAGAAAAGTTAATAGTTCCATTAAGGGAATTAGTAAAAGGTAAAACATTTCCAGTTCAAAAGAAAAAAGGGGTAGGAGATGTTTCTTTAACACTTACTAATTCTGGTGTTGATATATTGTTTACTCTTCCATTTAATTGTTCTGATGAATTTAGAAATTCTTTGTTTGAGTTCGCAAATAAGTATTCTATAGCAAGAATTTCTTGGCGACTAAATGAGAAGTCTTATATAGATCCAATTTTGCAAAATATTGTACCTAGTTTAAACATAAATGATTTTATTTTAAAACCTCCTGCTGGTGTATTTTTACAACCAAGTGTTGAAGGAGAAAAAGCACTACAAGAAACTGTTGTTGAATATGTAGGAAAATCAAAAAAAATTTTGGATTTGTTTTGTGGAGCAGGTACATTTAGTTTAGCTTTGTTACAAAAGAAGAGAGTTATTAAAGGTGCAGATAATGCTTCTTTGGCTTTAGAAAGTTTAAAGAAAGCTTCTGAGGGACGTATAGAAACATTTGATAGAGACCTCTTTAAAACGCCAATGTTCCCTGATGAAATGGAAGACTATGATTGTGTAATCTTCGACCCTCCTAGAGCAGGTGCGAAAGCACAAGCTGAGCAAATAGCAGCTTCTCAAATTAAAACTGTTGTAGCAGTGTCTTGCAATCCAGAGACGTTTGCAAGAGATGCTAATATTTTAATTTCAGGTGGATATGAAATGGTAATTTTAAAACCAGTTGATCAATTTGTATGGTCAAATCATATAGAATTGGTTGCAAAATTTATTAAGAGGTAATTATGATTACTCTTTTAAATTATGGTGGTGGAAATTTACAAAGCGTAGCAAATTTAATGAACTCGTTAAATGTAGACTACGAAATTACTAATGATACGAAAAAGATTTTAAATGCTGAAAAAATAATATTCCCAGGGCAAGGTCATTTTGGAAATGTTATGGAAAATTTAAAGAAAAATAAATTAGATGAAGCTCTAAAAACAGCTCTTAATAGAGGTGTTCCTTTTTTAGGAATATGTGTAGGTTTACAGGTGTTGTTTGAAAGCTCTCAGGAAGCTGTAGGAGTTGAAGGATTATCAATATTTAAAGGTGGATGTGAGAGATTTACTAAAGGAAAAGTTCCTCAAATAGGATGGAATAGAATAAAAGTTCAAAATAATAATACGATATTAAATGATGATTATTTTTATTTTGTAAATTCCTATCATGTTGTAGCTAAAGATGAAAGTATTGTTTCTTCCAAAGCTAATTATTATGACGATTTTGTAGCTTCTGTTGAATATAAGAATATTATGGCAACTCAGTTCCATATTGAAAAAAGTGGAAAAGCTGGTGCTGAAGTTATAAAGAAATTTTTGCTAAAATAGGTAAAGTATGATTACAAAAAGAATTATTCCATGTTTAGATGTTAAAGATGGGCAAACTGTAAAAGGAGTTCAGTTTGAGAATTTAATTCATGCTGGTGATCCTGTAGAATTAGCAAAAAAATATTTTGAAGATGGTGCTGATGAATTAGTGTTTTTAGACATTACTGCTACTAATGATAAAAGAAAAACAATATTAGATGTTGTTGAAAAGGTTGCTAAAAACGTATTTATTCCTTTTACTGTTGGTGGAGGAATAAGATCTGTTCAAGATATTAGAGATTTGTTAAGTGCTGGAGCTGATAAAGTTTCTTTAAATACAGCTGCAGTTGAAAAACCTGATTTAATTTCTCAAGCATCATCTACATTTGGAGCTCAATGTGTAACGGTTTCTGTTGATGTCAGAAAATATGATGGTGAATACTATGTAGTTATTCATGCAGGCCATGAAAAAACAAAATGGAAAGTTTTAGATTGGGTAAAAGAAATTGAAAATCTAGGGGCTGGAGAAATTTTATTGACCAGTATGGATGCTGATGGAACTAAAAATGGATATGATGTAGAAGTTACAAAATTGGTTTCAGAAAATACAAATTTGCCAGTTATCGCATCAGGTGGTGCTGGTGCTGATGTAAATCATTTTATCGATGTATTCAAAAATGGAAAAGCTGATGCTGCTTTGGCTGCATCAATATTTCATTTTGGTTTATTGCCTGTTCCTAAATTAAAAGCAGAACTATGTAAAGCGGGAATAGAAATAAGATTATAAATTAATTATGTGTGATATTTTAAGTTTTGGAGAGGTTTTGTTTGATATGCTTCCTAATGGCAAAAAATTAGGAGGAGCTCCTTTAAATCTTATATATCATGCAATCAATTCAGGTGTTAATGGCGCTGTAATTAGCTCAATAGGTAATGATGAAAATGGAAAACTTATTTTGAAAGAGATTGAAAATAAGAAAATCCCGTTTTTATTTAATGAGTTAAATTATCCAACAGGAACTGTTGATGTAAAATTAGAAAAGGGCATTCCTTCTTATACAATTGTTGAAAATGTCGCATGGGATTACATTGAACTAACAAAAGAAGCTATTGAAAATTTAAAAAATACAAAAGTTTTTTGCTATGGAACTTTAGCTGTTAGAAATAAAAAATCTTTTGAAACTTTAAAAGAAGCAATTTATTTATGCTCTAAAGACGCTTTAAAATTTTATGATATAAATTTAAGGCCTCCTTTTTACAAAAAGGAAACTATAGAACAACTTTTAAAGTTATGTGATGTTTTAAAAATTAATGATGAAGAATTGTCAATTGTTCAATCAAAATTTGTTAATAAGAATTTAGATGTTGATGGCATCTGTCATTATTTAATGCAAAAATTTAATATTAAAATTCTTATTCTGACAGCTGGAGATAAATACAGTAAAGTATACACAAAGGAAAATATTTCTTATATAGGAACTCCAAAGACAAAAGTTGTTGACACAGTTGGCGCAGGAGACGCTTTCTCCGGAGCTTTTTTAGCAAAAATTATACAAGGAAAAACAATTAATGAAGCTCATGAATATGCAGTTCAAATAGCTTCATTTGTAGTAGAACATGAAGGTGCATGTCCTATATATGAATAATAGATTATAGCTCTATTTCTAAACCTTCGTAAGATAAATGCAAAGATGGATATTTTTTGCATAAATCTTTTGCTACATTATCTAAGAATTTATCTGTATGAGCAGGAGAATGATGGAATAAGTAAACGTCTTTTACATTTCCTTTTTTGCTAAATTCTGCTGCGATCTTTGGAGTAGAATGACCCCATCCAACAAAGTTAGGATATTCTTCATCGGTATAAGTGGAATCATAAATCATAATGTCAGCATCTTTAATTAAATCTAAAATTCCAGCTTCAAAGGTAGCATCTGAGTGTTCATGATCAGAGATGTAAGCAACAACTTTACCGCAACCTTCAATTCTATATCCGACAGCTCCATTTGGATGATTTAATGGGGATGTTTTTATTTTTAATAAGCCATCAAACAATTCAAAAGAATCATTCTTTTTAATATCAAAAAAATTTAATTTGGATGATAACTTGTCTATTGTTTTTGGAAAATAAGGGCCCATCATTTGGTGATTTAAAGCATCTTTGATGCTCATGTTATCAATACAACCATATACATCAATTTTTGAATTTTCTCTAAAAATAGGACAGAAAAATGGAAATCCTATAGTATGATCCCAATGAACGTGAGAAAATAAAATTTTAATGTTTTCCATTTGTTTTTGGGTAAGTGTATTACCTAAGACTCTAATGCCTGTTCCTGCATCAAGTACAAGAACTTTGTCTTCAAAATTTATAGACACACAAGGGGTATTCCCACCGTATTTCTGGAATTCTTTTCCTGTACATGGAGTTGATCCCCTCACACCCCAAAACTTTAGAACGGGCTTCATTTCTATGATTCCTTTTGACAATTCTTTTTTACTATTATAGAACATAACAAGTTAAATTTGTATTAATTTTTTTAAGTTGGTTAATATTATGAAAAAAACGTTTTTGGTGTTCTTTTTTTTATTGTTTGCTTCTGTAGCAAATGCTCAAAGTGTTAAAAAGTTGCCTACCTGTATAGATTTTAATGATGCTTATAAAAAAGTTGTTGGTGAAGCAAGTGAAAATCCAACTGTTGAAGATAAAGAAAATATGCTTTCATTAGCTTCTATGATGATGGGATATGTTTCTGCAATACAAGATGTTTATGGTGATAAGTTGGTTGGTTTGCAATCTGATGATAATGAATGGACACTGTTGGGTGCAGTAAGTTCTATTTGCAAGAAAAATCCAAGAATGAATTTTGCTAATGCTGTAAGAGCGGTTCCTTCTATTGCTGATACAATTGCAGCTTTACAACAACATGAATACGATAGATGTCAAAATTATATTAATCAAACAAAGGCAACAATTTGTTTAAATTATATGCCTAAATAATTTGTAGGTTTTTGTTGTGATAGAAAATTATACAATTGATGATTTTTTAGGGGGCAAAGTTAAACTTTATCAGCCTAGAGATGATGGATATAGAGCAACAAGTGATTCTGTTTTACTTGCTGCTGCTGTTAATACAAATCCTAATCAATGTATTTTAGAAGTTGGAACGGGAAGTGGGGTTGTTTCTTGCTGTATTAATGCAAGAGTTCCTGGTGTCAGAATTACAGCTGTAGAAATTCAAGAAAAAATGGCGGAATATGCCAGATATAATTTTGAAAAAAATAAAGTTAACGGTGAAGTCATTGTTAGTGATATAAGAAAAAATTTTGGTTATACAGGGGGATCTTTTGACTTTGTTTATTGTAATCCCCCATTCATGATTGAAGATCAAATTTGTCCTAATAACGTTAGAGATATTTCTAGAAGAGAAAGTGATTGCTCATTAAAAGAGTGGATAAAATATAGCGTTAAATATGTAAAAAATAACGGAATATTTGTTATGATAAACAAAGCTGATAGAATTACCCAAATAATTACAGCTTTGAAATCTGAAGATATGCCTTTAATAGGCGATATTAAAATTTTACCAATTTATACTAAAGCTCAAGAGGGAGCGAAAAGAGTAATCGTTTTTGCAAGAAAAGGTTCTAAAACTCCGGATACAATTCTACCAGGTATTATATTAAACGATGAAAATGGTAGGACAAAAAAAGCTGAAGAAATAATGAGAATGGGGCAAGCTTTATAAGAAGTATGCCCAAGTCATTGTGTTCATTTTTTTGCAAGCTTTTATAACATCGCCTTTTACAAAAGGGAATTTGTGGCAATTAGGATTGTCTTCGGCACATTCCCATGTAAATACTGAGATATCGCTTTTCCCATCAGAAGATTGAATGTTGATGGAAATTAAACCTGTAGAAGGGTCATCTCCCCAATCTGAATCTAAAAGTTGAGTACAAACTTGAGCAGGAATTTCACTTAAAGTTACATAGATTGGTTGTTCTGCTGAATCTTCATTTTCGTTTCCATCTTCGTCTTTTGCATATTCAGTAGGATCACAAGTAACCGTCATTTCTTTCCCAAACACATGATAAGCTTTATCTCCAACCACCATATTGTTATCATATACACGAGCTTTTTTTAATTGTTCTGGAGTTAAAATCCATTTTGGTGTTGTGTCTGCAGAAGCACCGATTTCAGCACATGTTATTCCAGCGTAAATTTGACGTAAACCTTTTATAATATAAATAATTTGTTCTCTTTGTTGAGAAACTTTCATTTTAGAACTTATGTTGTTAACACCTTTGATTATTCCTGAGGTTAACATTGCTAAAATAGCAAGAACGCCTAAAGCTTCTAGCATTGTAAAGCCACGTTGTGATGATGCTTTGTTTAAGACATTCATTTTTCTTTCCCTGATATAATAATACAAATGGTGTTAAACTAATATGTTAACGTAAGTTCCTCTTGGCGCATCTAGATAAAGTTTTTTTCCGTCAACTAAAACAAATCCTTCGTCAGATGTAAAAGGAACTTCAACGCGCCTTGAGTTTTGATATTGACTTTCTTGAGCTTGTGAGACTGTTGAGATTGGAGTACGTCTTGACGAAACAGATACTAAGTCTGTTGATAAATTCATACCCGATGAAAATCTGTTTACGTTATTACTCATAAACTAAGAAGCCTAAATATTTAAATCTACTCATTTATAATATATTAACCTAATTCTTATATAAAGGTAAAAGGAAAAATATTTTTTATTGGTGAAACTATGTCTGAAATTGATTTAAATATTTCTAAAAATGCTATTACAAGATTAAGCCATGATTTGGCTGGTGTAATGGGGGCTGTAGCTAGCAGTTTATCTTTACTTGGAGAGCTTGGCGGTTGTGATGAAGAAACGCTTTCTTTAGCAAGTAATAATGCCGATATTTTGCTGGCAAGATTGAGGTTTTTTAGGGCTGCTTATGGTAATGATGGCCCATTAACAGACATTGGTGTATCACAGCAAATGCTTGAAGATTACTTAAAATCTATAGAGAATCGAGTTGCTTCGTTTAAGGTAATATGGGATTGTGATGCTGAGATTCCTTTATATTTCTTTAGATTAATATTGCTAAGTGCTCAAATTGTATCCGAATCGATGATTAGAGGAGGAACTATTACAATTAAGGCAAAAGCTGGAGAAAAGAAATTAATTGTTGTTGGTGAAGGACAGACAATTAAGACTGAAGAAGGCCTAGCACAAATATTGTCTGGAGATTTATCTAAGATGAATCCTAAATTGGCTAGTGCTGTATTTGTTCAAATTTTAACAAGTCAATCTGGCGTTAAATGTGAATTGGAAAAGACACAAACAAGTATAGCTTTGGAGTTTTCTGCAAGATAATTGCTGAAAAATATTTTCATGAACGAATTAACAGAACCATTCTTGAGTGAAGTAAAATCTGAGTTCGATAAAATCGAGCCTTTCTTATCAATGATAAAAAAAGATCCTTCATTACCAGAATGTTGGGATGCTTTAAAAAAGTTTTTTGAAAGTATTAGAAGTGTAGCTTTGTTTGCTGAATTCCCTAGATGTCATGCTTTGTCAGTAAGTGCTATTGAAGAAATAGATGGCTATTTAGATAAAAAATTACCTTTAGATGTTTTACCTAGTGTTTTAATGAAATTTCAAAGAATTAGAAAAATTAGTTCTTCTGCAAATAATTTAAAACGTGAACCTAGAGAGTCTGATGAAGATTTATTATCAAAGAGTGCTAAGAGTGTAAAAACAAAGGCACCATCTTCTATTGATGATAAAGTTTTAGAAGTTAAAAAGAAAGATGTTCTTGAACAAGAAAAAAAATTAGATGAAAGAGAAGAACAATTAGTTCAATGGGCGCAAAAACTTTATAATCGTGAAAATGATTTACAACAAAGAGAAACATATCTATTTAAAAATGAACAAAGTAATGCAGATGTTCATAAAAAAATATTAGAAGAGCATTCAAAAATAGAAATTGAACATGCTAAATTAGATGAGCGTCAATTAGCCATTGAAGAGTTAGAACGTCAAAACGAAGAAGTTAGACAGAATTTAGATGGTCAAAAAAGTGTTGTTGCTGATCTAAAGAAAACAATTCAAAATTTAAAAAATGAAAAAGAAGAATGGGATTTTAGATTAGGAAAAAAAGATAAAATAATTGCTGAATTAGAAGATGAATTAGCTGGTAGTAGATTAAGTGTGGATCGTATGAGCGAACAGCTTAAAGAAAGGGACCATCAGCAATTAGAAATTAGTAATTTATTAGAAACTAAAAATAAATCAATTAGAGAAGTGACAGAATCTGTTTGTCAATTAGAAGAAAGATTGCTGAAAGTAAGTAATCAGGCTACTGTTACTGAAAATGAGTTGAGAGCTGAAGTTTCTGTTACTAAACAACAATTAAGACAAAAAGATGAAGAATTAGAAAGTTTGCGTTTTGAATTAAATAATCTTCATAGCAATATTGATAAAACATCTTCTGATGCTACAAGTCTTAAAAAAGATTATGATGATGTTTTAGATCAATATAATGTTTCAAAAATAAATTTAGAAAAGATTCAAGCTCAAAACGCTGATTTAGAACAACGTTGTTCTGAAATGACAGGACAATTTAATGCTTTAAATGATGAAATTAAAGATAAAGCTATTCAATTAAAACAAGCTCAAGATCAATTGAAAAAACAATCAGAGCATTATTTAAATGTCCAATCTGAATTAAGAGCTATTGGATGGCCATTAGATATAGAACATTTACAACAAAATTTAGGTAAAGTTTTAGCTTTTGATGAAGTTCAAGGCAATGGTGCAAAACTTCAATTGTGGAACTTTATCAGAAACATGAGACTTAAACCAGTAATGATTTTAAAGTCTTTTGTTCAAGGATTTGCTGCTACAAGAGCAAAAAAATATGAAAAAAATTATGCAGTCTCAGTATCATTCCAAGATATTAAGGTAGATAAAGATTGTTATACAACTCTTGAACATGTATTAGCTTCATTAATCGATAATTCTATAAAATATGCAAATTTTGAGGACAATCAAACTCCTGTATTAATTAAAATTTCAACTACACAAGTTGGAACAGTTTTGAAGTTAATTTATCAGGATAATGTTAATAACTTTGCTTATGAAAAGATTAGAAGTAATGTTGTTGAAGTAGGACTGTTTTCTGTTGAAGATGCTCAAGAATTAAGTAATCAGCAATTATTGGATTATACATTCCATAATAGAGTTTTGGCAAATAGTGGAACTCGTGGTTTGTTGTCAGTTGCAGGAAGCTTAGAACAAATAGGAGGCACTGTAAAAATGACAGCGGATAATGGAATGAAAACTGTAGTTAATATTCCTATTAATGGCATTTATGATAAAGCTGTTTTGTTCGAAATATTGAGTGATACAATAGATACATCTAATAATATTTATTCTCTGCCAATGGGAGCTGTTATTGAAACGTTCTCATTAAAAGAAAAGGATTTTGAGGATTTAGGTTCTTTAATTTATCATACAAAAACTGCTGATTTGCCAGTAATATGTATGCCTGGCGTTGATTATACAAAAATGCAATATGGTATTGTGTGTCAAGCAGGGGCATTTACATTCCTGTTGCCTGTTTCTAGAATTTTGGAACCTGAATATGTAGTTGTTAATTTGAATGAAAATATTGAAAATAGGCCATATTTAAAACAGGTTGTAACATTAGATAATAATAGGTTAACAGCAGGAATAGATATTCCAGTATTGTTAAAAATTTGTCCTATTGGTGTTTCTACTAGTGAAGAAGATGTCGTTCATGAAGTTAAGGAAAATAAGATAGTTCCAACCCATAATCAAACAGATTCATATATGATATATAATGCAGATCCTCATAATATTGAAGCTGTATTAGTATCTAATGTTGTACGTATTGAAAGCTTTACTGGTGCAAGTATTGATGGAAATTCTGGTGCAAGTATTTATGTATCACAATCAAAGACATATCCATTAGTAGATTCTTGTAGAAAGAAAGATTTCCAATATGCTCAAACAGTTTTGCTTTTTGCAGATTTTGCATTAGCAGTTCAAGAAGTTACAGATATCGTTGATGTAAATATTGAGAATGATCAACCAATCGACTTCTTGTTATACCAAGGTAGAAAAGTTCCTATTAGAACAGGTAAAGAACCTCCTAAAAGAGAAATAAAAAAATAAAGGAGATTAATATGGTTGAAGAAATCAATAATATTGAAAAAATATATGAAGTCAAAAATTGGGTTTTTGACTTAGATGATACATTGTATCCCCCAAATAAAACATTAAATAATGAAATGGGCGAAAGAATTTCTAATTACATTATGAAAGTTGCTCATGTTGATAAAGAAAGAGCTGATTTTATGAAAAAGGATTTTTATCAACGATATGGGGCTACTGTATGGGGGCTGATGAATGAGTATGAAGTTGATCCTGTAGATTTTACAGAAGACATTCATAAGTTAGATTTATCTGTTTTAAAAAAGGATCCTGAATTAAGAAAAGCAATAGAGTTATTACCAGGTAAAAAATATGTTTTTACAAATGGGGCTTATCAACATGCAACAGGAGTTATAAAACAAGTAGGATTAGAAGGATTATTTGAAGGAATATTTTCTATTAGAGAAGCGGAATATATTCCAAAGCCAGCACAAGAAACTTTTATGAAAATGTTTGATTATTTTGATTTAATTGGCGAAGAGTGTTTAATGTTTGATGATAATCAAAAAAACATTCTTGGGGCAAAAAAGGCTGGAATGAAAACTGTTTGGATTTCTTCAAATGTAGATAACAATAAATATTGTATGTCTGAAGAAGCTGATTTTTGCGATTTCCAAGCATTTAATTGTACGGAATTTATAAATAAAATTAAGCATGTTCTTTAAGGAAATGCACTATGACAAAGTTTGACCATTTAGCTGTATTTTGTGGCTCAAGATTAGGTAATGATTCTATATTTAAAGAAACGGCTTTAGAACTTGGAAAAGAATTGGCAAAAAATAATGTTGCTTTGACTTATGGGGCAGGCCATACAGGAATTATGGGGACTATTGCCAAATCATGTTTGGATAATGGTGGTAAAGTATATGGCCATATAAATGATTTGTTAAATAATGCAGAACCTATATTGTTTGACATGACAGATATAAGGGTTTATGGCTCATTGCATGAAAGAAAAGATGCAATGTTTAAGGAAGCGGATGCTTTTTGTGCAATGCCTGGTGGTATAGGAACATTAGATGAGCTTTTTGAAATAGTTACTCTTCGTCAAATTAATGAAATAAATAAACCAATAATTGTATGTAATATAAATGGCTTTTGGACACCATTTAAAGAAATGATTGATACATTAATTAAAACAGGTTTTGCTGATGAAAGTAATGCTCGGTTAGTTACTTATGTTGATAATGTGAAAGATGTTATACCAACTATAAGAAAAGAACTAGGTTTGATGTAGAAAATAAAGATTTATCAAATGTGTTTTGTTTAATTTGCTATAAGCTTTATTAAAGGTGTTCGGTTGTAAAAAATATTATTAAATCCGACAAAATGTAGTTTGCTACAAAAACTCGGAATTGACATATTAAAAATAAAGAATTATTATTATAATAAGTACGACAAAATGTAGTTTGCTACAAAAATTCGGAATTGGAAAAAATAAATGCTTATAGAAAGACCATATTATTTAAATAAATTAATTAGAAACAAACACAATAAATTGATTAAAATTGTGACCGGCATTCGGCGTTGTGGCAAATCTTTTTTGTTAAATACAATATTTTATAATCACTTAATACTATGTGGCGTCGAAAAAAATCATATTCTTTCTTATTCATTAGATGAATTAGAAAATATAAATTTGTTAGATCCAATTCGTTTGCTTCAAGAGATTAAAAATAAATTGGTGGATGAAGAAATGTATTACATTATTTTAGATGAAATACAGATGGTTCCTCAGTTCGAAAAATTATTAACTTCATTAAATCATATAGCAAACACAGATGTTTACGTTACGGGAAGTAATTCAAAATTTTTATCAAGTGATATTATTACAGAATTTCGCGGACGAGGAGATGAAATTAGGGTTCATCCATTGTCTTTTTCGGAATATTATTCTGCTGTTCAGGGAGATTTGAATAAAGCATGGTTTGAATATTACACTTATGGAGGAATGCCTTTATTAATTAATAAAAAAGAATATGAAGATAAATCAAGCTATTTAAAATCTATTTATGAAAAAGTGTATAAAACAGATATTCTAAATCGTTTTAAAATTAAAGACAAAGAAGAGTTGTTTCAAATTTTACAAGTTTTATCTTCTAGTGTAGGTTCATTGACTAATTCTTTAAATTTAGCTAAAGCTTTTAAACATTTTCATAATCACTGTATAACAGATAAAACAATTTCAAAATATATTTCATATTTGGAAGATGCTTTTTTAATTTCGGATGCTCAACGATATAATATCAAAGGAAAAAAGTATATTAGGGCAACTAAAAAATTTTATTTTGAAGATGTTGGAATTAGAAATGCGATGTTAAATTTTCGTCAAAACGAAGAAAATCATTTGATGGAGAATATTATTTATAATGAGTTGAAAATACAAGGTTTTAATGTTGATGTAGGGGTTGTTGAAAAGGTTGAAACAACTAAAGATAAGAAAAAGGTAAGAAAAAAATTTGAAATTGATTTTGTAGCTTCAAAAGCTGATGATTGTTATTATATTCAATCTGCATTGCATTTGAATACACCTGAAAAATATGAACAAGAGTTGAAGTCATTGCTGAATATTCCTGATCATTTTAAGAAGATAGTCATTGTTAAAGACTATATGCCTCCAACAAAAAATCCAGATGGAATAACAATTATTGGAATTACAAATTTCTTGTTGAAAAGTCTTTTTAATTCCGAAAAAATGTAGTTTGCTACAAAATTTCGGAATAATAATGTGGTATATTAAAAAAAGTTCATTAAAATCTTTCAATGAATACTGCGTAAATGCTCATTTTTTTATATTCCGAACAGTATCAATTTCAGAATTGATTTCTTCTAAGGTCATATCGGTTATGCTATTTTGTTTAGCTAGTTGACGCATTTGATAAAAAGTATTCATTGATTTTGTTATCGTATCGTTAGCACTAATTTAAAAAGGTGTTCTTCTTTCACAAACAACAGCTTTAGCAAAAATATTAAATGCTGTAGATAATGAAAAGCCAAATTCATGACAAAGTTGCTCAAAATTTTGCTTTAATTGTTCATCCATTCGAATGCTAAAAGTTGATTGAGCTATTTATAACATATGAACATAAATGTAACTATAATGGTATTATATGTTAAAATATATTGTTCGAAAAACTATATATTTTTTTGACTTATGAAAGTTTCTAATCGAATTAAATCAAGAAGTTTATCAAAGTGAAGATTTGACTAATATTTAATTTACATTAGCATAAAAATACGACACGAAGACCAATAAAAAAAAGCCCCGGCATTACCGGGGTTTCCTTTTCGTTGATCAAGAACAAAACTTCAAAAGCCAAGTTCTTGATTTTATTGGTAGCGGGTGAGGGATTTGAACCCACGACACAAGGATTATGATTCCTCCGCTCTACCAACTGAGCTAACCCGCCATCAAGACAAGCACTCTTTTATATGCTTTTTTTTAGTATGTCAATATATTTTTGTAAAATTTATTCTTCTTTTTGATTAATTTGTTTTTCTAAAGCTTTTACTTGGGCTTTTAATTTTTCAATAGCGTCAATAATAGGATCTGTTTTTTCTGCTGCGTAAGCTTCAAATTCTTTTACTTCAGCATTCTTTTTAGCTTTAATTATTTGTGCTGGAACACCAACAGCTGTTGCGTTATTAGGTACAGCTTTTAAAACTACGGCGTTTGATCCGACTCTTGCATCATCTCCAATTGTTATAGGGCCTAATATTTTTGCGCCAGTTCCGACAATTACTCTGTTTCCAAGAGTAGGGTGGCGTTTGCCTTTTTGAGTTGTTGTACCACCAAGTGTCACTCCATGGTATAGAGTGCAATCATCTCCAATTACACTTGTTTCACCAATAACTAATCCTGTAGCATGGTCGATGAACAATCTTTTCCCAATTACAGCAGCAGGATGAATGTCAACGCCAGTAATAAAGCGAGCTATAGTTGATAGGAGCCTTGCTATTGTTGTTAATTTCTTTTCCCATAAAAAGTGTGCGACTCTATAGATCATAATTGCGTGTACGCCAGGATAACACAGTAAAACTTCAATTTTTGATCTAGCAGCAGGGTCCCTTACTACAACAGAATTAATATCTTCAGATAAATCTTTAAATAATTTTATTAGTTTTGACATGTCTTAAAACCTTTAGAAAGCAAACGTTCGCAATATATATATGTAAGATGAATGTAATTATCAAGAGTTAATTTTGTTAACTTTTTGGTAAGAAATGTTTGATAGCTTTTAAACTAGAAGTATCTGTATATTTTTAAGAAAGGCAAGAAATGTCTAGTTTAAAAAAAGCTCTATTATTAACGACAGCGCTTACTGCGCTTAAGCCGTGTATTGTTTATGCAGATACAGTTTCTTCAGCTATTGATTTAACGTCAACTACAAGTATTTCTGAAAATAAATATTATGAAGGTAAATCATTTTCTATATATGATCCTGGTTCAAATCCTAATATAACTTTTACTGGAGGAAGTATATATCATATTACATCTGTTGTTGCTGAACCTGTTGAAGCTGGACGTTATAAAATATCAAATGGTGTTTATAATGAGCCCAATATAGGAGAACATGTAAATGAAAAATATGATGGTTCAGCTCTATCTTTTAATCTGTTTGATGGAAATTCTACTGAAATAGGTAATTTGAATATTTCAGGAGGGGTTATTTCAGATTCTGATACAGGTGCTATAATTATAAAAAAAGGTAATCCTAATATAAATGTTATAATACCTTCACATGGGACTGACCCAGAAATTGCAGAAAAGCAAGTTGCAATAGTGTCATCAGGTAATATTAATATTAATGGTGGTGTGTTTAATGTATTGCATAATTTCGGAGAAAGCTATATTGACTTTAGTCCTAGTTCAGTAAATGAATCTCAAGAGTTTAATCTTTCTGGCGGCACATATAATGTCGGAGTTAATGGAGGAACGGGAAATTCTGTTTTAAATCTTGGAAGTATTGGTAATCCTTTAAATATTTCTAGTGGAACTTTTAATGTTTATGAAAATGGTAAAGTAGTATTTAAAGGAGGTGTGATAACATTCGAGAATAGTCCTTCAAGACCTAATATATTATTTAAAAATGAAGAAAATGCTGATGGAAACGGTAAAGGAGAAATCGTTTTTACAGGCGCGAATATTAATTTAAAATCAGCAATGACTTGGGAAAATGGAAATATAAGCATTGTGGGAACTGGAGAAAGAGAAATTGCTATTACAGCCCCATGGTCAGTAAGCAAATTTGATTATTCAGGTTTTTTAGATTTAAAAAGTACAGTTACCGTAAAACAAGATTTTGTAATGGATTCATCTTCGACTTTGAGAGGAACTGGTACTATTGTTTTGCTAGAAGGTGCTAATGCGACATTCCAAACAATTACAGATTATAAAGGTTCTATTATTGTAGATAAAAAGAATAGTGGGGCTGCTGGAACTTTAACATTTGCTGGTGCGGCTAATGTTGACAATATTGTTTTAAATGAATCTACTATGAACGTAAATTCAAGTATTAGTGTTAATACATTAAATATTAATGGTAGTATTTTAAATATTAAAGATGACTTAACAGTATCTTCCTTAAATTTAACTTCAGGGCAAATTAATTTTACTCAAGATAAAACTATAACATTTAATTCTACTGCTAATATAGTAAATACAGCAACATTTACAGGTAAAGGTACTTTACAATCTCAAGCTCCAAAAGAAGGCCAAGATAAAGATTTCGTTAATGTAAATTTTGTTGACGCTGATGTACCTGGGGAAACAGGATTTAATGGCTATGATGCAGGTACTGGTTTAGCTATTTCAGTTAAATCAAATAAAAATTCTGAAGTAAATTTTGAAATGAGTAATACATCAACATTTAATGTAATGTTTACTGAAGAAGGAACGACGAATTTTATAAAAGGAACTTATGAATTTCAAAATATTAAAACAGGTTCTTCAGAAACAAGTGGTATAAGTAGTTTTAATGTTCTAGATGAAGCAAAAGTTTATACTCAACAATTGCAAGCAATTTATGGCTCAAAAATTAATATTGATGGTTTCTTTGATGTAAAAACAGCAGATATAACATATAATGATACTATAATTTCAGGTAAAGGTACATTAAGCGTATCAGGACCTTTTAGATATACAGGTAAATTTGATAATTTAAATAATATAACTCTTGATGCATCTAGTGGTAATGTTACATTTGATTATGATTCTAATGCAAGTGAAAGTAGGGTAAATAAATTAACGTTTATTGCTGATAGTACTCATTCAGGTACATTTAATATTGGTCAAAATGCTGGTGGTAATAAGGCAAGATTTGAAGTTAAAGAATTAGATTTTTCACAAGTTGAATCTGGAAGTGGTTCTAAAGTTGAATTGTTCGGTAATGGTATTCTAGCATTAAATAATCCTGGTAATGATGTGTCTGGCAATATAGGTAAGGTTGTTGGTACAGGTACGTTAGAACTTGTTGGTTCAACAAATATTAGTTTGACAGGAAGCGACTTAGATGACAATCAAAAAACTTTAAGATTGCAAATTGGTACAGGAACGGCAACTGTTTCTGGAAATACAGAGTTAGCAGGAGTTCAATTTACTGATGAACAAGGTGGAACTTTATCTATTACTCCTGAAGGTGCAAATTTAACTTTGAATGATTTACAATCTAATAAAGGAAATACTGTTACAGGCAAAGGTAAATTGAGTTTAACATCAACTACAGCCCCTTCTGTTTTAAAAGGTAAAACATATGTTAATGAAATAGATATAACTAATTCTGATTTAACATTAGGTGAAGAATCAAAAGTTAATACTATATCAAGTAAATCTTTAACAGTTGATCAAAACGGAAAAGCTGAATTAGGAACTGTTAGAGCAACTACTGAAGTAAAGTTGTTAGAAAATAGTGTTTCTATCATTGATAATTTAAATACGCCTAAATTTACTCAAAATGAAAATTCAGTTTCAACAATTAAAGAAGCTAATACAATTTCAGATGCAATTGTGAATGGTGTTATGAATTTGTATAAAGGGGTAATAACAAAATTATCTGGTACAAAAGGTACACTAAATGTAAAAAGTGATACAACGGGTGTTGAAATTACAACAAATTCACAAATTAATACATTAAATGTTGAACAAGATGGAAAATTAAAAATTGGGACTTCCGTAACTTTTGAAGTTAATAATGTTAATTTAGTTGGTACGGTTGAGGATGGTACATTAAAAGTCGTTGAAAAAGGTGTTTTTGGCGATGCGACAATTAATAGTTTAAATAAATTAGAAGCAAATAACGCTAGAGTTGATTTTAATGGCACAAATACCATAAAAGATTTTAGCCACAGTAATTCAGATTTGAATGTAAATGGTACCTTAACAATTTCAAATTCTTATGCTGATGATACTGATAATAATTATTCTGATATTACAGGAAGTGGAACTCTTATTTTAAACGCAGAATCAACAATTAATTCCAGAATTATAGATTTAAATAACTTGGTTGCTAATGCAGATGTTACATTAGCTAATGATGCTAAAATAACTAATGTAACTACAAGAGGAGATGCTGTATTTAAATATAATGACTATATTGAAAATTTAACTGCAGAAGGAAACTTAACTTTAGAAGATGTAAATATTATTGGACATTTAACAACAGTTTCGGGTAAAAATGCAACTTTTAATAAGAATAATATAATAGATTACGCAGATATAGCGGGAACTTTAACTCTAGCTTCTGATGCTGTTTTGTCAATTAATAATAACTTAGTTTTAAGTGGAAGTATTACTAATGGTATAATCAGTTTAAATGGCTCAGCAAATGCAACATTAAATGGTAGCGTAAGTAATTTAGTATTAGGTTCAGGAACTGTTTATGTTAAAGATGACATTACAATCGATAACTTAACTACAACATTAAATCCAGGTGGTGTATTAGAAGTTGATGAAGGAAAAACAGCAACTATTAGAAATCAAATTACAGGAACAGGCTCATTAACTGTTAATAATGCAGGGGCTATTGAATCTGGTGTTAATATTGGTGGAAGCCTAGATGTTAATGGTGGAACTTTAAAAGTTACTGGCGGATCAAGTGTTACAAACAAAATTGGATATGATTTTGTAATGAATGGCTCATTAACAAGTGATAATACAGATGATAATTTAGAAATTGGACATGAAGCTTTCTTCAATACAGGTATAAATGCTTATAGTGGTATTATTAAAACAGCTAATGGTACTTTGAACTTTAACCAAAACGTTGAGAATGTAAATTTAATTAGTGCAAAAACAGGAACAATTAATTTTAATAATGATTTAGCTAATAGTAATGTTAAGTTAGAAGATGCCGGTGTTGTTAATTTTAAGAAGAATGCAAATATAAAAACCTTAGATACAGCAAAGAATTCAACAGTAAACTTTACAAATGGTGCTGATATAGTAGATTGGACAAGTGATGGTCGTACAAATATGGATTATCAAGAACTTAGAATTTCTAATTCAGCAACAATGAAATCTAACAGTGTTTTAGCAGTTTCTATTGATCCAATGAATCAAAGATATGGCCATGTTAAATTAGGTTCAGCAGCAATGACTATTGAGGATGGTGCTTCTATTGATTGGTCTGCATCATATGGTATGAATAATCAAGAAATGACTGTAAACTTGGTTGAAGGTAGTAATATTACAGGTGATTTTGCATTTACTAATGATAATAAACGCTACTCATTAACTAAAGTTGATTGTACAGAAGGACGTTGCTATAACTTTAAGACAATAGCAACAGCTTCAGATGTTGTAAGTCAAAGTGGTACATCTAATGGTAATGATAAAAATAACGAAAAAGTTGCTGCGGCAATATTAGACGGTAAAATTTTTGAACAAGATGATCCTTTCTATGATGTTGTTGTTGCATTAGATAAATTATCTCAAAAGGGTGGAAAAGAATATGCTGATGCTTTAACAGCTGTTGCTCCTGATATTTCTGGTCAAGTAACCCAACAAGCTGTAGCTTTACAAGCTAAGATAGGTTCAGTTGTTCAAAATCGTATGATGAACATTGGCAAAGGCTTGGGTAAATCTGTAAATGTAGGAAGATCTACATTTAATGGCGCTAAATATTATGGCCAAAGTGGCGGACAAGGTTGGTCAAGCAAATATATGCGTTCACAAGATTACTATCGTAAGAATAGTTATGGTTCAAATAAGTTAGACCGCAAGTATAGTAACGATAATTATCATTATGATAGATCAAAATATCAATACAGAAATAATGCATCAAATTCGTATAACAATTCCGGATATTTCAGTAATAAAAAATATGATACAAAGTCATATAAATCTTACAAAGATTATAAGCAAGAACAAGAATATAATAGAGTAAGACAAATTCAAGAAGCTGAAAGAAATTCATATTTTGATGATCCTATAGATCGTAAATATAGCAGACCTCAACAAAAGCGTTATGCTGATCAAAGAGATGATAGAGAAATTAATTATGCTCAAAATGAAGTAAAACCAGTAGAACAAATTCCTTATGGTATGCATGAACCTGTATCTGTAAATGTAGGTTTGTGGGCAGAAGGTTTATATAATAATACAAAATATAAGAAAAAAACTGATTTCGATGGATTTGAATTTGATAGTACAGGCGTATCAATGGGTATTGATGCCGTATTCAATGATAATTTAGCATTCGGTTTAGGTTATGCTTCAACATCTGGTGATTTAAAGACTTTAGGTAAAAAGACAGATGTAGATGGTGATACATATTTCTTATATACAATGCTTAAACCTTCAAATTGGTATGTTTCTTTAGTTGGATCTACAACAGATAATAAATATAAAGAAACAAAGACGGTTGCAGGATATAAGATTAAGGCTGATTATGATGCTAAATCTTATGGCGGACAAGTTATGTTTGGATATGATGGTAATGTTGTAAAACCTTCTGTAGGTGCAAGATTTACCAAAGTTAAAGTTGATGCATATAAAGATAGCGTAGGTCAAAAAGTAGATTCTTCATCAAATTCCGTATCTACGGCTTTAGCTAGAGTTGATTTTGAAAATGTATTATCAAGAAATTCTGATAGTATGTGGTTGTTAGATACAGGTGTCGGTGCTGAATATGACTTTAAGCGAAATGGTGAAAAGACAAGTGTTTCATTATCAAATGGATCTAACTATGAAGTTGAAGGCAAAAAGTTAGAAAAATTTGGAGCTAATGGATCTGTAGGTATTCGCTACCAAGCAGCTAAAGGAGTTGTTGTTTCAGCTGAATATAACTTAGATTGGCGTAAAGATTATACATCTCATAATGTCACAGCAAACATTCGTTGGAATTTCTAATTTGCTAGTATAAAAAGATGGAAAACGAAGCTCCGATATTTTCAGTACAAAATGTAGAACTTTCATTTGGTGGAAAGCCTTTATTTACAGGTATTGATATATTTATTAAACGAGGCGATAAAGTATGCCTCATTGGAAGAAATGGTTCTGGTAAATCTACTTTATTAAAAATAATTGCAGGATTAATAGAACCTGACAAAGGTGAAAAGTTTTTACAGCCTGGCATTAAAATAGCTTATATGGCACAAGATTCTGATTTTAAAGATTATAATACTTTAAGAGATGTTGTTTTATCTGGTTTAACAGATCAAAGTGAAACCTTTAAAGCTGATATTTTATTAGACAATTTTGAAATAAATGGCGATTTGTTGGTTTCTAAAGCATCAGGTGGTGAAAAGAAAAAAGCTGCTATGGCAAAAGCTTTGGTAAGTGAACCTGATTTGCTTTTGTTAGATGAACCTACTAACCATCTGGATATTTGGACTATTGAAAAAATAGAAAAGTTAGTAAAAGATTTTAATGGCGCTGTAATTGTTATTAGCCATGATAAGGCTTTTTTAAATTCTGTTTCAAATGCAACGATTTGGATAGATAGAGGAAAAGTCTATTCAATGGATAAAGGTTTTGTTGAATTTGAAGAATGGTCTGAAAATATTTTAGAACAACAAGAGCTTGAAGCTATAAGATTAAAGAAAAAAATAGAAAGAGAAACTCAGTGGCTTCATAAAGGCGTTACAGCAAGACGTAAACGTAATATGGGAAGATTAAGACGTTTACAGGATCTAAGATTAGAAAGAAAAGAACAAATCAAATCTCCACAAGCAATAGATATATTTGTTGATAGCGGCAATGTTGCTTCTAAATTAGTTATTGAATGCAAGCATTTATCTAAACAATATGAGGACAGAAAAATTATAGATGATTTTTCATTTAGATTAATGCGTAAAAATAAAATAGGTATAGTAGGAACTAATGGCGTTGGTAAAACAACTCTAATAAAGTTGTTAACTGGAAAAATTGAGCCAGATAGTGGTTCAGTTCGAATTATGCGTAATTTGCAGGAAGCTTATTTTGATCAATCTAGAGCGACTTTAGATTTAAATAAAACAATAAAAGAAACTTTATGCCCTGATGGCGGCGATACGGTTTTTGTTGGAGAAGAGCCAAGGCATGTAATAAGCTACATGAAAGATTTCTTGTTTACACCAGCTCAATTAGATCAACCTGTTTTAGCTTTGTCTGGTGGAGAAAAGAATAGACTTATATTAGCAAAAACTTTGGCTAAACCATCAAATTTATTAGTTCTTGATGAACCAACTAATGATTTAGATATGGATACTCTTGATTTATTACAAGAGACATTGATGAACTATGATGGAACAGTATTAATTGTAAGTCATGATAGAGATTTTTTAGATAATGTTGCTACTTCTATTTTGTATTTATCAGGTGATGGAAGTGTGGTTGAATATGTAAGTAGTTGCTCTGATGTAATTAAAATGATTAAAGAAAAAGAATTAAAAGCTAAAGAGCAAAAAGAAAAAGCGTTAAAGAAAGAGACAAAAAAGGTAGAAGAGACACCAAAGCAAAATTCTAATAGAATGTCTTATAAAAATAAAAGATTGTTAGAGATTTTACCTAAAGAAATTGAAGACTTAGAAGAACAAATAAATAAGATAGAAAATGTTTTAAATGACCCTGAATTATATTCAAAAAATCCTAATCAATTTACAGCTTGGTCAGAACAATTAGAGCAATTAAAAACACAAAAAGATGAAAAAGAAACATTATGGCTCGAGCTGTCATGCATGGCAGATGAATAAGCTTGGCTTATATTTTTCGTTTTTTGTTTTATTTTACAATTGATTTCGTGTATATTAACGCCATTAAATATTTTATTTAAGGCAATATAATTATGAAAAAAATTGAAGCTATTATTAAGCCGTTTAAACTTGATGAAGTAAGAGATGCTTTACAAGAAATAGATATTCAAGGAATTACAATTACAGAAGTTAAAGGTTATGGACGTCAAAAAGGCCATACAGAACTTTATAGAGGTGCAGAATATGTTGTTGATTTTGTGCCTAAAGTAAAAATGGAAATTGTAGTTGAAGATGCTAGAGTTGAACAAGTAGTAGATACAATAGTTCAAACAGCAAAAACTGGTAAAATTGGTGATGGCAAAATATTTATATTGCCTGTAGATGATGCTATACGTATTCGTACGGAAGAACGTGGCGAGGATGCTATTTAGTTAAGGATAAAAAAGATGAACTTAAATGTTGAAGATGCTGAAGGTTTAGTAAAGTTTGTAAATGAAAATGAAATCGAATTTGTAGATTTTAGATTTACAGATTATTTAGGTAAATGGCACCATGTTAGTTTTCATAACTCAGCAATTAATGAAGATATGTTAGAAGATGGATTGTTGATTGATGGATCTTCTATGCCAGGATGGTGCACAATTAATGAATCAGATATGCAATTAGTTCCTGATTATCAATCAGCAGGAATAGATCCATTTATGGAGAAAAAGACACTTTACGTTATTTGTTCATTATGTGAACCTTTAACAGGACAACCTTATGTAAGAGATCCTAGATCTGTTGCTAAAAAAGCTGAAGCCTACTTAGCATTAAGTGGCGTTGCTGATACAGTTTATGTTGGTGCTGAAGCAGAATTCTTTATTTTTGATGGCGTAAAATATGCTGTAAAACCAGAAAAGATGTCATTTGAAATTGATAATTATGAAAGTGATTCTGCAAGTGATATTGATTTTGAAGATGGCAATTTAGGACATAGACCTGGATTAAAGGGTGGATATTTCCCGTTGTCTCCAATTGATAATGCTACAGATATGAGAGCAGAGATGCTTTCAATTATGGCAAATCAAGGATTGCCTGTTGATAAACATCACCATGAAGTAGGTGCAGGACAACAAGAATTAGGTTTTGCTTATGATACATTGTTAAAAACTGCTGACAATTTGCAATTATATAAACATATTGTAAAGAATGTAGCTGATGCTTATGGTAAATCAGCAACATTTATGCCAAAACCTGTTATGGGTGAAGCTGGTTCAGGAATGCATACACATTTTTCATTATGGAAGAAAAATCAACCATTGTTCCATGGTAATGGTTATGCAGATTTATCTGATAAGGCTTTATATTTTATTGGAGGCATAATCAAACATGCAAAAGCACTAAATGCTTTTACAAATCCAACAACAAATAGTTATAAGCGTTTGGTTCCAGGTTTTGAAGCTCCTGTATTGCTAGCTTATTCTGCACGCAATCGTTCAGCTTCATGTCGTATTCCTCATGGAAATAGTCCAAAGTCAAAACGTATTGAAATTCGTTTTCCAGACCCAACAGCAAATCCATATTTAGCTTTTGCAGCAATGATGATGGCAGGTTTAGATGGTATTGAAAATAAGATTAATCCAGGGGAGCCAATGGATAAAAACTTGTATGATTTACCTCCTGAAGAATTAAAAGATGTTCCATCTGTTGCAGCTGATTTAAGAGAGGCTTTAGTTGCTTTAGATGAAGATAGAACATTCTTAAAGAAAGGTGATGTGTTTACTGATGAGTTGATAGATTCATATTTAGAAGTAAAAAATGCTGAATTAAAAGAATTTATGAAAACTCCACATCCTTTAGAATTTAAGATGTATTATTCATTGTAATTATGAAAATAAAGCAGATTATCTTTATTATATTTTTATTCTTTGCCCAAAGCCATTATGCTTTTGGGCAAAGTGTATCTTTGATTAGAGATGAAGAAATAGAAAAAGCTATTCATGAATTTTTAGTCCCTCTATTTAAAGCAGCAAATCTAGATACTAGCAATATAGGCATTAATTTAGTTAAAGATGATTCAATAAATGCTTTTGCAACTTCAGGACTTAATATTTTTATTAATACAGGTTTATTAATGAAAGCAAGTAGTGGCCAAGAAGTTATAGCTGTTTTAGCTCATGAAACAGGACACATTAGTGGAGGCCATATTTTAAGACTTTATGATAATATTCAAATAGCACAAAGAAATACTTTAATATCTGTTGTTGCAGGTGTGTTAGCTGGGTTAGCATCAGGATCTCCAGATGTTGCAACAGGAATGTTAATGGGCGGAATTTATTCTGCTCAGGGTGTTTTAGCAGGATATAGAAGAGCTGAAGAAAGTGCAGCAGATCAAACAGCTGTAAGTTTGTTAAAAAAGACTGGACATGATTTGTCAGGATTTGCAGGAATAATGAAAAAATTAAAAACTCAAGAAGACTTATATAGGGATGATAATTTTGCTTTGTGGCAAACTCATCCTATGGTTAAAGAAAGACTTGAGTTAATTTTACAACAAAGTTTTCCTGCTCAAGATACAAATAGAATAGCAAGAGAAAATAAATTATTTGATAGAATAAGAGCTAAGCTTATAGGTTTTTTAGCTGATGTAAAAACTATCGATAGACTTTATAAAAATGATGATTCCATAAATGGTAAATATGCAAAAGTTTTAAAATATTATAGAATAATGCAACATGATAAAGCTCAAAATTTAATTGATGAACTAATAAAATTAGAGCCTAAAAATCCGTATTTCTATGAATTAAAAGGACAAATGTTGTTTGAAACAGGTAATGGTGTTAAAGCAATTAGTCCTTATAGAAAAGCAGTAGAATTAAATCCTAAGAGTGAATTATTACGAGTAGGTTTAGCACAAGCTTTATTAAGTGATGATAACGAAGAAACAAATAAAGCTTTAACAAAAGAAGCCATAGATGTTTTAACTCCTTTAATGAATGAACTTCCTATGATATGGCACTTAAAAGCTGTGGCTTATGGAAGATTAGGAAATATTGCGTACGCTAATTATGCATTAATGGAATATAATATAAGTTTAAATAATAAAAAGTTAGCTTTAGATTTTGCAAAAAAAATTCAAAAGGAATTACCTGAAACGCATCCTTATTATGTAAGAGCATCAGATGTTTTAAGTATCGTTTCTGAAAACCAAAAATTCTAAATAGGAGTATTATTTATGTTAAATTGTTTGTGGGTAGGATTAGGTGGATTTTTAGGATCAGTGCTTAGATATCTATTAGGTTTTGTTAATTTGCATACAAAACTTCCTATAAATACATTGATTATAAATGTAGTTGGATCATTAGCTATAGGTGTTATTGCTGCATTATCTTATAAATATTTAGATGCTAATCAACCTTTAAAATTGTTTTTAAAAGTTGGCGTTTGTGGAGGTTTTACAACGTTTTCAACTTTTGCTTTAGAAACACAACAATTAGTTCAAAACGGGCATTCGTATATGGCAATGGGATATATTATTTTGAGTGTTGTTTTATCAGTTTTAGCTGTGGCTGTTGCCGAAAGATTGTTTCAATAGTTAGAATAAAATCTTGTGTTACGACAAAATAAGTCGTATTTTATAAGCGTTAATAATATAAGGAAATACAATCATGGCTGAAAAAAAATCTAAAGATATGACTTATGCTAAAATTAGCTCTTTACTTAAATTAGCAATGGAAATGCAAGGAAGAGCTATGTCATTAGATGAAATTGCTCAGGAATATAATGTTTGTAGAAGAACTGCTGAACGTATGCGTGATGCTTTGTTTTATACATTTCAGAATGAATTTGAAGAGGTAAAAAATTACGGCGATCGTATTAAACGGTGGAAGATAAATAGCAATTCTATAAAAGCTATGGTTAATTTTAAAGCAGAACATATAAAAGCATTAAATTCTGCTAAAAATGCTTTAAAAGCAACAGGGATGGATCATGATCATGAAGTTTTAAAAGAAGTTATTAGCCAGATTGAAGTTATTAGAGAAAAAAAAGCAAAAATTGATACAGATGCTGAAGCTTTAATGGCTTCTGAGGGTATTGCTTTTCGTCCTCGTCCTGTAATTAAAATTGATGGTAAAATTTTATCAACAATACGTAATTGTATTTTAGAGTGTAATAAGGTCAAAATTACATATAGAAAAGAAGGTAAATTAAAAGAATATACAGTAATGCCGTATGCTTTTTTATATAGTGATAGAAATAGTTATTTAGTAGCTAAAGCAGAAAATAGAGATAAGTATCTTACATTTATGCTTTTAAAAATAGAATCCGCAAAAGATACTAATGAATATTTTGAAATGGATGAAAACTTTAATCTAAAAGAATATAGTTCTAAATCTTTTGGTGTTTTCCAGGAAGATCCTTTTGATGTTGAATGGAAATTTAACGAAAAGGTTGCTGATTATGTAAGCAATTTTGTGTTCCATCCAAATCAAGAAATGATAAAAAATGAAGACGGAACTTTAAGTGTTAAATTTAAAGCCGGTGGTGTACTAGAAATGGCTTGGTATTTAGCAACTTGGGGAAGAACTGTTGAAGTTGTTCAACCTAGCGATTTTTGGGAAAGAGCTGAAAAAGCAGAAGACGAATATTTTGATAAATTAGAAAAAGGCTTTTAATTATAAAGCTAAAGCTTTTTGAACTTCTTGTAAATCTATCCAAGCATTAGCTTTTTGTTGAGGCATTCTTAATAAGAATGAAGGGTGAAATGTTGGCATAGAAGGAATAGTGTATTCCCCAATAGTAATCTTTTGCCATTTACCTCTTAATGCTGTAATACCTACGCTTGTTTTTAAAACACATTGAGAAGCAACACCTCCCATAAGCATAATAACTTTAGGATTAATTAATTCTATATGTTTAAAAACAAATGGTGCAAACATAGCCATTTCATCAAGTGTTGGAGTTCTATTAAAAGGTGGTCTCCAAGGCAAAATGTTCGTAATATATGTGTTAGATAAGTCTTGTTTAATCGCAATTAACATCTTGTCTAATAATTTACCAGCATCTCCAACAAAAGGAAGTCCTTCTAAATCCTCATGTTCTCCGGGAGCTTCACCTATGACCATTAATTTAGCTTTAGGATTACCTTTTGCAAAAACTAAATTATTAGCTTTTTCTTTTAATGAACAAAATTCAAATTTGCTTATATTTTCCCTTAACTCTTCTAGTGAATTAGACATTTTTGCTAATTCTTTAGCACGATTTATAGCTTCTTCTAAATTTGAAGTTTGACTTTGTTGTATTGGTAAAGATGTTGTTTTTACAGGTTGTGGTTTTGCTATAATAGGAGCCTTAGTAGATGTTTGATAATAAACCTCTTCTTTTGGCTTTGAAATATTGCTTGGAGCTTTATAAGCAGGAGCTGAAGGTAAACGATATGTTGGAGTGCTTTGTGCTAGCTCTAAACGATTCGCGACATCATCGCTGATGCATTCATCAGCGCCAGCTTCAATAAGCCATTGTAATACAGCAAAATTATTAATCTTTTCGTTCATGGGCGATACATATATCATATTTTTTTTGTAATTGCTTGATTTTTTTATAAATAGAGAACAAAATGTATCAAATTACTATGATTTTTCTATATAGGATTACAATAAATGCTAGGTGTTAAAGAAATAAAAAACATTATAGTTTCGACAATGTTTGCTAGTACTTTTTTGCTTTGTGAGAATAGTTTTGCAAATGTTACACAGGAAGATAAAGAAAGTTCAGAAAAGTCTTCTGTAAGTGCTCCTATATCTAATATTTCAATAGACACTTATTTGTTGTCTCAGCAAGCAAAAAGGGATTTAAATTATTCTGAAGCTATAAGTTATTTGTATGCAGCGCTTCAAGAAGATCCAAATAATAATAATTTAAAAGAAGAACTATTTTCTTTGTTGTCTTATGAAGGAAGAATTGATGAAGCATATAAATTTTCTGATGTAGATGATTCTGAAAAGAAAAATAATTTACTTCATATATTAGTTTCTTACGCTTTTGAATTAAAAAATAATCATTATAAAAAAGCTTTGAAATACATAGATTTATTAGAAAAAGACGATAATGTAAAGATGTTGGCTCCTATGTTCCGTTGTTGGGTTTATATAGCAATGGGTAAAGAAGGAACAGCAATTGATGAATTAGAAAAATTAAGTAATGAAAAAGCGTTCTATCATTTTAATAGAGCTATGATGTTCGATTATTTGAAAAAAATCGATGAAGCTGATGAAGAATTTAAAGATTTATTAGATTTGCCTAGTGGACTTACTTTAAGAGTAGCTCAAGTTTATGGAAATTTCTTGATTAGAAGAAATAAGATGAGTGTGTTTGATTCTATGCTTGAAGCATACAGAAGATTGGATACATCATATGCTATGAAAGATGAATTGTTCTTTACTAGAGGAAATAAAATTGAAAGTGGACGTGTAGATCCTATTATTAAAGATCCTAAAGCTGGTGTAAGTGATGTATTTTTTGGATTAGCAGGTTCATTTAAAGCAAGGGATCAAGAAGATTTATCAATATTCTTTATTAGATTGTCGTTATATTTAGATAATAAATTATCTTTGGCAAAATTCTTGCTTGCAGAATTGCATGAGAAAAAAGGAAGATTTGATAAAGCTATAGAAATTTATAAAAGTGAAACAGAAAAATCAGATATTTATTTAGCATCTAGAATGAAATTGGCAAATATATATTTGAAGATGAAAAATTATGCAGAAGCAGAAAATGTTTTGTTAGATTTGGTTAAAAAGAAACAAGATTCTGCTTATATATGGTCAGATTTAGGTGCAACTTATGTATCAAAAGAAGACTATGATAAAGCCGTTGATGCCTATAGTAATGCAATTAAGTATATGCCTAATGAAAAAGTTTCAAAGTATTTACTCTATTATTATAGGGGAATTGCTTATGATAAAAAAGGTCAATGGGAATTGGCCGAAGCAGATTTTAAAAAAGCTATAAGCATATTTGATAAAGATAGTTTTTTGCTTAATTATTTGGGTTATTCTTGGTTAGAAAAGAAGATAAATATTGCAAAAGCAAATGAGTTATTAGATAAAGCAATTAGATTAGAACCAAATAATTATTCAATAATTGATTCTGTTGGTTTTGGAGCGTATTTACAACATAATTATGAAAAAGCCTTAATTATGTTAGAAAAAGCAACAGCATTAGGAGCAGGTAGTGGTGTTGTAAATGCTCATTTGGGAGATGTTTATTGGAAAGTGGGCAGAAAAAGAGAAGCTCAATATCAATGGCGTAAAGCTTTAGATGTTAATGACGATTTTCCAAATGGAGAAAAAGAAAAAGTCCAAAGAAAGCTTGAAATAGGTTTGGATGAATTCGAAAAAGAAGTTGAATTAAAAGCAAATTCAAACAAAAAAAAGGTAAAGAATAATAGGAAAATTTAATGGAAAAAATACAAATAACAGCTCCTGCTAAAGTAAACTTATATTTACATGTTGTTGGAAAAAGACAAGATGGCTATCATTTGTTAGATAGTTTGTTTGTGTTTACTGAATTTGGTGATGTTATAAGTGTTGAAGAAAGTGATAGTTTTTCATTAGAAGTAATAAATTCAATTAATAAAAATAATATTACAAAAGATGAAACTTTCTTATCAAATGGTCCTGATAATATAGTTTATAAAGCAGCATTTGCTTTGGCTAATAAATTAAATGTTGAGTGTAAAGCAAAGATCGTTTTAGAAAAAAAATTGCCTTTAGCTAGTGGAATCGGTGGAGGTTCTACAGATGCAGGAGCTACTTTAATAGCTTTGCAAAAATTATGGAAAAAAGAATTAGAAAAAGAAGAGCTAATGAAATTAGCTTTAGAGCTAGGGGCTGATGTGCCTTCTTGTATTGAAAAGAAACCTGTACAAGTTTCTGGAATAGGGGAAGTGTTAGAAGTTGCTAAAAAAATACCTAATATGTCAATTTTATTAGTTAATCCAAATAAACCTGTATCAACACCATTAGTGTTTAAAACAAGAAAACCCGTTTTTTCAAAACCAATGCCTTTAACTATGGCATATTCTTCAGTTTTTGAATTTGTAAATCAATTAAAATTACGTCACAATGATTTAGAAAATGCAGCTTGTGAATTAGAACCAAGTGTAAGAGAAGTTTTAAATTATTTTGATAAGACAGAAAATTGCTTGTTTAGAGCGATGTCTGGATCAGGAGGAACTTGTTTTGGTATTTATAAAGATATTGAAACAGCTAATTTAGCAAAAGAAAGAGTATGTAAAGCTCATCCACATTGGTGGGTAGAAGCTACGAATATTTTGCAATAATTTATGATGTTTTTTATTCGTTGACAAAGCAACTTGTTTTAATTTAATATCAAGGCGAGTTTTTTTATAAGGTTTTTAACATGAGTATTAAAATAGCACCAAGTATTTTGTCTGCCGATTTTTCTAGATTGGGCGAAGAGATTACGGCTATAGATAAAGCCGGAGCTGATTATATCCATATTGACGTTATGGATGGTCATTTCGTACCTAATATAACTTTTGGTGCTCCTGTTGTAAAAGCTGTTCGTAAAGCAACAGATAAAGTTTTTGATGTTCATTTAATGATAGAACCTGTTTCTAATTTTATAGATGCTTTTGCAAAGGCTGGTGCTGATATTATTACGGTTCATGCTGAAGCTGATAAACATTTAGATAGACTACTTCAACAAATTAAATCTTATGGAATAAAAGCTGGTGTAGCTTTAAATCCGTCTACTCCAGAAAGTGTTTTAGAGTATGTTTTAGATAAGATTGATTTAGTTTTGATAATGACAGTGAACCCAGGTTTCGGGGGGCAAAGTTTTATTGGTTCTCAATTGGAAAAAATGAAAAGAGTTAAACAAATGATTCAAAATCGTCCAATAGAAATTGAAGTAGATGGTGGTGTCAATAAAGATACTGCTAAATTATGTGTAAGCGCAGGTGCAGACGTTTTGGTTGCAGGAAGTGCTGTATTTAACGATGGTAATTATGCAAAAAATATTGAAGCTTTAAGAGGTTAATGTTTTATGACTAAAATAATGATTGTTGAAGATGAAGCAGATATTTGTACATTATTACAATATAATTTGTTTAATGCAGGGTTCGAAGTTATGTTCGAACAAAATGGCGGAAAAGCTATAGATACAATTCGTAAATTCCAACCAGATTTATTATTATTGGATAGAATGCTTCCTGAAAAAGATGGGATTACAATTTGTGCAGAGATTCGTGCAGATGATGATTTGCGTAATTTGCCAATTATTATGCTTACAGCTTTAAGTTCAGAAAAGGATAAAGTAGAAGGTTTAGCTACGGGTGCCGATGATTATGTAACAAAACCATTTTCTGTTCCAGAGCTAATTGCAAGAATTCGTGCTATGCTCCGTAGAATGCAACCTGTACAAAATGAAGATGATGTAGAAATTTACCAGTTTGAAGATGTATCTGTTGATATGGTGAAACGTAGGGTAATGCGTGGTAAGCGCTATATTCATTTAGGCCCGACAGAATTCAAATTATTGGTAATTTTAATTAAACAACCAAGAGTTGTTTTCTCAAGAGAAGCTTTGTTAAAAGAAGTTTGGGGAAATGATATTCATGTTGAATTAAGAACTGTTGATGTTCACATTCGTCGTTTACGTAAAGCAATGAATGAAGGTGGAGAAAGTGATGTAATTAGAACAGTTCGTTCAGGTGGATATTCAATTGATAATAATATTCCTGAAGAAGAATTAGAATAGTTGAAATTTTAATCAAAAAATTAAAATAAACTATTGACAATTTACCCCTTAAAATACGATAACTAATCATTAAATTTTATTTTTTTGTTTAATATAAGGAAGGTACTTTCCATGCATGCATATCGTTCGCATACTTGCGGTGAATTGCGTTTAGCAAATGTCGGACAAACAGTTCGTTTGTCAGGCTGGATTCATCGTAAAAGAGATCACGGTAATTTGATTTTTATCGATTTGCGCGACCATTACGGCTTAACACAATGTGTATTTGATGTTTCAAGCCCAGTATTTAAAATTTTGGAACGTTGTCGTCCAGAATCTGTTATCTGTGTTACAGGTCATGTTGTAAAACGTGAAGGTGATACAATTAATAAGAATTTGGCAACAGGTGAAATAGAAGTTTATGTTGATGAAGCAAAAGTTTTATCAGAAGCTGATATTTTGCCATTACAAGTAGCTGGTGATTTTGAACAACCAGAAGATGCTCGTATGCGTTATCGTTTCTTAGACTTACGTCGTGAAAAATTACACAATAATATGATTTTACGTTCAAAAGTTATTGCTTCTGCACGTCGTCGTATGATTGAACAAGGATTTATTGAATATCAAACACCAATTTTGACAGCTTCTTCTCCAGAAGGTGCTCGTGACTTCTTGGTACCTTCTCGTTTACATCCAGGTCAATTCTACGCATTACCACAAGCTCCACAACAATTTAAGCAATTGTTGATGGTCTCTGGTTTTGACCGTTATTTCCAAATTGCACCATGCTTCAGAGATGAAGATAGCCGTGCAGATCGTTCACCTGGTGAATTCTATCAATTAGACTTTGAAATGTCATTTGTAACTCAAGATGATGTATTCAATGCAATTGAACCTGTATTAGAAGGTATCTTTAATGAATTTGCAAATGGACGTAAAGTAACACCAGCTCCATTCCCACGCATTCCTTTCCAAGAAGCTATGTTAAAGTATGGTTCTGATAAGCCTGATTTACGTAACCCATTGATTATTTCAGATGTTTCTGAAATCTTCCGCAATTCAGGTTTTGCTATTTTTGCAAAAGCTGTTGAAAATGGTTCTTTGGTTCGTGCAATTCCTGCACCTGGTGCTGCAGCAAAACCACGTAGTTGGTTTGATAAGATGAATTCATGGGCTCATGAAATCGGATTGCCAGGCATTGGCTTTATTACATATACAGCAGAAGGTCCAAAAGGCGCTATTGCTAAGAATTTGGATGAAGATCGTATCAATCAAATTAAAGCTACATGTGGCGTTAAAGAAGGTGATGCTGTATTCTTCGTATGTGAAAAGAAGGGTAAAGTTGAGAAGTTTGCTGGTCAAGCTCGTTTACACATTGGTGATCAATTGGATTTGTGTGAAAAAGGAATCTTTAAGTTCTGCTGGATTACAGATTTCCCAATGTACGAATTAGACGAAGAAACAGGTAAGATTATATTCTCTCATAACCCATTCTCAATGCCACAAGGCGAAATGGATGCTCTTATGAATATGAACCCATTAGATATTAAAGCATATCAATATGATATTGTTGTTAATGGTATTGAATTGTCTTCAGGAGCTATTCGTAACCATCGTCCTGACATTATGTACAAAGCATTTGAAATTGCTGGTTATGGTCCAGAAGTTGTTGAACGCAAGTTCGGCGGAATGTTGAATGCATTTAAGTATGGTGCTCCTCCTCACGGTGGTGCAGCTCCTGGTATCGACCGTATGGTTATGTTATTAGCTGATGAACCAAATATTCGTGAAGTTATTTTGTTCCCAATGAATGGTATGGCTCAAGATTTAATGATGCAAGCACCATGCGAAGTAACACCTCAACAATTGAAGGAATTGCATATTAAAGTTGATATGCCAAAGACTGTTGAAGTTGAGAAAAAATAATATTTTGAAAATATAATATAAGATGGGGGAAGAAATAGATTTCTTTCCCCATTTTTTAATATTGAAAAGAAAACATAAATATTTTAAACTTTTTATAAGTCTTTTTATTAGGAGGGGATTATGAGTTCTAATAAGATAAAAAAGTTTGAATGTAATTTTGAATATATTTTAGATAAGACAATAGAAGAAGTTGCAGATAAGGTTTCAAATCCTAATAAAATAGAATATCCTACTTATTTAGAAGATTTAGATGATTGTATTGGAGGAATTAAAACTAAACAAGTCTACCTATTAGGAGGAGTGGCTGGTGCTGCTAAAGTTGCGCTAGCAATGAATTTGTGTTTGAATTTGGCTAAAGCTGGATTAAGAGTTAATTTTTATTCTTTTGATTGGTCAAATAATGATTTTGGTAGAATGGCTTTATCTCATGAAGCTAGAGTTAGTGCTGTAGATATGAAAAGTGGAAAATTAAGTAGGGATGATATTGATAAGCTTACTACTACAGTTCCTAAGTTATGTATGAAAAATTTGCCAATATATTTTAGTGAAAAAATCCCATCAATAAATGATTTAAAATTGGAATTAGAAGAATTAAAAAAAGAAAAAAACTTACCTAAGTTAATAATTATAAATACTATCCAAGATATGGAAGGCGACATTTACAGTAATATTCATGAACTAAAATATATAGCTAGAGAGTATGATATTAATATAATTTGTACATCTTATATTGATAAAGAAAAGTTAGAAAATAGATTAAATAAGGTTCCTGAATTAGAGGATATTTCTTCAATAGAACATGCAGAAAGATATTTTGATGTTGTTATGTTATTAGATAGGAAAAGTATGTGGAAAAATCCAATGGGGCAACCATTAAAGAATTTTTTTGAAGTTGTTGTAAATGTCTGTGTAAATAAAAATGGAAAAACTGAAATTATTAAATTAGCTTTCGATCCTCTTCATTTAACATTTGGTGATTATTTAGATGGCTTTGATAATGAAAAAGATGACTGATTATGAAAATCTTAGTTAACGATGTAAATTTATATTATGAAGTTATAGGTAAAGGCAAACCATTAATAATGGTTCATGGCAATGGAGAAAATCATAAGATTTTTGATAAAGCTGTTGAGGTTTTAAAAGAACATTATACATGTTATTTGATAGATAGCAGAAATCATGGTTTGTCAGATAAAGTTAAAAAAATATCTTATAATGATATAGCTAATGATGTTATTTGTTTTGTAAATAAATTAGAAATAAAAGATTGTGCTTTTTATGGATTTAGTGATGGTGGAATTGTAGGTCTTCTATGTGCAATGAAAGAACCTAATTTGTTTACGCATCTAGTAATAAGTGGTGCAAATTTAAATCCAAAAGGCGTTAAAAAATTTGCTGTTCGTATAATTAAGATTATGCATTTTATCACACGGTCAATAAATTTAAAATTAATGCTAGATGAACCTAATATAGATGCTAATGAGTTGAGCAAAATTACTATCCCAACTTTAGTTTTAGCAGGCAGTAATGATTTAATCCTTCAAGATCATACAAAATTAATTGCTAATAGTATTAAAAACTCAAAATTAAATATTTTAGATAATGAAAATCATGGAAGTTATATTGTTCATAGCACTAAGATAGCAAGTTTACTTCTTGATTTTATTAAATAAATCTTTTGTGTTTTTTTTAGGTGCTGTGTATTATATTTTCTAAATAGATAATTTTGATAGGTAATAAAATGAAAAAAAGTATAATCTTAGTAAGTTCTATAAGTGTACTAGTTTGTGGCGTTTTGGGATATTTCTTAAATAGACCTGTAAAAATGGATGAAAACTGGTACAAACATATGGCTATTTATCAAATCTTTGTTAAGAGCTACAAAGATACAAATGGTGATGGGTTAGGGGACTTAAGAGGAGTTACAGAAAAATTAGATTATATTAAATCTTTAGGCGTTAATGCTATTTATTTTAACCCAATTTCTGAAGCTTTAGTTGATGATACTCGTTTACGTTCTCATTTAGGTTATGAAATAAAAGATTTTAAAAAAATAATGCCTGAATATGGCACTATCAAAGACTTAAAAAAATTAGTTAAAGAAGCTCATAAAAGAGATATTAGAGTTATTTTGGACTTTATTACTACAGTTATTTCTGTTGAACATCCATTTTTTAAACATATACAAACATATAAAAATAGTCCTTATCGTAAATGGTTTTATGTTAAAGATTCAATACCTGATGGGGTGTGGATGAACTTTAATGACTATAGTTTCGAGTTTCAATCATCACCATGGAAGCCTTTAAAAACAGGGGGATATTATTATAGCTTGTGGGGAGATTCTCCAATGCTAGATTACCATTATAAGCCAGTAATGGATTATATTTATTCTGTTGTTGATTATTGGATGGATGTTGGTGTTGATGGATTTAGAATGGATGCAGCAAAACATATGTTTATTAATGGTCCTGGACAAGAAAATCAATATCATCAACCAGAAAACTTTAAGTTCTATAAAAAACTTCGTCAACATTTAAATAATAAATATGGTAAAGATAAAGTTCTATTAGCTGAAGTTTTGCCTATTCCAAGTAATATAGAATACATTTTACCAAATAGAGAAATGTTTGATGCTATGGTTGATCATTCTATGATTGAACATATGTATAAAGAGGATGTTTTTGATTTAAAACAATCATTAAAGCCAAAGATTTTCCATAATTATTATGATAATCCAATAGAGTTTATGAAAATCCCTTTAAAGGATAGAGTAGCTTATTTAACTGATCATGATATTACACGTATGTCTGATAGATCGTATACAGGTAAAGACGAAGATCTTAAGTTAATTGCTGCAAATACTCTTTTATCTCCAGCACATGTAAAAATTTTTGCAGGTGAAGAATTAGGAGCTAAAGGTGTAGAAGGAAATCCTGATGATATTTCTGAATGGAAAAATAGTTCTTTATCAGTATTTTGTTGGGAAGAAGGAGAGTTAAGTGGCTTTACTAAGGCAAAATCAACAATTATGCCAACATGTAAAAATGCAAAAACTCATAATATGGTAAAACAAGACAAAGATCCAAACTCAATTTTAAATACATATCGTGATTTGTTAAGAGTAAAGAATGCTTATCCAGAATTGTTTTATAGTGGAACTCGCATAAGTTTAAATTTAAGCAATACTAAGATTTATGCTTTCTATTTAACTGGAGAAAAAAGAACAGCTTTAGTTGTTTCTAATTTTGATACTAAATACAATCAAAAAGCAGAAGTTGTTTTGCCTTATGAAAATAAAAACTTAAAAGTTGATAAGGTTTTAGGAAATATTGAATTTGAAGTAGCTGATAATAAGATAAGTTTTAAAAAGTTAAAACCTTTTGAAACGGCTGTGTTTATTATTGATGGTTTAACAAAAGATACATTAGTTCCTGATGATGTAGAAGGTTTAGCAGAAGTAGATGTTAAAATAAATCAAGAATATGTATCCAATAGTAAGGAATTATATGTAAGAAATCTTTATTCTGTAAATAATCAATTGCTAAAGATTAAGGCTGGTCAAGGTAAGGTTTTGATTAGCATGTTTACAGGAAAAGTGCTTGAAAAGAGAACAAAGATAACGTCTTTTGATATCGATACATCTGAAGATGTTTATGTACCTTTGCAGGATAATTTTGAAGCCTTCTATTTATCTAAAGATGTTGAATTTAGCCTTATAAATTTAAATGAAAAAGAATATTATTCAAATAAATGGAAGAGTTTTTCTAAGAAAAATGAAAATCCAACATTTAAAGAACTTCAAGCGTTTAATGATAAAAATTTCTGGCATTTTAAATTCGTTAAAAATGGATATGCTTTACCTGCAAACGCTGGATTAGATTATTGTATGTTCATAAATCCATTATATGGAGATGAGGCTCAAGGATTTTCTTCAAATATTTATGGCTTACCAAATGTTTATACAAAAGAAGGGTTTAGTCATGTAGCCTTGTTAGAACGTCATAAGGGTAATGCAGCATATTATGTTGATGTAAACTCATATTCTACAGGAATTATGTTAACGTATAATATTTTGAGTTTTGAAACTCAAGATGCTTATTATTTGTTAATTCCAAGACAATATTTGCCAAGTGATATGATTAGAGTTGCTCCATTTGTTTGGTCAGCAATGGGTAGATGGGGAGATAAACCTCCAGCTGTAGGGCCTGTTGTAGAAAGACTAACAACTGGTCAAACAGAAGATGACAAATTTGTTGGAGAATTTGTAGAATTAAGATAAATAAAAAAGAAGGAGATTTAACTCCTTCTTTTTTTTAATTGTTTGAATTAGCTCTAGCGAATAGAACAAAGTCTGCTAATACACACCACATCATTGCAATAGCGACAGGAATAACACGAGGGCCTATACAAGGATCATGTCTTCCATGAGTTGTAATAGATGTGTTTTCTAAAGAGGTTGTAATTGTATGAAGAGATTGAGAAATAGAAGGGGTAGGTTTTACAGCAATACGAACAACAATATCTTGTCCCGTTGTAATCCCACCTAAAATTCCTCCACAATGATTTGATTTAAATACAATTTCTTTATATTCATTTGTATAAATTTCATCGGCATTTTCAGAGCCTAAAGAATTTGCACTATCAAATCCATCTCCAATTTCTACACCTTTTACAGCATTAATGCCCATCATAGCTGATGCAATGGCAGCATCGATTTTATCATAGATAGGTTCTCCTAAGCCAAAAGGAACTCCTTTTGCAACTATTTCAATAACGCAGCCTACAGAATTGTTATTTTCTCTAGCTTTATCTATAATTTTGTTAAATAGATTTGGATTTGTTTCATTTCCAACTTTTATCATTTTTGCAGTAATATCGATATTGCTTTGAGGTAAAAGTGATTTTACTAACTTTCTAGCACAAGCTCCTGCAGCAACACGCATTGCAGTTTCTCTAGCAGATGACCTTCCGCCACCTCTATAATCTCTATTTTTATATTTTAAAAAATAAGTTAAGTCAGCGTGAGATGGTCTAAATTTATCTTTTATATCAGAATAATCACCACTATGAGCGCCTTCATTTTGAATTAATAAACAAATAGGTGATCCTGTGGTTTTGCCTTCAAAGGTTCCTGATATAATATGAACTGTATCGCTTTCTTTTCTTTGAGTTGTTTGTAAGCTTTGACCAGGTTTTCTTAAATCTAAATCTGATTGAATATCGCTTTCACTTAGTTCAATATTACTAGGCATTCCATCAATAACACACCCAATAGCCTGTCCATGGCTTTCACCAAAACTTGTAAAAGTGAACATTTTTCCAAATCTATTCATTGAGCTTGTCCTATTTATAGTTGTTAAATAATGCCTAATTTTAATCTAGGATTTGGTGAAGGATCGTTCCATTTTTGCATGAATTTATATAAATCACCATCAGGTTTTTCAGGTAAAACAACCTTTATTTTGACTAATTGATCCCCGGTTTCACTAGGAGTTTTTAATCCTTTAGCACGTAAACGTAAAGTTGATCCTGTCGATGAATGAGTAGGAATAGACAAGGATACTTCACCATAAAGTGTAGGAATTGTAACCTTAGCTCCTAATATAGCTTCTTTAATAGTAATAGGTAATTCTAAAATTACGTTAGCGCCTTCTCTTTTGAAGTATTTATGAGGTAAAATATTAATTTTAACTAAAGCATCACCGTTTTCACTAATTCCTTTATGGCCTTGACCTTTCATGCGTAAAACAGCGCCTGTTTCAATCCCTGCAGGGATTTTTAAACTTAAAGTTTTTCCATTAGGTAATGTAATAGGTTTATCTACACCTGTTGCCATTTCTAAAAATGAAATGTTCAATTCAACGTTTATATCTTCGCCAACTCTTTTGGCTCTGCTAGAACTTCTAGTCTTAGAAAAGATATCTTCTTCGCCAGCTCCACCAAACATATCACTGAAGAAGTCAAATCCAGAACGACGTTTAGAAGATGAAGATCCAAAGCCAAAATCAAATCCAGAAAATCCATGAGTGTTATTGGAACGAGAAAATCCATTTGGATTAAAACCAAATCCAGCTCTTTCTTTTCCAGTTTCATCAATTTCTCCTGCATCAAAACGACGACGTTTTTCAGGATCTGATAAGATTTCATAAGCTGAAGTTACTTCTTTAAATTTATCTGCAGCTTTTGGATCATTAGGATTTAAATCAGGATGCATTTTTCTTGCAAGCTGACGATATTTTTGTTTAATTTCTTCAGCTGTTGCATTTTTTGATACACCTAAAACCGTATAAGGATTTGCCATAATTTAACCCCGATATTTTTTTAACGTTAATCATTTTATCTACTATAACTCTATAATAAAAATATGGTTAATTTACAACGCTTTTTCAAGTGTATTTAAAGAAAATTGTCGGTTTTGTTATGAAATTTGATGCTTTTGATACAATTGTAACATTTTATTACTATTAAATGTCAATATTTCATGATGTAAAGCAGAACATCAAAGGTCATTATAATAAATAGCTTTTAATTTTCTTAAATATAAAAATTTCAACCACTTCTTTTTTTGTCGTTAAAATGTCATTTATTCAATTGCAAATTTAATTCTAATTATTGTTGAAAAAAAATCAAAATCTGTTAGTTTAAAAGAGGTTTTTTGAGAGTCTTGGACTTTGAAAAAGTCTGGATTTAGATTTTAATAATAAAAGAGGTCTTTATGCGTATAGAAGAAGATATGAAATTGGATTTTAAGGACGTTTTATTCCGTCCAAAACGTAGTACATTACGTTCAAGATCCGAAGTTGATTTAAATAGAACTTTCACATTCAGAAATTCTAAAGCAACATGGACAGGTGTTCCTGTTATGGCATCTAATATGGATACTGTTGGAACATTTGAAATATTTAAAGTTTTAAAAGAATTTGGAATGTTTACATGTGTTCATAAACACTATACAAAAGAACAATGGGCTGATTTTAATTCTACATGTGATAAGGAAAGCTATGAACATTTAGCAATTACATCAGGTACATCAGATAAAGACTTCGAAAGAATTACACGTATAATTGGAGCAAATCCTGCTATTAAATTCATTTGTATCGATGTAGCAAATGGATATAGTCAACATTTTGTTGATTATTTGCGTAAAATTCGTGAATGCTTCCCTACAACAACAATTATTGCAGGTAATGTTGTAACAGGAGAAATGACAGAAGAATTAATTTTGTCAGGTGCAGATATCGTTAAAGTAGGTATTGGTCCAGGTTCTGTTTGCACAACACGTATCCAAACAGGTGTAGGATATCCTCAATTATCAGCTATCATTGAATGTGCTGATGCAGCTCATGGTTTAGGCGGACATATTATTGCTGATGGCGGTTGTACATGTCCAGGTGATGTATCAAAAGCATTTGGTGCTGGTGCAGACTTTGTGATGTTGGGCGGAATGTTAGCTGGTCATGATGAATCTGGTGGTGATATTGTTGTTGATGAAGCAACAGGTAAAAAATATCGTCGTTTCTATGGTATGAGCTCAGATACAGCTATGGAAAAATATTCTGGTGGTGTTGCAAGCTATCGTGCAAGTGAAGGCCGCACAGTATTAGTTGAGTATAAAGGTCCAGTTGCTGAAACAGTTAAAGAAATTTTAGGTGGTGTACGTTCAACATGTACGTATGTTGGTGCAAGAACATTGAAAGAATTGAGCAAGAGAACAACATTTGTTCGTGTAACTCAACAATTTAATTCATCTTTAGCATCACAACCTCAAAATGCTAAAAATACTAACCCATCACATAAGCCAGGATGCTAGTATTTTAGATAAACTTTTTAAAGGAACAACCGATGATCATTGATGACCAGTCCGATTTACGTAATGCGTTATCAAAACCTGATATATATGGTTTAAAGTCTTCTAGAAAAATTATAGTTAAAGAAACAAATATTTCTGTAGTTTTTTTAACTGGAGAATTTGCATATAAATTAAAACGTGGCGTAAAGTTCCCTTATGTTGACTATTCGTCTGTGGAGAAAAGACGTATGGCTTGCGAGAAGGAAATGGACCTATGTAATATGTGGGCTCCAGGATTTGCTTATCGTGTAGAACCGGTTGTTCGTATTGGCAAAAATTTTAAAATTGGAACGAGTGGTAAAGCTAACGAAGAAATAGTTGATTATTTGTTCGTTATGAAGGAATTTCCAGAAGATATGTTGTTTGATAAAATGACAGATCATGGAGAGCTCGATAGATTTGAAATGATGGATACTGCTGAACGCATTTATGAAATGCACAGCAAAGCAAAAATTGTAAAATCTAGAGATCCTGTAGATATTATTCGAGGCCGTATTTTAGAAAATAATGCAATGATACGTTGCTTTACACCTTCAGTGTTTGATGCCGATGATGTAGATGCATTAGAAGCAGCACAATTTACGGAATTAGAAAATGTAAAAGAGTTGCTAAAAAAACGTGGCGACGAAGGAAAAATTCGTGAATGTCATGGAGATTTGAATTTACGTAATATAGCAATTTGTGATGGAAAAGTTACAGTATTTAATCCTATTGAATTCTATGATGAATTGACAAATATTGATATTTTATATGATTTTGCTTTCTTGTTGTTAGATATGGAAAGTAAGGGATTACGTAGATTATCAAGTATATTATTTAATCATTATATTGCATTATCTGGAGATACAGAAGGGGTTCGCTGTTTGCCTTTGTTTATGTCATGCAGAGCATGTGTTAATGCATATGTTTTTGCAGAACAATCAGCAGGATTAAAAGATAAAATTGCAGCTAATTTGCTAGCAAATAGAGCTTATAGTCATTTAGTTATGGCAAGACGTTTGCTTAAAAAAGAACCTCCAATATTAATGGCTTGTGGAGGATTGTCAGGTTCTGGTAAATCAAGAATTAGTCGTGAATCTGCTCCGTATATTGGAAATTCTCCAGGAGCTGTTATTTTAAGAGATGATGTAATTCGTAAGAATATATTAGGTGTTGGTTTAGAAGATTATGTCCCAACTGACACTTATACAAAAGATTTAGAAGAAAAAGTTTTTGATACATTATGTGAAAAATGTAAAGAAGTATTAAAGACAGGGCAATCTGTCGTTGCTGATGCATTATTCCATGATCAAAAGCAAAGAGAACGTATTGAAAATATTGCACAAGAAGCAGGGGTTAAATTTCTAGGGATTTGGGGCGATGCTCCTATTGAAATTCGTAAAGAACGTGTAATGAAAAGATTACGTAATCCTTCAGATGTAAAAGATCCAAAAGAACTAGAAGAACAATTAAACAAAGATGTAGGTGTTGTTTCTTGGGATGTAATTGATACATCTGGAGAAAAAATGGTAACTTTGTCAAAAGTTAGAGCTTTGTTGCAAAAATTATAATTTAGTTTTTTTATAATATTTCAGTTGTTTCATTAATTTTTAGAATTAATGATTGGGCAATTTTATGCTTTTTGTTTAGAGTTTTTTTGTAAAAATATGACGTTAAAACTATGGTGATTTTGTGAAATTGTAATGTTAAATCTGTGGTGGTTTTGTGAAATATTGCTAAAAATATATGGCGTTTTTGTGAAATTATCTGTATAATTAAAATAAAAAGTGTAACAAATTATGGATGCTAAAATGCAAAAGAAAATTATTTTAAAAAGAAAAATTTTATCAGAATTAAATAAGTGGAAGTCTGAATATGCGCCAAATTATGCTCTTTTTATTAAAGGGGCTAGGCGTGTTGGAAAAACAACTATTGCTGAGGAATTCGGAAAAACAAACTATAAATCTTATATTGTCATAAATTTCCAAGAAGCAAACGAATTAATTAAGGATTTATTTGTAAATAGTTTACTAGATTTGGATTATTTTTTTAATGCTATTCAACTACAATATAAAAAGAAATTATATCCTCGTAATTCATTGATTGTTTTAGATGAAATTCAGCTTTTTCCAAAGGCAAGACAAGCATTAAAAACTTTATTAAAAGACGGAAGATATGATTATATAGAAACAGGATCTTTAGCAGGGATTACAAAAAAATCAAAAAATGAAGAAATTTTAATTCCTTCTGAAGAATACACTGTTGAAATGTTCCCTTTAGATTTTGAAGAGTTCTTAGCAGCATTAGGTGATGATATAACTATTAATGTTTTAAGAGAGCATTTTGATAATTTAAAACCATTAAATAAATTGCATAACGAAATATTAAAAAAATTTCGTATATATATGTGTGTTGGAGGAATGCCTCAAGCTGTTATTGCTTATTTAAATACAAAAGATTTTGAAAAAGTAGATTTTGTAAAAAAAGAAATCCTTGAATTATACAGAAATGACATTAAAGAGCAGAAAGAAGAAAATTACGAATATGTTGGAAATATCCTTGAAAATATTCCTTCAGAATTAGGTAGACATGATAGCTCATCAAAGACAAATATTTTTTGTATTTCTCATTTAAATAAAAATGCTAGATTGCGGGACTATCAAGGTGCACTACGATGGCTCGATGAGGCAATGATTGTTAATGTCGCTCGTAATACTCTAGATCCAAGTCCAGCTTTAACATTAAATTTAGAAAATAAGAGATTTAAATGTTATATGATGGATACAGGACTTTTGATTAATTTATCTTTTAATGATAGTGATTTTATACAAAATGATTTGTATCAAGCAATTTTGCTTGATAAATTGCACATAAATGAAGGCATGTTTATAGAAAATATTGTTGCTCAGTCTTTAAAAGCAGCAGGGCATAAAATAATATTTTATGTTGAATATGATAATTATAATAAATTATCCATGGAAATTGATTTTATAATTAGGAAAAATAGAAAGATAATTCCTATTGAAGTAAAATCATCAAGGCCTTACAAAATAAATTCTTTGTTAAAATTTAAGCAAAAATTTTCAAATAAAGTAGGAAATCAAATTGTTTTGCATGATGCTGATATAAAAAGAGAAAATGAAATAATATATTTGCCATATTATATGTCATGTTTTTTGTGATTAAAGATAAATTTTTTTGTTTGTAATTTGATAAGCTATCTTGAAAATTGATATTTGCATACCTATATAAAAAATAGAAAAGAAAGGTAGGTATAGGATGAATATTGATAAATTTACAGATCGTTCAAGAGGATTTATTCAATCAGCTTCAACATTAGCAGCAAATGAATCTCATCAATTTTTGACAGCAGAACATTTATTAAAAGTTTTGTTAGATGATGAACAAGGACTTTGTGCAGGTTTAATTAATAATGCTGGTGGCAATGCTAAAAAAGCTAAAAAAGCTACGCAAGAAGCTTTAGATAAATTACCTAAAGTATCCGGAGACAGCGTAGAATGCCTGCCAAATCAACAAATAACTAAAATTTTTGCTGCTGCAGAAAAAATATGTCAACAATCAGGTGATGAATATGTAAGTGTTGAAAAAATACTTTTGGCAATGCTTATTGTACCAGACACAACTGTTAATAAGATTTTGACTGATTGTGGTATTAATGCAAAATCTTTAAATAATGCTATTGAAGAATTGCGTAAAGGACGTAAAGCAGATAGTGCAGGCGCAGAAGATAAATATAATGCTCTAAAAAAATATACTATAGATTATACAGCTAAGGCTGAAGCAGGCAAAATAGATCCTGTAATTGGAAGAGATGAAGAAATTCGTAGAACTGTACAGGTTTTATCAAGAAGAACAAAAAATAATCCTGTTTTAATCGGTGAACCAGGTGTTGGTAAAACAGCTGTAGTTGAAGGACTTGCTCAACGTATTATTAATGGAGATGTTCCTGAATCTTTACGTAATAAAAAATTATTAGCATTAGATATGGGATCATTAATTGCTGGTGCAAAATATAGAGGTGAATTCGAAGAAAGATTAAAGGCTGTTCTAGAAGAAATAGCAGCTAATGATGGCAATGTTATATTATTTATTGATGAAATGCATACAATTGTAGGAGCAGGGGCTTCAGAAGGCTCTATGGATGCTTCTAATTTAATGAAGCCTGCTTTAGCTCGTGGCGAATTACACTGTGTTGGTGCAACTACATTAGATGAATATAGAAAATATATTGAAAAAGATGCTGCTTTAGCTAGACGTTTCCAATCAGTTTTTGTAGGAGAACCAAATGTTGAAGAAACAATTTCTATTTTAAGAGGAATTAAAGAGAAATATGAATTACATCATGGTGTAAAGATTTCAGATAATGCTTTGGTCTCAGCAGCTACATTGTCAAATAGATATATAACAGATAGATTTTTACCAGACAAGGCTATTGATTTAGTTGATGAAGCTGCTAGTAGATTAAGAATGGAAATTGATTCTAAGCCAGAAAAATTAGATGAAATTGATAGAAAATTATTATTAATGAAAATTGAAAGAGAAGCTTTGAAAAAAGAAACGGATGAAGCTTCTAAAGAAAGACTAGAAAAGCTTGAAAATGAAATCGATGAGTTAGAGGTTCAATCTAATGAACTAACTATTGATTGGCAAGCAAGTAAAAATGCTCTAGAAAATGCAGGCAGATTACGCAGTGAATTAGATAATGCAAGAATTAATGTAGATAAAGCTATGCGTGAAGGCAAATATGAATATGCCGGAGAGTTGAGATATAAGACTATTCCTGAATTAGAAGCAAAATTAAAGGAAGCTGAGACAAAATCAGCTCAAAATGAAGCAAACACAACAAAAGTTGTTTCAAGTGAAATGATTGCTGCTGTTGTTTCTAGATGGACAGGCATTCCTGTCGATAAAATGCTTCAAGGAGAAAAAGAAAAACTCCTTCATATGGAAAACGTAATTGAAAAAAGATTAGTTGGACAACATGACGCAGTTGTTGCTGTATGTAATGCTGTTAGACGTTCTCGTTCAGGTTTGCAAGATCCAAACAAGCCAATAGGTTCATTCTTGTTCCTAGGCCCAACAGGTGTTGGTAAAACGGAATTAGCTAAATCGTTAGCAGCATTTTTATTTGATGATGAAAAAGCCTTGCTGCGTATTGATATGAGCGAATATATGGAGAAACATGCTGTTTCTAGATTGCTTGGAGCTCCTCCGGGATATGTTGGATATGAACAAGGCGGCGTTTTAACAGAAGCTGTTCGTAGAAGACCTTATCAAGTAATTTTGTTCGATGAAGTTGAAAAAGCTCATCCTGATGTATTTAATATTTTATTACAAGTATTAGATGATGGAAGATTGACAGATGGACAAGGACATACAGTTGATTTTAAGAATACATTGTTAATTTTAACATCAAATTTAGGTGCTGAAATATTATCTATGCAGGTTGAAGATAAAATTCCTGAAGATACAAGAGATAAAGTAATGGATATTGTCCGTCATTCATTTAAACCTGAATTTTTAAACAGACTTGATGAAATATTATTATTTAATCGTTTGTCGAAGAATGATATGGGGGGCATTGTAAATATTCAATTAGAAAGATTAAAGAATAGATTGTCTGAAAGACATATTGTATTAGATGTTTCTAAAGAAGCTTTAGATTGGTTGGCAGAAGAGGGCTATGAACCTATTTATGGAGCAAGACCTTTAAAGAGATTAATCCAAAAAGAATTAGAAAATCCATTAGCTTTAAAGATTTTAGCTGGAGAAATTAAAGATGATTCAAAAGTTAAAATTGAACTTAAAGATAATTCTTTGCTTTTTAACTAAAGAATTTATAAAATCTACTATAGGATTAAAGTAATAAAAAGAGTATGTAAAAAAATTACATACTCTTTTTTTTAATGACATAAATTTGCCACTTTAAATAAATGTTACTTTTCTTTTGCTGCTTTATAAACAGTATAGATCATAATTAGTAATAAAGCTAAGCCTCCAATATTACCTAAATTATATTTGCTAAAGTCAAATAATGTATCTTTATGTAATACTGTTAATAAAGCCAATAAAATACCAATTAAGCCTTCACCAGCAATTAATCCTGATGAGAATAAAATACCATTAGAACTATCTGTAGAATTGTTCTTTTTATCAATATAGCTTCTTATTAACCCACCAATCATTATTGTTATAGATGTGTCAAAAGGTAAATAGCATCCAATTGCAAAAGGTAATACAGGAACTCTTAAAAATTCTACGCATAAACCTAAAGCAATACCTATCCCAATTAATTCCCAAGGCATTTTGCCATCCATTACACCTTCAATAATCATTTTCATTAAAGTTGCTTGAGGAGCAGCTAAATTTTCATTTCCAAAACCCCAAGCTTTATTTAATAAAATAATTACATAACCAATTGTTAAAGATGAAAATGTAACACCGATAATTTCACCAATTTGTTGTTTTCTAGGCGTTGCTCCTAATAAGAAACCTGTTTTTAAATCTTGAGATGTATCATCAGAAATAGAAACAATATTGCAAATAATTGCACCAATTGATAATGCACTTATCATTCCTGCTGTCCCAACAACACCTGTTAATTTTAATAATGTTGTTGAAATTAATAATGTTGCAATTGTCATGCCTGATGTTGGATTATTACTTGATCCTATCAATCCTACAATTCTTGATGCAACTGTTGCAAAGAAAAATCCAAATATTACAACAAGTATAGATCCAAACGCATTTAAAGGAACAACAGGTGTTAACCATATTGCTAAAATGATGCCTATAATAGCAATAATTATTGTTTTAAAGCTTAAATCTTCATTTGTTCTTTCATTAGTATTATTTTTTGAATTTTTCATACTAATAATTGCTTGCTTAAATGTTGTATAAATTAAAGGTATTGATTTTAATAAGCTTATTACACCACCTGTTAAAAGAGTTCCTGCGGCTATATATCTTATATAGCTAGACCAAATAGCGTTAGCCCCATTTTTCGTATATAACTCTAAAATTGTTATATTAGCAGGGAATAAAACAGTATCTTTTCCAAATATTACAATTGCAGGGATTAAAACAAACCATGCTAAAAATCCACCAACAAATAAATAAGAAGATATTTTTGCTCCGCAAATATATCCAACAGCTATTAATGATGGAGAATTTGATAAACTTAATTGAGTTTTTAAAGCCTTAATAGGATAAACAATTGTACTTGGAATAATTTTAAAAGCGTCAACAATTAATTTTAATAAGGCTGAAAATCCCATTCCATAGAAAATTGATTTTGCTGAATTTTGACCTTCTTCTCCTGCTAATAAAACTTTAGCACAAGCACATCCTTCAGGGTAAGGCAAAACATTATGTTCTTTTACGATTAAAGCTTTTCTTAAAGGTATCATAAATAAAACACCTAAAGAGCCTCCTAATAAAGCTAATGCTGTTACAGTTAAAATACTAGGAGTATCAATTTTACCTTCTTGAGCCCATAAAAATAAAGCAGGTATTGTAAAAATAATTCCACTTGCAACAGATTCTCCTGCTGAACCAATAGTTTGAACCATATTGCTTTCTAAAATAGAATTGCTTTTCATAATAACGCGAATAACACACATTGCTATAACTGCAGCAGGAATTGATGCAGAAATAGTCAAGCCTATACGTAAACCTAAATAAGCTGTAGCTCCTCCAAACAAGATAGCAAGAAATATACCTACAACAACAGATAATACAGTCAGTTCTTTTGGAGATTCATTTGCTGATACATAAGGTTTAAATTCGCTCATTTTAGTACCCTTTATTTATAACAATTATAGTCAGCCAAGAATATTATTATAAAAAAAATAAAATATCAAAAATTTTATTATTATGAATTAATTACGATGTGACTGTATTTTAAAGTCTCAACAAGTTTTAAGAGTTCTATATTTTGTACCTAATTTGACGTAAAATATCTTAGGCTAGAATGTAAATGTTTATTGTTGTAATATTCAATTAAACGTTGAAAAATTTGTAACTATAAGAAAAGCTTGACCTTTTTAATTTAAAGATATAATTATACCCCATGATTTTTAAGTAAGATGGAGTTGTAAACAAAATGAATAAATTAGAATTAGTTACAGCTATTGCAAGACGTTCAGGTTTATCAAAGGCTGAAGCTGTTAAAGCATTAGAAGCAACAATAGTTTCAATTGAAACAGCATTAAAGAAAGATCAAAAAGTTCGTTTAGCTGGATTAGGAACATTTTCTGTTGGAAAGCGTAAAGCTACTGTAACACATAACCCACGTACAGGCGAAGAAATTAGATTACCAAAATTAAACAATCCAAGATTTAAAGCTGGTGAAACTTTGAAAAACTATTTGAACTAATTTTATTCAAATAACAAGTTTTAATCCCTGATGTTATGCATTGGGGATTTTTTTTATATAAAATTGGAAAAAATTGTAGTATAATTATTACATAAAGCTAAAAGAGATATTCACCTCAAAGTTATAATCTAATGGAGAGATACAATGTCGCAAGAGCCTCAAGATAGACGAATGGTGGCAATAGCTTTGGAACATAATCCAGAGCTAAAGAGTACTCCAACAGTTGTTGCAAGTGGATATGGATATATAGCACAACGTATATTAGATTTAGCTTTTGCTTGTGGTGTTAAAGTAAGACAAGATTCTGATTTAGCTGAAATTTTAGCAGCGTTAGATTTAAATGAAGAAATTCCTCCTGCAGCTTTTTCTGCAGTTGCTGAAATATTGTCTTATATTTATGAATGTAATGATAAATTTTTCCCACAAATAAGCGAACAATAGAGTTTTATTTTGGTTTATAAAATATAATCAATTTTGTTGATTTTTATATTTTAAAATTATATAAGAAAGCTAAAGTGGGGGTGTAGCTTAGCTGGTAGAGCGATAGGTTCGCAATCTATAGGTCGAGGGTTCGATCCCCTTCATCTCCACCATTATTTTCCAAAAATTTTATACAATAAAGCTACAGAGTGAAAAAGTTTTTTTATAAAATTTATGTTGGATTTTCGTCATAGTTATTGGTATATTTTAAACTTGTTAGATACTGTGTGAGAACTAATGTCTTATATAGTTTGCTAAGAGTTTTAATTTATTAAGGATATATCATGAATAAATCAGAATTAGTTGCAAAAGTTGCAGAAAAAGGTGGAATGACAAAAGGCGTTGCCAATTTAGCATTAGATGTTGTTTTGGAATCAATAGCTGAAGCTTTACAAGATGGCGATGATGTACGTTTAGTAGGATTTGGTAATTTTAGTGTTGCTAATCGTAAAGCAACAACAGGAAGAAATCCTCGTACAGGTAAAGAAATTAAATTGCCTGCAACAAAGAGCGTAAAATTTAAAGTAAGCAAAGCTATTAAAGATGCTTTAAATAAATAATTCTTTTTTTATGTAAGTTATTAAAGAAGGTTTTCTTATGCTAGAAAACCTTCTTTTAGGTAAAAAATAAAAGTTTTTTCAAAAAAATAAATAATTAAGACACGTTTTGTCGTATTTGTGTTTTATATTTATCTTTGTCTATAAATTATAAGGAATATATCATGAAAATTTTCCATACATCAGATTGGCATTTGGGTAAACAAATAGGTTTGTTTTCTAGACAAGATGAATATCAAAGCTTTTTAAATTGGTTGTTAGATGAGATAAATAAAGAAAAAGTTGATTGCTTGCTTATATCAGGAGATGTATTTGATACAGCCATAACTAGTAATGCTGTTCAAAGAATGTATTATAAGTTTTTATCTAAATTAAGTAATACTACTTGTAAAAATGCGGTCATTATATCAGGGAACCATGATTCTGTATCTTTTTTAAAAGCTCCTAAAGAAGTTTTGGAGGCTATTAATGTTCATGTTATATCTCAAATTGAAAAAGAAAATGAAACTGTAAATTTTGATCAAGAAATCGTCGAATTAAAAAATGATAAAGGCGATTTAGAAGCTGTTGTATGTGCAGTTCCTTTTTTAAGAGAAGGCGATATTAAAATTGACGAATTTGGTACAGATGAAGAGACAAAGAGAAAAGCTACATCTGATGGAATAAAAAAACATTTCGTTGATGTTTCTAAGTATGCAAAGAAAAAATATGAAGCTGTACCTGTAATTGCTATGGGACATTTATATGTTGATGGTGTGGAACTTAATGATAATGGACGAATGTTAAGTATAGGCAATCTAGAAGCTGTTGATGTAGATGAGTTTAAGAATAATTTTGATTATGTGGCTCTAGGACATATTCATAAACCTCAAATTGTAGCAAAAGCAGATAATGTAAGATATTCAGGATCCCCTTTGATTATAGATTTTGGAGAGGCAGAACAACAAAAAATTATAAATCTTATTGAAACAAAAGGAAATGATTTAGATGTTTTGGAAGTTAAAGTGCCTAAATTTGCTTCTATTAATCAAATTGTCGATGATGATATTGTTAAGATTGAGAAAAAATTGCTTGAAATAAGTAAAGAAAATGAAAAGAAAGATGTGTTTGTAAGTATAGAGTTTACAGGAAATTTGGCTGGTGTAAATTTAAGACAATCTTTAGAAGATTTCTTAGAAACAAATAAATTAAATATAAAAATCTGCAAAATAAAAATTAATAATAACTCAACATCTGTACAAGAAATGATAGAAAATTCTGAAAATTTAGAAGATTTAAAACCTGTTGATGTGTTTAAGACTATTTTGGAAGATAATAATGTGCCTGATGACGAAAAAGAAAAGCTTTTAGAAAACTTTAATATAGCTTTAGAAGCGCTAAATAACAAAGATAATGACTAATTGGTAAAATTAAAGGAATAAAAAAATGAAGATTAAGCAAGTAATGTTTCAAAATTTAAACTCATTAAAAGGTACATGGAAAATTGATTTTACCAATCGGGATTATGTACAAAATGGTATATTTGCTATCATTGGGAGAACAGGTGCTGGTAAAACAACTATATTAGATGCAATATGTCTAGGTTTGTATGGAGAAACTTCTAGAATAGAAGTGTCTGGAAACAATAACGAGATTATGACAAAACAAGAATGTGAATGTAGATCGGAAGTTTGTTTTGAGGTAGGAGAAAAAGAATATAAAAGTTATTTCTATCAAAATAAAACAAAAAAAGGAAATTTAAATACTTATATAAGAACATTATCTGAGAAAATTAATGATGAATATCATAATATTGCAGAAAAAAAAGAAGTTAGTAAAAAAATTGAAGAAATTACAGGTTTGAATTTTGATAGGTTTCAAAGATCTGTTTTGTTAGCTCAAGGAGAATTTTCAAAGTTTTTAAAATCTTCAAATAATGAAAAATCTGATATCCTTGAACAAATTACAGGTACATATATTTATGGAGAAATTTCAAAAGAAGTTTATTCTAAAACTCAAAAATTGCAAAATGAGTTAGAAACGAAAAAATTAGGTATAAGAGAAGTTTTAACAGATGAAGAAATAAATCAAAAAAAAGAGGAAATCAAATCATTAGATGAAGAATTAAAGAATTTGAATGCTAGACTTTCTAGTATTGATAACGGCTTAAAAATTTTAGAAGATATAGATAAACTCGAAGAAAATTTACAAAAGCAAGAACAAGCTAAATTAGAATTAAAAGAACAAGAAGAAAATTTTGCTTTAAAGAAAGAAATTCTTAAAAAATATGAGAAGGCTGAGCCTTATAAGGATTTATATAATCAATATAAAATCTTAATTGACAATATAAATAATCAAAATATTGAGTTGAAGCAGAAGAAAAAGGATTTAGAAGAAGTTGAAGCTTCAAAAATTCAATTGGAAAAAGATAAAATAAAAGCTGATGAAGATTACGATAAATTTTTAGATGAAGCTAATAAAGCTAAAAATGTATTTGAAGAAGTAGATAAGTTAGATGGTGAAATAAAATTAAAACAACAATCATTAAATACTTCTATAGAAAAATTTGAAGAAAGAAATAAAGCGTTAATTAATGCTACTAATGAATTTAATGATTCTAATAAGGAAATAGCTAAGCTAAATAATTTAATTAGCTTAGACAATCAATATATTAAAGAACATGATGTTGATAAAGATTTAGAGCAAGATATTGAAAAAATTGTTTCTAAGAACTCAGAATTAGATAATAAAAAAGGAACACTTGATAATTTATCAAAAGAATATAAAAAAGCTGAAGCTTTGCTTAATGAACAAGAAAATAAAGCCAAAGAAATAAATGAGCAAAAAATTACTATAAGCAAAAAATTAAATGAAATTGAGGAAGAGCTGAAGAAAATAAAAGAAAATATAGAAAAATTGTTAAAAGGACTTTCTTTAGATGAATTAGATGAAAGAATTACAGATTTAAAAGTATATATCGAATTAGAAAATAAAAGAAAAGATTTAGTTGAAGGTAAGTCTTGTCCTTTATGTGGAGCTGTTCATCATGAATTTGTTTATGAAAGTAAGGATATTTCTGAAAAACAAAATGAATTGAATAATTTGATGGATGTTAAAAAATTGCAAAAAAATGAGCAAGTTTTAATTTCTAGACAAACAGAGCTTTTTAAGGAAAAAGGGGCTTTGGTAGAGGTAGATTTAAGTACTTGTCAGTCATATAAGAATAATGTTCAAGAACAATTGAGTAATTGTAATAGAGAATTAGAAAATTCTAAAAAAGAATTTGGTGATCTTATATCTAAATATGGAAGTAATGAAAATGTGGAAAATCTCAAAAGGAGAAAAGATGCTTATCAGAATAAGATATCAAATATTAAAACTAATAAAGCAAAATTAGAGCAAATTGAAAGAGAAAATTTTTTGAAAAAAGAAAAAAAAGAAAACGCTGAAAAAGACTTAGCTGAAGAAAAAACAAATAAAGATGCAAAAGAAAAGGTTCTAGAGGAATTAAATGTAAAGAGAAAAGAAAAATTCGGCAAAAATAATGTTGATATAGAACGTAATCGAATTGAATTAAAAAAAGACGAATTAAGTAGAATAAAAACAGAAAAAGGTAATCTTTTTGTAAAAGCAGAAACAGAAATTAATGGCTTAAATAAAAGGATAAGAGAATTAGATGAAAAATTAAATGAACAAATTTCTAAAAGAAAAGAAGATGCGGTTTCTTTATTAAATAAGATAAAAGAAAATTCTTTTGAAACGATAGAAGAGCTAGATTTAGCTTTATGTGATACTGAAACTATCAGAAATTTAAGAGGAGAAAATAGTGCTATAGAAGAAAGACGTAATAGGATTAATGCTGAAGAAAAAGTGCTACGAGATCAAAAAGAAAATTTGCTGCCTAAAAAACCTGTTGATACAAAAGATGTGTTGAAACAACAAAAAGAGGATGTTGAAAGAGAAAGAGATGAAAATTTAAGCAAGAAAGCTTCATTACAAGTATGTTTAGATAATGATAACAATACAAAAGCTGAAAATGAAGCTCTTGTCAAAGATATTGCTGATATGGAAGAAAAGCTTATCTATTGGGATAGATTAAATGTGTTAATTGGATCAGCTAATGGAGAAAAGTTTAAAAAGTTAGTTCAAGGAATAACTTTTAAACGTGTAATTTCTTTTGCTAACGATCAATTAAGAAAGATAACAGATAGATACATGTTAGAACAAGGAAAAGAAAATCCTTTAGAATTGTTTATTAAGGATAAATATCAAGCTGATGAAATTAGAACGATAAATAATTTGTCAGGAGGCGAGACTTTTATTGCTAGCTTGGCTTTGGCTTTAGGCTTAAGTAAAATGTCTAGTCAAAAAATAAAAATAGAAACTTTGTTCTTAGATGAAGGTTTTGGTTCATTAAGTCCAGATGTTTTAGAAGAAGCTTTAGAAACGTTGTCGGCTCTTCATGATGATGGAAAAATAATAGGTATTATTTCTCATGTTGATTTAGTAAAAGAGAAAATACTAACTCAAATTTGTGTAGATGCTATAGGGGGAGGGTATAGCAAAATGAGCGGCCCTGGAATTGAAAAGGTGTAAAATGAGACCCTAGATGAGGTAGGTTATAATTATTACTTTTAGTTCTTTTCTGAATATTTATATTTCCTTGAATTAATTTGATTGGTTTGTTGAAATATGCTTTCGTTTACAGTAAATGTAAAATAAAGGTATAAAAGTCTAGGATTTTAGGAAAAGTAAAGAAAGAATGAAAATACCCCAAGATGTGGTGACTTTAATCCTAAAATAGAAGCCTATGAAAATACAATGGAACTTGAAAGAAAACTTGTTTTAGATGTAAAAGCTCTATTAATGCAGAAAATAAAACCTTCAGATATAGTAATTTTAGCTGATAAAAAATTAGAAAATATTGGCTTGCCACAAGAAATAGTAATTAATTCTACATGTAAAATTAGAGAAGGTAATGATCCTTTTAAAGTAAGTGAGAATATTAATTTCTTTACGCTACATAAATTTAAAGGTCTGGATTCACAAGTTGTTTTGTATATTAATGATAGAACAGATTATTTAAAGGCTAAAACAGATTATGTTGGAATGTCTAGAGCTAGAAGTATTTTGTTTGTCTATCAAAAAAAATAAGTCTTCATTGCGATATCATGTGGCATCTTTATAGTCAAAAAAATTAAAATAAGTAATTAGCATAAGTTCAAGGAAAAATGTAAGAATGCTTTGAGGAATGGCATTTGATGAAATATAAATTTGTTAAATTGTTTTGAATATATTGACATATACTACTTATAAGTATACTATTTGTAAGTAGTATATTTTTTGATAGGTTTTTAAAATGCTTGGAAGAACTCAAGAATTAAAACGTTTAGAAAATTTATATGTTAGTGAAAAGTTTGAATTTTTGGTTATGTATGGACGACGTCGTGTCGGAAAAACAACTATTCTTGAAGAATTTTCAAAAAGACATAAATGCATTTTCTTTTCGGCTCAGGAAAAAAATGATGCTTTAAATTTACAAGAATTTTCAAAATTAGTTCAAATTTTCTTTGAAGGGATGTTTATTTCTTGTTTTCAAAATTGGGATGATGCTTTTGATTATATAGGGCGTAAATCTGATGATAAGACGGTTTTGATAATAGATGAGTTTCCTTTTTTAGCTAGTTCAAATCCAACTATAAAAAGCATTTTGCAACATAAAATTGATCATGATTGGAAAAATAAAAAAATATGTTTAATTCTATGTGGATCAAGCGTTAGCTTTATGGTAAATGACGTTATGGGGTATAAAAGCCCGTTATATGGTCGTATTACTGAACAAATGCAAGTTTTGCCTTTTGACTATTTTGAAAGTGCAGAATTCTTCCCAAATTATTCAGATGAAGATAAAGTTTTAGCTTTTGGTATATTAGGAGGAGTTCCTAGATATTTATCCTCTTTTGATCCAAATGTTTCTCTTAAGGAAAATGTTAAACGAGAAATCTTAAGAAATGGCTCAATACTTAATGATGAACCTGAAACTTTATTAAAAATGGAATTGCGAGAACCTGGAATTTACAATTCTATACTAGAAGCTATTGCAACAGGTTGTAATAAAATAAGTTTAATTTCTGATAGAATTCATGAAGAAAAAAGTAAGTGTAGTAAATATCTTTTAACACTTCAATGTATGCAGTTGGTGGAGAAGCAAATTCCTTATGGGGAAAACAGTGAAAGTAAAAAAGGTATTTATGAAATATCTGATAATTTTTACAAATTCTGGTATAGGTTCATATTTACAAATAAAAATTATTTTAATTTGTTGGGTATAGAAAAAGCTTGTGATGAAATTTTTAAAAATATTAATGATTATATGGGACCTGTTTTTGAGAAAATTTGTATCCAATATTTAACAAGATTGTGTTTAGAAGAAAAGATTCCATTTGTTCCATTCAAAATCGGTAAATGGTGGGGTAATAATTCTTTTATAAATCAACAAGATGATATTGATATTATGGGTATAAGTAAAGATGGGCTTAATGGAATTTTTTGTGAATGTAAATTCAGAAATAAGCCTATGGCAATGGAAGAATACGATGATTTGTTGATAGCAACGAAAATGTTTAAATCTGCAAAAAATAAAAAACTTGTTTTTATTAGTAAGTCAGGATTTACTAAGCCTGTTCTTGAACGTGCAAAAAAAGAAGAAACAATATTGCTTGAATTAAAGGATTTGTTTTTAATTTAAGGCAAAATAGGATAAATATAACTTTTATAAAATTTTTAGATAGAATAGATATAATTGAAACACTTTTGGATAAAATAATGACGTTTAACGACATAATGAAATTCATTAAATCTAAAGAAATTTTATTTGCCTTTGATTTAGATGGAACGTTAGTTGATACAGAAAAGGCATATCAGTATGCTTGGCCTAAAGCATGTAAGAGCTATTTAGGTATAAATATAAGTAATGATGATGCTTTAAAATTTAGAAGTTTAGATGCTCAATTAGGTTATGAATTTATAAAGTCTTTTGTAAACAAAGATTTTTCTTTGACTGAATTAAAAAGAATTCGTAATGAATATATGAATGAATATTTTAAAATAAAAGGTCCTATGAAAATGAAGAAAGGAGCTTTTGAATTTGTAAGCTTTTTAAAAGGAAATGGTTTTAAGGTTTGCATTGCTAGTGCTGCTACAGTCGATAAAGTTTATGATACTGTTTGTAAAGTAGGACTGCCGTTTAATAAAGATGAAATATTTTCAGCAAAAGATTGTAAAAGAGGAAAGCCTTTCCCTGATTTATATTTAAAAGTTGGTAATCATTTTGGCTTGCCACAAGATAAAATAGTTGTATTTGAAGATTCTCCAAATGGATTAAAGAGTGCACATGATGCAGGATGCTTTGTTGTCTTAATTCCAGATTTAACAAAAGCTGAAGATATGGAAAATTTTGATGTAAGCTTTTCTAATTTTGAAGAAGTGTTAAATTTATTTAAAAGTTCTTTATAAGCTTTAGACGAATTAATTTCGAAGTTTGAACGTCAATAAAATCAAAGGATAGACAATTTAACAA
>JAKSVT010000010.1 GCA_024407875.1 Alphaproteobacteria bacterium
TTATACAAATAAAAGTTAGTCAAGGCGAAAGATATATCTCTGAAATTGCTTTAAGAGGTAGAGATTATTAAAAAAAATTGACAGACTTGATTGTTTTCTACTTCACTTCTAAAGTTTTTTTAGGGGGCTAAAATCATTTTCTAAATGAAGTGATTATTTCTTTTTTTTTATAATTTTTAAATTCTTCATTTAACATGAAATTTTAGAAATAATTTCTTTTAAAGAAGGAATGTCTGTTTTTGCTGTTTGCCATAATAATTTATAATCTGTTTGACAATAATCGTGAACGAGAATATTTCGCATTCCAATAATAACTCGCCAAGGAACATCGGGAAGTTGATTCTTAAATTCATTAGATAATTTGTTTGCAGCTTCCCCAATTATCATAAAATTATAAGAAACAGCATCTTGTATAGTTTCAGATTTATAAAAATCACTTTCTTCACAAGATGTTTCCTGAATGATTTTATCTATAGCTTTTAAAATATGTTCAATTCGTTGTTGATCTGTAATCATAAAGATACCATTTCAGAATAAACGTTTTCGTAAAAGGAAACATCTTTCAATGCTGTTGCAGAAACAATATCAACATCACGCTTAAAAAAATCGCTAAAATCTAATTTCATTTTAACTTGATCAAACAATGAAGCTTTATCGTTAAATTTTACCAAAAAATCTACATCACTTTTTTCATTTTCTTCTTTTCGAGCACAAGAACCAAAAATAAAAATTTCTTCCCCATTATATTTTTGAGCTATTTGATAAAGAATGTCTTTATTTTGTTTAATAAAATCCAACATGCACATTTATAAAATCTCCGATCTTTATAAAAATCATAACAAAAATACAATCTGTTAGCAATAATATTTTCTCAGAAGGCGAATTAGAAAAGGCTTCAACTATCCGGAAATTCCGGATAGTTCAAATGAGGGAAAATGTCAAGCTAAGCGTAATATTGATTGCTGCAATCTTGATGTTATAATTTCGGTTGGCTATCGTGTTAAAAGTATTCGTGGTACACAATTTCGTATTTAGGCTACCAAAAAATTGAAAGATTATTTGGTTAAAGGTTTTGCTATTAATGAAAAGAGACTTCAAAAAAACAGAGCAAATTAAACAACTTTAACTCAGCATAAGCTTAATTAACAAATATAGAATAAAAACTAAAGATTTTTACAGCATAAAACTTTTAAAGTTAATATTACTTTGTGATACTCCATTATGCTACATTTTTGATATTTTGTAGACTTTAATAAGGTTTTATTCTTATTCAATTTAAAGGAATAAGAATATGGCTCCATGGAGAAGAAAATGTTTCTTATGATGAAAACGGTGTAAAATGTTTTTATGAGGATGTTTGGGCAGATATTAGAAAGATTGCTGAAGAATTAGAAAAAAACAAATAATGAATTTTAAATATTCTTGAGATATAAATATTTTTTGATTATAATTCTTTTGATTTTAATCAAATCGCGGTATTTATCGCAGATCCTAATAATTTCCAAAATCGTAAATTTAATAATGTGAAATTTTCTCACGAGTTTGTTTATGTTTGGAATGTTAATTTTAGGATAATTAAAATGTCTCCATGGAGTAGTATAGAAAAAGCAAAACGTGTTTTTTATATAGAAACATTTTTATTAATAGTTTTAAGTGTTGCTTTTGCTTACTTGTTTAAAGATAGATGTTCAAATTGTAAATCTTCTGATGCACTAAGATGTATATGGTATTTATGTGAAGTACTTAGATGGTCTGCTTATAAAGATGCAGATGTTAATGCTCTTGTAATAGGATTTGCCAGTATTATTTATGTCTTAATCTTTGGCCTTTGGATATTTAAGTTTTTAACATGTCCAATAGATAAATGCTATGGCGATGCCCATTTTGCTAATAGAATAGATTTAAAAAAAATGGGCTTTTTTAATAAATCTAATACAGGAATTGTTGTAGGTAAAATAGGAAATTTTTTGCTTAAAATACCAGCTCTAAGGCATGGTTTAGTATTAGCCCCAACAAGGTCAGGTAAAACAGCAGGTTTTGTTATTCCAACAGCTTTATCTTTTAAGGGGTCTCTTATAATAGCAGATCCAAAAGGGGAGCTAGAGCAAATGCTCTCAGATCCTTTAAGAAGAAAAGGAAAAAAAATTTATTCTCTAGATTGGTCAAATGAGAATTCTAAAGATAAATGGAATCCTTTATCATTAAAGGTTTTTCCTTCTGTTATAGAAAATTTTAGTAAAGCAGAAAGACAAGCTGAAAGAATAGCCGCTATGCTTGTAAATGCTGATAAAGAAGACCATTGGACAACTAATGCAAAAAAACATATAGCAGCTTTAATTTTATTAGCTGTTTATGAAGCTGAATATCAAACTAAAATAGTAAATCCAATGGATCCTAATTCAATAAAATTTTTTAAAGTTTTAGGCGAGCCTCATTTAGATACAGTTTATCATTATATTGCTAGAGGCGTTGATAAAGAAAAAATTATGAATAATGATCCTGATGCAGTTCAATCAGCAAAACATAATTTGTATGATGTTATTGCAAGAGCAATAAAATATAAAGCTCCAGATAGAATAGTTAATGATTTGTCATCTTGGTATAACGCACCAGAAAGTGAAGCGGGATCTCATATGACAACCTTTTTATCAAAAGTTCAAATTTGGAGATCTAGAGCTGTAAGGGGAGCTACTAGTAAAGCCTCGTTTGAATGGCAAGACTTGAGAGATCAAGCTTGTGCAGTATTTATTAAGTTTCCTCAACAGGATGCTCAAACATTAGGTGTTTTAACAGCTTTGTTTTTTGAGATGTTTTTTGGATGGGCTTTAGATACACCAAGAAAATCTAATGAAGCTCCTATAGCAATACTAGCTGATGAGTTTGCAAGTTTGCCTAAGATTAATTTAATGACAGATTTTCTATCAAAAGGAGCAGGGATAGGATCTGTAATTTGGCTTATAGTTCAAGATTTTTCTCAAATAAAAGAGACTTATGGAAATAATCAATATGAGACAATTAAAACAAATTGTTCTTATTTACTAACTTATGCTCAAAACAATTTTAATACCCAAAAAGAATTAGCTTTGATGACAGGTAAAACAACAAGGAAAAAAATTAATAAATCAACTTCTGCCAAAGGAACTGAAAGCAAGTCTTTTTGTGATGAAGCTGTTGATTTAATGCCTGTGTCAGAATGGGGAGCTATACCTTTTGGACACCATGTACTTTTAGTTCAAAATTTTATGACGTGTCCTGTTTATTGTAAGACACCGTTGTTTTTTAAAGAGAAATGCTTTGTTAAGCAACTGCATCCAAGAAATCCAAAAATAGAAACAATAAAAGAATTTTTATATATGAAAGGAAAAGAATTATGGAAGAAGTTTGTTATTCATGTGAAATCTTTAGTACATTCAATGACAAAACTGTAAATTTTTGTTCAGAATTTTATAGGATGGTTGGTCCTGAATTAAAAGGCTTATTAACATATTTGTTTATGGCATGGATGTGCTTTAGATTATGTCAAATGTTATTAGGTAAAATGGAATATTTAAATGATTGTTTAAAAGAATTTGTTGATTTAGCAATTGGAAGTGTTTTGTTGCAATCATTTGGATATTGGAAAGGATTTACCTTTTGGATTTATAATTTAGGCATGGATTTAGGTGTAAAAGTATTAAAAATTACATCTAATAATGAAGCTTATATAAATAAATCTGATATGGATGCTTTACTTTTTTATATAGAAGAAAGCTTTACGCCAGTTCTTTCTAAAATAGGATTAATGGTTAGTGATATAAGTTGGTCAAGTTTTAAGATAAGTTTAGGAATGATACCTGTTGCTGTTTTATATTTTCTGTTGCTATGGAGAATATTTGCAAGTCTATTCAATATATTTGTGCAATTGTTTGCTATTAATTTATTGTCTCCTATATTAATTACTTTTTATGCATTACCATTATTTAAAAATTGTATTTTGGGTGCAATAAGGATTTTAATGGCTAATGCACTTAGGATTGTTTTAGCTTGTGGAACAATAGGAATAATTCTTACTTATTTAAATAGTTTAGAAATGCTGCAAAATGAGGATATTAATTTAAGTGTTGGAACTGTTGGGTATATGCAAATGTTGTTTACTGCAGCTTTGTTATGGGGAGCTTATGGAACTATAATTGAGACGCCTAGTTTAATATTTAATACAGGACATAGCGAAAGATCTAATGCTTTAATAAATAAAATACAAAATTTAACAGGAGCTGGGATGAATTATATGAAATTACATGGAGGAGCTATTGCTACATCTCTTATGAAAATTAAGTGAGATGTTTGTTGATTTAAATATGCTAAAAGTGTAGCTAATTTAGAAAAATATTTGTTGAAAATGTTTAATAAAAAGACTGTTATTTACATTTTTATAAAATCTGTATATTATTCAAAAAGTGAACTTTGTGAATGGATTTGTTATGGAAAATAATCGGGTAGAATACAAAGAAAAATTAACAGATAATCTTGAAAAAGAAGTTGTTGCTTTTTTGAATTACAAAGAAGGGGGATCCGTTTATATCGGAATAAAAGATGACGGAACTGTTATTGGAATTGAAAATCCGGATGAAATTCAACGCAAAATAAAAGATAGATTGGTATCAAATATTTGCCCTAATATAATGGGGCTTTTTGATGTTTTGTGTGAACAATTGGATAACAAAAAAGTTGTTAAAATTTCTTTGGCTAGTGGAATGCAAAAACCTTACTATATAAAAAACAAAGGGATGTCAGAGAGTGGATGTTTTATCAGAATTGGATCTTCTGCTCAACCAATGCCAACACAGATGATAGAGGATTTATTTAAGAAAAGAGTTCAATATACAATTGCTGACATTCCCTCAAGATACCAAGATTTGACTTTTAATCAATTAAAAATTTATTACGAAGGTAAAGGTAAAAGACTTAACGAAAATTTCGCTAGAAATCTTGAATTATTAACTACAGACGGTAAATATAATTACCTAGCGTATTTGTTAGCAGATAATAATAATTTGTCGTTTAGATATGCAGAATATGAAAATAATACAAAAATAAAATTAAAGAAATTAAGTGAGTATGGATTTTGTTCTATAATTAAGGCTCTAAATTTTATTTTAGATAAATTGGAAGTTGTTAATGATACTTTTGCCAGAATTACAGATGCTTCGTATTATCGTGAAGAAAGTAGACGATTGGATCCAGTTGCATTGAGAGAATTGATTATTAACGCTTTTGTTCATAATGATTATTCATCTGGAGATACACCAATAATTGAACAATTTTCTGATAGAATTGTTATAACTTCGTATGGAAATTTACCACAAAATCTTTCAAAAGAAGATTATTTTAACGGGGTTTCTAGTCCAAAAAATCGAGAATTAATGAGAATTTTTAAGGACCTTGAATTAGTTGAACAATTAGGTTCAGGCATGAATAGAGTTATGTCTGTTTACGATAGATCAAATTTTGAATTTTTAGATAGTGTCTTGCGCGTAACTTTACCATTTAAAGAAGGATTTGAAGCTAAAGGAAAATTAAAAAGTAAGGAGAAAAGTAAGGAGAAAAGTAAGGAGAAAAGTAAGGAGAAAAGTAAGGAGAAAAGTAAGGAGAAAATTGAAAGCTTTTTAAAATTAAATCCTGCTTGTACAACGCAAGAACTTGTAAAATTGACAGGATTTAGTAGGTCTGGGGTTGAAAAAATTTTAAAAAGTTTAAAAGAAGAGGGCTGTTTGATACGCATAGGATCTGATAGAAAAGGGGCTTGGAAAATAGTTAAAAAGTAAGGAGAAAATTGTTTACAGTTTTTTTCTGACATCTTTATTTTAGTTTAAATTTGACAAAATCAAGTAATGATGTTAATTCAATAATAGCAGAAATGCATAAAAGCGGTGTATCTCAGCCGTTAAATGAGAATTTTATACGTAGGTTTCTCTTGACCTTTAATAAGAATTTTATTACGTGGGTGTTTCGCAGCCCTACAAGTGCGAACTATAACAGCAAGGGCATTTAGTTGCCCTTATTTTTTAGGATTATTAAATACAATTAAATAAAGTTTTATTATTATTAATAAAACCACGTTTTAAGAGGCTTGCCTCATAAAATCACGCGTTAAATGTATGCTTCAAAAGTATTTAAATTTTACATACATTAAGATTTTTGGTTTCATAAATAGCCCATTTAATTCTATTAATTTGTTCTTGATTAATAGAAAAGTTTGACGAAGTTATTTTAGGTAAATTAGTAGAGTTCATATCATTTTCAAAAATATTAGGCCTGTTATTTGCATAATAAAAAGCTGTTTTAGGATGTTCGATGTACATTTCTAAAAACTTTTGTTTTGCCATAATAGGATCATTAAATGATAAAGACCATTTGTTAAGCTGATCAGATTTTATCCATGAATAATCTATAGGAGAAGGAGAGTTTAATGGATTTTTATATCTGCTATACCAATTAGGAACTTGACGTTCTAATAATGTTTTCTTTACAGGAATTTTATCAATTTTTCGCTCATAACATCTTGAAGCAGTAAGTTCAATACCAAATTTTTTAGCAGTTTCGACTTGGTGAATACGCATATTTTGTATTTCTTTTTTTCTAAAGTTAAGCTTTTTATGCCCATTTGATAAACGAAGTAATACATGAATATGTGATCTAGCTTGATGAGTATGGGCTGTATAAACATATTTAAAACCATCTTCTCCAAAAGGTTTCATATATTCAGTAGCAAATTTATTTAATTGTTCTTTGGTTAGATTACAGTCTTTAGGAAAAGAGACTATAAAATGAACCATTAGTCTTTCATTTTTTCTTTTTTGCTCCAAATTAAAGTCTTCAATTTTATCTTTAAATTCATTTTTGTTTATAGAATTATAGCTTTCATCTAAAATATTATTTGGCTTTTCTAATCCCTTAGAATGTTCTGCAATATAAGATATTGCATTATAAGTTTGTTTAGATGAATAAGTATAAGAAGCAATTTTAAACATAGCTTCATGAGATTTATTAAATGAAGAAAAATCAGTTTTTTGATATGAAACATCGTTTTTAAATTTAGCTTCATGCTGATTATAAGTAGCTTCATTAGAACGTTTAAAACTCTTATATTGTATAGGAAAATCTCTGTCTCGATATAACCCTTTTATATGAGCTTTGAAAAAATCAAATTCAATATTAGACATTTATGTATAAATCCAAAATTTGATCAAGACGCTTTTTTAGCTTTAAAAATTTATCTATGTTGTTTTCTAATGATGATTTATCAAGTAAACCAACAGTGTTTAATTTTGTAGCTATTTGATTAATATTAATTCCAATAGTATGAAGTTCTTTGTAAATTTCTTTTAAAGAATTTAGTTCTTCATCAGAAGGAATTTTTGAATTTAATAATCCTGAAATTATAAAAGATCTAATAGCTTTAGATTTGTTTTCAAATAGTGATAATGATTTATATTGTTTATCTGATAAACGAAAAGATATCCTTTTAGACATAATTAAAATGCCTCGCAGAGATATTGAGCGTCAGATATGAGATGATTTTATTTTAACAAATAAAATATCAAAATCAAGCGAAATGCCTTGTTTGTCGGACATTTTTGTCTGACAAAAAGGCTATCCTGCCCTTAAATTGTTTTTTTGTTATAAAAGGAGCTAGAAATGCTTGAAATTGATTGAGTTAAAGTGGCAAATTTATGTCGGACAAATTTTGAATGAAAAGTCAATCAATTTTTTGAACATAATTACAGTTATTTGTTTTGATTTTTCTTTGTTTTATAGGTAGCATTTGTTTATCGTTTAAAAAAATGGAGTGTATGAAATGAATAAAACAGAATTAGTAGATTCAATTGCAAAATTATCAGGCTTAACAAAAGTTGATAGTGAAAAAGCTTTAAATGCAACATTAGATGCCGTTGTAAAAGCATTAAAGGAGAACGACGAAGTTCGCTTAGTTGGCTTCGGTACATTTGCTGTTTCAAAACGTAAAGCAACAGTAGGTCGCAATCCTCGTACAGGAAAAGAAATTAAAATTGCTGCTTGCAATGCACCAAAATTTAAAGCTGGTAAAACATTGAAAGATGCTTTGAATTAATTTCTTGCTAATAAAAAAATTAAAACGGTCTCTTATATTTTTCTATAAGAGGCTGTTTTGTTTTTATGCTATTTTTTTAAAAAAGGGATTATTTGATTTTTTAAACAGTTTATTCCATACCAACAATGAATATCGTTAAAACTAGATGATTGATTGTCGTTTTCGTTAAAACTTGGAATAATGATTTTACCATTAACTCCGTTAGCTATTGATTTTATATAATCAATTTCTTCATTGTTTTCTTGATTTAAAAAAGAATTATCAGAGCAAAATATCAATTCTATTTCTTTGTATTTTTCTCTTAAAATTTTTGCAACAGGTTCAATATTGCTTTTTAAAAAACAACAAACTACACAATCATCTTTAAAAGCTTGATAAATGCTTGAAGCATTGAAAAAATCGTGACAAATAAAAATTTTTTTGTTTGGCTTCCCATACATAAAGAAGTTTCCTTTTATAAGTCCGCCTTTATAAAATCTTGTTTTGCCATCTAAAGATATAAATTGAAGTGAATATAATTCGTCATTTATACTTTTTATTGGAACAATAATTACTTGTTCAGAAGCAATCTTTAAGCCTGTAGATAGAGCTTGTTTTTTCAAAAGATAAGGATGTGAATATGTGATATTTGATGCGTTTTCCCATATATGAGCAACTTGTTTTTTACAAGTTTCACAAAAGTTGTTTCTTTGTCTTTCAATTTCTGCAAGATCATAATAATCAATATGAAAAGGTCTATTAAATTCAGAAAAGTATTTTTGAAATCCTGTAGAAAAGTCTCCAATTAAATAATCCTCATTAAAAAATTTTGCATAAAATCTATTTTTGTTTCCCCATCGCAAGAAGCCATTCAATTCAAATGCTTTATCAGGTTTAGGAAAATTTATTTTTTTTAAAATTGAATAAAAGTATGTAGATAATTTCATTATAAAAATCCTTTTAGATTGTTTTTTGAGAATTAAAAGCTGATAAATCGCCTTCAGTTTTGCTTTTTAAAAAGGCTTCAACAATTTCTCGTTCATATAAAATTTTGTGTGGAAGTTTTATGTGAGGAATATTAAATTTTCCTTCTTTTCTCCATCTGTGTAATGTTGCAACATGAATTCCTATTTTCTTGGCAACTTCAAGTGCACTCATATATTGTTCTTCTTTTTTCATAATTAATTGCCCCTTTAATATTATAAAATTTTATGGAAGAGCCTTTGGATTTACATAATATTGAATAGCTTTGTTTTTTGTTCCAATAACTATAGGCTCACTAATGAATTGGTGTTCAATAAGTTCTAAAAGACATTTTTTTATGAGAGAAGCTGGCATATTATGTTTTAGCTTTGTTGTTATTTCAGTTTGTGTGAAATAAGGAGTGTTCATTTTTTTTATAGCTAACCAGACAACTTGAGATTTCCTTATTTGTTTTTTTTGAAAGAAAGAATAATTACATAGAGCATTTTTTGCATGAGGAATAAGTTGTTTTGCTAATGAAATTGCATTGTTCATTGTTGAATAATCTATTTCATTATAATATCCACGATGTTCTATCATTTGGAATAACCCAGCGATTCTTAATGTATGACCTGCAAGTTTGCTAGCCCATCCTATGCAATCAAATAAGTCTCCTGTAGGTTCTTTTCTATATTCAATTTCTGTTTTAAAATTCCACCAAAGTTCAAAGGCATCTTTTGCTAAAGTTAAAAAATGCTGATCCTTGATTTTTAATAAATCAAAAATTAGTTTTTCATATTCATTAATGCAATTTTGTGTTATTGGAACAGGTCTTTTTATTCTATCTTCAAGTTTTATTTCTTTTGAAAAATATAAAAATCTATCAAGAAAACCTGATTCGACAAATTCTCTGTTGTTAATTAAATCTTCAAGTATAAATGGTTGTGTGGAAACATAAATTGTTAAAAACGGATTGATTTTTTGATTTCTGTCTTTGCGTTTTAATCTAATATATCCACCGTCCCATCCCTTTAGAAGGACATCTATGTTTGTTATGCCTTTTGTATAAAGTCCACTCCAAGTTCTAAAAGCTCCACCTTCATCAGATATAATACCCATTTTTTCATTATTATCTATTAAGCAATCAATTAAACTTTCGAGCGTTGTATCATTAACAATATATTGAGGAGATTTTCCAAATTCAGATTTGTTAATAGTTTCCTCTTCATATTTTAGTATTACATTCCTAAACATGTTTATATTTGCTGTTTTTTTGCATCCAGGTTCCATAATGGTTAGTAAATATAAATTAAGTGGTTCTAAATAAGTGTCAGATACTTTAACAAAAGTCTTTTTTTGCAAAGCGACAGAAAGAGCGCTGAATGCTCCAAAAATCCCCATTCCAATAGGAGTATGTAAATTATTAGAAACTGCTTCTACATATTCTTTTAGAGGTGTTGGTAAAAAGCCTGCACATAAATCTGATAGAGCATCATCTTCAAAAGGGATTGGTGCTTTCCAATCAAAATTTAATTCTTCTTTTTGAACTTCAGCTCTGCATTTTTCATCAAATGAAGGATTATTTATCATATTTTATCCCCCAAATATTATAAATTTGATGCCTAACACTATCTAACCCCTCAAGACAATATAAATCATTAAAATCAGTAGGCTGCTTCGATAATTGATAATCTTTAAAAAATGGAAAAATAACATGTCCGTTAACAATTTTGGCGGCATTTATGGCGCATTCTTTACCAGTATTTCTTAAACCATATTGATCATTGTCTGAACAAAAAACGAATTCTGTATCTGGATATTTGTTTCTGATGTTAATTGCAGCATCAATTAAATAACAAGCACTTATACAAGCGACTGTACATTCGTTTGTAGCTTTATATATTGTTTCTCCTGTTGCATATCCTTCACAAAGGAATATTCTTTTTTTATAAGTGCCTATTTTGGTAAAATTACCTTTAGCTTTTCCACCTTTTTTTAAAAATTTTTTTCCGTCTGGAGTTATATATTGCATACTCCAAATTTTACCATTTGCATCATATAAAGGTACTAATAGAAGAGTGTCGTTCAAGATTCGTAAGGATAAGCCTGATATTTTTTTCTTGATTAAATAATTGTGGGTATGACCATATAAAATATTTGAATGTTTCCATTGATCAGTAACATATTTTGATATTTTTTCATAATTTGAAGATATAGATGCGGCTTTATAATTTTCTTGAGCTTTATAAAAATCGTTATTAATTAAAATATCTTTTTTTTCAAAAGGGACGAAATCTTTAATATCTCTAGAGTAATCACCAAAAGTTATTCCAAAATCATTTGCAATTGCCCAATATTTATTGTTTCGTCCCCATCTAGTAAAACGGTTTTCAACAATTTTTGTATTTGGCAAAGAATTAAAATTATATTCTTTTAACGCGTTAATAAAATTATTTGAAAACATTAGATTGTTCCTATTTAGGATTACTTCCATATAGATTTTTTAAGAAGGTTTTTAAGTCATCATTTGTATAAAAAAATCTATTTCCTCGTTGGATGGATCGTATATAAGGGAAACCTTTTTTTCTCCATCGAACTAATGTGTCATAAGAAATTCGCAGTATGCTTGCAGCTTCTTTTATGCTTAATAAACGAGGAAATTCATCAAGATTAATGCTTTCATCTGTAGCTGTGTTATTTGTTTTTTTGCGATATTTGTTAGTCATAACAAAACTCCATAAATTAAATGAAACTAAGAGACATAAAGTCCTAACGTTTTATTTGGTATCAAAAGGATTGGAATTTTGAATATATTGATTTGTCCAATTATCTATGTCTAATTTTCTATATCGTATTAAATTTCCAACTTTAATATAAGTAGGGCCTTTGTTTGCATATCTCCAATTTGCAAGAGTACTTGTTGAAATACCGAGTATAGAAGCTGTTTCTTTAGGCGTAAAAAAATAAGAAGGAGATTTATCGTATGTGTTTATTTCGTCGTAATTAGAATTTTTTAAATTGTTTTTTCTGTAAAGCTTTTTTAATGGATTAAACATGAGCAAACCTCAATAATATTGAAAAATTATGATTAAAAAATAGATAAATGAACTTAAAACTCAAGGAAATCTTAGAGTTTGCCTTAATAAAACAGATGTTATGAACTTTGCTGAAAAATAATGAAAAGTGCGTAAATTTGCTGAAAAATATTAAAATGTATTTTTTTTATAACTTATTGAAAAATAAAGAAAAAAAGCAACAAAGGTACGCCATAGGTAAGCCTAACAAATTTTTTGGGGAAGGGGTATTCGTTTTTTTTACGACTTTCCCGACTTTCCACGAATTTCCCAATATGGGAAAATCTGTTAAACCTAAGAAAAATCAAGCTTTTGAGTGCTACGATTTTCCGGTTTTCCTGACTTTCCCTATATAAGAAAAAAACAATTGCTGAAAAGATAGTTGTGAACTTGTTGAATTTTAATAAAACGGTAAGCCAGAAAAATAGACTAACTTATTGAAAAGTAAAAGAAAAATAGAACAAAATGAAAAAATAAGTGAAAAATATTTTCAAAAGTAAGCCAAAATGTAAAAAAAACGGTAAGCCAGAAAATTATATTAAAAAGTGTTAAAAAGTAAAATTAGTGAATAAAAATTATTGCAGAAATCCGCCATTTGCAATATAAATGATAAACGAAGGTAAAAAAAAGGAACCTTATAAAAGGTACGCCATAGGTAAGATTGGAATAAAATGTCTAAAATTTTTAGAATTTTATAAACAAAAAAATCCGCAGTTTTCTGCGGATTTTAAATGGTGAGCGTGCCGGGATTCGAACCCGGGGCCACTTGATTAAAAGTCAAGTGCTCTACCGACTGAGCTACACGCCCATCTGATTACAAGAGGCAATATATCCATACTAAATTAAAACGTCAATACTTTTTTTTAAAAAATAATAAAAAAATTACTATTGTCTTATATTTTGTATATAAAATAAGTTTTAACATTTTGTTTTTCTGAGGAAATATTATGATTAAAGACATTGTAACTGATATAGCTTTTTTATCACAAAAATCTGATGATGCATCAATATTAGATGCTCAAATAGCACAAGATTTAAAAGATACTTTGTTAGCACATAATGAAGAATGTGTTGGAATGGCTGCTAATATGATAGGATTTTTAAAAAGAATTATTATTGTTAATAATAACGGTAAATATATAATTATGTTCAATCCTGTAATTTTAAAATCTAGAGAAGAATATGAAGTAGAAGAGGGATGTCTATCTTTACAAGGAATTAGGTCTACAAAAAGATATAAAAAAATTCGTGTTCAATATTATGATGAAGAATTTAAAGAGCAGGTTATGAATTTTTCAAACTTTTCTGCTCAGATAGTTCAGCATGAAATAGATCATTTAAACGGTATTATTATATAACGACAAGTTTTGTCGTGTGTATGTTTCATAATTGTAGCTATTAAAGATAGTATTTGAAAGGTAGCTCGATTATGGAAGATGTGTTATTAATTTGTTTGTGGATTCAAGGCTTATTAATTTATTTCACAATAGATATTCATATGAATTATTTAAAATGTGTTCGTGTTAAAGATTCTAAAAAGTCTAGAAAAAGTTTAGAGTATTTGTTTAATGATGAGGATTTTGAATAATGATTACAGGAACAGTTTGTGTTGATGATAGCTTTGAAAAATTGCATGATTATGATTTAGTAATTAAATTTAAAAATCCAAAGCAAGGTTTTGAATATATGCTAATGAATAATGATAATGAATTTAGTTTAATTCCAAGACTTGTTTTAAAAATGGAGCAAGCTCCAGAATTTAGAAATTTTATGAAAATTATGTTTGAAGTTTGTAAGACTTATGAAAATCGTCAATCTTTAATAAAGTAATTTTGTTTTTTTTAGATTCTTTAATAGAGATTCTCTCGTTGTTTTCGTTTGGAAAAGGCAAAAAACAGATACTTTTATAATTTCTATGCAAAAATAAGCTTTTTTTTAGTAAAAATAGCTAATAAGGCCAAAAATCCTTGACCTTTTTAGTTTTTAAAGTTAGGTTAATTTTATTGTTCAATTAATTTATTGGAGTGTATGAAATGAACAAAACAGAATTAGTAGATTCAATTGCAAAATTGTCTGGTTTAACAAAAGTTGATAGCGCAAAGGCTTTAGAAGCAACATTAAAATCAGTAGAAAATGCATTAAAGAAAAATGATGAAGTTCGCTTAGTTGGTTTTGGAACATTTGCTGTTTCAAATCGTAAAGCAACTGTTGGTCGTAACCCACGTACAGGTAAAGAAATCAAATTACCTGCATGCAAAGCACCAAAGTTTAGAGCTGGTAAAACATTGAAAGATGCATTAAATTAATCTATTAAATGTTAAAAGAATTAAAAGGCGGTTTCATTCATTTGAAGCCGCTTTTTTTTTCTTCTTCATAAAAAGGCTGGATATATTCATAATCTTTTTCAAAGTCATATTTTAGTTCGTTTTGTTGATTTAAAATTAATTCATAATAACCAACTAAAGCATTGAATGGTAAAAATTGATTTGCACGTTGTTCTCTTGTAGCTTTTGTATGTATAATTTTATTAGCCATTATGACCCCCTATTAAAGTATTTCTAATTCTGGCTGTTGCTTTGTTTTGATAGCTTATAGCTCTTAATATGATATTTTTTCCGTATTTTTGTTTTAGTTTCGATATAGCTTCGATTATTTTTTGTTCTTGTTCATCTGCTTTGGTATCGTTAAATAAATCAAGTTGGATGTTTCTATAAGAATTAGGAATAAGATTGTTAAAACTGATTGATAACTTTCTGATTTTGTGTTCTTTGTTGGTCGAAGATAAATAAATTTCTTTAAATTCTTTTATTAGATGAGAAAATAAATTTGTTGGATTTGCGAGTTTTTTGCTTCCTCCAGTTGGTAAAATTGTATCTCTTGAATATCCAATAAATAATGAGATTCCTGATGCTAATAAGTTTTTATCAAATAATTCTATTGATAGATTGTCGACCATTTCTTCTAAACATATAAAAGCATCTTCAAAATTATAATCTTCAAATAAAATCTGACTATTAGATAAGGATGTTGTTTTTGATTTATATGCTTTAATGTCTTTTATTTCACAAGGTTCTCTTCCCCAAGCATGATCAATTAAAAATTCTGCCGTTATGCCAAATTCTTTATAAAGAATATCCTCATCAAAATTTCTTATTCCTTCTAAATCTACAATTCCATATTTGTTTAATCTGTTAACCGTTCCTTGTCCTATATTCCAAATATCTGTTAAGGGCTGATGATTTGCTAGTGAATGCAAATAAGAATTTTCATCTAAAAAGCCTATATGATCAGGAACATGTTTAGCAGTTACGTCTAAAGCAACTTTTGCAAGAAATAGGTTCGTTCCTATTCCAGCTGTTGCACATATACCTGTTTCATTAAAAACAGCATTCATTAGCATTAGTGCTAATTCTTTTGGGGTTTTGTTGTAAATATGAAGATAATTTGTTGCATCTATAAAAACTTCATCTATGGAATAAGGATGCATATCTTTAGGAGAAATATATTTTATGTATACTCCATATATTTTTGCAGAAGTCTCCATATATAATTTCATTCTTGGCAATGCTGTAATGTAATTAACATTGTTAGGAATTTCAAATAATCTGCATCTGTTCTTAATACCTAATTTTTTCATAGCTGGTGTAATAGCTAAAGTAATTGCTCCTGGTCCTCTTGAAGAATCTGCAACAACAAGATTTACTTTAAAAGGATCTAGTCCTCGTGCTACACATTCTACGGAGGCATAAAAACTTTTTAAATCTATACATATATACGTTTTGTTCATAAAAGTTCTCTAAATGTTCTTTTAATGTTTATACTATGGAACGATATTTAAAAAATCAAGTTTTTTATTAAAAATTAGAAAAACTTCTTATATAATCGAAAGAGTTTATTTCTTTTGCAGGCTAGTGTTATGAAATCGAATTGGAAAGAAATCATAGAATACAGATATAATAAGATAAAATGTGAATGCTTTGAAAATATTATTAATTCGTATATTTCAAAAGGAATTATGAGTGATAATCCTAAGATAATACATTGCTTAGGAATTCCTGGTGCTGGCAAAAGTACATTTTGTGATGGTCATAAAGAGATTTGGAAAGATTGTGTGAGAGTTGGTTTTGATGATATTATGGAAAAAATTCCAAATTATCATGAAGATATAAAGAAATTCGGAAACAAAATAGCTTTTTCAAATTGGGAAATTCCAGCAAGAATTGTTGGCTATGAACTAATTAAAAGAATTATAAATAATAAAATGAATATGTTGTTAGATCATGGAGGTCTTAATATAACTCATTTAAATATGGTAAGCTTCTTACAAAAAGAAGGATATAAAATAATAATGTATTATATCCATTGTGATGTTGAAGAAGCTTTGAAAAGAGCAGAAAAAAGGGAAAAAATTACACTAAGACATACACCAAAAGAAATGATAATTTCTAGATATAAGAAGTTAGAATTGCTTTCACAACAGTATAGAGAAATTGTTGATGAATTTTATGATATAGATTAAAAAAAATAAAAAAAATGATTTTTTGTGCTTGACAATAATAAAAAAAGTAATATAAATGATACTCGATTACGGGGCGTAGCTCAGCCTGGCTAGAGCGCCAGTTTTGGGAACTGGATGTCGAAGGTTCGAATCCTTTCGCCCCGACCAGTTCCAAAGCCATCCGAAAGGATGGCTTTTCTGTATCTAAGGATTTTTTATGAAGGTTTTAGTTGGTTTAAGTGGTGGTGTAGATAGTGCAACTACAGCATATTTATTAAAAAATGCAGGATATGATGTTGTCGGTGCAACAATGCGTATTTGGGATAAAAACCAGCAATTTAACTTAGATGAAAAAGCTAAAGGATGTTTTTCTGCTCATGTTGAAGATGATATTGAAGCTGCAACAAAATTGAGCCGTGAATTAGGAATTCCATATTATGTTTTAGATTGTTCTCAGATATATAGAGAAACTGTTATAGAAAATTTTAGGAATGAATATTTAAATGGAAGAACTCCAAATCCATGTGTTTGGTGTAATGCTAAAATTAAATTCGACGCTTTGCCAAAATGTGCTAAAGAAAATGGAATAGAGTTTGATAAATTTGCAACAGGACATTATGCAAAAATAATTTATAATGAAATATCTAAACGTTATGAATTACATAAAGGTGTAGATGCAAAAAAAGATCAATCTTATTTTTTATATAGGCTGTCTCAAGAACAATTATCTAAAGTAATTATGCCTTTAGGGGATAAAACTAAACAAGAAATTAGAGAAATTGCTTCAAAAGTAGGACTAGTAACTTGTGATAAGCCAGATAGTCAGGATTTTTATTCTGGAGATGTAAACGATATCTTAAAAGCAGAAGATAAAAAAGGGCGTTTTATAAATAAAGATGGTAAGGTCTTGGGGTATCATAATGGCATTTGGCATTATACTATAGGTCAAAGAAAAGGCTTGGGAGTTTCTGCTGAGAAACCTCTATATGTATTAGGTTTTGATGTTGAACATAATGATGTTATTCTTGGTTTTGAAGATGAAAATGTTCGTCATAAATTAATAGCTAGACAATTTGTTTGGTCAAGTGTTGATGAACAAATTGACATTAATTGTTTTGCAAAGATTCGTTCAACACAACAACCTACACCTGTAAATTTAAAGAAAATAGATGATGGTACATATGAAATTGAATTTGAATTAGTTCAAAGAGGTATAGCATCAGGTCAATCTATAGTTTTATACAAAGACGATTTGGTTTTAGGTGGTGGAATTATTGAAAAATCAGAATAGAAAAATCCCTTTAGTTTGAACTAAAGGGATTTTAACAACAAAGGAGAACTCGAAAATAATTAACGGCCTTGACGACCTTTTGCAGCTTTTGAAACTGCTTGAGCATTGTTTCTGCTCTTTGCTAATTTCATTTCTTGTGCAATAGTTGTATATGTACCGTCTTCATGTGATACATGAATCTTATCTAATTCTAATTTTTCGTATCCACGACCTGTTTTACGTGTGTATGGGAGCATCATGCTAACAATTTTCTTTGCTTGTTTTTCGTTAACATTTAAATGTTCAGCATCTTCTAACAACTTTGGATTTTGAACATAGCATTCACCTTTAGAATTGATGCAGAGCTTTTCAGCCATCTTCTTAATATCCATACTGTGTTGGAAATATTGAGGATCACCGTCTTTTACAATTTCACTCATAAAATCAATGTATTGGTTAGCGTATCCTGGTTTTACAGGTAAGTTTACCCATTCCATTAATGCAGCGCTACGAGCTTTATCCCAATCGTGAGATTTATCAAATTCTTTTTCAAAAGCTGTTGACATTGGAGCATATGCTGTTTTTTGATGAGCTTCAAAAATTGATCTGTCGCCCATTTCTAACATTTCGTGTGCTAATACACATTCTGCTGCGCAAGCATCAGCTTCAATTAAGAAACCATTCTTTAACAATGTACCAGGAACCATATCTGGAGATGTGTTTGTCATGATAGAGTCTTGACGTGCGTGACGGATCTCATGGACTAATGTGATTGCTAAATCTTCATCTGAATACTTTGGAGAAATAGCTACGCGGTTTTCATCTGGTGAGAAATATCCATAATATGGCATTTCTTCAAAACCTAATCCTGAACCTTTTTCGTCTAAAAAAGCTAAAGTTTCACGTCCAATTTTGGTTTTCTTTAACATTCCTTTTAGCTTTTCCATTCTTTCTGGAGAAGCATCAGATTTTGTTTTTGATTTTTTTGCAAAAACAGCATTTAAAGACTTGTCTTCATTTGACATTACTACTGGACGACCACCAGCTTGAAAACTACGAATAGGTCCTTTTGCCATAAAATCTTCATACATTGTCATATTAATAGAATCCTTCTAAAGTTTTTTTTTGTTTTATACTATTTATGAAATAAAAACGCTTTTTTGTCAATATTTTTCTCTAAATAATATCGAAAAAAATGAAATTTCCTTTATGTAGAGGGTAAATTAAATAAAATATATAATTTGACAAAAAACAAAAATATTTCTATTAAACAAGGTGTTTTTATAAATTTTAGAGAGTAAACTATGAAATCAATTATTAAAATATATAAAGTAATAGAAAATTTTTGGTTCGATAAGATAAATGAAAAATTGCGTTTTTTACTAGTAGGTGGATTTAACACTGTTATATCTTATGCAATTTTCTTTGCATTAGTTGAAATATTTAAAATTTATTATAATTACTCTCTAGTTATTCAATTTGTAATAACTGTAAATATTTCAATTGCAACAATGCGTTATTACGTTTTTCATAAGGTGTCAGGATTTTGGATTGATTATGTAAGAGGGTGGACTTCTTATGGAGTTATGTTCTTGATAAATGCTCCAGCTTTAAATGTTTTGATTATATTTGGACATATTAAACCTGTTGTTGCACAAGCTTTGTATTTGGTTATTTCAACTATTATGACATTCTTTATTCATAAGTATTTTTCATTTAGAAAAGCTAATATTAAAAATATTGATGATAATAATAAATAAGACTTGCTTAATATAAAAAATAGAGTATATTGAAAGCTCCGTTTACTCCTTGCCGATTAACGGGTCGGCTATGTCCCTTGGGGAATATTCATGGGGAATATTTCTTGACATGGGAATGAGATAAGCCAAAAGGAGAAAATTATGGCTTTATATGAAAACGTGTTTATTGCACGTCAAGATATTGCTGCTGCTCAAGTAAATGCTTTGAGCGAACGTTATGAAAACGTTATTAAAGAAAATGGCGGCAAAGTTACAAAAAAAGAAGACTGGGGCTTGAGAGCTCTCGCTTATCGTATGAACAAGAACCGTAAAGGTTACTATGTAATGTTCAACATTGATGCACCTGCAAAAGCTATCGTTGAAATGGAACGCCAAATGCGTTTTGATGAAGACGTTATTCGCTATTTGACAGTTCGCGTAGACGAATTGGAAGAAGGTCCATCAGCCATGAAGTCCTCTAAGGAAAAAGAATTAAAGGGTCATGGTAAGAGATTCGATGAAGATGAAAGTGAGGAATTCTAATGGCTACAGTAGTTCGTCGTCCATTCTTCCGTCGTCGTAAAGCATGTCCGTTTGCATCTGCTGACGCACCGAAGATTGATTATAAAGATATTAAGTTATTACAACGTTTCATTTCTGAACGTGGTAAAATTGTTCCAAGTCGTATCACAGCTGTTTCTGCAAAGAAACAACGTGAATTAGCAAAAGCTATTAAGCGTGCTCGCTTCTTGGGTTTATTACCATATGTTATGGATTAATGAGTGGGAGAAATAAAAATGGAAGTTATCTTACTCGAAAGAATCGAACGTTTGGGCCAAATGGGTGATGTTGTTAAGGTAAAACCTGGTTATGCTCGTAACTATTTGTTACCACAATCAAAAGCTTTACGTTCAACAAAAGAAAATATGGCTATTTTCGAATCACGTAAAGTTCAATTAGAAGCTCAAAACTTGAAACGTAAAGAAGAAGCTGAAAATGTAGCTAAGAAGATGAATGGCTTGAAGTTAGTTATCATTCGTCAAGCTGCAGAAACAGGTCAATTGTATGGTTCTGTTACAGGTCGTGATGTTCGCGATGCTATTCGTGATGCTGGTTTCTCAGTAGAACGCCGTCAAGTAATGTTAGACCAACCTTTCAAAGAAGTTGGCGATTACAAAGTACGCGTTGTATTACATCCAGATGTAGACCAAACAGTTGCTATTACAGTAGCTCGTTCAGTTGAAGAAGCTGAACGTAATGCTAAAATTGCTGCTAAAGCTGCTGCTGAAGCTGCAAAGAAAGCAGAAGTTGCTCCTGTTGCAACAGTCTAAGCTTTATTAAAATAATAGTGGCGGGGAGATGATACTTTTTTGTTTCCTCGCCATTTTTTTATCTATGATTATTGATTGTGGAGAATATTTATGGAAGATAAAAATAATTTAGTTAATGATATGCCTCATACTTTTGAAGCCGAACAGGCTTTATTAGCATCTATTATTATGAATCCTACTTCACAATTTGTATCTAATATTACAGGTTTTTTAAAAGCCGATCATTTTTATGGAACTGTCAATGCTGAAATCTATTCAGCTATTATGAGATTAAGAGATAATGGCACAGCTGTAAATCCTGTTATCCTTAATGAATATTTACAAAATAATGAAATCTATAAGAATGCAGGCGGTATTCAATATATTACAGATTTAGTTAAAAATGTTTTGCCAACAACAAGTCTTGAAGAAATGGCAAAATTAATTGCTGATAGAGCTTTAAGAAGAAGTTTAATTGGTTTGTGTACAAAAGTTACTAGTGAAGCTTATACAATTGACATGGACCATTCAGCAACAGATGTTATGCAAAATGCTGAAAAAGAAATTTATTTATTAAGTGAAAATGGCGTAAAAAAAGATAATATGAAGCCATTTAGATCAGCTGTTAGTAGAGCTTTCGAGGTTATTACAGAAGCAGTTGAAAGAGGAACTGGAATTAGAGGTGTTTCTACAGGTTTTAAAGATTTAGATAATGTTATTGGCGGTTTAAATAAAACAGATTTGTTAATTATTGGTGGCCGACCAGGTATGGGTAAAACAGCATTTGTTACTAATATTGCTTTTAATGTTGCAAATTCATTTAGATTATATAATCAAGACGTTAATGCAGAAAAACAAACTGTTGTATTTTTCTCTTTAGAAATGTCTGCTGATCAATTAGCTACTCGTATTTTATCACAAGAAGTTCAGATTTCTATGTCTGATATGTTAAAAGGAAAACTAAACCAAGATCAAGTTCAACAAATTAGTGTTTGTTCAACTGAATTGGATGAATTGCCTTTATATATTGATGATACTCCAGGTATTACAATCTCTGAAATTAAAAGTAGATGTAGACAAATTAAACATAAACAAGGATTAGGTCTTGTTATTATCGATTATTTACAATTGGTTGATTGTAAAGATTCTGGATATAGAGGACAAAAAACTCAAGAAATTACAGAATTAACAAGACAATTAAAAATTATGGCAAAAGAATTGAATGTTCCTGTTATTGTTTTATCACAATTAAATCGTTCTTTAGAAAAACAAGACGATAAGCGTCCAGGTCTTGCTGATTTGCGTGATTCTGGATCTATCGAACAAGATGCTGACGTTGTTATGTTTGTTCATCGTGAATATTATTTTATTCAAAATAAAGAAGCTGATACAAAATTACAAACAGAAAAAGAAAGTGAATTTATAAAACGTAAAGAAGAGCTAGAACGAAAAAAAGTTGAAACTAAAAATCTAGCAGAAATTGTTGTTGCAAAAAATCGTCATGGCGGTCGTGAAAACGTTAAACTTTCATTTGTTGGTGAATATACACGTTTTGGAGATTATGTTGACGTCTCTCAATTCTAAGTATAAAATACACACTATTAGTTAATCTAATCTAAGGATGTTTTTTATGTTGTCTGTAGGTGGTTATTTTTTATTTAGTTTAATAAGCTTTATAATAGCAGCGAGTGTTCTTATTGGATTTTATTTTTGTAAAGAACATTCTGAAATAATGAGCTTTAATATATATGATGAAAATGTTGGTTTCCGCCAATGTAGTTATATTGTTACTTTTCTAATTATTATATTATCTGTTGCTTGGTATTTTATTTCACCAAATGGAAGCAAATTAAATAGTGTAGAAAATTTAGCTTTTGTTGTAAGTGCGCTATTACTAATGCTTATGGGATTAATTCCATGTGGTAAAAAATGTTCTAAAATAATAGTGCCTATTTTAGAATTTGGAATTTTCTTCATCGGAATTTATTGTTATATTGTGCCAGAACGTGATTTAACTTTTAAACTAATCTCAGTTTTTAGCTGCTTTGCTTTATATAAGTTTATGGGTATTTATGAAAAATATTCAGTTGTTATATATTCTCAAGGTTTATCAATAGCACTACCTTTGTTTGTTGCAGCTTTGTTGCCAGAGATTTCATCTCCTATTATGCCATTTGTTCAATTAGGGGGCTTAATATTTGTTGTTTGTTCTGCAATATTACCATTCTCTGTTTATTATCATGTAGAATTGTCTTTAGAAAAGCCTTTGGTGAATTTAATAAATGGTATGATTGTTTTGATAGCTTTATTTGTTGCTAAAATAAATAGTTCTACAAGTGCAGTTTTATTAATTTCATATCCTGTTTTTGAGATTTTGTTTTTAATTTGTCTTTTGTTACATAAATTATTCCATTTTGATTTTAAGCAAAAAACATATTTATTATTAGATATATTAGGTAGCTATGGAGCATCTGATGCTCAAAAAGCAATATTTGTGTTTAAGAGAAGTGTTTTGTTTAGCAGTTTATTCTTATTCTCAATTTGGAATAAAGAATTTCAACCAATGCTAAGAGGATTGTATTTTGTCATAGTTGTACGTTTCTGTTATAGATTTTTAAATCCAGAAGCTGCTCAAGCTTCATTTAGATCTTTGTTTAGGCAAATGAAAAATGATTTAAAAACAGGACTTAATGAAACAAATGCAGCTTATGAAAGATTAAAAGAAAAACATTTTAATAAAAAAGAAGAAAATTTAGAAAATAAAGAATTGAAAGATGATGAAAATGACGCCTGAGTTAAAAACGCGTTTTTTAAGTGCTACTTTATTAAATATTATTATTCGACAAAATGGTGGCTTAGAAGAAGAATTCGCTCGGGTAATGGCTGAGATGGATAAATCGTCTCCTTTAGAACAAAGAGATAGGATGTTTGTTCGCTTGCTCTTAACAACGACGTTGAGACGTTTAGGCCAAATAGATGATATTTTATCTAAATTTTTAAAGAAAAAACCGGATGCTGTATATGTTGTAGATTTACTGCGTTTAGCTGTTGCTCAAATATTATTTTTAAAAACTCCAGCTCATGCTAGTGTTAATACAACAGTTGATTTGGTGAAACAAAGTAAATTTAAAGGTTTTGCTGGTTTGGTAAATGCCGTTTTGCATAATGTAATTAGACAAGGAAATTCTATATTAGAAAAGCAAAATAGTGCTGAATTAAATACACCAAAATGGTTGTTAAAAATTTGGCAAGAGGAATATGGTGTTATAGAAGCAGACAATATTGCAGATTGTTCCTTGGAAGAAGCTCCTTTAGATTTTACTGTTAAAGAAGACCCTGTTAAATGGGCTACTGAATTAGGCGGTATTGTTATGCCAAATGGAACTGTTAGACGAAATAAAAATGCCGTTGTTCCAGAATTAAATGGTTTTAAAGAAGGATCTTGGTGGGTACAAGATTTGTCAGCATCTATGCCTGCAAGATTATTTAAAGATATTAATGGCAAAAAAGTTGCTGATGTTTGTGCAGCTCCTGGTGGAAAAACTGCACAGTTGATTTGTTTCGGAGCTAATGTTACTGCTATCGATATTTCAAAAAATAGAATTAAAAGACTTCAAGAAAATTTATCAAGACTTGGATTTAATGCAGAAATTTGTGTTGAGGATGCATTAAAATGGGTTGAAAATCAAAAAGAAAATTCTTGGGATGCTATTTTGTTAGATGCTCCATGTTCAGCAACAGGAACTTTAAGAAGACACCCTGATGTAGTGTTACATAGAAGTGAAAAGGATATTGATAGATTATCAAGCTTACAAAAAGAATTACTTCTTAAGATGCATAAAGTTCTTAAGAAAAATGGAACGTTAGTTTATTGCGTATGTTCTATTATTCCCAAAGAAGGAAGATTGTTAATAGATGAAATTGAAAAAGAAAATCTGTTTAAAAGAATTCCTTTATCAAGTGAAGTTCCTAATGAAATGATTTCTAAAAATGGTGATTTAACAATTTTACCAACTTTGTATAAACAATTTGGTGGCTGCGATGGTTTCTATGCAGCAAGACTTAAGAAAATTTAGATTTGGATTGTTAAAATGGCATATTCTGTATTTTATCCTTTTTGTGAAGATGAATTTAATGAAAGTACACAAACTTTTATAAAATTAATAAAAACTTTGAAAAAAGCAGATTTGGTTAATCCAATTATTGCTGTTGATAGATTAGGAATGATTTCTAAAGCTTTAAAAAAAGCTAATTTAGATTATGCTGTAGTATCTTCAACAATAAATGTTAATTCAAAGCAGTTTTGGCTTGTAACATTATTAAAATTAATGTTTGGTGCTATGCCTCAATTTAGATTTATGAATGATAATAAGATAGATTTAGTTCATTTTTCTGATATTAATTCTCTGGTTTTATGGGGGAATGCAGTTAAAATGAATAGAATACCTTATTTTTGTTCGATTGATAAAGTAGATAGTGTAAATAGATTAACTAGAATTTGTTTGATTGATAGTAAGGGAATTGTTTCTTCTTTAAAAGATTTTAATAATAATTTTCCAAAATATTTAAAAAATAAAGTATCTTATTTTTCTAATGATGAGGACGAATTAATTTTTTGGCAAGAAAGATATAATATCATAAACAAAAAGTTTTCATTTACAAAAACAACAGGTCTGTTGAATTAAGGAATAAAAAAATGAATTTAAAACATATTATTTTTTCAACAATGTTTGCATTGTCATTTGTTTTTACAAATACTTCTAATGCAGCAGGTTTAAAAATCCCTTCTGAAGGAAAGTTGGAAAGATTAGAGCATATTGGTCATTTCGATGATTGGGATGCTTATGTTTATACAAATAATGCCAAAAAAGAAAAAGTTTGCTATGTTGCTACAACACCTTGGAAGTCTTTAGGTGAATATGTAAGAAGAGGGGATGTATATTTGATGGTTTCTGATAGACCTGATGATGACATCTTTGATACTATTACTTTTGTAGCAGGAACATTATTAATGCCAAGAACAGATGTGTTAGTTCGTGTTGGTGGAGTAAAAACAGAATTCTTTGCATCCGAGGATACAGCTTGGGCAAAAAGTTTAGAAGATGATTTCGATGTTGCTAAAGCTATGGCAAAAGCAGGAAGATTTACAATTCGTTCAACTAGCATACAAGGCGTAGAACTTCAAGATGTCTTTTCTTTAAAAGGTTATAATGAAGCTCGTGAAGCTATAAATCAGTTGTGTCGTCAACCTAGAGATTAGTATAGACAAAAATAAAAAAAAATGGTATCGGTAAATATATAGGCTTAAAGTTGTTTAGGAGTTTTGTATGTCTGATGTAATCAGAGACGAATTTATCGATATGTATGAAGATGCATTAGCTGAATGTATGGATAATCATGAAGATGAATTAGACGAAACTGAAATGAAAAAAATTCGCATTGAAGCTATGGTTAATGCGGCTTTGGAAATAAGATCTACTATGGATCCTGTTTTACAAAAAAAATTAAAAGATTTAAAAAATTTGCGTGATTTTAAACAATTATTGCTTACAGAATTTAAAATGTTTGCAGAAATTGATCCTTCAAAGTTAGAGCCTATTTTTGCTGAATATATGCTGTTTTCTTTGTTGCATGAATTTGAAGTTGAGGATCATATTGACTTTGATGTTTTCGGCGAAGAATTAAATGATGCATTTAGAAAAATGAAACCTGACTATCAGGATTTACATAGAGTATTTCCTTGGGGCAAATTGGTTGATTTAAATTAAAAAATAGGGCTTTGTTAAGCCCCTTTTTTTGGTAATCTTGAAAGTATAAAATCGGAAAGACTTGCGGGGAGACATCCCATTATCCAAGCAACAAAAGCTAATATTAAAGGAAATGTTATTCTTGCCTTGTTTTTAGCTAATCCCTTAGCAATTATTTTTGCAGCTTTTTCTCCTTCCATTAAAAAAGGCATAGGAAATTTATTCTTTGCTGTAATTCTTGATTTTACAAATCCTGGACATATTACATTAATTTCGATGCCAGTTTTTAAAAATGCTCCTCTCAAAGCTTCTCCCCAAGCTCTTACAGCATTTTTGGTAGCAGAGTAAGCAGGAGCAGATGGTAGGCCTTTATAACCAGTTAAAGAAGATGTAATTGCTATTTGACCTTTGTTTCTTTTGCGCATTAAAGTTAAAGCTGGAAAAACAGTGTTTAACACGCCAATTATATTAACATCAAAAAGATTACGTGTCATTTTTTCAGATTCAATTATATCATTACCTGGACCTGCAGATACACCAGCGTTTGCAAAAACTAAGTCTAAAGCTTGTTTCTTGTCGCAACTTTTAATCCAATTTGACATTTGCTTTTGATCTTTAACGTCAATTTGCTTTGTGTATACTTTGGCGCCAAGACGTTCACAACTTTCTTTAACTTCTTCTAATCTTTTTTTATTTTGACCGCCAATAAATAGTGTAATTTCAGGATTGGCATAATGTAGAGCCAATGCTGCCCCAATACCACTTGATGCGCCTGTAATTAAAATAGATTTTGGATTTTTCATTTTATAATTCTCTCTAAGTTTTATTTGTGAGCTCTTGGATGAGAAGCATTAAATGTTTGCATCATTTTAGCTTCATCTAAAGCTGTGTATCTTTGTGTTGTAGATAAAGATTCATGACCTAAGAGCTCTTGTATAGTTCTTAAGTCGGCTCCACCGCATAATAAATGGGTTGCAAAACTATGTCTTAATGCGTGGGGTGTAACGGTATCTGGCAAACCTAAAATTTCTCTAATTCTTCTAATTTGCCGTTGCATAACACCAGGGTTTACTCTGTCGCCTTGTGTACCAATAAATAAAGGAGATTCTAATGGAGCTCCATCAGGACGTTCTTTTAAATAATCATCTATTGTTGCTTTTATAATAGGCAATACAGGGACAACACGTTCTTTATTGCCTTTACCTAATACAGTCATAGTATCTGATTTGGGCTTATCTTTTACATCTAAACTTAAAGCCTCTGATATACGAAGTCCGCAGCCATAAAGTAAAGTTAAAAAAGCAACATCACGTTTGCTAAGCCACAATTCTTTTTGTAAAGATTGAGCTGTTTTTATCAGGTCAAAAGCTTGCTCTTTTGTTAAAGGATGAGGTAAAGATTTTCCTGTTCCTGGTGATCGTATAGATGAAATAGCAGGATTTGAAATAATATTATTGTGTTCTAAATATTTAAAAAAGTTTCTAATTGCAGATAAATTTCTAGATAAAGAAACTCTATCTAAACCTTCTTTTGTTCGTGATGCTAAAAAAGCTCTAAAATCTATAATTTCTAATTTGCTTAAAATTTTACAAGACGGAGTTTTCTCTTTATATGCAGCTAAAAATTTAAAAAAGGCTGCCATATCTCTTCCATAAGATGAAACTGTCATTCCAGAACAACGCCGTTCAGTCAATAAATATTTTTGCCATTGTTTTATATATGACAAAAGTTCATTGTCAGCTTCAAAAGTTATTATAGGTTGTTCGTAAGTTTGTCTATGCAAAGTAAAAGCCTTTTTAAGAAATAAAGAGGGAATTAAATAATTCCCCCTTTACTATATTAATTCCTTTAAGGATTAAAGAATTGATTGACCAGTTTTAGCCCAGTCAGCAGCAAATGTCTTTAAACCAGAATCTGTTAATGGGTGATGATATAATTGACGAATTACCTTTGGAGGAGCTGTAATTACATCTGCACCAATTAAACCAGCATTAATAATGTGTTCTGGTGAACGAACTGAAGCTACTAAAACTTGAGTTTTGAAGTTTTCATAGTTTGAGTAAACTTGAACAATGTTTTCAATTAATTGCATACCATTTACGCCTAAGTCATCTAAACGACCTACGAATGGAGAAACAAATGTTGCACCAGCTTTAGCAGCTAAGATAGCTTGACCAACTGTGAAGCATAATGTTACGTTTACCATTGTTCCTTCGCTTGATAATGCACGGCATGTTTTTAAGCCATCTTCTGTTAAAGGAACTTTAATTGTAACGTTGCGAGCAATTTTACGCAATACGTCAGCTTCTTTCATCATAGTTTCATAATCAGAAGCTGTAACTTCTGCAGAAACTGGACCAGAAACAACTTTGCAAACTTCAGCGATTAATTCTTTGAAGTTCATTCCTTGCTTAGAAGCTAAAGATGGGTTGGTTGTAACACCATCTACCATACCTGTTGCTGCTAAGTCTTTGATATCATTTAAATCTGCTGTATCAATAAAAAATTTCATTTTGTGTATCCCGTTATATAGTTTACATTAAACATACAGATAGAGTGTAAGACGATGAGTGAAAAATATCAACTAAAAAAGAGAGTTAGTGTAGTTGTTCCTTTGCCACTTGCAAAAAAGTACGACTATAGTGTGCCTCAAGACCAGAATATCCCACAACCAGGAACGTTTGTGAGAGTGCCTTTTAGTGGTCAGAAAGTAATTGGTATTGTTTGGGATGAAGAAAATACAGAATCGGAAAATTGTAAAAATATTTGTCCCGAATCGAAATTAAAAGATATTGAAACTATTTATGATTTTCCTCCTTTATCAAAGCAGAATCGTGATTTAATAACTTGGACATCAAACTATACATATAATCCTATAGGATCTGTTGCCAAAATGGCATTTAGCGTCGAAGACGTGTTTTTAAAACAAGAAGAAACATATGGTTATATTCGAGGAAATGAAGATGAAATTCCAAAGAACTTTAAATGGACAGAAGCAAGACAAAAGGTCTTTATAAATTCGGATAGTAATCCTTTAAATATGTCAGAACTTGCAAGAAAAGCTGGTGTGTCATCAGCGGTTGTTAAAGGAATGGTTGAAGCAGGCGTTTTAAAAAAACAAATTTTAAAATCTGTAAAATTTGAAAATCCTATTTCAGATTTTAAAAATGTTGATTTGTCAGAAGAACAGAAAAAATGTGCTGATGAATTATGTAATGATATAGGAAAAGGATTTAGTGTTACTGTTTTAAATGGTGTTACAGGTTCTGGTAAAACAGAAGTTTATTTTGAAGCTATTGCAAAGGCATTAAGAGAACACAAACAAGTATTAATTATGTTGCCTGAAATTAGCTTAACAGGCCAATGGCTTAGAAGGTTTAAAGAACGATTTGGGGTAATGCCTGCCCAATGGCATTCTGATTTATCTATGATGGTAAAAAGAGAAACTTGGAAAAGTATTATCAATAATGAAGTTCAAGTTGTTGCTGGTGCTAGATCTGCATTGTTTTTGCCGTATAATAATTTAGGATTAATTATTGTAGATGAGGAACATGATGCATCTTATAAACAAGAAGATATGGTTTTATATCAAGCAAGAGATATTGCTGTTGTAAGAGCTAAAATTTCAAATATTCCTATTATTTTAGCAAGTGCAACACCGTCTTTAGAGACGATGGTAAATGTCCAAAATAAAAAATATAAGGAATTAATTTTATCTTCGAGATTTGGCCAAGCACAAATGCCTAAGATAAATTTAATTGATATGAGAAGGTTCCCTCCTATAAAGTATGGAGAAAATAAAAATATGAGTTTTATTTCTCCTATTTTAATTGATCAGATGAAGGAGACTTTATCTAATAATGAACAGATTTTGTTATTTCTAAATAGAAGAGGTTATGCACCATTAGTTTTGTGCAGAAAGTGTGGTTTTAGATTCCAATGCAAAAATTGTTCTTCTTGGTTAGTGGAACATAGATATAAAAATGGTACTCAATTAGTTTGCCATCATTGTGGTTATCATATTGATAAACCTTGTGCTTGCCCAGAATGCAATAGTGAAGATAGTTTTTCTGCCTGTGGTCCTGGTGTTGAAAGAATTATGGAAGAAATTAATTTTTTGTTTCCTGATGCTAGAAAGTTGAGTATTTCTACAGATTTAAATGCAACAGCATCAACAATGAGCAATTTAATGAAACAAATTTATGATCATGAGGTTGATATTATTGTTGGAACACAAATTTTAACTAAGGGACACCATTTTCCTGATTTAACTTTGGTTGGGGTAATTGATGCTGATTTGGGATTGTTAGGCGGCGACTTAAGGGCTGGTGAACGTACTTATCAGATGCTTGATCAGGTGTCAGGACGTGCTGGGCGTGAAAAAAAATTAGGACAGGTTTTTTTGCAAACGTACAATCCTGATGTCCCTGTAATGCAGGCTTTACAAAATAGCGATAAAAATTTGTTTTATGAAACAGAAATTACAGATAGAAAAGCACTTAGTTACCCTCCTTTCGGTAAATTAGCAAGTATACTTATATCTTCTCCAAAAGATCTATTAGCTCAAAAATTTGCTGTTGATATAAAAAATGTATTTCCTAAAAAAGTAGGGACAAGATTGTTAGGACCTTCAGCTGCACAAATGGCGTATTTAAGAAATTTGTACAGATATAGACTTTTGTTACAAACAAAAAAAGATATAAATTTGCAAGCATTGCTGCATGAATGGTTGGATAATGTAAAAGTACCAAGTGGAGTTCAGTTAAGAGTGGATGTAGATCCTTATTCTTTTGGATAGATTTTTTAATATAAAAAAATGTAAAAATTCAATAATTTATGTTTAATAAAAATAAAAAATGTTTTAAAAATAGTGTATTAGAAAGTGTTTTGTTAAGGGAGGGTATATGAATAATTTAAAAAGTAATAAATACCCTTTCAAACGTAAAAAGTTTTATAGAAAACGCAATAAATATCATCAACAAAGTAAAGTATATGCTTCTATAGATTTAGGTACGACAAATTGTCGTTTGCTTATTGCTACAGAAACTGAGAACAAAAGCTTTTTAATTAAAGAGGCTTATTCTAAAATTACAAGACTTGGTGAAGGCGTTATATCTACGGGATTACTTGCAGATAGAACAATGAAAAAAACAATTAGTGTTTTAAAAACTTGTGCTAGAAAAATATCATATTATAAACCTGTTAAAATGAGATTCGTTGCTACAGAAGCATGCAGAAGAGCAAGTAATAGTAGAGCTTTTGTAGAACAAGTAAAAAAAGAAACAGGCATAGATTTTGAAATAATTAGTTTCGAAGAAGAATGTAGATTGGGTGTTTCAGGTTGTTTGCCTTTGTTTAGAAATAATACTAAATACGCATTAGTTTTTGATATTGGTGGTGGGTCTACAGAAATTTCATTTGCTAAAATAGAAAGTGAAAAAGTAAAATTGGCATCTGCAATTTCAATTCCGTATGGCGTAGTTACGGTTTCAGAAGCTTTTACAGGTAAAGGTTTATCATATACAGGATATAGGGCTGTTGCTGATAAAATCAAATCCTATTTGGTTGATTTTGATAAGCAAAATAATATATCAGAACTAATTAAAAATGACGAAGTTCAAGTAATTGCTATGAGTGGAACAGTCACAACTATAGGGGCTTTCCATTTAAAATTGCCTGTATATTCAAGAAGAGCTGTAGATGGTTTAACTTTGTCTGTTGATGAGTTAATGATAGCAAAGAGATATCTTGAAAAAATGACATATCAAGAAAAATTTGATCATCCTTGTATTGGACCTCAAAGAGCGGATTTAACACTTCCAGGATGTGCTATTTTACAAGGAATTTGTGAAATGTGGCCGTTTGCAAAAGTAACAATTGCAGATAGAGGTTTAAGAGAAGGCCTAATTTTAGATTTGATTGCAAATAATAAAGGAAAAGCGGATGAGTGCTAATAAAAAGCAAAATGCTACACATATGTTGACTAAACATGTTCATAAATCGACAAAGAGAACGGCATCATCTCAACAGTGGTTGAATAGGCAGCTAAACGATCCTTATGTAGCTAAAGCTAAACAAGAAGGATATAGAGCAAGATCTGCTTTTAAGTTAATAGAATTAAATGAAAAATTTCATTTTTTAAAACCTGGAAAAAGAGTTGTGGACTTAGGCGCAGCTCCTGGTGGTTGGACACAAGTAGCTGTAAAAGAAGTGAAGTCTACACAAGAAAATCCTATAGTTGTAGGCTTAGATTTGTTAGAAATGGATTCAATAGTTGGAGCAAAAACAACACAATTAGATTTTTTAGATGATAGAGCTCCTGATGTTTTGAAAAAAATGTTGGATGGTCATAAAGCAGATGTTGTATTAAGTGATATGGCTCCAAATACAACTGGAATGAGTGAAATCGATCATTTAAGAATTATGGGATTAATTGAAACTGCTTATGCTTTTGCTTGTGAAATTTTAAATGAAGATGGATGTTTTATTGCTAAAATATTCCAAGGTGGAACAGAAAATGCTTTACTAAATGAAATGAAAAAGAAATTTAGTGTTGTAAAGCATGCAAAACCTGCAGCAAGTAGGAAAGAGTCTTCTGAATTTTATGTAGTAGCAACAGGTTTTAGAGGGTAATATTATGCAAAATGCTGCAAGAATTAATGCTGTAATTGAAGTATTAGATGATATTTTTAAATTTGAACAACCTGCTGATAATACTTTAAATGTTTATTTTAGAAATAGAAGATATATTGGGTCTAAAGACAGAAAAGAAATATCAGACATTGCTTGGCAAATTTTAAGATCTTATGGCCGATTTAAAGCTATTGTTAGTCCAGATAAATTAACACCAAGAATAGCAATGGTTTTATATTTAAAAAGTAAGAAATTAAATGTTGCTGAATATTTTACAGGTGATAAATACGCTCCTTTAAAATTAGAAAATAATGAAAATTTTGAATATAAACAATTAGAAGAAATTCTAGAATGTCCAGATTGGCTAAAAGGTAAAATAGATGATGCTGATTTAGCATTTATGACAAGGCCAGCTACTACTGATTTAAGGGTTAACACTTTAAAAATAAATAGAGAGGAATTGTTGGAGCGCTTAGGTGAATATGGTGCTGTTCCTACTCCTATATCACCTATTGGAATCAGAGTTGTTGGCAGACCAAGTTTTGTTAATAATGAATTGTTTCAAGAAGGACTGTTTGAAATTCAAGACGAAGGATCACAAATTGTCTCTTTGCTATCTAATGCAAGAGAAAACGAAAGAATTATAGATTGGTGCGCTGGTGGTGGTGGAAAAACTTTAGCTTTGGCCGCTATGATGAATAATACTGGGACTTTATATGCTGCAGATGAAAATCAATCAAGACTTAAAGATATACCAGAAAGAGCTATGAGGGCTGGTGTAAAAAATGTAATTCTTTTATCAGATTACTCTGCCATTAAAGACCAATTTGATTTAGTATTAGTTGATGCTCCTTGTACAGGTACAGGAACATGGAGACGATCTCCTGATGCTCGCTGGAGAATAAGCGAAAAACAATCTCAGAATATAATTAAAATTCAACAACAAATATTAGAAAAATCTTCTAAAGCTGTAAAAGTGGGTGGAAGATTATTGTATATTACATGTTCTTTAGATAAAGATGAAGATGAGAATCAAATTTCTACGTTTTTATCAAATCATAAAGATTTTTGTTTGGCAGATTTATCTTTGTCTATGCAAGAACTAGCAAAATGTGTAGTTCCAAGATCTGCAACAGTTAAACTTTATCCTTCTGTTTATAAAACAGATGGTTTTTTTGCAGCTATGTTGATGAGAAAATAATTTTTTACTTTAAAGTGTAAAAAATAGTTGAAAAAAAAATAAAAAAATGTATTTTATTGAGCGGGCCTATAGCTCAGTTGGTTAGAGCGGGGCGCTCATAACGCCTTGGTCGGGGGTTCGAGTCCCTCTGGGCCTACCAATAATATCAATGAATTATATATTTTTTTTGAATATTGTGCTACGTGTTTGACACGTTTGAGTAGCAAGGATATATAAAAAGAAGTTCTCTGTTTTTTTATTTCACAATTCAGTTAACGTTTTTCTGTTTTATTTAGTGGGATTTTATATAACGCACTATAGCTCCCATTTATCTAAATCATAAACAGGAATTATGATAGAAACTTTAGGAGCAGGACTTACATTTCCTGCGGAGATTGTTCCCAATTCTTCGTCCTTTAATTCAACGATTTTATTTTCTTTTGTTTCTTTTTCGGTAACTAATTTGTTTTCTAGAATTTCTTTTTCCAAGGCATTCCTTTCACAAATATAAATTATTCATTAATTACAACAATTATCATCAGGATAAGAATAAGTGCAATATTCAATTTTTTTATCAAGATTAACAGGACATCCTGGGGTCTTAGCTGTGACTCTAATATTGCCATCTCCAACAATTTCTAATAATTCATTATCTGTTAATTCGGTAATTCCATTAACTTTTACGTCTTGTTTAGAAATTAATTTATTTGCTTTTCCCATGCCAGTTCTCCCATAAAAAGCTTCTATAATAGTATAACGTTTGAAATAGAAATTTGTTACAAAAATAGAAGGAATTTATGGATACTTTATTAAAATAATCATAAATAGCTTATTAGAATGTTTGTATGTTTAATATGTTTGATGATGAATATTTGTGGGGCTAATGGAATCAATAAGTTAGTTTAATTTTAAACTTTAATGTCAAAATTAGATAAAAAATAATACACCTATTTGCTTTTATTTTAGTCCTTTGTGCTTTTATTCTTCTTCTTTATACATATGTAATAAAGAGGTGTATCTATTAGATTTATAAAAAATTTTACAAGATATTCTGATATAATAATTACTTTTAATTCATTAAATGGAATTATTAAATAAAATGCTATTAAGCCAAATATTAGGCTGTCAACAAATTGACTTATTATAGTTGAACCTATTTTTCTTAATAATCTACTGTTGTTTCTTTTCCTAATAAAGTTAAATATCTTAATATCAATATGGTTAGAAATTAAATAAGCGCATAATGATGCTATAACAACTCTAGCACTGTTATTAAATACTAGTTTGAAGCCATTATCAAAGTTAGAATCAAGTGCTGGTATTAAATATGTCGAATATAAAAGAATTAAAATTGTACATAATGAAATAAAGCCAAAATTTACAACTTCTTTTGCTGCTTTTTCACCAAACTTTTCATTTATTAAATCACAAATAAAAAAGCATAAAATATAAGCTAAAGGATTACCTGCTACATTTAAATATCCAATAACGCCAATTCTATTTGCTGTAATATTGGATATTATGAGTGCAGAAATGTAAATCATGTACAAATAATTTTTTATTTTCATATTTTTTTGTTCATTATAAAATTTAACCAAAAAAGAACAGCCTAAAAAGGCTGCTCTTTTACATAAATTGTTTAAACGTTCTTATTAAAGAACAGGTTCAACATTCCAAATGTCTTTTGCATATTCTGCAATTGTTCTATCGGAAGAGAACTTACCTGAACGAGCTACGTTCAAGATAGCTTTCTTACCCCAAGAAGCTTTATTTAAGAAGTCTTTACCAACTTTAGATTGAACATCAATGTAAGAACCAATATCTGCTAATAACAAATAGTAGTCTGATGTCATGATGTTTTGGAAGATTGGTGTAAAGATACCACGTTCAGATTCACTAAACATATTTGAAGCCAAAGCATCCATAATACGTTTGATGCGAACATCAGAATTATAATAATCCCAAGGTTTGTGTGAACCTTCTTTGTGAATTTTGTTTACTTCTGGCGTTGTTAAACCAAATAAGTAGAAGTTTTCATCACCAACTTCTTCACGCATTTCAACGTTTGCACCATCTAAAGTACCAACTGTTAAAGCACCGTTCATCATGAACTTCATGTTGCCTGTACCAGAAGCTTCAAAACCTGCAGTTGAGATTTGTTCTGAAACATCTGATGCTGGGAATACACGTTCAGCAATAGAAACTTTGTAATCAGGAATGAATACAACTTTCATTTGATTCTTTACGCGAGGATCATTGTTGATAACGTTTGCCATGTTGTTAAATAATTTAATAACTAACTTAGCAAAATCATAAGAAGGAGCTGCTTTACCACCTAAAATGAATGTACGTGGTGTAGGCAATGTTAATCCATCTTCTGTAATCAACAAATAGTTGTAAATAATGTTTAAAGCATTCAATAATTGACGTTTATATTCATGCATACGCTTTACTTGAACGTCAAATAATGATGATGTATCAACTTTTGTACCTGTTGTGTTCAAAATTATTTCTGCTAAGCGTTCTTTGTTTTTCTTTTTAATTGCAAAGAATTCTTTTACAAAGTCAGAATCAGAAGCGAATTTTTCCAACTTCTTTAAATCATCTAATTTTGTAATCCATGATGGTCCAATTCTATTTGTAATAGCTTGAGCTAATTCACGGTTTGCGCTTAATAACCAACGACGAGGTGTTACACCATTTGTCTTGTTGTTAAAACGTTCAGGCCACATTTCATAGAAATCTGGTGCTAAGTTATGTTTTACTAATTCAGAATGGATTGCTGCAACACCATTAATTGAGTGAGAGCCAACCATAGCTAAATTGCCCATACGTACTTTCTTGAAATCACCTTCTTCGATGATTGACATACGACGAAGTTTATCAACATTGTTAGGATATTTTGCCATAACCTTTTTCATCAAATGATCATTGATTTCATAGATGATTGCTAAGTGGCGTGGGCAAACTTTTTCTAACAAGTCAACATTCCAACGTTCTAAAGCTTCAGGCAACAATGTGTGGTTTGTATAACCCATTGTGTTTTCTGTAATTTCCCAAGCTGTATCCCAGTCTAAACCATGAACATCCATTAATACACGCATTAATTCTGTGATAGCTAATGTTGGATGTGTATCGTTTAATTGAATTGCTGCTTTCTTTGGAAAATCACGTAAATCTGTATTTTGTTCTAAGAAACGACGCATAATGTCGCTGATAGAGCATGATACGAAGAAGTATTGTTGTAATAAACGTAATTCTTTACCAGCTTCAACAGCATCTGAAGGATAGAGAACTTTAGAAATTGTTTCTGACTTAATCTTCTTTTCAACAGCTTTAATGTAGCCACCTTCATTAAATGTTTTAATATCTAATTGGCTATCAGAACGAGCTGAGAATAAGCGTAAGTAGTTAACAGTCTTGCCACCAAAACCAACGATTGGCATATCATATGGTAAACCAACTAATGTTTCTGTATCAACCCAATGAGGACGACGTTCACCATTGATTTCTTCATAAACTAAACGACCATAAACAGGAACTCTGCAAGCACGATCAGCACGTTCAATTTGCCATGGAGAAGAACGATCCATCCAAGAATCGGCTAATTCTTTTTGGTAACCATTTTCAAAAGCTTGTTTGAATAAACCAAATTGATAATTTAAACCGTATCCATAACCAGGAAGTCCCATAGTTGCCATAGAGTCAATAAAGCAAGCAGCTAAACGACCTAAACCACCATTACCTAAAGCAGGATCGTATTCGCAATCAATTACTTCACGTAATGTGTATGGACTATCAATTTTTACTTGATCTAATAAATCATAGATACCTAAATTATCTAAGTTGTTTACTAATGAACGGCCTAATAAATATTCCATTGATAAATAGTAAACGCGTTTAGGATTCCTCTTTGAATAAAGATTTGCTGTTGCATACATATGATCAACTGCAATTTCACGAACTGCTAATGCTAATGCAGTAAATAAATCTTCTTTACTAGCTTCATTAACTTGTTTGCATAATGTATACTTCATTAAGCGTTCTATTTTTTCTGCAATTATTTCAGCTGTAACACCCTTAATTGCAGGTACTGTTGTTTCTGTTTTCTTTGTCACGAGACTATATCCTTTATTGTAAAACTAAATTCTACATAAATTAAAAATTAATATCGCCTTTATATATAATAAAAATGAATTTAAGGTAAAGAAAAAATGATTCTTTTATTCAAAATAAGTGCAAAAAAGATAAAAAAATAATAAAACAATTAAGATTAAATAAAAAAAGTTGATTTTTTGTCCATATAATACTAAAAACATCATTAGTAATATAAAGTGTGTTTTTGATGAGGGTAATATGGTTTCACATCAAACTGGACCGGAACAGGAAGGATTTTATGATATCTTGCAAAATAGTGCAGGAGAATTATTGATATCTATTCGTGCTCGTGCAGGTGAACCTGACAGACCTCAAATAGTTTATGATGGCGGTAAGCATGCGTTATTATACCGTCAACAAGGCTTTTCAATTACTTTAGATTTTATTCATCCTGAAGCTAGAGGACCATTATCTAAGGCAGAGAGCGTTTTAATCGTGGAATTTGAAGGAGGGGAGCTTATAAGAGAGTATATGGTTCCTGTTCGATTCGTTAAAAAACTTCCACTTTCTCCAGAAAATTTGCCATCAATGCCTAATTAATTTTATGGTATTTGTATAGTGATTGAACAAGAAGTTAGCTCATTAAAAAAAGATATTATTGATGACCACCAAACTGGATTTTTTGGTGGTTTTAATGTTATTAATGTGGGACACAGAAGGTTTCCATTAAAATTAGCTTTTGTTTTGTTAATTTTTACATTGATAATTGTAGCTCTTGTTACGTTATTTGTATTAGTTGATATGCTCAATAATCCAGGCAACTTTAAATATACAGAACTTTTGATTTTAACGGCTATATTATTCTTATCATTTATTTGTATATCTATTCGTTACACTATAAAAAAGGGATTAGTGTAATGAATATAATTAAAACAAAATTAGAAGAACTAAATAGATTTTGGCAAAATGAAACTTTAACCGCATTTGTTTTGAACTTAGGGTGTTGCTCTTTTCAATGTAAGATAGAAAGTTTGTTAGGATTAAGAGTTGTATATAATCCAATTTTTGCCGATGTTTTAATAGTTAGCGGAATAATTAATGACAAAAATAAAGAAGTTATTCTAAATGTTTATAAACAAATGGCTTCTCCAAAATTTGTAATGAGCGTTGGTAATTGTGCTTTTAATGGTGGCGTTTTTGAAGATTCAAAGGGTGTAATTAAAGGTCTAAAAGAGATATTGCCTGTAGATGTTTATATTCTTGGATGTAAAGACGGTTTTTCAAATGTTAGTGTTGCAATTTCTGAGTTGCACAATAAAGTTTTAGGAAAAGATAAAAATGAATTTTAAACCTATAAACTTTAAAACTTTTGATGAATTTAAATCATATTTAGAAATTAGTTTTTCTAAAAGAGATTTGCTGGGCATTGATTCCTCTGACGAACAAATTTATTTAACAATTATTCCTACTGCTAATTTTAGGGTTATAAAGCGTTTAAAAGATGATAATAAATGTTCTTTTAATAGATTAATCGATATAACTGCTTATGAAGAAGACGGAAAAACTTTTTTAGTTTATTTATTAAATTCAGAAGAAAACAATGTTTATTTACATGTGAAAACTTCTCTTGTAGATGACAACAGTGTTATATCTCTATATAAGCTTTATAAGAATTCTGCGGTTTTAGAATGTGAAGTTAGAGATTTCTATGGGATTTCTTTTTCAAGTCATCCAGATCAGAGACACTTGTTTTTCGATGAAAAAGATTGTCTTTCTAAAGACTATGTTGAGATTTTATCTAATGATGAGGGGGATAAATGTTAGGACATTTTGTAAATGTTGCTCCTGAACCAATAGATAATGTAGGGTGCTTTAGAATTGTTGCAAATTTGCTTAATGATAAAATACAAAGATTAGATTTTTTTGTGGGGTATACTCATAAAGGAATTGAAAAAATAATCGAAAAGAATCCTATTTATAAAGGGTTAATTTTTGCTGATAAGGTTTTTGCGTATCCTTTTTTTGGTCAATACCCATTAGTCTTAGCTGTAGAAAAATTAATGAATATTCATGTTCCTGTTAGAGCTCAAATGATTAGAGTTATGCTAATAGAACTAGAAAGAATAGAAGTATATTTAAAATATATAGGCGTAATGTCATCTTCTTCAGGAATTCAAATGCCAAAAGCTTTAGCTAATAGGCTAATAAGTAAATGGAGAGAGATGATAAATTCTTTATTCCATACTTCATCTCAAAACTATTTTAAAATAGGTGGTGTATATCAGGATATTAATACTGATTTTGAAAGAATAGTTAAATCTAATATTTTGGAATTAAGATCTGTTTTAAAAGATTTATTATGTTTAACAGATAATATTTTTTTCCAAAAAAAATCAATAGGTATAGGCGTAATTTCAAAACAACAAATTAAAGATTATGGTTTGACAGGGATTATTGCAAGAGCAAGTGGAATAAATGATGATGTTAGAAAAAAATATCCATATGATTTTTATGCTAATTTAGATTTTGATATTCCTTTAAAAAAAGCAAGTGATGTTTATTCTAGATTTATTTTATATTTTGATGAAATTTATCAATCATTATCAATTGTTGAACAGTTAATTACATATATGAAAAAACAAGCTCCAAATGAGCCTATTTTGGCAGAAGAGCTTTTAAAAGAAAAAGATTTTGATGAAAAGTATATAATTCCAAAAGGAGAAATATATATTCCAACAGAATCTGTTGTTGGACAAACAGGAGTTTACTTAAAGTCTGATGGAACAGTTCGTCCTGTTAGATGTCATTATAGATCGTCATCTTTGTCAAAATTATATGCATTAAATGAAATGTTTTCTAATATGACATATCAAGATTTAAGGTTTGCTCTTTCTAGTTTGGGCATTGAGATAAGTGAATGTGATAGGTAAAAAATGAATTTAGAACAATCTAGTAATTTTTTATCATATGCAATTGGATTTGGAAAAGTTATTGCTTATTTCCTATTTATAATTACGTGTGCATTGTTTGTTCAATATATCCAAGATGTTTATAAAAGACATATGCAACTTAAGCCTTCTAATTCATTTAAGTTTGTTTTGGGACAAAATTTTAAATGGAAAAAAAGCGAATTAATGAACGTTAAAAGTAAAAAAATATACGTTTTAGCGCCAATTATATTTTTTATAGTTTCACTTAGCTTTTGCTATATTATTCCTCTGTTTCCTGTTAAAGATGAATCTTTGAATAAAATCTCAAAGTATGGATTATATTTCTCATCATTATGCTATCCTATTATGATTAGCCTTTGCGTGCTTTGGTCTTGGAATGTTTCTATGGTTAGTACATTCTTTGCCGATGTTTATGTAGTTATTCAATTTATTTGTGCACAATTGATCATTTTAATGATTAATTTGATTATTTTGCTAAGTGCTCATTCAGCAGACATAGCAGAGATTTCAAATGCTCAAGAAGTTTGGTATATGTTTAAGCATTTTCCTTTGTTCTTGTTATATATTTTCGCTACATTATTAATAACAGGACAAGAGCCGTTTAATTCTTTTCTTGCTCAAAAATCTTTATCTGGTGGCATCTTAAGTCCTTATTTTGGAAAATTAGGTCAAGTTTGTAAATTAGGATTTTCTGTTTTATTCTTATATATGGTTTTATTAATAGCTTATTTGTTTATGGGAGGAACAAATCCTGTTATAGGTTTTGAAAATTATGGCGCGGAAGTCCAAATTTCATTGAAAGTTTTGTTTTTGCTGTTTTTTATGGGATTAATAAAAGCTTGTTTGCCTTTAATTTATCCTGCTCAAATAATAAAAATTACATATAAATACATTATGCCATTTTTAACAGTATGGTTGTTTGTTTGTATGCTTTTCCAAAAAGGATTTTTAAAATGAAAAATAATTTTTTTGATGCTTTTAAATCCATTTTGAGCGAATTAAAAATTGCGATTAAATATGCTTTTATGAACAAAACTTATAACGACAATAATTCTCATAATATTAAAGATGCTAGATTTAATGTTATGCTTTATAAAACTTTGTGTAATAACTGCAGAAAATGTGTGAAAGTTTGTCCTGCAAATGCAATAATTTATAATGAAAAAAATACTTCCAATGCTTGTAATGTTCAATTGGTTAGAAATAAATGTATTCAATGTGCTTTGTGTGCTGATGTTTGTGATAAAAATGCAATTAAATATATAAAGGAAAATGAAAAATAATGGATAATTTGATTTGTTCAATTTTGATTATCTTGTTTGCTTTTTTATCTTTGTTTGAAAAAGATATTCTTAAAGTTTTAATGTATCATTTCGAAACTGTATTGGTAATTGGTATTTGGTTTGCTTTATCTCATTATCAACAAGCTTCGTACTTAATTGTGTTTATAAAAATCTTTGAAATTTTAATATTAGGAATATTTGTTCTTTTCATTATTAGTCATAATACTTTGAAGTTCGGCGAAATTAAAAAAAGATATTATTTTATATTGCCTGTTATAATTTCTTTGTTTGGCGTACTAGGATATAATTTTGGAAAAGAAAAGGTTTTACAAAGATTTATAGATACTACAAATGCCACAGTTGTTACTGATTTTTGCATTAATGTATCTTTATTAGGAACAATTATTATGGCTTCTATCATTGGAACAGGGATTGTTTTTATAAATTATCGTGTAGATGAGGTTAGAAAATGAGTTTTATTATGCAATTACCTTTTTTCGAGATTACTTCATTTGCATTATTTGCTTTTGGTATATGTGGAATTTTTATTTACAAAGATCGCCAAATTAGAATTTTAATTTATAGCTCTATGATTGTATTAGCAGCTTCAATAAATTTTATTAAAGCAGATTTGTTTTTTAATCAAAAAGACGGAGTTTCAATAAGCTTTATGGGCTTGTGTGTAGAGTGTGTTTATCTTGTTTGTATTTTATCAATGATGATTAATTATGTAAGACAAGTAGAACTGAAAAATACAGAAGGTGAATAAGCAATGACACATTTTTCTTTATTGTTTGTCTTAATGATTTTGCCTTTGATTGGATGCCTTTTTATTTGTTTTGTAAGAGGTAATGAAAATTTTGTACGCTTAAACACTGTTCATATAGGAGTTTTGATATCAGGTTGTACGATAGCTACAGCTGTGCAATTTAGATATGCATTGAATAATTTAATAGAAGACACATCTAAATTTACTTTAATGTTTGCAAAAAGTTTAGGTGTCGGGATAAGTCTTGGAATGGATGGCCTGTCATTTATATTTGTGATGTTGGCTACATTTTCTTTTTTAATTTGCGTTTTGTTAAGAAAAAAAAGAGTATTGATTCATTTTAGAGAACAAATGTTCTTAGTTCTTTTGTCTGAGTTTTTCTTAATATTAACATTATGTGCAAGAGATTTGTTCTTGTTTTATATTTCATATGAATCAATGTTGATTTCGACTTTTGCATTATGTGTTTGTTCTGAAAAAGAAGAACAAATTAATGCTGTTAGAATAAATTGCTTATATTCAATTGCTGGATCTGGAATGCTATTGTTAGCCTTGTTAATGCTCTATAATATTTCAGGTAATTCTAGCTTTGAATATATTAATTTGGAAAATATACCCAAAGATTATCAGTATATAATATTGACGTTATTGTTATTAAGTATAGCTTTAAAAATTGTACTTCCTATAATTCATGATTGGTTGTTGTATAAAGAGTATAATGATAAAACAATTCCATTAACAGATAGAATAATTGAAGCTTTATACGTAAGAATTCCTGTATATGTTGTTTTCAGAATTCTTTTGCCTTCCATGAATGTTGATAAAAACAAATTTATTTTAATTTTAGTTTTATCATTGATTTTGAGTGCTCCAAAAATTTGCTATCAATTAGTAAATAGAGGTTATCAAAATTTATTAGAAGCTTTAAAAGAAAAAGAGGCCTAAAAATGATAGGATTTATACCAGAAACTATAGTATTTTTAGGTTGTTTATTAATAGGATTTATTCTTCCTATTAATAAGTTTGTTCGCTATAAAACAAAGATAGCTGTAGGTGTTTTGATTTTATCATTAATGTCTCAATTCGTTATTAATAAAACTCTTGAAACAACGCGTTATTTTAATAATGCTATGACTAATGATAAGTTTGTTATTATTTTGGAAAGCGTATTAACTTTTGGGGGCATTTTTGCATTAATTTTAAGTGATGAATGGTTAAGATTAAAAGCTCACAAAGGTTTTGAATTCGTTTGGTTCGTTCTATTATCAATATTTGGGATGTTAATAGGTATATCCTCAAATAGTTTTATGGTTATGTTTTTGGGAATAGAACTAGCTGAGATTTCAATTTCTTATTTGTTAACTCATAAACAATTTAGTGAAAAATCCATATATTCAGAAATTAAATATGGAAATATTTCTAAAATTTGTTCTGCTGTTTTTTTGTTTGGTATTTCACTTGTTTATTTAAAAACTGGATACTTGAACTTTGATTATGTCGAGGAAACTCTACTATTAGATGAATACAGCAAATCAAATGTTATGATGTTTGGTGTATTTGCCTGCTTGTTAATTTTATTAATAAGATTGGGGTTAATTCCCCCATATAGTTTAAAAATAAATTTTTATGAAAGAGCTCCTGGTGCTGTTAGCTCATTTTGGGGGATTTGTGAGTCTGTATTTTTAATTTCTTGTCTAGGCCGTTTAGGTTTTGATGTTTTTCATCCGTTGTTAAAAGACTATATTAATATAGCTTTGAAAATAATAGGCGTCTTTGCTGTTTTGTTCGGATCTCTTGGAATGTTAAGAGAAAAAAATATAAAAAGATTTTCAGGCTATTGTGTTTTGATGATGAATGGGTTAGCTGTCTCTTGTTTATCTTCATTAAACAATAATCATTTCTTGTGCTTCGTTATTTTAAACTGCTTTATTATGATTGGCTTGTTCTCAATTCAATTGTCTTTAAAGGAAGATAATAATTATGTAGATGATATTAATTGCCTTGAAGGTTTAGGACATATAAGCCCTTTATATGGAGCTATGCTTGGTGTAATTTTATTATCTATTGTTGGCTTGCCTCCAATTGGTAGTTTTTGTGCAAAGATTTTTATATATGAGGCTCTAAGAAAATCCGGTGATTTTATAACAATCTTTTGTTTAATATTAGCATCATTGCCCGCAGTATACTCTGTTTTAAGAATTATTTGTTTAATGTATGCATATAAAAACAAATTTGAAATCTTTAAGGTTTCTAATTCATGTAAATGGGGTATTTTTTTAGGATTTTTAATTTCAATTATAGCTCCATTTTTCGTTGAGTATTTAAACAATTTAATTGAGACAATTAAATGACGATTTTTGTATATAAAGACATAACCAATAGTACAAATGATGATGTCCTCTCTTTTTGTGAAGAAGATATAGCTAATTGTGTTTGTGTCGTTGCAAAAAAACAAATTATGGGTAGAGGTAGATCCGGAAGAAAGTGGATTGGTGAAGAAGGAAATTTGTATTTATCAATTGGCGAATATATAGAAAATCTCGATAAAGCTTCTAATTATACTTTTATTGCAGCGTTAAGTGTTTTTTTTGTATTAAAAGAATTGTTAAAAGGTTGCAAAGCAGAAGTAAAAATTAAATGGCCAAATGATATTTTGATTAATTCAAAAAAGTGTTGCGGCATATTATTACAATGTGATGGAAATCATAAGTTAGCAATAGGGGTTGGAATTAATATTAATCCTGTAAATTCTGATGAATTAATTTATCCTGTTGTTTCATTAAAAGAATTTAATATTGAAATAGAAGCAAATACACTAGCAGAAAAAATTTTAGAACAATTTAATTTGTTGAAAGCTAAAAACTTTTCATATATTTTATCAACTTGGAAAGAAAATGCTTTGGGAATTGGTGAAAAAATAGGAGTTTCTCTTGTAAATGAAAAGCTAGAGGGGACTTTTGTTGATTTAGATAGTTCTGGAGCATTACTTTTAAAAGTTGGAGAAGAAATTAAAAAAATTACAGCAGGGGATGTGTTTTTCCCAAATAAACAAAATTAGGAAGATAAAATGGATAATAATGTAGAGCCTGTATATGTTGATGTTCCAAAAGAAGGTTTATACCTTGTACCACTAGGTGGTGTTGGTGAAATTGGAATGAATTTTTATCTTTATTGCTGTGATGGGCAATGGATAGTTGTTGATTGTGGTGTAGGTTTTGCTGGGGATAATTGTCCTGGAATTGATATGCTTATTCCAAGTGTTGAATTTATTCAATCAAAAGGAATTAAGGTTGACGCATTAATTATTACTCATGCTCATGAAGATCATTTGGGGGCTGTAGGATTTTTGTGGCGTGATTTACATTGTCCTATCTATACAACAGATTTTTGTGCAGAAATGCTAGAAACAAAATTAGATGAAGCAGGCTTGTTAGGTAGAGTAAATGTTGAACGCTTTAATGATGGTGATGAATTAGAATTAGGAAATTTTGATATTGAATTTTATGGCGTTAACCATTCAGTTCCAGAAGCTTGTGCTTTATTAATTAAAACAAAATATGGAAATGTTTTCCATACGGGTGATTGGCGTTTTGATAAAGATCCTGTTGTTGGAAAATTAGAAGATTTAAATAAATTAAAAAAAGAAAAAATATTAGCTGTAGTAGGTGATTCTACTAATGTTTTTGTAGAAGAAGATATTGCTTCTGAAATGGAAGTTAGAGAATCTTTAGTAGAACTATTTAGTAAATATAAAGGACGCGGTATTGCTGTTACTTGTTTTGCTTCAAATGTTGGAAGAATTGAAAGTATAGCTTATGCGGCTAATAGAAATAATAGAGAAGTTTGTTTGGTAGGTAAATCTTTGTGGCGTGTTGAAGGCGCTGGTAGAGCTTGTGGATATTTTAGAGATTACCCTGCTTTATTAACAGATGATGAAGCCAGAGAATATGAGCCGGATAAAATTGTTTATGTATGTACAGGTTGTCAAGGCGAATCAAGAGCCGCATTAAATAGTTTATCTTATGATGTAGGTCCAATTCATTTAAAGAAAAATGACGTTGTTATTTTCTCTTCAAGAGTTATTCCTGGTAATGAAACAGCTATTAATAATATTCAAAATAGATTTATAGCAAAAGGCATTGAAGTTGTTACAACAAAAGAAGCTTTAACTCATGTATCAGGCCATTCAAGTAAGAAAGATATTCAAAAATTATATGATATTTTAAAGCCTGAAATTTCTATTCCTGTTCATGGTGAAACTTCACATTTGTATGAACATGCTGATGTTGCACAAGAAAAAGGTGTAAAAAAAGTACATATTATTAAAGATGGTGATGTAGTTAGAATTGAAAAAGATAATTCTGAAATAATTGGTGAAGTTGTAACAGGCATTTTAGCATTAGACGGAAAGAAATTAATTCCTCTTCGTTCGGATGTTTTAAAGAAAAGACGTCGTATGATTGAAGATGGATCTGTTGTAGCAACAGTTGTTCTTGATAAAGAAGGAAATGTATTTGGAAAAGTACAATTTTCAGCAGTTGGATTAATTGAAGAAAATTCTCCAGAATTTGATAAAATGGATGAAAACGTTAAGCTGGAATTATCAAGATTAACCCCAGAATCTAGATTGATAGATCAGACTGTAATAGATACTGTTAAATCTGCTTCTAGAAAAATAGTTATGGAAGTTTATGGACGTCGTCCTATGGTCGATGTTCATTTAGTAAGAATTTAGTTCTTTATACTTTTTATTGATAACATAAGAGTTAATTATATCTTGTCTTGGAGATGTTTATAATATGCAAAAATTAAACGTTAAAAAGTTGATTTGTTTTGTAACTGTAATTTTGCTTTATTCTAATGTTGCAAAATCAGAAGGAGAGCCTACTGATATAACAGAAACACTAATTAACTCTTATGTTTCTAAATATACTAAAGATAATTCTGATATTATAATAAAATCAGGAACTTTAGGTGGAGATACTTCTGTTCCAGATTTACAAAGAAATCTTAATACTGTTATTGAAGTTTCTTCTAAATGTTCTGCATCTGCAGGAGGAGAAGGCTGTAAAGTGGATTTTTCAAATGAAAATGGAGTAGCCCCTTTTATCGTCGGAGGAAGAAGTTATGAAGGGACCTCATATAATGATACACTTACAGTTCAAGCAGAGAAAATGTATTCAGGATCTGCTACGAAATTAAATGTTAGGGTTGAGCAAGGATCTACTTTTAATTTAAAAGGTTTAAATTTAGTTACTCCTGTTGGTAGAATAGAAAATAAAGGAACTGTAAATTTTGAAAATGTAAAATTTGATCATGAAAATTATCTTGAAGTAGTTGGAGTAGCAAGTGAAAATGATCCTGTTATAAATTCTAATATTAATTTCTCAGGGACAACTACTTTTGTTCAAGGATATATTGATATTTCAGGAACTCCAAAAGACAAAATTAATGTTAACTTAAATGGCGGTATTTTTGATATTAGAGATTCTCAACTCTATATAGGAAGGAAAGATAATACTACATTGAATGTATTAGGAAGTACTATTAGAATTAATTTATATGAAAGAGATCCTGGCAGTGGAGAATATTCTTATGGCAGAATTTCTCTTTCAAATATACCTGTTATAAAAGGAGGAACTCTCGAATTAGTTGTTGATGATACAATTGTTCTTGAAGACGAAGAAACAATAGAAGATTTGCATTTAATGGATGTTGAACAAACAAATGTCGATTATAGTTTTATTAAAGATTTAAATTTAACATCAAATTTGTATAGTTTAATGTTTAATTATGAAAAAAATTATTTTTATTTAATAAATTCAAAAAAACATTCTAAAGCAATGGAAAATATAAATGGTTCATCAGAACAAATAAAACAAGCTCAAGCTTTAGATAATGTTGATAGAAGTGCACTAAATTCTGAAGGCCAAGTTATGATGAATGAGCTTGATGATTTGGCAAGAAAAGCAAATCAAAATCCTGCATTATATGCAAATGATTATAAAAAGGCTGTATCAGCATTGTTTGATACAGATGGTAGTAAAGACACAATTGCTCCTCAAGATCAAGCACAAATGGATATTACAAATTCTATTGGTGATATTGTAGAAGGACGTGTGAGTGATGTTCTTGAGATTTCTGAAGAACCAGAAATTCCTTATTTAAGCAAACAGTATTCAATGAATGACACTATCGTAAGATATGGTCGTAACGCTGGTGAAATTCGTTCTAAAAATGGTATTAGTGCTTTATGGGTTCAGGGAATGCATACTCATAGTAAATATTCAAAAGGTAGTGCTTTTCATATGGATGCAGATGGTGCAACTATGGGAGCGGACTTCCTTTTAGGTAATAATTTTACTGCAGGTGGTAGTTATTCATATACTTTCAGTGAAGTTAATATGATTGGTATGGATTCAATAAGTAAAACTAATAGCAATACATTTTCAGCGTATTTGGGATATAGAGCTGGTAAATTTATGTATCGTTTAAATTCAAGCTATATGTTATCTAGAGTGAAGAGTGATACAGAAGTTACTAAAAATTCAAGAAAGATTTATAAGAAAGATTCTCATAATAATACTATTATGGCGTCTGTTACATATAAGCCAAATGCTTTTTCTTATACAGCAGGTTTAAGATATATTAAATTACATAATGCTACATACGAAACAAATACAAAAATGCGTGTAGAAGGATATAATAGTCATACAACTATTGCTTCAGCAAGTGTAGGCTATAGTAAATTTATAAAATTGGATAATTCTGTATCATTAATTCCTAATGCAAATGTTGGTTTTGGATATGAATTAAATAGAGATAACAATGTGTTGCTAATTCATTTGCCTGCAAATGTTACAATGTCTCAAAAAGTTAAGAATAATAAGAGAGATTTTTATTCTTTAGGAGCAGGTTTGACTGCTAATGTTAAGGATGTAGGAATGTTTACTTTAGGTTATTCAGGGGCGTTTAAAGCAAATTTAAAATCTCACACTATTACTTTAAATTATAAATATTCTTTCTAATAAATTATTTATAATAAATAACTTTAATAATGTTTGGCTCTGTGATATATCGAGAGCCAAATTTTATATGGGGAGATTTATATTATGAAAGCTTTGTATCCAGTTTTGTTGTTGATTTGCTCAAATGTGTTTATGACATTTGCTTGGTATGGACATTTAAAATTTAAGTCAACATCGTTAATTACAGTTATTTTAGTTAGCTGGGGAATTGCATTTTTTGAATATTGCCTACAAGTTCCAGCAAATAGAATGGGACACGAACTTTTTTCTGCAGCTCAATTAAAAGGTATGCAAGAAGTTATAACTTTAAGTGTTTTTGCTGTTTTTTCTATTTTTTATTTGGGTGAACAAATAAAATGGAATCATATTGCAGGCTTCGTTTTGCTTATATTAGCAGGGGCTTTGATATTTAAAAAATAAAATGCTTGAAAAGATAATAAATTTATCTATTATGTGTCTATCATTTAACAAACTTAGGAGTTAAAAATATGCCTTCAGTAATTACAGATAAATGTGCAAAATGCTTAACATGTGTTGAGGCTTGCCCAGTAGGTGCTATTAAAGAAGCAGCAACACAAGCTGTTGTAAATCCTGATGAATGCATTGATTGTGGTGCTTGCATTTCAGAATGCCCAGTTGGTGCAATCGTAACATCAGATGAAGCTGACGAAAAAGACGTTAAGTTTAACGCAGAAAATTCAAAGTAATTTTTGCTTTAATTTAATGGACAAAGAGGCTCTTGCAATTTATGTAGGAGCTTCTTTTTTTATTAGACTTTTAGTGCTTAGTATTATATAAACGGGAAAAATTATTTAATAAAAAATCTTAATAAAAGACATAAAAAAATGGCTTATTTTTCAAATAAAGAAATCAACTTATTAAATATTCATTATGGCTTAAAAGAAATGGGTTGGCAGATGTGCTCAGCTTTTACCTTGGCTTATTTATATAAACAAGGATTAAGCCTTTCAAATGTTTTCTTTATTTATGCTATTACCTTGTTTACAAGGACGCTAACAAGACCAATTTCTTTATATTTTTGTACCAATAAAGGCGTTCATTGGACTTTAATTCTTGGATCTTTTATGTTTTCTTTAAGATATCCAGCAATGCTTTTAGTTGATGGTGTTGGTTTAAAATTAATTCCTTTTATTTTAATTTCAGGATTAGCAGATGTTTTATATTGGGTTCCATATCATAACTATTTTGCTCAAGTAGGTACATCAAATGATAGAGGGAAGTCAGTTGGAACGCGTGAAGCAATTTCAACAATTGTATCTGTTTTAGGTCCTTTGTTAGGAGGAATCTTCTTAGCAGTTAATAAATATGTAGCTTTTACTATTCCTTTTGCTTTAGCGATTATAGGCATTATTCCTTTATTAAAAACTCACGAAATTTCATTACCAAATATTCCAACAAAGGAAGAAAGAAAGCAAATTGATTCTTTTGGCTTTAAGGTTTTTATTGGGGATGGATTCTTCTATCAGGCTGGATCAATTTGGTCTTTAATAGTATTTATGCTTTTAAATGATAGTTATAATAATTTTGGCTATATAATGGCTCTTGCTGCTGTATTCAGAGCAGTCGGGTCAATATTGTTTGGTGGTTTGATAGATAAGGGAAATGGTAAACTTATTTGTATAATAGGCTATGGAATTCAAATAGTCATAATAGGAATAAGAGGATTTTTTGCTTATAGTATTCCTGTTGTTGTTGCATGTGATTTCTTTTATTCAATTGCTTTTTGTTTTTCTATGACAGGTTTAATGACAGCTGTTTATAATGCAACAAAAGGGGCATCTTACCCAATATATTTTACATATTATACAGAATTAGGTTGGGATGTTGGTGCTGTTTTATCAATGGTGTTTATTGGTATAATGACATACTTTGGTATTAATGTACGTTTTGGATTAATATGGTCTGTTGTTGGGGCAATAATTTCTGTAGTTTGCTTATGCAAATACTATGACAGAAAATCAGATAAAGACAAGCATCATAGTGAGTTAAAACATTTGCCACAAAGAAATATGACACAAGAATTTAAAGCGTCATAATAAGTTAGATATAGCTTTTATTCTCATATAGGTTTTATCTAAATTGTTTTCGTTTAATCCTTCTTTGTAGAAGTGCCTTTGAAATGCTATTAAGGTTTCATTGATATTCGTTATATCATAGCCTATTTTTGATAAGTTTTCTTTAAAGTTGTCTCCATTTCCTGTTGGATCAAATTCATTAGTAAAAATGCCAATTCCATTTTTGTTTAATTCATTCCAAGGAAAGAGTTCTCCAGGGTCTTGTTTCCTCGTTGGAGCAACATCGCTATGAGCTAATACGTATTTTATATTATGGCGTTTCATTATGTCTTTACATAAAGAAATAACACTTAAAATTTGTTGGCTAGTAAATGGAATATATCCAAATTCATGACCTGGATTTACGATTTCGATTCCTATTGATGCACTATTAATGTCTGTAGTGCCTTTCCAAAACGAAACCCCAGCATGATATGCACGTTTTTCTTCATCAACCAATTGAGTTATAATACCATTTGTATTAATGACATAATGAGAGCTTACACAAGCATTTTCATCACATAAGCGTTCAATAGCTTCTTTGGCGGTTTTCATACCAGTATAATGTAAAATTATATGAGTAATTGGAAGCTTACGATCATTAAAATTTGGAGAGTGTAAATGTTTAATATCACATACATCTATTAAATCAGAAAAGTCATCTAATAAATAATCAGGATTAATTTCTTCAAAAGGTATTTTTGCATATCCAAAAGAAAATAATACTACAGGAATGTTTGCATTTTTTGCGGCTAAAGCATCAGTTTCACTATCGCCAATCATAATAGCTTCTTCTAAGGAGCCGTTCATCTTTTTAATCGCAAAAAGTAAAGGCTCAGGATTAGGCTTTCTTTCAGGTAAACTATCGGCATCAACAATAACGTCAAAATATTTAGCTAATTCCAATTTTTCTAATATAACTTTTGTAGGACCTTTAGGTTTATTTGTAACAACAGCTAATTTATGCCCGGTTGCTTTTAATTTAGATAAAGTTTCAATGCAATTTGGCCATGGTTTTGTTAAATACATATCTGCATTTTCGTAATGAACGAGCCATTTTTTTAATAAATTTTCATATTCTTCATCATTTAATTTTATGTTTGCAAAATTAAGAGATCTTTGGAGCATGATTCTCGCTCCATCACCGATACATTTTATGACTTGTTTTTCATCTAGTGACTTAGCATTTTGAAAGTTCTTTGATAGGAATAAGTTAATTTCTCTACAAATATCAGGTACAGAACTAATCAAAGTGCCATCTAAATCAAATAAAATGTATTTTTTTTGCATTTTTTTTATACCTAAACTAATAATCAACTTTAATTTAACAATGTTTTACTTTAATATGTGTTAAATTTATAAAAAATTCATTTAAAAAGTGCAAAGAGGATAAATAATGAATAATTACGCAATCATATTAGCAGCAGGTCAGGGTACTAGAATGAAATCTTCATTGCCAAAGGTTATGCATAAAATTGCAGGTCAACCTATGGTATGCCATTTGTTGTCAACTATTTCAAAACTAAATGATGTAAAAGAATCTGTAGTTGTTGTTGGACCAAATATGGACATCGTTGCTAAAGCCGTTGCTCCTAACAAAGTTGCACTTCAAGTAAAACAGCAAGGAACAGGTGATGCTGTTAAAGCAGCTAAGGATCTTTTAAATGGGGTTAAAGGCAATATTTTGATACTTTATGGGGATACTCCATTAATCAAATTGGAGACTCTTGAAAAAATGATAGCTCGTAGAGAAAGTGGCTATGATGTTGTTGTTTTAGGCTTTACTCCTGCAGATGCTGGTCGATATGGACGCTTAGTTGTAAAAAATGAAAAATTAGAAAAAATTGTTGAATTTAAAGATGCTTCAGATGAGGAGAAAGCTATTCGTTTGTGCAATTCAGGTGTTATGTGTGTTAATGCAGAAAAGTTGTTTAAATGGTTGGATAATTTAAATAATAACAATGCTGCAAAAGAATACTACTTAACTGATATTGTTGAAATGGCAAATAAAGAAGGAGCAAAGTGTTCTGTTGTTGAAGGTAGTGAAGAAGAATTATCTGGAGCAAATTCTAGAGCAGATTTGGCAATGATTGAAAAAATTGCTCAAAAAGAATTAAGAAATAAATTCTTAAACCAAGGTATTACAATGGTTGATCCTGAAACAGTATATTTTTCATATGATACTGTAATGGGAAAAGATATTACAATTGAGCCAAATGTAATATTTGAAACAGGATGTGTTGTTGATGACGAAGTTGAAATTAAAGGCTTTTGTCATTTTGAAGGAGCTCATATTAGAAAGGGTGCTAAAGTTGGTCCTTTTGCTAGATTGCGCCCAGAAGCTGATATTGGTGAAAATTGTCATATTGGCGATTTCGTTGAAGTTAAAAAATCTGTAATTGATGCCGGAGCAAAAGTTAACCACTTGTCATATATTGGTGATGCTCATATTGGTTCAAAAACTAATATTGGGGCTGGTACAATTACATGTAATTATGATGGATATTTTAAATCAAAAACAGATATTGGTGCTGATGTGTTTATTGGTTCTGATACAGTTATAGTAGCTCCTTGTAAGATTGAAGATGGAGCTATGACAGCTGCAGGATCTGTTATTACAAAAGATGTTCATGCTGATGCTATGGCTGTTGCTAGAGGAAGACAGCAAGAATATCCTGAATGGTCAAAGAACTTCCGTGAACAAAAGAGAAAATTAAAAGAAGGAAAATAAGACGATGTGTGGAATAGTTGGAATTATATCAAAAAGACCTGTAGTTGATTTATTGATTGATGGTTTAAAGCGCCTTGAATATCGTGGATACGATTCTGCTGGTGTTGCAACATTAGTTGACGGTCAAATTCAACGTCGTCGTGCAAAAGGTAAAATTATTAATTTGGAAAATAAAATTAAAGAAGAACCTTTAGCAGGAACAATTGGTATTGCTCATACTCGCTGGGCTACACATGGCGTTCCAAATGAAGCTAATGCTCATCCTCACGCAACAAAACACGTTGCTGTTGTTCATAATGGTATTATTGAAAATTATCGTGATTTAAGAGCTGAATTATTAAGAAAAGGTCACAAGTTTGAATCCGAAACAGATACAGAAGTTGTAGTACATTTAATTTCTGAAGAAATCGAAAACGGAAAATCTGCAGAAGAAGCTGTAAAAGCTTCATTAAAAAGATTAAAAGGTGCCTTTGCTTTATCTATTATTTTCTCAGGAAGAAATGATATTATTATCGGTGCAAGAAAAGGTTCTCCTTTAGCTGTTGGTTTTGGTGAAGGTGAAATGTTCTTAGGATCAGATGCTTTAGCATTAGCTCCTTTAACACATAAAATTATGTACTTGGAAGAAGGCGATTGGGCTGTATTAACTCATGATTCTGTAAAAGTATTTGATGAAAACGATAAAGAAGTTGTTCGTAAAGTTGTTCAATCTGCTGCATCTGGAGCTATGATTGGTAAGGGTGAATACAGACACTTTATGTTAAAAGAAATCTACGAACAGCCACAAGTAATTGGTGATACATTGAATACAATGATTAACCAAGATCGTAGCACAATCACATTACCATCAATTCCATTTGATTTAAAAGAGGTCTCAAGATTAACAATTGTTGCTTGTGGAACTTCTTTCTATGCGGGTTTGGTCGGTAAATATTGGATTGAAAAAGTTGCTAAAGTTCCTGTTGATATCGATGTAGCTTCTGAATTTAGATATCGTAAACCAATTATGCAAGACAAAGGTGTGTCTTTGTTTATTTCACAATCAGGTGAAACAGCTGATACATTAGCCGCTTTGCGTTATTGTAAAGCTCAAGGCCAAAAGATTGTATCTATTGTTAACGTTGAAACAAGTACAATGGCTAGAGAAGCTGATTGTGTTTTAAAAACATTAGCTGGTCCAGAAATCGGTGTTGCTTCAACAAAAGCATTTACTACACAATTAACATTACTAGCATGTTTTGCAATTGCTTTAGGCCGTGCAAAAGGAACATTAGAACGTGAAGAAGAAATTAAACTTTCACGTGCATTAGTTGAAGTTCCTTCTCGTGCTGCTGATGTTTTAAATAACGACGAAAAAATTGAAAAAATTGCTCAAGAAATAGTTTCTTCAGCAAGAGATGTTTTGTATTTAGGAAGAGGCAGTAATTATCCTATTGCATTAGAAGGCGCTTTAAAGTTAAAAGAAATTTCTTATATTCATGCAGAAGGCTATGCTGCTGGTGAAATGAAGCATGGACCAATTGCATTAATTGATGAAGATGTTCCTGTCATTGTTGTAGCACCTTCAGATGAATTGTTCGATAAAACATTATCTAATATGCAAGAGGTCTTAGCTAGAGGTGGTAAGGTTATATTCTTTGGGGATGAAGATGGGGTTGCTAGTGTTAAAGATAAATCAGCAGCTTCAATTACATTACCTAAGGTAAATCCATTTGTAGCACCAATTTTATATTCTATACCTGTTCAATTGTTGGCATATCATACAGCTATTGCTAAAGGAACAGATGTTGATCAACCACGTAATTTGGCAAAATCTGTTACAGTAGAATAATGAAAATTACATTTGAAAATTTTAAAAGAACGCTTAAGCATATAAAGGAAGAAATAAGATTTAATTTAAAAATTTTTATTCCTGCTATTATTGTTTTAATTGTTTTTGGACTATTTTTAGGACTCGCTTTTAAAGTAAAAGAAGGAAGCTTTTATTATTGTTCAAGGAAACTAGAAAGTTGTTTGTTGAATAATAGTGAAGATGAAAAAATTAGTTTTAGTAATGTTCTTTTGATGCCAAAGTGCTCTTTTGAAGTTTTGGTTTGTGATTTAAATTTATTATTTGAAGAAAAAACTTATGAAAATTCTGACCAAATTCCTGAAGAATGTTTGAAAAAAACAAGTGAAGGTGAATTTGAAATAGATAAGGAAAACGCAGCTTGTTCAAAATATGATGAAAATAGTGTTGTACTTACAGAAAAAGAAAAAAAAGCTTTGGATGATTTAATTAAAATCTTAGAAAAAGATTCTCCTAAAGAGGAAAAAAAAGAAGAAGACTTAAATAAAGTTATGGAACAAGCAAGGGAAGAAAGAATTAAATTTGAAAAAGAATTTAACTTTAATTTAAATACAAATATTGAAAAAAATAAAATAAGTAGTAAAAAACAAAACTTAGGTAAGAAAAACTCAAAAAAGAAAATAAAAAAGACAGCGAAAAAAAGAGCAAAAAAAGTAGGTGAATGATTCTATGTTAGAATGGATGCCAGATAGTTGGAGAAGCAAAAAAGCTGAACATATTCCATATTACGATGATCAAGATGATTTACATCGTGTGGAACAAAAGTTGCGTAAATATCCTCCATTAGTGTTTGCTGAAGAAAGTGCTTTATTAAAAGCAAAATTAGCAGATGTATGTAATGGAAAGGCTTTCTTGCTTCAAGGCGGAGATTGTGCTGAAAGCTTTGATGACTTTAGTGCTAATAACATTAAAGATATGTTCCGTATTTTCTTGCAAATGGCTGTTGTATTAATGTATGGAAGTGGATTACCTGTTATTAAAGTTGGAAGATTAGCAGGTCAGTTTGCAAAGCCAAGGTCTAAAGAAACAGAAACTATTAATGGCGTAACATTACCTTCCTATAAAGGAGATAATATTAATGGTTATGAGTTTACTCCTGAAGCAAGAAAGCCTCAACCTCAAAGAATGATTAGAGCATATCATCATGCTTCAGCAACTTTGAATTTAATTAGAGCTTTTTCTCAAGGAGGTCTTGCTGACTTAAATAAAGTTCAAGAATGGAATCTTGGTTTCGTTAAGGATTCATTACAAGGAGAACTCTATAAAAAATTTGCTCAAAGTATTAGTGAGACTTTGGCATTTATGTCAGCATGTGGAATATCAGCTGGTAATGTTCCTTTAGTTCGTCAAACGAATTTTTATACATCTCATGAAGCTTTATTGCTTCCTTTTGAAGAGGCTATGACCAGAGTTGATTTGTCAACAGGTGATTGGTATGATTGTTCAGCCCATTTCTTATGGATTGGTGAAAGAACGCGTGATCCAGAATGTGCACATGTAGAGTTCGCAAGAGGAATTTGTAATCCTATTGGTGTTAAGATTGGTCCAAATGCACAGATAGATGATGTTCTTAGATTGTGTGAAAAATTAAATCCTTTAAATGAAGCAGGAAGATTAACATTCATTGTTAGAATGGGAACAAGAAAAGTATATGATGCTTTGCCTTTGTTAATTAGAGCAATTGAAAAAGAAGGCTTAAAAGTTGTTTGGTCTTGTGACCCAATGCATGCAAATACTTTAACAACAAATGAAGGATATAAAACAAGAGATTTTGAAGCTATACTTTCAGAAGTTCAAGCATTTTTCGATATTCATAGGGCTGAAGGAACTTTTCCTGGCGGTTTACATTTTGAAATGACTGGTAAAAATGTAACAGAATGTGTTGGTGGAATTCAAGCTATTACACCAGAAAATTTGGCTAAAAACTATGATACATTGTGTGATCCTAGATTGAATGCTTGTCAATCCCTTGAATTAGCTTTTTTAGTTGCTGAAATTTTAAAATCTAAAAAATAATTTCTTCTTCTTTTTCGAAGGATTCGTGTTTTTGCTTATGAAGTCAAATAATTCATCATTAGAAAAATAGTCCGTGCTAGAACATCTTTCTAAAGTTTTAAATATAAAATCAGAATATTTTAATTGTTTGTTTTTAGGTAGTGCGTCTTCGAAAAGAAAAATATAATTAATAATCTTATAAATATATTTTTCAGCGTTATCATTAAATGTTAAGGTTTTAACAAAATGGTCACATTCATATTGCAATTTTTTATCTTCTTTTTTGTTTAATCTTTTATAGAGAAATTCATATTCTAAAGCATCATTAAACCCTTCAATAGAACTTTTTGTTGCAATATATTTTAATACATTATATTCATCTAAATCCTTTTTTGGATTTTTTATTGTTTTAAAATAATCACCATTTATTTTAACATAATCATTTACAGTTGTTTCATTAGCTTTAAACAAAGAAAAACGGTTTTTCTCTATTTCGTTAATATCTAATTTAGAATTAAGAGATTTTTCCAATAGTTCTTTGTTTTTTAAACAATCTTTATATTTGTTAAAAAGTAAATCGCTATAAATAATATAGTTTCCTTTAATATCTTTAATTTCTTTATCTTTATATTCATCATAAATTTGATCTTGAAATATTAAAGGATGCATATTAAAACATGCTTCGTTTTCTGGCGTCTTTAGTTTCTTATTTAATTCGTTGAATAAATATTTTATGCCATCATTATAACCTTCTTGATATGATATTTTATATAATTTATTTTCTAAATGAACTTCTTTATCTGAAGAAATTTCTTCTTTATTGATTTGTTCCATATAATGATTAAATTCAAATAAAGATAGAGCTCCCATTTGGCCAGCCTTAACTTTTAATGGATTTAATAATAAAATTGTCAAAAAAATTATAAAGAATGTTTTATGTATTCTCATATTATTTTTCTCATTTCTAAAAAATTTTTTCTTCTACAATTTTCCATTGGCCAGGTAACAAATTTTCAAGTTTTATATTTCCTATTTTTGTTCTTATTAAACGTAAAGTAGGAAAACCAACTGCTGCTGTCATATGTCGTACTTGCCTATTTTTACCTTCTGTTAATGTTAATTCAATCCAAGATGTTGGAATGTTAGCTCTATACCTAATAGGAGGATTTCTATCCCATAAATTTTCAGGTTCAGATACAATTTTAGCTTTGCATTTTTTTGTATGATACCCTTTTATTATGACGCCATTTTCTAATTGTTGTATAGCTTCTTGTGTGATTTGTCCTTCTACTTGAGCTAAATAAGTTCTAGGATGATTTAAATCAGGATCTAATAATTTTTTTATTAGTTTTCCATTATCAGTTAATAATAGAGCTCCTTCACTATCATAATCTAATCTTCCTGCGGCATATACTTTAGGAGGTAAATTAAATTCATTTAAAGCCTTATGTCCACCTTCAGGTGTAAATTGGCTTAAAGTATTAAAAGGTTTGTTAAATAGAATTACAGTAGACATTATATTTACTTGGTTTTTAGTTTGTATTAATTATGGTATTAATATTAAAAAAAATCAAATTTTTTAAGATGCTTAGATA
>JAKSVT010000011.1 GCA_024407875.1 Alphaproteobacteria bacterium
TCCGCACCTGGTTCCAGGACTTTCACCTGTAGATTATGCACATGCCGCGCACACTAAAAAAAGGCTCTCTAAAACTAGAGAGCCCATTAAATTTTTTTGCTACTAATTATGGCAATATAATTTGAACAACTCTGTGTAATTCTGACATTTTTGCTTCAGAAATTTCAATCTTTTCATCAGGATTCCACATTACACCAAACATTTTGCCATCCATATCTTCACGAACTGAAACGATATGTGCTTCTTGTTCTGTATCGTAAACAAGTGCCAAGTCACCTAAACCTACCATCTTATTTGGATCTACAACTAAAATAGCTCTAGTAGGTAAAAGATTACCTAAACGACGTGTACATAATAATACAGCGTATGATGACGGGCTAAAGTTACCAGCTAATACTGATACTGTACCTAAAACTGCATTTGTATCTATTATAACAGAACCATTATCTCCAGGTTGTCCATAAACTGATAATGTCATTTCACTACGTTCACGAACATTTGTTCCTGCTTTAACAACAGGCAAATCTGGACCATTATATTTGCTATTTGCAATAGCTCTAGTTCTTGTGTCGTTTCTTTGAATAAATTCTTCTAAAGCACCTGCTTTATCTAAATCATAAATTTGCTTTTGTAATTCTTCATTTGTATATCCCAATGCACGAGCAATTCTTGAAATTTCATCTTCAGAAACTTCACGTTGTCCCATTTCAATACGGTGATATACAGATAATGTTAATTCTGCACCATCAGCAACATCTGATAATGTTAAATTCTTTTGACCACGAATATATCGTAAGCCTGCTCCTAACATCTTTAAACCGCTACGTTCATTAATGCGATTACGACGTTCTTGTTCTCTACGCCAAGCCTGTACTACATCTGCTTGTGAAGATGATTCATTTACAAAAATGTCTTGCAATGGGCAATCTAAAAATTCTGCAATTCTTACCAATTGCTCTTGGTCGATACGACGATAGCCTTTTTCAATTTTAGATACAGCTGATAAGCTTACACCTAAAAAATCGGCTAATTCTTGCATAGAACGACCGCGTACACGACGATACATACGAATTTGATTAGGAAAGATAATCTCTTCCATTAAAGCGCCTCACATAGATTATTAAGATCAAATTTAATCAAAGGTTTTATAACTTGTTTTTTTTTAAAATTCAATTTTTATTTTAACTATTTATTAAAAATTTCCACAAACAAATACTTTTCCCAATATTTTTTTATTAAAAATAGGGAAAACATCCTTTTTCTCAAAATATTTTAGAATAATTCATCAACGAAAAGATATATTGCTTCAGAAAAAGTATTAAAAGTACAAGACTTAGAAAAATCCATACGATTAATAATATGATATTGTTGATCTAAACTATCATAAACAAATAATTCCTCAGCAGCTCTTCCTAACAACAATTTTCCTTGCATAGGAGGCGTTTGAGAATATTCAAGATTTGCTTCAATAACACCAGGTAAAGTATAACCTTTGTTTACTCTATCATTTGCTCTTGTTCCATAAATTTCTACACCATTCCATACAAAGCCATCTGTCATTTTTAACATGGTTATGTAATCATTAGGAAGAGCAGGAAACCTATGAGAAGCTAATAATGAACTAACAAATTTTAAGCTTCTGTCATCCACTGGAGGAAAAAATACAGCTCCATCTTTTTGAATTGTTTGTAATATTCTATTTAGCATATATTTCTACCTTTAACGTCCAGGCATACTCTTTTGATTGATAATTTCAAATACACTTTCCAAGAAACCTGCATAAACACTACGATCGTGTCTTGTCGTTCCACCTGATGATATTTCAATATCTCCTGTGAAATATACCTTTCCCTTTGGTGTTGGAATGTACAATTTCATAGGTTTCATACCTGGAGCTTGCAAAGTTTGCATATCTATAAATTTATGTATATCTGCATGATATGGGTGTGTTTGAATTAAACATAAATTTGAGAAATTATTCGTTCCACCATATTCAAAAGGTACTCTCAAGTGAATATTAAAGTTTTCAGGAGCTTTACCTTTCTTTACAGTCTTAATTGCTTCTTCATCCATACCTGCTGCAATTAATTCATTTACATGGTGATAACCAACATATTTTAAGAAATCACGTCTTGTTCTCTTAAACGCTTTTCTTAATTCACCCATCCATTTAGGATCAAGCATTACAAAATCAGTTTCTACTAAATCCATGTTTGGCAAATCCATTTGAGAAAATTGCCATTCCCACATAGACTTTGCATCACCACCACTTGCCATTCCTGGATGCATATTAGGATTTTGCATATTTGGCTGCATAGAAGTACCATAAGCACTTTGTTGTACACCCATCATATTAGGAGAATTTGGCAAAGAATTCATCTGCTGAGGCATAAATGGGCTTTGTGCATATTGTTGTGAATATGCAGTATTTTGCGGCATTTGTGGCTGTGCACCCATACCAAATGGGTTTTGTGCATATTGTTGCGGATATGCAGGAGCCTGTGACATTTGTGGTTGTGCACCCATAACAAACGGATTTTGTGCATATTGTTGTGGATACATTGGACTTTGAGGCATTTGTGGCTGTGCACCCATATTATATCCACCAAATTGATTCATCGCAGGATTTTGCATCGGGCGAACACCCATTTGCTGATTAGGCATAAATTGTGGTGTAGAAAATGGATTTTGTACATATGTTTGTTGATATGGGTTTTGTGCAAAAGGTTGTTGTCCAAAAGTATTTTGATTAGGTACATATCCATGTTGAGAATTAAATTGATTTGGAGAAACAGCAGCATTCATTTGTTGTTGATTTACACCACTCATAGGTGCTTGAGGTTTATTATATAGTCTTGGATCTCTATACATACTAGCAACCCTATCAGCACGTCCCATTGGGGTGACGCCCTGATTTTGAGCTTCTATAGCGGCTGTATTATCCTGCGTTTGAGTATTAGGTACAGCCTTTGTACCAGACCAATCCCACATCTTTTAAAAATTAAGCCTCTTCTTCTTCCTCATCATCTTCTTCTAAGTCTTCGATATCATAATCACCATCATCTTCTTCTTGGTCTTCATAATAATCTTCGACTACTTCTTCTGCTTCTTCTTCATCCTCATCAGGTTCTTCTTCTACATCAATCAAGCCTTCTAATGCGCTGATATCTGTATCTTCACGTTGAGCAACAACCCAATAAGGTACAAATGGTGAAGGTTTAATAGCCTGTTTTTTCTTCATTTCTTCATCCCAGAACCAACGTGGTGCATCAGCCATGATAGGACGGTTCATCCAACCTTGCATCAATACGATTTGTTGATTTGTAGGTAATGACAACATTTGTGCTGCACAAATAACAGCAGTTCCTTGCAATGAACGAGAAACGTTCTTAGAGAATGGTGTAGCTTGTTTAGACCAACCTTCTGTTCTAGATGATGATGCAATTTCAACTGTTTTTGTACCAATCATCTTTTCAAAACGTTGTGCTGTTTGTTCGTTGTTTTGAGACAAAATTATCTTAGAAGCCGTTGTAGAAATAATAGTTTCAAGGTCATCTTTACCATATTGACCTGAAATTTGTCCTAAATCTTGTCCGATTAACAAATACGATACTTTTTGACCACGACCTACAGCAGGACCATCTTTTACAGCACCTAACTTAGGCATTTGTGGGAATTCGTCGAGTACGAACAATGCAGGGAATGGACCCGTTGTTGTTCCATCACCTAACTTAAAGTTTGGTGGGTTTGCAATCAAGAAGTTAGACATTAATTCAACGAATGTACCAGTAATAATATTCAATGCACGAGCATCAACTTGGTTTACTGATAAGTAAATAGCAATAGACTTCATTTCACCAGTTAAAGGATCTTTCATACCTCTAATATCTTTGAATACGAAGTCTGACATTTTTGTTCTAGAACGAACAGCTGAGTTCTTAAAAATACCAATACCTGTTAATGCAGTTGACAAAATAGAACCACGTTCCTTATCAGGTGTACCAGATAATTGGTTCAATTCAACAACAGCACGGTGTGCATAACCATATTTTTTACATTCAGCAACAGCTTGATCCAACATATCACGCATAGGATCAGCCAATGCAGCCATTTGATCGCCCTCTTCTGTTTTTTTCTTGATTTCAGCAGCCATTTGCATTTGTGCTTCTGTCAACCAGTCCAAAATCATAGCGATACAAGGTTCTGCACCAACCCAAGATTCAGGTAGCATTTCCCATGTTCCAATTGGAACATAGTTATTTAAATCAAGAGTTCCGTCTCTTAAGTGTTCAAGTGCCACAGCGGCATCGCCGTCTGTCATATCCATGTAGTAGCCTTCAAGAACTTCTTTATCTTTATCGTCTAATTTGCCTTCATATAAACGTCCAATAAAGTAGTCATTAGCACGAGCATGTTCGCATTTACCACATACGAAGTGAATAAATCCTGTTAATGCGTTACGACCTGTTTTTGCCCAGTGAGGATCAGCACCGCCTTTTGGCTCTTCAACCAAAACGTTAACAATTGAGTCAACGTACATATCACGAGCTGGGCCAAATGGAGGTAAACAAGTGTTAGAAAGCATGTTCCAACTTGGGTAATAAATGCCTTTATCAGGTTCATCTTCAGCACCCCAGTTAATAACAAACACAGGGCCTATTGTTGCACGATATCCACTAGTTTTAAAACAAAGTTCTGGTTTAGGGTCGTTAACGATAATAGAAATATCGTTTGATTCAAAAATTGTGGGCATAACAACCCCCACTGTTTTACCAGTACCAGGAGGTGCTAAAACTAGAACAGACAAAGTTTCAGGCAATTTTAACAATTTACCTTGGAATTTTCCTAAAACAACGATAAAGCCATCAAATAATCCCATCTTTTTAATGTCTTCTCTTGTCGCAACACGTCCACTTCCGTGAATTGTACTCATCCAAGAGTGTGGGTTAGACACAATGCCCCAAACAACAGCAAAACCGAATGGGAAGAAAGGAACTACAGGTAACCACATTGTCCAAGGAATAGGATAATCATTTACAACACGTGAAAATAAATTAATTATCCATTTGTAATAGGAAATAAAGAATTGTGGTGTCGTAAAGAAACGCAAAACATACTTTCCTAGCATTTCTAATTTTGACTTATTTAATGAGCCCCCAGAATGAACAATTCCGTGAACTACAAAAGACAAAATGCCTAAAAAAAACAAACAAAATAAGCCTATAGCACACCACTTAATTACATATTGAACCGCGGCGTCTCTCTCAGCCCATTCATCTCCATGTTTTGCCATTTTCTATATATACCCACAATAAAAAAATATAGTTTTGATAATTATAGATTATCCGTTGTTAATAATCTATAAAAATTTTAATTTTTATTCAATTTTAAGGTGTTGTTTGCAAATATATTATTCTTTATCTATTTGCTTAAAAAACTCTTTTTTTTCATATTCGTTATATTCTTGATCAAAACATAATTTATATTCGTCATTATCAAGAATTCCATTATACGTATGCTTTTCTTTACATTCTTTATCAATTTTAGCAACTTCAGGACGCATAGAATTATCATATGTCTCTGTTAAAAGTTTACCGCTTCTATTTAGTGGTGATGCCATATAAACAACTGAAACTGCAGCTGCTATCTGTTCTTCTCTTGAGCAAGAAGATAATATTAAGACAAAAAAGGCTAATAACTTACAAAATTTAAACATTTACTTAAATAACTATCTTTTGAACATCTCTTATTACATTATCATCTGCACGAGACACTGATGTCAATGCTGATTTTAATTCTTTAATATCATCAGGCCCACCGTTTTCAAAGCGGCAAACATTAACATCTAAGTTTTTCCAAACATCAAACATATCTTCAGCATTAATAATAGTACCAGAATTAATTACAACCATAGGCTTTAAATTCATTCCTTTAGCTGCACCACTTAATTGTGAAACGAATTGCTCTCGCATATTCATTACATTACGTACAGGAGATACTCTATGATTACTTTCAGAGAACCATAATGGCTCTTCATCATTAAATCTTTCCTCATCAGCTAGCCAATCACCACTTTCTTTATCAACCAAACACAATAATAAGTGATCAGCACAAACACCTAAGAAATCTATTACTTTACCAGCAATCTTAGCATTTTCAATTACTTTATATCCTGCAGAAGTAAGAATTGCATTAATTGAAGATCCTGTAATAGGTCCTTGTGGAACAGGAGCAGCCTTAGTTTCAGATTTTGAAACTTCCCTATTTGAACTTTTTTCTTCGTGTTTAGCTTCAGCTTTTGCCTCTTTTTCTGCTTCTTTCTTTTCAGCTTCAAGCTGTTCTTTAGTCTTAATTTTACCAGAACCAACACGAACAGGAGCCGGACGTGTTTTCTTATAGGACTTTCTCTTAGTAACTTTTGGCTTTCCAACAGGCTTCTTTGCCTCTTTTTTCTTTGCCATATTCTCTTTAATTTTTCTAATAGGAAATCCCAAAACTTTCTTTAATAAAGGCATCCATTTAATATAATTTACTAATACCATAGTAAATATAAAGGCCGGAATAAAACATACTAACCATATACCAAAGAACCATTCACTTGTTGTCGTAATTGACCAACCATTCTCCCACATTTGAAAGAAATAAGACCAATGACCAGGATTTGTAATATTAAATTGCCAATAGGTAATTCCTATTTTTTGCATATTGCTAAAATATATGGATCCCCATAAAACAAACAAAAAGAAAAATCGAGAACAAGCTAGAAACTTTTTATTCATTAATTAAGCCTCTTGTAAATCAAGTAAAGCGCCTGCTATATCATCATTTAATTGAGAAGAAGATTTACCTTGAGATTTAATGAACTCTATCAAAGCACCTGTATCTGGCAATTCTTTTGATGTGCATTGTCCCATACGTAATACAGAAACGTCAATTCCTTCAATATATGATAACATATCTGTCATATTAGAAATATAACCGTGATCCATCATCATACAAGCATTTACTTCTAATTGAGCATATTCTGGCAAATTGTTTTCAATGTATGATTTTAATAATTTCTTTGCTTTATCCATATTAACAAAAGGTGATGGAATTTCCTCTCCATCTTCTGTTGTCCATGTAGCGCGGCCATTCATATCATTAACTTTCCAAACATTACCTTTTTCCGGACCAGCACATAATAAGAAAATACCTGATTGAGAAAAAGATATAATATTTGCATTAAGTTCACCAACAGGCATATCTTGAAGAATATACATACCCGCTTTTTCGAATACTGAAGCCAAATTTTTCCAAATACCGACTTGATAATCCGCAATTTCAATTGAAGACATCGCTTTATTTGCTTGTGTTTGTTGGACACTACTTTGTTGTTTTGGTGCAGGAGCATTTGTTTGCTGAGGTTCTGACACTACATTATTAGTTTGAACTGTATTATTTTGAACAGGTCCACCAACTCCACGTAAGGAAGACAATTTCTTAGGTAATACTTTTTTTATTGTCTGATTTTGTTTTGATTTAACTAAATCTGATGGAATATACTTAGCATCTGTAACCTTTGAAGTTTTTTTCTTTTTTGGCTTACTAGATTTTGTAAAAACAATTTTATAAACCAATAAAGTCAAAATGCCCATAAAAACAGGCATTAAGATTATTCCTCCTAAAAACAAAAATTCACTTTTTGAACTTACTATCCAATCATTATTCCATTTATCAACAATCATATTCCAATGACGAATATTTGATATATCAAAACGCCATAAAGATTTATATATAAACCATTGAACAACAAATACCACTACGATAGAAATTATCGCAGAAAGTAGTAATTGCTTTTTTTTCATTATCCACGTGCTCCGTTATTGCGATTTGCTGCAACTTGTCTTGTTTGTGTATTGTTGCGAGCTTGTTGTTTATTACGCTTATTAGCATTGGAAATGTTTTTAAGCTTTTTCTTGCTATTTGTCAAAGCTTTAACTTTTGCTTGTCCACTATTTACAAGAGATTTTTTAGTTTTTGTGGTTCTAGCCTTATCTTTATGCTTTTTATTTGTTTCAAAAGACTTAGCTCCAGCAGCTTGTAAACCTGTCTTAGCTTTCTTTTCAGGTGTCTTCTTTTCTGTTTTTGTTTCATGTGGTTTTGACACACGCTTACGTTTTTTATCAGAAGTCTTTGTTTCTTTTCCTGCTTTTTCGCCCTTTGAATCTTTTCCGGATTTAGATCCTTTTGCACCTTTTCCTGACTTAGATCCTTTTCCAGATTTTCCCTTGCCTTTATTTGAATTATCATCCTTTGCTTTCGTCTTTTTCTGACGTTTTGGATTTGTTTTTCCTTCCTTTGCTTTTTCTTTAGCTTCTTCTTTTAAGCGTTCTTTACGCAATTTTCCCCAAGCTTCAGAAATTTCTTCAGGAGATTTCCCTTTAATATCAAAAGGCTTTCCATCTGGTCCAACCAAATTTTTCATATCATCTTTAGTTAGATTATATCCATCAATAGCAACCAACTTTGGTTTGCCAAATTTACGATTTTCAAAAGTTAAAGTATCTGCCTTAGAAACATCAATCTTTTTATCCTTATTCTCAAGATTTTCTCTAGCAGAACTCTGTCCTTTTTTATACGCTTCTAAATGCTTACTTTCATGAGCTCTAATAGCAGCTTTTCTATCCATAGCTGCGAAGACATTTCGATCTAATTTAGTAAAACACCAATCACCGAAATTCATAAAGAAATCAGGTAAACTTTCTAACCAATCACAAACAGAAGCTCCTGGATCTCCTTTTTGAGGTAATGGGATATCAGGGAAAGCTTTATCATCTGGCACATCTTGCTTGTAATTTACTTCATTATTCTCTGTAAATGATCCACCTTTTCCTGATGATTTAACATCATTTGGTTTTGAAGAGTCTTCAACATTATTATCATCTGGTAAACGTTGTGACATATGACGTATAACCACCTCCTCACTAACGGTAGTGCCATCTGGAAGATTTCGCGTTGTATTTTTTGTTTCTCTACCAAGTTCTACAGGGGCATAATCAGTTGAATTATCTTTTTCTACACCAACTTTTTTTTCATCATTTTCAGCCATAATCTTACTCCTCAAAAACGATTAATTATTTTCTTCTATATTTTATCTTAATATATTTTTTATTTTTTTGTCTACAATCTTTAGCCTTGTAATTAAAATTTAACAAAGCTCTTAAACCTTTAAATTCTTTAAAAATGACGCTAATTTCTTATTAACAGCTAACGCATCTTTTGGACCTGCTTTTTTTAGGCCAAAAAACTTTTTAGGCATTTTTTCCAATATTATTGGAGAAAAATATACTGGATTTGTTATTAATAATTGATAAGCTTTATCAGGATCTTTTTTTGAAAAATTAAAATAATTATCTATTAATTTTTTAGCATCAACAGGAAAATGTTTTGATACTATCGCCTTAACAAATTGACGCTTTATATCCTCTTCTTCTTCAATATCCTGTCTAATCTCATCTCTATCATTCAAAAGATCATCTTTAACTTCATTAACATCTAATTTTTCTTGAACCATACGCATATCAGCAAGAACAAGTAAAAACGACAAAACAATCTGTTGAGAAGGTGATAAAAATTCTTGATCTGATACCCTATCAACCTCTTCATCTATAAGTTGGTCAATTGGTGTTTGAGAATTCATAACTCTTGGAAGACCTGGAATGAACTGAGCAATTTCAGCAAAATCTTTTATAACGGCCGTATATAAATCGTCATCAACATATTCCAATAAAGATAAAGCTTCAAAATTGTCTTTTGGTAAATCTACATACATCTTTGGAAATGGGATACCTTGCTTTTTAGCAAATTCTTGAGCTAATGACCTGGCATATATATATAATAAGAGTAATTTTTCAGGTATTTTCTTTCTAGCTTCAATTCTATCCATTATATCATCAGGTATTTCATAATGGAAAGGAGCTACTCTAATTCCTCGATAATATGTTGTATAACCTATTACTTCATCATTTGGATTATCATCTTCATCATTTTCAAACGAGTCGTTTAACTTACTTTGTGCTTGCATTTGGGCTTGTTGTTGCAAAGAATTCAATCTTGAAGAATAAGATTGTGCTGAAGATGATGGAGCATGAGCAACATTTTGTTGTACTGGAGCTGTTCTTTGAACACTTTGCTGTGGAGCTACTTGCTGAACAACAACTCTTTGGGCATTAGGCTGTTGAACCATTTGAGGAGCACTAGGTTTAGAAACAGGAACTTTAATAATCTTTCTAACAACTTGAGGTTGTGTACTTTGTTGAACAGGACGTTGAACAACTTGCGCTGGTTGAGAAGGACTTACACCAACAGGAGTTCCTGTACTAATAGGTCTTTTTATAACTTTTATAACTTTTCTAACTACAACTTGAGGTTGTCCTTGTCCATTAACGCCTGAATCCATGACTTTTTTCCCAATTAAATCAGAATTTTTCCATATATTGAAAATATAACAAAAAAAACCAAAAAAATACAACAACTTTAAAAAATATGTGATATAATACATACATTATGTGTACATTATAGGTTTCTTATTATCAAATTATTTTAGACAAAAAGAGCCATTTAACAAAAAATTCACACAATCGTAAGAAATAACGTGCTATTATTTATAATAATGGTAAAACTGTTAGTAGGTTTTTTGGCAAAAAAAACTTAATGTAGAAAGGGTTAGTCAATGATTGATAAACTAAGAAACAGTAAAATTTATTCAAAGTTGTCCTACTTATGGATTTATGCACTAACCCTTGTGTTTCCAAAGATTGCGCATGCTGATTGGTTCGTATCTATACCTTATTACGGACAAGGCGGTGAATGCGGTTCTGTTTCTTCCGCTGCAGGTGAAATTGGCGCAAATCCGTGGTGGTCTGGCCCTTTTGATGTTGTATCAAACGCTGCAGTAAGTCTTGCAAATGGTACTTATTCAAAAGTTGCTGGAGGAATGCTTCAAGTAGTAGCTGTAGGTTTAGCTCTTTGGATTGCTGTATTTACATTAAAAGTCGTTGGTTCAATGGTTGAATCTAACCCTTTAGATAACGTTACAAAAATATTTGGAATGCTTCTTAAAGGTGCTTTTGCCGCTGTTCTTTTAACAAATTCTAATATTTTATTCTCCTATTTTGTATCACCTATTATTGAATTTGGTGCTGGTGTTGGTGGTGTAAGTTCAGGAAGTGCTTCAAGTGCGAGCGGTTTATTCGGTGCAACAAGTTCTCTAAAAAGTATTTTAATGAGTACACACAACCAAGTATCAACTACTCAAGCTAAAGGCTCAGTACTTATGTGCATTTCTCAAGTATGGTCTTTAGATTTTGGTTTAGGTTCTATTGATGCTATTATTGACCCTGGTACATGGACACAAGGTTGCGCATTATATTGTATCGTTTGGGTTTTGTCTGTAATTTGGCCTCTTTTAGTCTTTGATGCTTTAATGCGTTTAGGTATCACTGGGGCTTTAACTCCATTGTTTGTTGGCGCTTGGGTATTTCCTTGCACAGCAAGCTACACACAAAAAGGCTTCAATTCGTTCCTAAATGTGGCCTTCTTCTATGTATGCTTAAAGTTTGTTATAACAATAGGATTAAAATTACTTGAAGCAACATCTGGTGTTAGTGGAATGACTTCTGATGCTGGAGATAGCTGGGCACAAGCTGTATGTAAAACATGTATGTTCCATGTTAAGGATTGCAGCGAAAATACACAAACTACAAGTTTGATGTTATTTATGGCAGCAAGTTTCTATGTATTCTACTTCTTAAAAGAAGCAACAACATTTGCAAACTATTTCTCAGATGCAGGTTTCTCAAATGATCAAGCTTTCCAAGCTGCAGCAAGTACAGGCAACATGATGAAAAAAGGCGTATCAATGGCTATGAAAGTTGGTGCTGCTGGTGTTGATAAAGTAAAACAAGACGTAAATCGTGCTCGTGTACGTAGAGTTAATGAAGTTCGTTATGGTGCCGCTAAAGGAGATTTAAACAAATTAAGCGCATCTCAAAGAAAACAATATTTGAAGGATGAACGTAAACTTCGTGAAAATGGTGTATTAAATGCCGTTTCAGGAGCAGAAACAGAACAATTTGGTAAATTATTAAAACTTGGAAGACGTAGAACTTTTGTCAACTGGGCAACAAAAGGTAAAGCTTTTGCTGATGATAGAAAAGCTTACGAAAATTGGATGGCTGTTGACCATAGCAGAAAAGAAAAGAAGTAGTAATTCTTTTTAACTAAGAACTAAAACAGGATTGATTTATGAATTTAAATTATAAAAATCAATGTTTGCGTTTTATCAAAGGAATTTCATTAATTCTTTTGATGGCGTTCTCTACTTCTTTTTTGACAGCTTGTGAACCTGATACAGAAGAAGCTAATGCTGAAGTAAGCACATTAAGAACAGGTTCTGGCGAAACAGGAACTTCTGTTGTTGCTGCAAATGGTATGGAACGTTCTTGTTGGTTATGTCCTATTTTTTCATCTGTTTTTGCCGCAGCAGAAGGAGCATATAAATCAGTTATTCCTTCCGTAGCTAAAGCTGCAAGACCTTTGCTTGGAGTTTTCTTTGCTATATGGTTAGCTATTAGAACTATTCGTTTAGTAGGTAACATGAACGAACCTGATATTCCAGGATATTGGAGAGATATTGGCACAAAAGCATTTTGGTTAGCATTATGTTTTGCTATTTGTAGCGATATAAATTGGCTTTTAAACAATATTTTATTACCAATATATTTTAGTTTTGTAGAACTAGGTATGCTAGTGGTAAATTCTATAAATTCTGCTGATCCTGTTCATTGTAGTTCCTCAGTAAACAGTTTTAGTGGAATGTCGTCTTCCTATGTATGTTTAGTCCAAGCGATACAAACAAGATTTAATGGTTTAGAATCTGGAGCATTAGCTTTAATTAAAGCAGGTCCTCTTGGAGTAATGCCAATTTGTACAGCAACGTATGTAGTATCAGTAATTATGGCAATTTACTTCCCAACCTTATTAATTGACTCTATTGCAAGATATGGTTTGTCAATGTGTTTCGTTCCGTTGGGCATAATAACTGTTGGATATCCTCAAACTAGAAGATATGCAGGTAAAATAATAAACATTTTAATTGGCATAGGAATGCAAGTCGTTGGTGTTTGTATTTTTATTGGTATTGTTATTAGCTGTTTAAAAACATATATGGACACTATGGCTCAAGGATTTCCTACTTCATATTCTTCTTTGGCCGACTTAGTAAGAGCTGCAAAATGGTTTGAAGAATCTCCTGGTCTTTCTGGATTTATATTCATTGCAGTATTTTGTATTCTATTTTCAGAATCTGCTCTTAGTTTAACAGATAGGTTTGGTTTACATCATGCTGCTACAACTGCACAAACAATAGGCTCTATGTTTAAAGTTGCAAATACGGCAAAACAATTTGCAAGTTTTACAAAAAATCGTTTTGATAGATCAAGAGCTATATCAGATAAAAAAACTCTTGATAAACTTGAAGCTAAACAATCTAGTGGTAAAAATTTAACTCATAAAGAAAGAAAACAGGCTGAAAGAATTAAAGATCGTATGGAATCTAAAGGTTATTTAGCAAGAGACAAACAAGGCAGATTAAACAAAACAGAAGCTTATGAATCTCTAGGTGATGGTAAAGCTTCCAGCTACCTTAGAGGAATTTCTCAAGACTGGCATCAAAATGGTTCTCAACAAATGGCAGAACGTCAAGACGATCCATTATATGGAGAACGTAATAAAAACAATAAATTAGTAGATACGTTAGGAGTGTAATCTAACAAATGGTAATACAGAAAATAAAACAATACATTGTAATGGGAGGTATAGTTTATGTGCTAACTAGACCAAGAGTTGTTTCTGTATTAACAAACGATTTAACATTGCCAATTATTTTTGGAGTAATAGGTTTAATTTTATCGGCAGGTTTATTTATTACATACAAAGAATTAAAAAAAACAAACATTAAAAGAATTGATTGAGGCTGACTAGTAAAGGAAAACGAAATGAAAGGAATATATCGTAAATTAGCGAATCGTTATTTAACGATAGTTCTTATCGCAACAGTATTTTTATTGTTGTCGAGTTCTTTTGCTATGGCAAGTTGGTTTGGTGATGCTTGGGATGCTATTTCTGGTGCAGCATCAGAAGTTTGGGATGCTGTTGTAGATACAGCCGAAGCTGTTGCCGATGCTGTTGTAGATGCAGCAGAATGGGTTTGGGACCAAGTAAAAGAATTAATTTCAAGTATTGTTTCTTTTGAACCTGGTGATATTTCAAGATTATGTTCTGACTTCAATACATATAAAGCTAACCATAATGCTGGATCTGGTTGTTGGACTTGCCAAATTTTCATGATTTTCTTCGATGCAGGCAATCAAATTGCTGGTAAAATTGCTGGTGCCTTTTCTGGTCCTGGTGTAAGAGTATTAGCTGTTGGCTTACTTGCTTGGATTGGATACCATACATTAGTATTCTATTCAAATGTTGCTCAAGGTGGAGAATTATTACAACATTTCACACATATGGGTGGTGGATTAGTTCGTGGTGCATTATGTGTTGTATTCTTATCAGGTGGGGCTTCATTTATATTTGATAGCGTTATAGCTCCAATTTTATCTTCAACAGCAAATTATGCAATGGTTGTTTCAGGTACTAAGTGTACAGTAAGTACTGGAGGCGGATCTTTAGCATCAGGGCCTTTATCCGGAACAAGAGGATCTATGAACTGTATGATTAAAGCTATTGCTTCTGGATTAGCTGAGCCTCAAGCTGTTGCTGACGCTTTACGCTGTGCTGCACTTCACTGGAGAACTTTTAAAGTTAATGCTTTAATTACTTCATTTGAAATAGCTGATATTCCTCATCCTATGATGTGGTTATGGGGATGTTTCTTACAAATTTGGTATGCAATTATAGGATTTATGTTCCCTCTTGCATTATTAGATATAGTATTTAGAATGGGTATCATATTGGGCTTCACTCCTGTATTTGTGTTATCATGGGTATTCCCTTGCACAAGACATTATTGCAAAACAGGATTTGAGTTGTTCTTGCATTGTTGTTTTGGTTTCTTAATTTCTGCACTTCTTTTAGCAATGATGGTTGCAATGTTCGCTTCTGCATGGTCAATGGGTATGACAGAAAATTTTATGAAAGCAATGTATAACAAAGATTATATTAATGCATTTGATGCCGTTTGGTATACGCATGGATATAAGATAATGATTTTAACTCAAGTTATCTCTTGCTACGGAATTCATTTAGCTCCAAAACCAGATAGTTTAGCATCTCAATTTGTTAATGATTCTTGTGAAGGCGAAGGCGTTGCTTTTAAAGCCATCCATTACATTATTGAATTTATTATTGATATAATTTTGTTGGTTATCACTATTATTTCCTGGGGCGCTACATCTGAAATGTACTTCTATAAACTTGCGGATTACGCTCAAAAAGTTAAGAAAACAACAGAAGAAATTAATAAAATTAAAAAGAAAGAAGAAGCCATTCGCAAAAAAATGAATGAAATTAAAAGGAGAATTCGCCAACTTCAAAAAGTTCAAGAGACTCTACGAAGAGTTAAAGCTATCGCTGCTAAAGGTTAATTATGTATGAACTAGTTGACATAATTGGCAAAAAGTGCATTGAATATTGGAAACAGGCATCAGAAGTATTTCATTTTATATTAACTTCTGTAATTTCAATTAAATATATGTTCACAAAAAAACAAGGCGTGTTTTTCTGGAGAGATTTTTTTTGGCAAATTCAGCAATGTGGACCTAATGCTCTTCCTATCGTGTCATTGATTTGTTTTATGATTGGTTTCATTGTTGCATTCGTTGGATCAATTCAACTACGCCTTTTTGGTGCAGAAATTTATGTTGCTAGTCTAGTTGCTATTTCAATTACACGTATTATGGGAGCCATTATGACAGGCATTATTATGTCTGGCAGAACAGGAGCGTCATATGCTGCAACAATTGGAACAATGACAGTAAATGAGGAAATTGATGCTTTAAAGACAATGGGGATTTCACCATTTGAATTCTTAGTAGCTCCTAGACTTTTTTCTCTCACAATTATGATGCCTATACTCACATTATACTCTGATTTAATAGGCATAATTGGTGGAGGTTTTGTTGGAATTTGCTTTTTAGACATATCTATAGATCAATATATCCAAGCAACTCTTAATGCTTTAAAAATGAAACAAATTACTATTGGTCTCATACATAGTACTGTTTATGGTTTCATTATAGCTATTTGTGGATGCTATAATGGTTTAAAATGTTCTAGAAATGCCGATGCGGTTGGTATGGCAACAACAAAAGCTGTAATTTCATCAATCGTATGGATGACTGTCGCAACTTTATTATTGACTATCTTTTTCTCAAAATTTAAAGTATAAAGAACAAAAGATTTTAACAAACCGAGGTAAGAATGTCTAAAGCTGCAAGCCCAAGAAAAATTGGCGTATTTGTAATTACAGGATTTTTAATTATTTTTACAGCTTTCTATTTTTTAAATAGAGATAAATTTATGAAAAAAAGTTCTAATTATATTCTTTTTTTCAGAACATCTGTAAAAGGATTAAATGTTGGCTCTAACGTCTTATTTAATGGTGTCCCTGTTGGAAAAGTAGAGAAAATTTCAATTGTAAATAACTTAGATACATTAGAGTTCGATGTTCCTGTACAAATTAAAATTGATCATGATAAATTGTTGTTAGAAAAAGATACTGATACAATCGTTTTTAAAAACAAACATAAAGTTCATCAAGCTATCATAGATCAAATGGTTGAAAAAGGTTTAAGAGGAAGACTTATTACACAAAGCTACCTTACAGGACAAAAATCTATTGAATTAGCTTATCATCCAAACACCCCTGTAAATCTTAAAGATAATAACGAATATGATAAAAACCTCATTGAAATCCCAACTATAGTTTCTATGGGTGATGAAATTAAAGATTTAGCTAAGAAAATACCTCTAGATAAAACTTTTCAAAATTTAAACAGTCTATTAGAAGAACTAAATATATTATCTAAAAAACTAAATGAACAAAAGGTTGCTGAAAACATTGGAAGTTTGACAACTAATATGAATTCAGCCGTTCAAAACTTTGAAACAAATGCTCCTGTCATGAATGATATTAAACAAATCATGCATAATTTAAGTTCAGCATCTGTTTCTATTAAAAGTATTACAGATTATATTGATAGACACCCAGAAGCTATCCTAAAAGGAAAAAATAAATAGCTTTTTAAACAAAATATACAAAAAAATATTAATACGAGAAAAACTTGATTTTTTTAGGTTTTCCTTATATTTACTATTGACTTAAAAATATTGTTTTGATAAAATAGACAAAAATAAAGCATTTTTCGCAAAAACATTTTTATAGATGAGGAAAATAAAATGGCTGAAAAAACAACCGTTAGTTTAGTTGTTAGTGATATCGATAATACCATTGCAGATAAATTTGCTTCTTGGGGCAACTCTTTAGATAAAGCAATGGATAAACTTGCACAATTGTATGGAAGAGATCGTGCAGATTTAGAACAAGATATGCTTGCTCATGTTCCTGAATCTATGAAACATATTTCAGGTCCTTACATTGGTAAAGACTTACGTAGTGATGTAGCTTTAACTCCATCAATGAAACCTACAAGCCCAGAAATGGAAGCTAAATTGGAAAAGATTTTCCACGAATGGGATAAAGATAAATCAAAAGCTGAATTGTATACTGGTGTTGCTGCTACAATTAACAAAATCAAATCTCAAGGCGCAAAATTTGTATTATATACAGATTCTCGCGAATCCGTATGCATTCCTCGTTTAGCAAAAATGGGCATAACAGCAGATATGATTGATGGTTTATATGTGTTGCCAGATTTAAAAGATGGTGAAGTAATTCATAAACCAGTTAAAGGTGCAGCTCAAGAATTACGCGATTCTTTAGGAGATAAATTAGTTGTTTTAGAGCCTAAAACAAATAAGCCAAATCCAAAAAATATGAAACGTATTTTAGATGATATGGGTGTAAAAGATCCTTCTACAACAGTTATGGTTGGTGACAACATCCGCTCTGATGGTACAGCTGCTATTACATTAGGTATGAACTATGCATGGCAAAAAGGCGGTACTATAATTGATGAAGCAACACTTCGTTGCTATAAGACATTCTGTCAAGATCCTAACTACAAATTAACAACAGAAGAACATCTTGCTCAATTAAATGATACAAATCGTCCTACACATATCTTAGAAAACTTTACAGAAATGACTAAAAATTTCAGATTTACTTCACAAGAAAAAGCTTTAGAAGAAAAAGCAAAATCTGGAACAAAAACAGTAAGTCCTGTAATTGCAAAGAAACTCTTAGAAACAAAGCAAAGATAGTATTCTATGGATAACAAAACAGAAAACAAAATTGAATTAGAGGGGGAAGTAAAAACTTCCCCCGCTGATGCGTTACAAGAAGAAAAACATTCTTACTCTAGAGAATGTTTAGAAAGATTGTCAAAATTATCTGATGAACTAAACCGTGCAAAAATATTTGAGTATATTGAATTAGTACAAAATCCAATTAAATTATTTTGCCTAAATTTCCTTTCTGGTTTAGCAAAAGGTTTAGGGTTAACCCTTGGAACAGCCATTGTATTAACAGCTTTATTTAAAATAAGCCAACATATTATCGCTTTAAATATTCCTTATATAACACAATGGGTTTCTGATTGGATCAGTCAAATTATGAAAATGCTTGGCAAATAATTATTTTTAGTTAATATTATTATTATCAATTTAAAGGGGATTAAAATGAGCGATAATGAACTTAACAACGAAAATAATACAATTATTGTAGTAGATAATAACAAGTTTAAAGAAAAAATTGTAAATTTGTTAAATTTGACTAAACGTTCAGTTCCTATGTTCATAAAGACCTTTTATAATAAAGAAGCTGTTAAAAATTATGCTTCTAATGAAAAAGGACATGGTTTATATATTCTGTTCTTAACAAGCATAATAATGTCTATTTATGCTGCTATTAAAGCTTTATTATTAGTCAGCGTTCTTTCTACAGCCCCAATTGAAGAATGGACAAAAGATATCCCTGATATTGAAATAAAGAATGATGAAATTATTGCTCCAGAAAACTTTACATATACAAAAGATTTACCTGCTGAAAAATTAGGATTTTCGTTTGATACTTCACATGATATTCCTGTAATTAACCCAAACTGGGTAGATGCTTTATATATAGGAAAACGCAATATACTTATTGTAAATAACAATCAAGGACGTTTACTTAATTATAATAAATTAGTAAATGGAGCTCATGTAAAAATCGTAAAATCGGATTTCAAAAAGATCTATGACAAAGCTATTACTTTATTAAAAAAGTATGTTCCACCCGTATGTTTCTTTATTGGATTACCTATAATGTTCTTTACATATCTACTAGAAGCTTATGTTTTCTCTGTAATATGTTCTCTACTTATTAAAATACTCAAAGCTAATCAAATTAACTTTGCTGAAAGAATGCGCTATTCTGTTTTAGCTATGCTTCCTTCAATAATGATTACTTTAATTACAGGAATATTTAATTATGCAATACCTTATCCTCTAACAATAATGGTATTGATTACTTTAGTATTCTTATTAAGTTTCATAAAAGAAAAAGAACAATCTTTTAATTAAACCTACAAAGATTATTCACTCTTTAATGGTCTATCAAAAAGATTAAAAATTATATCGTCAACTTTTTCATTATCATTCATAATTTTAGATAATGCTTCACAAATAGGCATTTCAATGTTCATCGTTTTAGCTTTCTCTAAAACGGCAGAAGCTGTATAAACACCTTCAGCAACTGATTTTTTGCCATCCAATATTTCTGATAAGCTTTTACCCTTACCTAATTCTAAGCCTACTGTAAAATTACGAGATTGTGTTGAATTTGCAGTTAAAACTAAATCGCCTATTCCTGCTAATCCCATTAAAGTAATAGGATTTGCTCCTAAAGAAATAGCTAATCTATTTATTTCAGCTAAGCCTCTTGTTATTAATGCTGCATGAGCATTATCACCTAATTTTTTACCTGCTACAATCCCTGCAGCGATAGCCATAACGTTTTTAACAGCTCCACCAACTTGAACACCTATTATATCTGTTGTAAAGTAAGGTCTAAATGTTTTTGAACTTAAAACATTCATAAGTTCTTTACCTATTTTTTCATCTTTACACGCAAGTGTTAATGCCGTTGGTTTATCCATTGCTACTTCTTCAGCAAAAGTTGGACCTGATAATACAGCTAACAAAGCATTTGGTATAATTTCTTGAATTGTTTCACTCATTAATTTACCAGTTTTTTGTTCAATGCCTTTTGCACAAATAATTGTTGGCAAATCATCTCTCCAAAAATCTTTAACAGGTAATAATGTTGAACGTAAAAATTGAGCTGGAATTACTAATAAAACAGCATCTACATCTTTAATTGCTTCTTTTAAATCAGAAGTCGCAACAATATTATCATCAACTTTTACATCAGGTAAATATACTGAATTGATATGAGTTTTGTTAAATTCATTAACTAATTCCGTTTCGCGAGCCCAAAATTTAACTTGTTCTACATTTTTTGCACAAACATGAGCTAATGCTGTCCCCCATGCTCCTGCTCCTAAAACGGCTATTTTTTTCATTATAAAATCCTTTATTAATGCTTACACAAAATATGGTAATAAAAATTATTTAGATAAAGTATATCCTTAGTTTATTAATTTTTCTTTATTTTTTTACAACGATTTATCAACCAAACTATATATAAAATTGTTAAAATAAATCCAACGATATAACCTGTTTTAACAGATAAATTAAATCCTATTTTTGCATACAAAATATAACATGAAACTACATAGAAATAAAACGCAGCTGGTATCAAAGAAATCAACTTTGGTTTATTGGATTTTGCTAAATATATTGTAATAATTGTTAGTGTTACAACGGCTATAACCTGGTTGCTCCATGCAAAATAACGCCATAAAAATCCAAAACCTTTACTATCAATTTTAACCCATACTAACAAGCCAAAAACAACTAAAAAAATGAAAAGTGAAACTATTAATCTATTTTTTAATTTAGACTGATCAACTTTTAATCCATCACTTATTATAATACGTAAAGCTCTTAAAGCAGTATCTCCTGACGTAATAGGTAATAAAATAATACCTATAATTGCAATCATACCACCTATTTCTCCTACCATATCTTTCGCGACTAAACCAACAACAGAAGGCTGGCCTAACAATTCATTTGGAATTCCTTTATTGTATATTCCCATTGCTGCTGCAGCCCAAATCATTGCGATAAGTCCTTCGCCTACCATCATTCCATAAAATACCCAACGTCCTTGTCTTTCGTCTTTTAATGTTCTTGAAATTAAAGGTGTTTGAGTTGAATGAAAGCCACTAGTAATACCACAAGCAACTGTTAAGAAGAAAGCTGGGAACAAAGCCTCCCCTTTTGGATATAGACCTTTCCAATTTGAAAAATCTAAATTTTGCAATTGATAATGACAAACAAACAAACCTACAAATATTGCAATACTAGATAATAATAACAAGCCCCCAAATAAAGGGTAAACACGACCAATAATTTTATCAATAGGAAACAATGTTGCTAAAATATAATAAGCTAAAATGACACCATATACAGTAAATACAATTGAATTATTTCCATTTAAAGGCAGGTTTAAAATCTGATTAACAAAAACATCTCCTGGCATATAAATGAAAACAGCACCAACTAAAAGTAAAGCTAACGCTAAAAAGATTAAATATATTTTTTCTGATTTTGGTCCAATATACTTCTTTGCCAAATCAGGCATTTGTGCACCATCATTTCTAATAGAAATCATTCCACAAAAATAATCATGAACTGAACCTGCAAAAATATTTCCAATAGGAATTAAGATAAAAGCTATAGGCCCAAATAAAATTCCCATAATAGGACCTAAAATAGGACCCGTCCCAGCAATATTTAATAATTGTATTAAAGCGTTTCTATGTTTATCCATAGGAACATAATCTAGACCGTTTTCCAACCTATATGCAGGTGTCTTACGATCATCTGGTTCCATTATTTTTGAACAAAAACCTGAATATATATATCCACCAAGTAATAAAACAAACAATCCACATAAAAACGTTGTCATTTCAATCTGTCCTAATATTCAATCTTCCTTATATAAGCTAACAAAAATGTATATATATTCACATAAAGTAAATTTTCAATATAAATTTATATAAAAAATAAAGAATCAAAAAAGGCGCCTTTCTAATAAATCTCTGAAATAAATGCAACATATGATGTTAGATTTTCTTTATATAAAGTGTATTCATACTCAACATTAAATCTTATTTTATCAAATTGAAATAATTATCAAATATAAATAATCAAGAATATTACTCTGTTTCAAAAAGAACAACCACAAAGTAGTAGAATAAATAATTCTTATATTGATATTCAAAATTTATAGTATATTATTCTCTCTAGAGCTTAATATACTATAAAATTTTTGGAGATAACTATGGATAAAAACGAACAATTAGAAGCTAAAGTTAAAATTTTAAAAGATAATTTAATGGTTTACCATAATGTTGTAAATGACTTAAAAGATAGACTTCAAGATTGCTATGCTCTATTAAGCAAAGATCAATTAGACTCTCTAAATAAAAAATGGAAAGCTAAAGAAAAAGAAATGTTAGATAAACTAAAGAAGTAATTTCTTTTAAGCTTTATATACATATTTAGGACCTTCTATCCCTATAATTCCATTCTCTATATAGCCTGAATTAATAAGGACTTTTTGTGAAGCTTTATTATTAGAATTAGTTTCTGCTTCAATCCTTACAACACCTTCTTGTTGTATTGCCCATTTAGAAATAGCATTTAAAGCTTCTGTCATGTAACCTTTTTTACAAAAGCCTTCTCTTAAGCCATACCCTATTTCAATAACACCTTCTAAATTTAGTCCTTTAAAACAAAAATCGCCGACTATGATACCAGGATTACCTTTTAATTCCATATGCCAAACAGTGTACCAAATTCTGTCTTTTGGATGATCAACGCAACCTTTTAGCATTTCAGAATACGCTTGTTTCATTTCTTTACAAGTTTCATGCTGAATCAAATTTTCTATTTCTTCATTACTTATTGGATATAACGATAATCTTTCTGTTTCTACTATTAACATTGAAACCTAATAATTATTTTATTAAAAAATAGATGATGTGCACAACAGAATTTGAATCTGTGAGCAGCAATTTTTCACTAAACAATAGCCCTTTCAAAAACTAAAATTCAGCATCAATTGTTTTTTCTGGTAAGTAATCCAACAACAAATTTTTCTTTGTTGCTCTACTAATAATATGTTTTTCTTTTGCTAATTGAATTAATGCTACAGCTTCATTATTTTGTTTTTGAGCTTTGCAAACTCTTAAAGCTCCTTGAAAACCTAATAAGGCTATATTTTTAATATTCATCATTTCATCATATAAAGGACGAGCTACTGAATATTCTTCCTTCTTTTCAGCTAATTTAGCTAAATAAGGTAACAATCTTTCTTTATCATCAGCAAATAATAATGAAATTTCTGCACGATATTTTTCTGCATCTGAAACTTTACCTGCTTCTAGAGCATTAACAGCATTATGATATAACTCATAAGCATCTGTTCTTTCTTTAATTTTATTTTTTGCTAACTTTTCAGCTCTCTTTGTTGCATTAGTCCAAGCTGTAAATCTAGATGATAATACAACTAGAGGTTTTGCTAAAAATGTGTAGAAAACAAAATAAAATATTAATATAGCACCTATCAATACAGCTACAGATGTATCAACCTGATAACCTAACCATTGAGCACTTATATGTCCAGGATGATTTGATAACCAAGCTGCACCAAAAGCTATTAGTCCAATCCAAATTGCACGATAAATGATACCAATCATTATTTCTCATCTCCCGTTGCATAAATTTGTCCTAAAGCCATTGTCAAAGCTTCTGACAAAATGTCTTGAACTGATAAGTTAACTTCTGCTGAATTTGACCATGGTTCAAAAATATCAGCTGATTTCCCTTTTAACTTTCTAACATTTTCTAAAGCTAAAGATAAATTTCTATCTTCTACAGCTTTTACAGCATTAGCAATAATTGACTTTGTATCATCAGCAATTGTTGGAGCTGCATCAATTCTTCTAATTACAACCAAACCACGAATTTTGTTCAAAGCTGCTTTATACCATGTTGTTTCAGCAACTTGAGTTAAATCGTAAATAGCTTTTTGCTCATATTCATTAAAATCTTGGAACAATTGACGTTCAGATTTTATACCATCGTTAGCAACAGGTTTTAATTTACGCAAAACCAATTCTAATTCACTATCTACAGTTGCTGTTGCAATAGCTGTTTGTAATTCTACAGCAAATGGACGACCTGTTTCTACAGCACGACGAATTTCAAATATTGACAACATCAATGCAACGGCTTTTTCTTTAATTGCATTTGATGAAGCTAACTTATGTTCAACAATTGTCATTCTAGATGACAATGAAAGTGCATAACTAGCATCAGCTTTATTACGTTCTACGTCTTCTATTTGTTGTGTATTCTTAATAACTTGTTTTAAAGTTGTTTCAGATTTTGCTGTCAAAGCACGTAAATTATCTTCAATTAAACCTGTTTTAGGCATCATTTCTTGAGTTGTTTTAATACGATCAGATAATTCTTTTTCAACTTTACTTAAGTTCATGTTTAATAAAGCGATTTGACGAGCTAATTCATCAGTTTTATCATTAACTTCATTAATAATATTTTGTTTAATATCTTCTGAAATTTCAGGAACTTTTACTTCATCTTTTTCTTCAACAGGAGCAACATTTTCAGATACTTCTTTTGTTTCCTCATTATATTTGATTTCAACTTTTTGATCTTTATGATCTTTAATAAATTGCATCAACTTTTCAGAATAAACTAATGTATGTTTTTTTACAGGAGGACATACATAATAGGCAGTAACACAACCTAATACCAAAACTAACATTACCCATGCTAAAACATGGTGATTTTTCTTTGCGACAGGCTTTTCTTCTGTTTTTTCGCTCATATCAATCTTTATAGAATTAATTACTTTTTCTATCTTTTCTTCAGATACTTTTTCTGTTTTTTCTTCTTTATTTTCAACAACTTCTACATTGTCTTTTTTTTCTTCTAATTCATCAGAATTTGCCATTTAAAGTCTCCAATACATATTTTGCTATGGATTTTATCATTTTTTTAGATTATATCAATATAAAATTATAAGACTTGCAAACATAATAACTATAAGAGAATGGGTGTGTATAATGTATGTTTTAGGAATAGAATCAAGTTGTGATGAAACTGCATGTGCAATAGTCGATGATAAAAAAAATTTACTTTCAAGCGTTGTATGGACACAACCTGAACATACTGAATTCGGGGGAGTTGTCCCAGAAATTGCTGCTAGAGCCCATTTAGAAAAAATTCAATCAATTGTCAAAACAGCTTTAGATCAATCTAAACTTAATTTTTCAGATTTATCTGCTGTAGCTGCATCAGCTGGTCCAGGGCTTATTGGAGGTGTTATAGTTGGTGTAATGACAGCAAAAGCGATTGCTAGCGTACACAATATTCCTTTTATTGCAATCAATCATTTAGAAGCTCACTCATTAACGCCTCGTCTTGAAAAAGATGTTCCTTTTCCTTACTTACTTTTGTTAACTTCTGGTGGTCATTGTCAAATATTAATTTGTTATGGTATCGGAAAATTTAAAAGATTGGGTGCCACTATTGATGATAGTGCAGGAGAAGCTTTTGATAAAGTAGCTAAAATGATTGGATTAGGTTATCCTGGTGGTCCTAAAGTAGAAAAAGAAGCTAAAGAAGGCAATCCTAAAGCTTACGATCTACCAAGACCAATGGTTGGAAAACCTGGCTGTGATTTATCATTTTCTGGTTTAAAAACTGCTGTTAGAAGAATTGTTGAAACAGGTGATTATAATACTCAAGATTTATGTGCTTCGTTCCAACAAGCTGTTTTAGATAGCTTATGTTCTAGATTAAAAAATGCTATTAAAATATTCAAAAAAGAATGTCCAAATGGAACTAATATTGTAGTTGCTGGAGGCGTTGCTGCAAATCAAGCTTTACGCAGTGCAATTGAAAATTTAGCATCAAGATATGGTCTAAAATTTAGTGCTCCACCTTTAAAATTATGCACGGATAACGGAGCTATGGTTGCTTGGGCCGGTATGGAACACCACTTATTAGGTGATTATAATAGTTTGGATTTTCAGCCTCGTCCTCGTTGGCCTTTAGATCCTAATACAAACAGATAATTAATCTTCAAAATTTACTTTTTTGCACATTCTTGCAAAACGATAAACTAGTGCAATTGATGAAAATGTACTAGCATAAATCATAGACCATACCATTCCTAAAATGCCATTATCAAACTTAAATACTATTAACCATACTAATGGCATCATTATTAAAATAAATGATACGGCTTGAATTACTGTAGGAATAACAATATCAAGCATACCTCTTAAAATATTAACACATACTTGTTGTGTACCATCTACGATAGCAATTAGACTGCACCACTTAATTAATACTACACAAGCTTCAATTAACTCAGGATCAGATGTATAAATACTTGTTATTAATTTAGGACAAATTAACAATACTATCGCAGATAAAATCATAACTATTAGGTTAAAACCTAATCCTGACCATCCACTAATTTTTAAATACAGTTTAGACTTTTTGCCCATAGAAATACCAGTTAATACACTAGATGCTGTTCCAATTCCTCCAGCTAAAACATAAATATTAGTAGAAACGCTGCTCATAATTGTAAAAGCAGCCAATGGAATAGTACCTAACCAACCGGCCATAATATTTAAAAATGCATAAGAGCCTTCTTCAACACCTACAGCTAAAGAAGCCCCATAACCTAATTTACGCAGTTCCTTTGATGCTTCTTTATCCTTTTTTGGTTTAACCCAAACACCAAATTCATCAGTATCATCAATACAGAATACGATGATAAACAATCCTATTGCTAATATAACTCTTATAAGTGTTGTAGATATTGCAGAGCCAACTGCACCCATTGCAGGAAACGCCCCATGTCCAAATACAAAAATATAATCCGTACCGATATTAATTAAATTTGCTAATATTGTTAAAACCATTCCTGGTACCGGACGTTTAGTGCCTTCTAAATACGAAGTTAAAGCAAAAGCAAACATTGCAAAAGGAATACCAATTGCATAAACTTGCAGAACTCTTGCTGATCCATGAGCTAACTCAGGCTCTTGACCTATTAATTTCATAACAAATTCTGCAGGCAAGCTTAGAATCATTAAAACTACACTTATTTTAAGTGCATAAGGAATAGACCTTCTTAAAACTTGACCACAATCTCTATACTTACCTTGACCAAATGAATTAGCTGTTAAAATAATTGTTCCTTGCATCAATGCCATAGCTATTGATAGCAATAAAACGTGAACTGTATTTGCAATACTTTGAAAACCCAGTTCTGTTGTTGAATAGTGCCCTACATAAATCGTATCGCACATACTCATAGCAACCATTCCGACACGTGAAAGTACAACAGGGACTGCCAGTTTTACTGTGTCCCTGATTACTCGCAAAATCTTATATTTTAATAATCGCTGTTCACTGCGCGGATGTCTTAAAATCTCAGATTTTTTGTCTTCTAATCGAAGTTTATGATATAACTCACTTCGCAAAAGACCCCACTTAATTTGTATCGTTTTTCTTGGTTGGATTTACTAAAGTAATATCTTGAACTAATATTGTGCAGCCGTCTTCACGAATTTTTGCAATTCCTTCGGAAATATTATATTCAGATGTACCATCATCATCAACCAATGTTAAAACGCCCGCTTTTAAAAGTTTTAAACAAGGTGCACGATTTAACAATACACTATAAGGTCCATCCACTGCTGGAATAATAACCTGTGTAAATTCGCGTACCAAAAAAGGTTTATTTGGCAACAGGACTTTAACAAATATCGATGTATTTTGTTCAGCTTCCATAACTTACCTACAATTATTTATTACTTTTTAAATCTTACGTTTTTAGACATTTTTTCAGCTTTTTCAACAGCTTCTTCAATTGTACCTACCATGAAGAATGCTTGTTCTGGTAAATCATCATATTTACCTTCAACAATACCTTTAAAGCCTTTAATTGTATCTGCTAATTCAACATATCTACCTTGAATACCAGTAAATACTTCAGCAACGCTAAATGGTTGTGATAAGAAACGTTGAATCTTACGAGCACGAGAAACAACTAATTTATCTTCTTCACTTAATTCATCCATACCCAAAATAGCAATAATATCTTGTAAAGCCTTATATTGTTGTAAAATACGTTGTACTTCACGAGCTACTGTATAATGTTCTTCACCAACAATTGCTGGATCCAAAATACGGCTTGTTGATTCCAAAGGATCAACAGCTGGGTAAATACCTAATTCTGCAATTTGACGAGACAAAACTGTTGTAGCATCCAAGTGAGCAAATGTTGTAGCTGGAGCTGGGTCTGTCAAGTCATCAGCTGGAACGTAAACAGCTTGAACTGATGTAATAGCACCGTTCTTTGTTGATGTAATACGTTCTTGCATTGCACCCATATCAGTACCTAATGTAGGTTGGTAACCCACAGCAGAAGGAATACGACCTAACAAAGCAGACATTTCTGAACCAGCTTGTGTGAAACGGAAGATGTTATCAACGAACAACAATACGTCCTTATGTTCAACATCACGGAAATATTCAGCAAGTGTCAAACCTGTTAAGGAAACACGAGCACGAGCACCAGGAGCCTCGTTCATTTGTCCGTATACTAATGCTGTTTTAGATGTATCACCTTCTAAATCAATAACCTTTGATTCAATCATTTCGTGATAAAGGTCATTACCTTCACGTGTTCTTTCACCAACACCTGCGAAAACTGAATAACCACCATGTCCAACAGCAACGTTATGAATTAATTCTTGAATTAAAACTGTTTTACCTACACCAGCACCACCGAACAAACCAATCTTACCACCACGAGCATATGGTTCCAACAAGTCAATAACTTTAATACCTGTTGTCAAGATTTGACGTTCTGTTGCTTGTTCAACGAATTCAGGAGCTTCACGATGAATAGGATCATAGCGAACAGCTTCAATTGGACCACGTTCATCAACAGGTTCACCTAAAACGTTCATAATACGACCTAATGTCTTTGGACCTACAGGAATACTAATTGGAGCACCTGTATCAACAACTTCTTGTCCACGTGTTAAACCATCTGTTGCATCCATAGCAATACAACGAGCAACACCATCACCCAATTGTTGAGCAACTTCTAATACTAACTTTTTATCACCAATATTGGTTGTTAAAGCATTTAACAATGAAGGAATACCTGCGGATACGTCGAACTTTACGTCAACAACAGCACCCATAACTTGGGTAATTGTTCCTATTTTCTTTGTTTCAGCCATTTTTAACTCCTAAATACTTAAAAATCTCTTTTATGCAGTCCGTAGGCTTATAGCGCTTCCGCACCGGAAATAATTTCTGTTAATTCATTTGTAATTAAAGCTTGACGCTTTCTGTTATAAGACAATGTCAAATTATCAATAATGTCACCAGCGTTGTTTGTTGCATTATCCATTGCAGTCATTCTTGCACCGTGTTCAGCAGCACTTGATTGTAATGAAGACAAGAAAACTAATGTCGTTAAAACATTTGGCAACAAAGCATTTAAAATATCAACAGGATTATTTGGTTCCAAATCGTATTCAACTGGATCAAAATCTGTTATATTTGAATTGATTTCACTGCTTAAAGCGTCTCTAACTTTCTTTGGACGATATTGTTGTGTATTTAAACTCATTGGTGCAGCTTTTGCTTTTTCACCATGAGCGACACCACCTACACCCATACCCATTGTTTTTGTTCTTGAATCAACTGAACTTGGACGACTAATTCTCAATTCGCCGCCTTCACTAGCATCTACATCAAAACCATAAACTTTTTCACCTGTATATTCTGAAACAGCATCAGATGTCTTAATAGGTACTATAGGTCTAATACGTACTTCTTGAGAAATTGCACTATTAAAGTGGTTATATACGATTGAAGCAGAATCTATTTCTTTATTCATAAATCTTGTTACAATCTCATTAGCAACTTTATTAGCTTCTTCATGTTGTTCATTTGTGTCAACTTTTGATGAGAAAGTAGCAACAATTTGATCACCAAATTGTCCACGCAACATTTCTGCACCCTTAGAACCAACACAAATAATTTGAACTTTACGGCCCTTTTCTTGCAAGAATTTAATAAATTGAGTAGCCTTTTTAGCAACGTTTATATTAAATCCACCGCACAAACCTCTTGATGAAGTATAAACAATCACCAAATGGTTTTGATCACTTTCATGACCTTTTGCTAATTCTGGAATTTCATATCTAGGCTTCAAACCTTTAGCTTCATCAATTTCATTCCAGTACAGGATTATACGGCTCAAGCGTTTCATTATACGCATCAATGATGCTGTATAATACCCAGCTTCTCCGGTTGCCTCTTGGGCTTGGCGTAAACGGGCAGCAGACATCATTTTCATCGCAGAAGTAATCTTTCTGGTTGATTTAACTGATGCAATACGTGTCCTTAATTCGCGTAAATTAGCCATTTAAAAAACCTTTATTTGAATTTTTTAATAAAGTCATCCAAGAAATATCTTAAATCATCTTCTGCATCAGGCGTTAATGTCTTTTCTACACGAATCGATTCAAATACATCTGGACATGATTGATGTGCACCTTCAAGCATTTCTTTTTCAAAGCCAGCAATCTTTTCAATTGGCATTTCATCCAAATATCCACGAATACCAGCGTAAATAGAAACAACTTCATCTTCAACAGGCATTGGAGCATATTGTTTTTGCTTCAATAATTCTGTTAATCTTGCACCACGAGACAACAATTTTTGTGTTGCTGGATCCAAATCTGATGCGAATTGAGAGAATGCAGCCATTTCACGATATTGAGCTAATTCCAATTTAATTGAACCAGCAACTTGTTTCATAGCTTTAATTTGAGCTGCAGAACCCACACGTGATACTGAAATACCAACGTTAACAGCAGGACGAATACCTTGATAGAACAATGAGCTTTCCAAGAAGATTTGACCATCTGTAATAGAAATAACGTTAGTAGGAATGTATGCAGAAACGTCGCCTGCTTGTGTTTCAATAACAGGAAGAGCTGTCAAAGATCCACCACCTAATTCGTCATTCATCTTAGCAGCACGTTCTAGTAAACGTGAATGTAAGTAGAAAACATCGCCAGGGAAAGCTTCACGACCAGGTGGACGACGAAGTAACAATGACAATTGACGATATGCTGTTGCTTGTTTTGACAAGTCATCATAGAAAATAACAGCATGCATTCCGTTATCACGGAAGAATTCACCCATTGCACAACCTGTATATGGTGCAATGTACTGCAAAGGAGCAGATTCTGAAGCTGTTGCTGATACAATAATTGTATAGTCCATTGCTCCATATTGTTCCAATGTATGCATAACTTGAGCTACAGTTGAACGTTTTTGACCAACAGCAACGTAGATGCAGAACATCTTTTCTTTATCGGATTTAGCTTTATCATTTAAAGCTTTTTGGTTCAAAATCGTATCCAAAATAATAGCTGTTTTACCTGTTTGACGATCGCCAATAATCAATTCACGTTGACCACGTCCAATAGGAATCAAAGCATCAATAGCTTTTAAACCTGTTTGTAATGGTTCATGAACACTCTTACGAGCAATAATTCCAGGAGCTTTAATATCAACTGGACGATATTCGTCAGCTTCAATTGCGCCTTTACCATCAATTGGGTTACCCAATGCATCTACTACACGACCTAACAAAGCCTTTCCTACAGGTGTTGATACAATCTTGCCTGTTCTAGAAGCTTTATCACCTTCATGAATAGAACTATCAGAACCAAATACAACAGCACCTACGGAATCATTTTCCAAGTTAAGAGCCATACCTTTAGTTCCGCTGGCAAATTCAATCATTTCACCTGCTTGAATATTGTCTAAGCCATAAACTTTAGCAATACCATCACCTACGGATAAAACGCGACCTACTTCGCTCTTTTCTCCGTTTTGGCCTTCGTAGTTTGCAATTTTTTCTTTTAATAAAGCAGAGATTTCCGTTGCTTTCAAGTTAACACTCATGCCTTCTTCCCTTTCATCGCCAAGGCTATATTTTCCAATTGTTTCTTAATAGAAACATCGACCAATACTGATCCTACTTGAACAGATATACCACCAATTAAATCAGGATTGACCTTTTCAGATAATCTTATTTCTTTATGATAAATACCATCCAAAACTTTAACCAAATGTTCTCTATCATCTTTTTCCATAGCAATTGCTGTTTCAACTAATACGTCTAAAACGCCATTAGCTTCATCAACCATTTTTTCAAAACTTTTTGCTATATCAAAACAAATCTCTGTACGTTCATTTTCGCATAGCAAACAAAGCAAATTAGTAACAATCTTAGATACACCCATCTTTTCCGCTACTAATACTAACGCGTCATTGCGAACTTTTTTATCCATTACAGGAGATTCAAAAACATTTTTAAATTCTTTAGATTCTTCAGCAAGCTTAACTATTTCGTTAATTTCATCACGAACGTTATTCAAGCATTTCTGCTCTTGAGCTTCCATAAACAAAGCCTTTGCATAACGCTTTGCTAAATCTTCTTTACTGACTTTATTTGACATTTTCCCGATTATTCCGTTTTAAATATCATACTTATTCCTATACTTTTATAACCTTTCTATATAAAAAATCAAACTTTTTTTATAAAACCATAAGAAAAAACCACGCTTTTTGAATTTTTTAGAACAAAAATTTAGCCACTGTAAAAAGTGGCTAAATTTCTTAATTTTAAACAAATACTATCTTATTGTGGAGTAATCTTATTAGAATTTGTCCAATCAACAACAACAGGACATCCAACTTTAACTTCACGTCCTTCGTCTTTTTCTTTTGCTTCAGCTTCGACTAATTCTTGTGCCTTAGCATCTGCAACAGCAGTATTGATTTCATCTTTAACATTAGATTTTTCAATCAATTCACGATTTACTGGAACATAATGATCTTTATCTAATTCTAAGCCCTGCATTAACAAATCTTCTTTAACTAAGTTCTTATCAATAGAACCAAAAATTGATTTGCCATACTTAGCTTTATAGTCCTTGATCATTTTTCTAGCAGAATTAATCTTTTCTTTTTCTAATTTAACTAAATCTGTTTTCAATTTTTCCAATACACCTGACTTTTGTAATGCAAGATCTTTACTTACTTCATAGTCAACTTTTAATAAGGATTGTACTGTATTTAAATTCATTTCTTCTAATGATTGTTCAGCATTTTCCTTAATAGGTAATTGTTGTTCAATTGATTCACGTAATGCAATGTTATTGCTATAACGGTTTTCTAACAATGGAATTGGTAAATTTGGCTTACCTTTCTTATCCTTTGTTATTACGTCGTCTTCTTTACTTAAATCATATGATTTTGGACGATAACGTACAGATTTTCCTTTTTGTTCAACCATCGCACTAAAGTTTGTGTTTTCAAATAAACCATTGAAACCATATTCATTTGAATCAATATTCATATAACCCAACATCTTTACCCATGGTTCTGGAACATCAGAAAGAATTTCTGGCACTTCTTGATTTACACCACCGATATACAATGATTCATACATTGGAGGTAATGGTGCTGATGGTAAATATGGAGCTTTTAAGAATTCAGACTTTTGAACAATCGCAAGAGCTTTTGTATTGTTTTTAATTAAGTCTAAACCAACAATAGCAGCAACATAAGCTTGGTGCATTTCATATAAACGGCCTGAATTTACACGTGTACAACTTAAGCCTTTGCCACACCATCTTTCATCAGCAGTTTTTCCTGATGTAAAATCTGCGTGTTCATGAGCTAAATTAATATCTTCTTTTCCTACATAGTTATCTGCTGGCAAATAAGATCCGCCCATTTTTTCATCAACACGTGGTTCTGCCATATCAGCAAAAGCATTTGCTAATTTTTGTCTGTTTGATAAAAGAGGAATGCCTCCTGTTGCACTACCTGATGCTCTATTAGACATTGTGCCTAACAATTGTGTACGCATTTCTTTATATTTTTCTTTTAAATATGCATCATATACTCTCTTTTGGTCATTCCAAGGTTGGAATTTCTTTGATGGAGTACCATAGTTTTTAGTATTTGCATAAAGATCTCTTAAAATATAATATCCAACATCCCATTTCAATTTAGCATAAGCTTTTGCATCTGACATATCAGCATCTTCACCTGATTGGGCTTGTGATTCTTTTTCAACAGCATCCTTATTTTTGTTAATAGAATCACTTGTTGAAGCTGTATGTGCATCAATTTCTGCTTCTGTTTGGAATGTTGTAGCTTCTACACTGTCTTCATCAACTTCAGATGATGTTGTAACTTTAGAACTTTCAACTAAAGAATTTGCTCTTAAAGCTGTCATTTCTTTTTGATTTACAACACCTGCCAATTTTGTTTCTAAACTGATGAGCTTTTGCTTGCTCTCATTAGAATCAGAATCTAAATAATTAGCAGCTTCACCTAAGATATCTTTGTAAATGCTGTATGCATAATCTGATGTATTTTTCCAAACTTCTTCACCGTTAGAAAAAACGCCTTTAAACAAATTAGCATTACAACTATTATTGTTCTTTAAAGCTAAATCTAATCTATTATAGTATTCAATTTCAGACATATGTTTATCAATGCTTTTTCTTAATTCAGGAAAGCTTTGAATTGTCTTATGAATACTTACAGCTTTATCAATTTCTGCTTTAATTGCATTAAATTCTTTGTATTGAACATAATTAGGATCAGCAGGGCTTATTTTAGTTTCAGCTTTATTAAAACCTTTTACAGCACATTGTCCTTCAACAGGAAGCATCATAGCAATGCCTGTTAACATAGTAAATGCCAATAAATTCTTTTTAAACTTCTTACTAATTGTCATTACTTAATCTCCCCATTAATTACCTAAAATAGATTCATTCAAATAAGGTTTTGCTTTTGAAATTTTAAGCATAGAATCCATTTGTAAAGCAACTGCTTGTAATTGAGTTTCTAAAACCATTAATTGATATTCTAAAATTTGAGCATCAAAGTTAGCTCTTTGGCTTTGATTTAAGTCTGATGATGATCCCATTTTGTTTTGGATTTCTTCAGCATTTTGAACTAAAGTTTCCATTTGAGCTTCAATAATTGCATATGTACTGAGTGCATCAACCATATTATTTAGCTCAAATTGCTTACGATAGTACTCTAACAAAGCTCTAGAGCTTTCAGACATTCCTTCTCCAGAAGCTTCACGTGGTCTAATAAACAACTTTTCAATTGTCTTAGCAATTTCTAAAGGATCTTTAGAATCATGCAATGCAGGGAAAGCTTCCATTACAGAAACAGCTTCTTCACTCTTTGCACTCATTAAACCACTAACATTTTTGAGTTTAGCCAATCCTGATAATGAAGGTTTTTGACCTGAACGGATTTTTTGTAATTGTTCTTCCAACTGTTCTTGTAAAATGGTTTGAGCCTTCTTTTGTAAAGCTGCAGGAACATGAGGGATAACAGCTGGTAAAGCTGCAATATCCAAAACAGGAAGCCCCGGCGTTGCTTTCAAAATCATTTGGAACCAACAAATAGGATTCAACGGATTACATGCATGAGCCTTTATTGGACTAAGAATAAAAACTAGAGCAAAAGCAAATGCAATTTTTTTCATAGTAAGTTTTCTCATATTCTTATTCCTTTACTAAAAATCTACATCAGCTTCTGAAGTAATATTTTGTAAAACTTCAGCACTAGGTTTTTTATATCCTAATACAGGTTGAGCTGTTAAACTGGTTGCAATAGAACTTTCTGCTTCCGTTACTATCAAGAGTAATTGACTTAAACGTTGGAAGTTTGCAGCCATTGTAACTGTTGTATTTGCGTTATATGCGTCTTGTAAAGATTCACTCTTTTCAATTGCACTTTTAATTTGCTCATCCCACTTCTTTCTATTTTCTTCATCAGCGAAAATATAACTTAAAGATCTTGTGTTAGATTTACTTATTACATATCTTTCATATGCTTTACGTAATTCCAAGATATTTGTTTTTTCTTCGTCTGAAATACTTGATCTTCCAATTCTGAAGAATTGTTTCAAATAATCTTTGTTAACTTCAGATAAAGAACCATTATTTTTTGCTGTTTTTTCAAATTTGAAATCATCAGGAGAAAATGCAGATCCTGCAGAACCACCTATTTTTCCGCCTTTTACAGATAATGTTTTACCAAATGATTGGCCAAAAACTTTTCCGCCTTTAAGCATATCGCCTAAATTACCAGCTTTAATTGATTCTATTTTTTCTTTAATTTCTTTAACTGTAGTCAGTTTTTCTTTAATTGGTTGAAAACGACCTACTAATCCCATAACGTACTCTAATGTTTTAGAAATATCGAAAATAGGATAACCTGCACTAGCCTTTGAAGGATTAAGCGTTACTGTTCCAAACGCTAGAGCACTTAATACTAATATTTTTTTAGAAATCATCATATCAGTTCTCCCCTCATCCTTATTCATTTGAACGAATGTACAAAAGATCGAAGTTTTCATACGAAGCTCTTGCACCTGCTAATGCACGTTGCATATCTGTCTGTTCCAATTTCTTTACAGTCAATTCATTTAATTTTTTCTGTAAATCCATTTCAGATGATGTAGATTCAGCGTCTTGTTTTAACTTATCAATTTCTTTTAAGGTATCGTTTAAAATATTACGATAAGCTACAGCACGGCCGAAAGCCATAAAATATTGGATTGTTTGATATTGAAATGCTGCATCACGTCTTTCTTCGTCTTCTTTTGTAGCAGGGCCCATATGATCAATAGGCATCATTTCTTTTACAACCCAATCTGCTGATTTTGATGGATCTTCAGCTACTTTATCTGCACCTTTAGGCAAAATAGTTGCTTGAGTTTTCTGAGAAGGAGAAAGTATACCTTTTAACTTGCCTGTTATTGTACCTTTCAAGTTTTCTAAAAGATTATCCATATCAGCTAATGATTTAATCTGATTAAATAATGATTTATATTCTGCAACCTGATCCATTACGTTTTGAATTTTTTGTGCCGCATCAATATCTGTTTGTGCATAAACAGGGCTAGACAAACCTAGCGCTATCAGTCCGGCAATGATACTTGATTTAAATTTCATGTTCATTTCCTTTTCTTCAAAAGTTCCTGTTTATACTTAGTTACAAATTGATCCTACAGCACTTGATGCTAACTTATTAGCTTGAATAGCTGTCATTTGGTTCAATTGTTCGAAAATGCTCTTGTGCATCATTGTATTTGAAATCAACAATTGCATTTGGTCATTTGTGTTATCAGATGCATCTTTTGCTTGTTCAACTTGTTTTCCATCACCAGCTGCAACTTGAGCTGCCCAACCTGAAGCTAAACCATTTTTAGCTAATTCACGTTTTAAAGCTGCTTTTGCTGCTGAACATTTATTTGTAAATTCTATTTGTTCATCAACACCTTTTGACTTTAAAGAGTCTGATTGCAATTTATCAATTGCTTTTGATGCTTGTTCTGGATCTTTCATTGTTTCTTCTTTTAAGCCAACTTTTTCAGCATCTTTTGGCATTTTTGGTAAATTGATTACGCTTGGGAACTTATCTTTTAATTTTCCAACAATAGCATCCAAACTTCCTAAGTTACCCATAGAGGTTAATTGCTTTGCTGCTGTTAAGTTTTGCTCGATTTGTTCTTTCCATTCTTTTACATATTGTTGAATTTGAGTAACAAATGTTGGTAAGTTTCCAACGTCAATTGCAGGAATAGGAATAGCCTTTGCTGAGTTTGAGAACAACATTACACCTAATCCAAGTGCCATAGATTTAATAAAAATTGACTTTTTCATATCGATACCCCTTATATAAAAAGCATTTATTCTTCATCTCTAATTTTAATATAAGCATAAAATTATGGCAAAACAATGTTTTTTGTTATGACAATTATGAAATTTTAAAGACATATGTTGCCTTTTTTGCCTTATTCTTGACACACTTTAATATAAGACACCTCTTTGTTTTACTTAGAATCCTATATAAATCATGCGTTTGTAATTTTATACAAAAAATTAGACAAAAAAATTCTTGAATTTTATTTTTTTAGTGTCTATAATGCCTAATAAAATATTAAAAGGGGTTTACTATGGAACAAAATGACGCTCTTTATTGGTCTCCTCGCGGAGGCAACAATTACAAAGACTTTTGGGGAAGTTGCCACGCTTTTACATCGAAACAAACAAATAAAGACACCGGTGTTGTTGAAACAGATACAATTCTTGTTGATTTAGGTCAACATGAACAAACTCGCGATTATGAAAATGGTAGATTTGATAAAGTAGTTCCAGCTTTAGACGATATCATTGAAATTCCTGGTTTCCCTGAACCAGATCCAGAAAAGAAATGTAAAGCTTTGTTCGTTTCTCATGGACACTCAGATCATATTGGAGCTATCTCCACTTATGTAAGCATGGGTGCTAAATTGCCTCCAATATATTGCTCAAAAATGTCTGCTAATTTGATAATGAAAGATTTTATCGAAAAAGGTATTGATGAAGCAAAATGGCCTGAAATTAAAGAAATTAACGCTGGAGATACAATTACAGTTGGTAATCTTAAAGTAAGAACTATGGCTGCATCACATTCTATACCTGGAGCCTTCAGCTTTAAGATTTCTAATGATTCTGCCTCAATATTCCATACAGGAGATACAAAAGGAGATCCTTCTTCTTTCTTAGGTAATGGTGTAAACTTCGACGATTATAAAAAAATTGCTGAACAAGGCCCTATTGATTTAATGACATTTGATGGTACCACAGCAGCAAACAATGGTCATGCAACTTATGAATCAGAAGTAAAAGGCGCTTATAGCACTTTAATTAAACGTCATTCTGACAAACAATTGATTATGCCTATGCCTGCTGCACACGCAGAACGTATAGCTACTATTATTTCTGCAGCTGCTGAAAATGGTAAAGATGTAATTATTAATGGTGGTCCAGTTATGGATTCAACTATTGTTGGATTACAAATGTCTGGATATGATTTACAAAAATTAAATCCTAACATTAGAATTGTTGGTGCAAATAGCGAAGAAGCTAAGAAATTAGATCCTAAAAAAACAATAACAATAACAACAGGTATCTATGGAGAATCCAATGCTCCAATGACTCAATTCTGTAATGGTGATAAATCTGCTATCAACATTGAAAAAGATGCTGTTATCATAACTCCATTAATCGGAAGCAGAAGCGAACGTTTAGCTCAATTATTAGCAAAATGTCCAGATACAAAAGATTTAATAACATACACTTCTAAAGATTTATCTACTTTGTACGGCTCTGGCCATGCTCAAAGAGATGATTTTATTAAAATCGCAGGTATTTTAAAACCAAAAGCAGTTACTACTTGTCATGCTTCAACAAAGTTAGCAAATAGATTTATTAATATGGCTTCTGAACTTGGCTATGCAACTCTTGGTCGTCAAATTAGAAATGCTGAAACAGTTAAAGTTACAGCTCAAGGTTGCGAAGTTATTCCGAACGAAAAGAAAAACTGGTTTGGTTGGGAAAAGAATGGTGAAGATAAAAAACCAGAAAAATTCCATGATGATTATGGTACAGTTGAATCTTGTCGTAAAGAAATAGAAAAAGCTAAAAAAGCTTACTTTGAAAGACAAACTTTGAATAAACTTATGAAAAATGCTATGGTTAATTTTTCAAAAAATATGGGCGGTAGATAATGGCTTTATATATTCAAATTGCTGAAAAGTTAGAAAAAAAATTCCCTAAAACAGACTTAATTGGAATCAGCGATAATGATTTGATTAATCTTATAGCTTCTGTTGGCGAAAAATATGAAAGCTCAACAGATTGGTTGTACAAACTAAAAATGGCTTGGACTACAGTTCGTTCTCAAGGTGATAATAATTCTGAACTAGATGCATTTATCTGATTCATAATAAGAATGCGTCATTCTATAATCAATTGTTCTATGTAGATATTCTACATATTCTTCAGATTTGCACATTCCTTTACCCAACACATCTGATAATTTTGCAACATCAGTTCCATTGCATTTTGTAACTTTAATAACAATGTTCAAAGGCTCTACATCTGTATCATTCGATATATATGTACCAATACCAAATGCTACACGTGTTTTATCTTTAAAATAATTATATAATTCTGAAGCTCTTTCAAAATTTAATGAATCACTAAACAATAGCGTTTTATCTTTAGGATTAATCCCAAGTTTTTCATAATGATTAATAATTTTGTTTCCCCATTCAATTGGATCTCCAGAATCATGGCGAACTCCAGAAAACAAAGTAGCGAATGTTAATTTAAAATCTTTCAAAAAACAATCTGTTGTAATTGTATCTGTTAAATAAATACCATTTAAAACACCATATTCTCGAACCCAGCAATGCATAGCATACCAGTTTGAATATGCAGGATTATGTTTCATACATCCTTGTCCAACACACATAATCCATTCATGTGCCATTGTTCCAACAGGAGTTATATTACATTTTTTTGCTAAATATACATTTGATGTTCCAACTAAATGAGATTTTCCTAAATTTGCAGCTTTTAATGCATTAATAGCCTCTTCTTGAGTTTCTGCTGATAATCTTCTTCTAACACCAAACTCAGAAAAATTACCTATTACATATTTTCCTGATTTTAAATCTTCAATTTTTTGTTCAAGTTTCTTTTTAAATTGAGACTTCAATTCTTGATAATTGTACTTCATCTGGAAATAAACCTGATTTACAATTGCCAAAACAGGTATTTCATACATTGACGTATTTAACCATGTCCCAGATATTTCAATTGATAAGCCACAATCAGCATCTGTCGTTATGTTAAAATCTGCAAATCTTGGCTTCCATAACCGCAAAAAGTCTACATAATCTCTCTTAAGCCATTTTATCTTTGATAAATATTTTAGTTCTTCTTCATCAAAACTTAATAAGCAATAAGCTTGGATTTGGTCTTTAATTTCTTGAACCATCTCTTTTGTAAAATGAACATTTGTATTTCTACATTTAAAAGACCATTGTGTTAAATAGTTAGAAAATTGATGGTAAATAGCTTGTCCCATAGATAATTTATACATATCTATTTCTAACAAACTTGTGATAATTCTATTTAACTTCATTTTTTATTCCTTATTACTTAAATTCTTTCTTATTTGCGAAGATGATATATCTTTTTTAAAATTAATTACAGCTTCAAAAGAAATATCCCCTTTAAAATCCTCAATTGGGTTTGTTGAACGATTATATACCAGTAATTTTGATAATTTTAAAATCTCTTGATAACAAAACCATTTATGAAAATTATATAAACTGTCAGATCCTATTATAGTATAAATTTGATCCTTTTCTTTTAAATCATATGCACCTATAAGAGCTTTTAATGTATGTAAATATCGCCAAGAATTATCTTTTCCTCGTTCAATATCACTTACAATTACATTTCTAAAATCGCTTAGCTTTAATTTTACTTCTTTTAATCTTTCTTCATAACCAAACATCTGATTTGCATTTTTGTAATAGCCTGAATAATACGCAGGAACAACAACAACTCTATCGAATTTATTGCTTAAATCTTCAATAATAGCAATATGTCCTTCATGAATTGGATCGAAAGTTCCTCCATATATTGCTATCTTCATTAAAGAATCTCCATCTTTCTGTTAAATGGATTAAATGAAGGTAAATTTAACAAATTATGTTTAAAACTAGCAAATTTTATCTTCTTTTGAATTTTATCTTTTAATTCTTGTGATAAATTGCATCCTTTTGGATTTTGAACATATTCTTTAAGTTCAGAATATAAAAAGCCTAATTTTTCTTCATCTGTCATTCCACACATTCCATCTGAAGGCTTTTTATAAACGAATTCATCATTAACACCTAATTCTTTTCCTAATTGTTGTACTTCATCAACAAACAACCATGAAAGTGGTGCAAAATCTCCCGCAAAGTCACCAAATATTGTTGTCCATCCAACATATTTTTCTGATAGATTTCCATTACAAGAAACTCTACAATTTCCATATAATGCTGCAATACTATACAAAACAGACATTCTAATTCTTGGAGGTAAATTTGTTTGAACACCTCCGCATGATGCAACATCTTTTTTTGTTACTTCATTTAGTACTTTTGCAAAATCAGCTTTTATATCTTTAATATTAACAACTAATCTTTCTTTAGGATCAATAAAATCAACAACACCATTTGAAACATCTATATCAGATTGTTCACCACAAGGCATTTGAACACAAATTAATTTTTCTTTTCCTAAAACATTTTTACATAAAGCTGCAACAGTGGTTGAATCCTTTCCTCCAGAAATACCAATAACAATTTTAGTATTTTCATCCATACTCTTATCTGCAAGATCTTTTAACCACTTTGTTGCACTATCTAATAATATTGCCATTTTTATTCTCTTCTTTTACTGATTGTTTTTATTTGTTTTGAAATGTCTTTTTTTCATAAATTTATTTCTAAATTTGCGAGGTTTATAATTCCAACTATGTGTATTATTTGGTTCAGCTAAAACAAATGCATCTGACTTTGGTCTTACTAAAATCTGTGTAGAATATAAACTTCTAGGTCCAACTAACACATACGTAATTAAACATACAATTGCTGCATAAGGAGCTATTGGGGCTCCAAACATTCCAATGCCTAAGAAAATCGCTGCCATTGGTGTATTTACCGCACCTGCTACACAAGCAATAAATCCCAAAGCACTATATAAACCAATATCTAAACCAAATATTTGTGCAAACAAACATCCTGCACTCGCACCTATAAAGAATGTTGGAGTTAATACACCTCCAGAACCTCCGCCAGCTAATGTAATTGCTAGTAAAAATGATTTTAACGCAAAATAATACCAAGGACATGCATTCCCATTTAATATTGAAAACAAGCCTTCTTCACCTGTTCTTAAAATATCATCTCCAAAATAATATCCGCTAAAAATCAAAGCAACTGCAGCTATCATTGTTTTTATTGGTTGTGCTACATTCCAAGATTTTGCTAATTCTCCAATTTTTTCCACACATTTAATATGGAACATACAAACAAATGTAAAAAATATTGAAGCAAAAATAGTTATAAACAATGTAGTGTAGTTAAAAGAAGGAATTACAATTGAAGCCTTAGGATAAACCATTCCTAACTTAGTACAAACAAGCCACGATACAACGCCTGATGAAATAGCTTGTAAAAGCATCGGATAGAAAAACTCTCCTACAAACAAAACTTCTACACCAAATATAGCTCCAGCAATTGGATCTCCGAACACTGCAGCTAATGCTGCTGATGCACCGCAAATAACAAATTTTTTTCTTTCATGTGCACTTAATTTAAACAATAAAGCAATCCAAGACATAAATCCTGAACCTATTTGTACAGAAGGTCCTTCAGTACCTACAACACCTCCTGTCGATAATGTAATAAAAGTTGTAAATATCTTTGCAGGAACAACTTTAGCAGAAATTCTTGATGCTCTATAATGAATTGCTGAAATAACCTTATCTGTTCCATGTCCAGCAGCTTCAGGAGCAAATAACTTAATTGTGTAATAAGCTATAAATAATCCAAAAGGTATTAGTAAATATCTCCAATCTGGAAGAGACTTAACATATTTAATACCAATTTCTAATGACCATAAAAATAAACGTATTAGAGCCCCAGTAAATGCTCCTGCAAACATAGAAAGAACTAACCATTTAAGAACGTAAATTAATTGGATTTCATCATTCTTATGTTTTTGTGATAATTTAAATTTATTTTTATAATCAAAAACCATTCAAATCCTTTCTAAGCTTTTTGTATTTGAGATTTTAATTGACCGCATGCAGCCATAATCTCTTGTCCTCTTGAAACTCTAATAGGAGATGCATAATGATGTTCTTCAAGGATACTTGCAAACTTCTTAATTCTTGACATAGGAGAACATTTAAATGGACATCCTGGCCATTCATTAAATGGAATTAAATTAAACTTAACAGCTAATCCTTTAACTAATCTCATTAACTCTTTTGCTTCAGCCTCTGAATCATTTATTCCATCTAACATTACATATTCCATTGTAATATAATGGCGAGTACCAGATATCTCTTGGAATTTACGACATGCTGGTATCAGTTCTTCTAAAGGATATCTTTTATTTATTGGCATAATTTTATCACGAATTTCGTTAGTTGGAGCATGCAAACTTACTGCCAATTTACAATCTAAATCTTCAGCAACTTTTGGAATCATTGGAACAACACCACTTGTAGACAATGTAATTCTACGTTTTGACAAAGCTATTCCTTCGGGATCCATGATAATTTTTAAAGCGTTTTTTGTATTTTCGTAGTTTAATAATGGTTCACCCATGCCCATTACTACTATGTTTGATAAATAACGAGGCTCAATTGATGGACTTGGCCATTCGCCATAACTATCTCTAGCAGCCATAAATTGTGCAACAATTTCACCGGACGTCAAATTTCTCGTTAATTTTTGTGATCCTGTATGACAAAACTTACAATCATTAGGACAACCTACTTGTGTAGATATACAAACAGCTCCTCGATCTTCTTCAGGAATATATACTGTTTCAATTTCTCTTCCATCATCAAATCTAAACAACCATTTTCTTGTTCTATCTGTAGCTGTTAATTCCCTTACAACTTGTGGCCTATGCAAAGTATAACCCATATCAATCAACTTTTGGCGAAAAGGCTTCGCTAAAGTTGTCATTTCGTTAAAATCTGTTTTACCTTGCCAGTAAATCCAGTGCCATAATTGCTTTGCACGAAAAGGCTTTTCCCCTAATTTTTCAATTTCTTGAGCAAGTTGTTCACGAGTTAATCCAATTAAATTTGTCATATAGCACCATTATTAATATATTCTTTTTGCATTTGGATCACGCATTTTTAAATTACGTGGCATTAATATACGTCCATCTGTTGTTATCAATGTTCCATCAGAATAAACTTGGAATTTAAATATTTCTTGTTTATCAAATTCTCTAACAATCTCAGAACAGCTCTCCAAATTATTTTTTGTATTTACATAACCGTTATATTTGGCTCTTTTGTAATTTTCTAATTCTGCTTTTTCTATTCTATCAGAAAGAGCTGAATTTATTAAATAGCGTTTTGCTAATTTATTAAAAATCGCACCATTATTTCCAACGCCACAAGCTGCAGCCATTCCAGCTAATCCACCTAATGTTTCAGCTTCACTATATTGAATTTCTGCACGTGCTGGTAAAGCTAAAAACATAATTAAAGCAAATAAAAGTTTTCTCATAATAAAATCATCCAATCATTAATAATGCAACAATTTGAACTGTAAATACTCTTAATAATAACGTTAATGGAAATACTGTAGCATATCCAATTGCTGGTGCATCTGTAGTTGCCATATTTGTTAAAAATGTAACTGTTGGCAAGCTCGAAATACATCCTGCTAATGTTCCACATAATGACATATAATTCATTTTCTTTATAGAACGCATGAACATACCAACAACCAACATTGGAATAGATGTAATACAAATACCTAAAATTATTAATTTTAATCCTGCTAAACTACAAATCAATTCAAAGAAATGAGCACCACTAGCTAATCCAACTATTGCTAAGAATAATATTAAACCAAATTCCTTAAATGCTCCTAAAACTTCCAGTGGAGTATAAAAGACCATTCTCCCTAAAGAGCCTCTATAAGACAACAATAATGCAATTAACAATGGTCCACCTGAAGACCCTAATCTAATTGTTGCAGATACACCAGGAACATTGAATGGAATCATTCCAATAAATAATCCTAATATCATTCCTATGAAATATGGAATAAAACGTACTACCTTAATTGCTGCTGTATCATTTCCCAAATATCTTACTAATGGTAAAATATCTAATGATTTACCTACAGCAATAACTTCATCAGCATAAGCTAATTTAAAATCAGGTGTTGGAGAATAAGAAATTCTGTTTCTAATTACACGAGAAATAACCCAATGTCTTCTATCTCCTCCCATTATTTTTGATAAAGGTTTTCCAACACATCTAGTTTTAGAAACTCTTAGTGACTGAGATTGAATTGCATCCGCACTTTCTTTCATCAAATCATGTTCTTTATCAACCTCAAACAAAATTGAAACTGTTTGGAACATTGTTTTAGGACCAAACAACAGTAAAACATCACCAGTCTGCAATGTTGTTCCTTCATTAGGAACAATATATTCATCTCCACGTTTCATTCTTGAAATTGCCATAGAGTAATTAATCATTTTTAGTAAATGTCTAATTTGAATACCATTAAAATTAGGATTATTTACAATAACTGTTAACCCTGCCATTTCAGGACTATCTTTTGTTTTTCTTAATTCAAATTGAGCAACTTCATCTGCTATATTAATATGGTAGAATTGCTTTAAGAAAATAAATACACCTATACCAGATAAAATCGCAAAAGGATATGTAATAGCATACGCTGTAGATGTTTTAGATAATTGTTCTTCTGAATAATGATTTTCTGTTAAAAATTGTAAACCTGAACCTAAAGCTGGGGTTGAATTGATTGCACCTGCATAAAGGCCAACAGTATTAAATATATCATGAACAAAAAGTTTACCTAAAATAACTGTCAATAAAAATCCTAAGAATACAACAACAACTGAAATTAAGTTCATCGTCATGCCATCTCTTTTTAAAGATGTAAAAATATTTGGCCCAATCATTAATCCTGTTGAATAAATAAACATAATAAGACCAAATTCTTTTAAGAAAGCTAATGTATCTGAACTTAAAGTTATACCATATTTATCTAAAAAGAATCCTGCAAATAGTCCCGCGAATAAAACACCGCAAATTCCAATGGAAATACCTTTAATTTTAATCTCTCCAAAAGCCATACCTATTGAAGCGGTTAAACAAATACAAAGCATTGCGATTACTGTTGCACTCATCTTCTTAGTCCTTTTTAATTGTATTCAAATAATATTGACAATTATTTGTTAAAAAACATTCTGAACATTTTGGTTTTCTTGCATTACAAATATATCGACCATGTAAAACTAGCCAATGTCCTACTTTTGGTAAATCTTCTTTAGAAAGTACTTTTTCAACTTTCGCTTTTAATTTCTTTTCTACTTCTAAAACGTTTTTTCCTTTTGCAATTCCTATTCTATTGCATAAACGAAAAACATGCGTATCAACACCATATGTTGGTTGATTATAAGCAATATTTAAAAATACATTTGCTGTTTTTCTTCCAACTCCAGGTAAACTTTTTAATAAATTAAAATCAGATGGAACTTTTGAATTAAATTTGTTTATTAATATTTTTGATAATTCAATAACAGATTTAGCTTTATTATTATATAAGCCAATAAATCGTATATATTCTTTTAATTTATTTATTCCCAAAGCAACCATTTTTTCAGGAGTATCAGCTTGTTTATATAGATTATAAGTTGCTTTGTTTACATTTGCATCTGTAGTTTGTGCAGATAAAACAATAGCGACCAACAAAGTGTAGTCACTATAAAAATTAAGCTCACATTTAGGATTTGGATTATGCTTTCTAAATCCATTAAAAATGTTTTCTATATCCGTAGGAGTCATATTCTTACTCCTTTAAACCAAATTATCCCACAAACCTATCTAGTATTGTTTTTATGTTTGATAAATTGTCAGTATTACCTTTACTCAAATCTGCTAATAATGGATATAAACTATATATTGGCTGACATACTTCATAGAAATTACCACTTAATTGGTGCATTTCATTATAAGAAGAATAAAAACGTTTTGTAAGTCCAGCTTTTTCAGGGCTCATAGCAAATTCAAATTCATTATCAGCATAACAACATGCTGGATCAACAAAAGCTTTAACTTTACCGAATTGACAAAGAACTGTACTTGCTGAAATATCACCATGAATTAATGAAGGTTTTGTTGGTTCATTAATATATTTGGTAATCATACCAGCTAATTTTTCAATTCGTTTCATTTCTTCTTTTGGAAGCATATTTGCTTTTAATGCAACATTTGCCATGAATAAAAGTCTTTGTTCTGCAAAGAATTTAGTCCACTTCTTCTCTCTCTTATTTGGTTGTAATATACCCTGATACAACGTATCAAAGTCAAAACCATAAGTTTGAGATGTTTTTTCATGAAGTTTTGTTAAAATAGTTGCGGCTTCAGGTTCACTAGAAACAGTTAAAACTCCATCAGCAATTACATACTCATGAATTAAAATTTCGTCATCAGCTAAAAATACTTTTGGAACAGGTAATTCTGAATTATTAATCAAAAATTCAGCTGTTGCACCTTCAACACTTAAATGAACATCTTTTTGTTTAGGTAACTTTGCAACAATTTGTGTTCCATCAGATAAAACAACTAGTTTTGTATCAAAAGTCAATCCCCCTGCTAAAGTTAAAGCAGAAACAACCAATCTTTTGGTAGATTTTTCAATCACTTGCGTTATCTTTGTATTTAGCGGATTACTCTGAACCTGCATATTTTTATCCTTTAAAAATCAGTATATTTTAAAGTTTATACCTTCCTTTAATTTCTATCAACAAATTTTCACAAGCTGCATATATCATTTCGAATACGTTCTGAAAACCTTTCGAACCTCCATAGTAAGGATCTGGAACATCTTTAGTTTCATATTGTGGTGCAAAGTCCATCATCAAACGAAGTTCCGCTTTTTCATGCGCTGGCGAAAACTGCGGGCGCATCTCTTCGAGAGCCTCTAAATGCGACCTATCCAGAGCAACTATTAAGTCAAAATCCTTAAAGTCGTCCCGAATAACCCTTCTTGCACGTAATCCACTAATGTCTAAACCATTATCCTGTGCAGTTTGTATAGCTCGCATATCAGGACACTGTCCCTCATGCCAACCACTGACTCCGGCTGAATCTACGGTTATCTCTTCCGCCTTGCCATCATTCTCCACTAAACTGCGAAAAATGCCTTCAGCAGTAGGCGAACGACATATATTACCCGTACAAACAAACAATACCTTTATCATACATTTATTGTACGCAGATAATTCTTAATTTTTAGCTAAAATTTTAGATTATTTTGCCAATAAAAAAAGGCATCTTTCTAATATACCATGAATATGAGCAATTAATGTTCCATAATTAGTCATAGGAACATTTGCATCATATGCACATTTTAACCTATATTGAATCTCCCTTTCATTTAGCATACATCCACCACAATGAACAATCATTGCATATTTTGATAAATCTTCTGGAAATTCAACTCCACTAGTAAATTCAAAATTTAACTCTTTTCCTGTACGCTTTTTAATCCAATTTGGAAGTTTAACAGATCCAATATCATTACACTGTCTATGATGTGTACATCCTTCAGATATTAATACAGTGTCCCCATCTTTTAATTTATCAACGAACAAAGCTCCTTTTGCTTGTTGATCTAAGTTACCTTTATATCTAGACATTAATATAGAAAATGACGTTAAAGAAATTTCTTTTGGAACTATTTTTGAAACATAATCAAAAACTTGAGAATCTGTTACAACCATTTTGATTTTACGTTGTTCTGTTTCAATAAAATGCTGTAATTCTAAATCTCTTACAACTACTACATTAGCTCCCGCTTCTAAAGCATCTCTAATTACTTGCTGCTGAGGTAAAATTAATCTTCCTTTAGGAGCAGCTTTATCAATAGGAACAACTAAAACAATTAAATCATTTGGTTCTAATAAATCTGAAATTAATTTTTTGTCATTATCTTCATTTGATACTAATGATGCTATTTTTTCCCTTAATTCATTAACATTTAATTTTGTTAGAGCTGATACACAAATTGAATTTTCTAATTTAGGAGCTTCTTTTATTAAATCTATTTTATTAAAAACTACCAAATAAGGAATATTCTTTTCTTTGATTAATTTTAAAATGTCTTCATCTTCTTTTTTAAGTCCAACTGTTGCATCAACAATTAATAAAGCAATATCTGTTTTGTTTAGAACTTGTTTTGTTTTTTTTATTCTTAATTGGCCTAATTCACCATAATCATCCAAACCAGCTGTATCAATTAATACAACTGGACCTAAAGGTAAAATTTCCATTGATTTATAAACAGGATCAGTGGTTGTACCTGCAACATTTGAAACAACTGCTAAATTTTGATTTGTTATCGCGTTAATTAATTGTGATTTACCAGCATTTGTTCTTCCAAATAAACCTATATGAACTCTATCTGAATTAGGCGTTGTATTTAAAGACATTTAAATCTCCCACATAAACTTATAAAAAATGACATCGACTTATTTTGCCGATGTCACTTAGTAAATTTAGAATAAAATTAATCGCGATTTCTTCCTGCAAACAAACGTAATAAATACAAGAACAAATTGATAAAATCTAAATATAATTCAAATGCTCCAGAAATAGCTTTAACAGAACCAACATCATCAGAATCTGATTCCAAATACATCATACGAATTTTTTGTGTATCCCATGCTGTTAATGCCGTAAATACTAAAACACCAACTACAGAAATCATAAAATCCATACCTGTTGATTTTAAGAATATGTTCACAATAGAAGCTACTATTAAGCCCCATATACACATAACCATATATCCGCCAATTGTAGCTAAATTCTTACGTGTTGTATATCCATAAAGACTTGTTCCTAAGAACATTATTGAAGTAATCAAAAATACACGGAAAATATCTGCACCAGCATAAACAAAAAATATTGTTGATAAAGAAACGCCTGTTAAAGCTGAATAAAGCATAAACAATATTGTTGTTGCTGAAACATTCAATGTTCTAACTGAATGAGCAAACATAAAAACAATTGCTAATGGTGATAACATTGCAATCCAACCTAAACCTGTTGGGCTCATTTGATGATTTTGAACTGTGTAAAACAAATCAATAGCTGATGAGTGAGCTAATCCAAAACTGATAAAAGTTGTAATTAACAAGCCAAACGTCATATAGTTATATACACGCATCATGTATGAACGTAAACCAGCATCAATAACTGTTTCACCTCTACTAGATATAACCGTTTCACGATCCATATCAAAATTCATTTCAATAGTCCTTTCAATAATTATTTTCCTTATAAAATAAATATAGGAATTATTTTTTTCAAAATCTAGTAGTTTTGAAAAAAGTTTACGATTTTTTTGACATTTTCTATTAGTTTGTTATTGGCACAGAATTTGCATATACTTTTTACAGAAAGGATAAAAATATGCAACAACCAGATAAAAACAGGATAGAAATTATCAGAAAAAAGAATTTGTATAAGAAATTCTTTTGTGCTGATGAATACGTTTTTAGAATTCCTAAATATAACGGGGAAATGAGCAGAGAGTTTACACGCGAAGTATTAGATCGTGGTACTGCTGCAGGAATTTTATTATATGATCCAAAATTAGATAAAATAGTCATAGTTGAACAATTTCGTTGTGGAGCATATTTAAATGGTGATTATCCTTGGATTATGGAATGCGTCGCAGGAATAAATGACAGAAAAGGTGAAAATCTAAAAGATGTCGTTATTCGTGAAGCATTTGAAGAAGCTGGGGCAAAAATTGCCGATAAAAATGATATAGTGGAAATGTTAACCTACTATACTTCTCCGGGTGGAACAACCGAAACTATTACTCTTTACTGTGCAAAAGTTGATTCAACAACCTTGCCTGAATTTGCTGGACTTGATTGTGAATGTGAAGATATAAAAATTAAAGCTATTGATTATGATCAATGCGTACAATACTTAAATGAGAATAAATTTAATAACGGTCTGATGATAATCTCAATGCAATGGTTAATGATACATAAAACAGAATTATTAAAAAAATGGGGGCTAAAATGAACAAAAACATTAAAACTAAAATAATTTATGCTTTTTTGCCTATACTTTTATCTAGTGGTTGTAGCAATTTAAACTTCTGGCGTTCAAATACCGATGAAGCTACACTTTATTGGACCAAAGGTGATTATGAAAACGCTATTCAATATGCAAACAAGGCTATAAAAGATAACCCTGAAGATGCTTATGCTTTAATGATTGCTGCTAACTCTTACGAAGCTTTAGGTTATCCTAATCAATCTCGTAGATATTACGAAGATATGTTAATGATAAAAGAAAATAGCGATGTTGGTATTTTCAATTCTATCAAAAAATTGCCTCCAGATACTTTAAAAGCTGCTGCTTTACAGCGCTTGCGTGATATGGAATTGAAAGATAAGCCTTATACTTCTGTAAATCCAGAAACTCGCGTTGTTAGTTTTACTGATACAGCCTTCAAACAAGATAATCAAACTGTAAAAACAATGATGGGTGATGAATTTACTTTAGCTAAATCAGAAATAAAAGGCGGTTTAGCTATGCTTGATGAAGCTGATAAAAATGTTGTTCAACGTTTCTTAACATTTACAAAATTACGTGATGAAAAATACGTAACACCTAAGGAATGGCAACTTCGTAGAACAATTAACTTAGGCGGATTATTACCATATACTCTTGAACCTGCAGGTTTAGGGCTAGATTTACCTTCTCCTTCTGCAGATACAATTATTGGTCGTATGAATGCTTTAAGAACAGCTTTAGAAATGCGCACAATTACTCCAAGAGAACATGCTGCTGAGCGTGAAATGATTTTAGAAGCTTTATTGCCTTCAAATCCATTTCATAGAATGACTCCTCTAGCTCCTCCAAAAGATATGCTAGAAGGTGCAACTGCTTTACGTCGTATTGAAATGCTTAAAAACTTAGCATTAATTACACCTGAAGAAGCAGATAACGAACAAAAAGCTATTAACAAGCTCGTTTATACTAAATTAGGAATGGATGGCGATAATTTAGATCAAAATTATACAGCTTCTTCATCATCATGCATAAAGAAATGCTTGGCTCAACCTTCTTGCCCTTGTTGTCAGCAACAAACAAAGAAAAAAGCGCCTGTAAAGAAGAAAGCGGCACCTAAAAAGAAAGCGCCTAAAAAAGCGCCTGTTAAACAAGAATGCAAATGTTCATAATTTGAATTTACTTAATTAATAAAAAATCCCACTCTAAAATTAAAGTGGGATTTTTAAATTCTTTATTCTGCTTTAGCTCCAGAAGAAACTAAATTCCATTGACGTGGATCTAATAATGCTGAAAGAGCAACTGTCACTGTACGTTCATTTCCACCTTTTTCATTTAAACGTACATGCAAAGGTAAATCTGGAAATTCAATAATTCTTTCAATAACCCAAAGAGAAGATAATCCTTGAGCTTTCTGAAAAGTATCACCTATATTAACTGGACATTTTGCCATATCTATAAATCTCCAAAATTCTTTTAAAAATTTCTGTAATTTAATTTATTTTAAAATAATAAAATAATCAATACAATTTATTATATTTTTTATAAGTACTGTCTTAAAATCTTTAAGAAATCATCCTTATTCCATTTTCTATACATAAAATCCAACTGAACATTTTTGCTTTCTGTTCTATAAATTTTTGGTTTTTCATTTAACAAGTAGTGCATACAGTTCTTCATTACACTTAAAAATGTTCCATATTTTTCAGATTTTAAAACTTTTTGCCTATATCCACCACAATTTAAGCATTTTCTATTAACTGAAATGTAAGGACAATTTTGTGAAATAAACATTGGATAATCAGAATGATTAATAGTCGTTATGTAATCACCAAAACACTGAACCATTTCATCTACATCAGGAGTTTCAGGAGAAAGAGTGAATCTTTTAATTCCCATATTAATTAATTTTACAGCAGCCAATTTATTAGCTGCATATAATCCCCATCCAGAAACAATATCAGAATTTAAACCAAAATTGGATTTAACGAACTCAAAACCACCAATATTATTAATTTCAAACTTATTAATTCCAGTAGTTTTAATATAATTTACATTCTTTCTAAAATCGTCTTTTTTACGTATTACTGTAGGTATTGAAAAACGAATCTTCTCTAAAGGCAAATTAATTTTACCATCAAAATTATTTGGAAGTTCAACAATAAACTCAAAAACTTTAGATTTAATTTCTTCTGGTAGATCTTCCAATAATTCTAGTTGATCTGTCTTAACTATTATACGTTTTCCATCAACTTTATTGCCCCAGTTTTTATTTAATGTTTTTTGTAAATCTAAACAAATCTTATTTTGTCTTTGCTTTTCTTCTTCATCAAAAACTTTGCTAAGTTTTGTAAATAAATCTCTTCTTAATTCATTTAAAATGGACATAGGAACGAAATATCCCATATTATCCAATTTAATATTTAAAGCTTTAACATTTGAATCTGCAGATTTGCTAAATGCTTTTTCAACATTATTTTGAACTGTTTCTAAATGTTCTGCCTTACTAAATTCACCATCAATTTGACTGCATACCCCCATTGAGGAAGCAATGATTTTGTTTGAATATATAGCAACATAAACATCAACATTTTGAACTGTTAAAAATTCTGTTTCTTTTGGTTTTGTAAAAGGATAAGACGATTTTACTTTGCTTGTTGATGCTAAATAGACTCTAGACTTTTCTGGAATAAATTGACTGTGAGGAGGAAGCGCTATTTCTACACTTTGTCCAGCTTTTACATTAAAAGTTTCTCTCGCATTTACTATTAATGTTTCTGCACTAAATCCAATTGGTCTTTCTTCGTTAGGTAAATCTATTTGAATTCCATCAAACTTTGAAATAGAACTTGTCGGTTTAAATTTAATAAATCTCGTTTTACCTTTTGTTGTTAATTTTTCAACATTTCCTATATAGAGACCTCTATGACCAACAATATTTGGATCTGTCACATCAAAATTTTTTGGATCTTTTAAATAAAGAGATGTGGTTTGTCTTGAAAAAACACATTGAATATTCTTAAATTTATCTGCCAATACAGATTGATTCTTTTCACCGTCTAATAAAGATCTATAATAATCAACAACAGCTCCAACATATAAAGCTGATTTTTTTCTTCCTTCAATTTTTAAAGCATCAACGCCAATATCTTTTAATAATAATACATTTTCTTTTTGTGCTAAATCTTTCATAGAAAAAATATGAGATCCATCAAATTTTTCTCTACAAGGATAAACACATCTTCCTCTGTTAGCACTACGATCAGCATGAAATGCAGAAAACAAACAAATGCCTGAATATGAGTAGCAAAGAGCTCCATGAATAAATACTTCAGTTTCAATACCATCTATTTGGGTTATTTGTTTAATTTCTTCTAAAGACAATTCACGTGCTAAAACAACTCTTTTAACACCCATATCACGCAAATACTTTGCACCTTCTGCATTATGAACTGCCATTTGTGTTGATGCATGAATTCTTAAATTTGGAAAATATTTTTGAATTAAATAAACAGTTCCTAAATCCTGAACAATTACACCATCAACTTTTGCGCTATTTAATGTATCTAAAACGCAAATTAGTGATTCTATTTGATTATTAAAAAATACAGTATTTACTGTAACTAAAACTCTTTTCTTCAACGAATGAGCATAGTTTACAAATCTTGATAAATTTTGAGGAGTAAAATTTGTTGCTTCTGCTCTAGCAGAAAATTGTGTCATCCCTAAATAAACTGCATCTGCACCATATTGTAAAGCACAGAAGCCTGCATCTATATCTCCTGCTGGAGCTAATAATTCAACCATATTTTTCCTACTAATTTAATGCTTCAAAAATTTGTTTTGCAAATTCAGGTAAACTTTCATCTCTAGCACCCATAATAACAACTCTATCGCCTTTTTGTGCTAGCATTTTAACTAACCCTATAATCTTTTTACGTTCTGGAATATAATGAACTCTTTTTCCTGTTTTTTCTAAATCTTTTACCAAATCTGCAGAAGAAATATCTTTTGTTGCTGTTCCTCCTGCATAAAAGATTTCTGGCATAATTAACGTATCATCCATTTCCATACCTTTATCAAAAGCTTCAACTATACCAGCTCTTAGCATTTTTGTTGGTTTAAATCCATGTGGTTGATAAATCATTATTAATTTACCTGGATAAGAACGTAAAGCTTGTAATGATGCAGCTATTTTTTCAGGATTATGAGCAAAATCATCAATAACAGTAACGCCTTTTTTAGTTGTTCCTAAAACTTCTAATCTTCTGTGAACGCCCGCAAAATCAGCCATAGCTTGAATTGATTGTTTCCTTGTAACACCAATTAATTCACATGCTGCCATTGCACATAAAGCATTAGCAACATTATGCTTTCCAATTACAGGTAAAAATACACTTGCTCCATCTAAATTAAATCTTACACCATTATCTATCGGTACAATGTCTTCTGCTTTAAAATCCGCATCAGCACCATTCACAGAAAAAGTAACACTGTTTGGATTTTTTTCTTTTAAAGCTAAACAATCTTCATTATCTGCATTCAAAACAGCACCGACACTTGCCTTTGATACAAAATCTGAGAATAAAACCCTTAATTCTTCTAATGGCTTATGATCTAGTGTAATTGATGTAACAATTGATACAGATGGCTTATATAACTCAATAGAACCATCACTTTCATCAGCTTCAATTACACAAAATGTTCCTTTTCCACATAAAATGGATCCATTACCTGGTGCAGTTGGATAATTGAGCATTTTTCCACCGTTTATAACAATAGGATCAACATTTGTTTTCTTTAAGATATGGCCTATCATTGCTGTTGTAGTAGTTTTTCCACTTGTTCCTCCAACTGCAATTCCATTGTATTGATGGAAAAATTCAGCTAAAACTTGCGCTCTTGTCTTAATAGGAATTTCTAATTCCTTTGCTTTTTTTACATCAGGAATAGAATCTTCAATAGCTGATGAGACAACTAAGCAATTTATTTTTTTATTTAGACCAGAACCATCTTGTGGATACAGTGTAATTCCTTGTTTTTGTAAAGAAGTAAATTTTTCTAAACAATTTCCTGCATCATATGATCTATCTGATCCTGATATAGATTCCCCATGATGACGTAAAGCCAAAGCTAATGAGCTCATTCCACTTCCACCAACACCGCAGAAAAAATAATTTTTCATAAAGAAAACTCCTATATTACACCGTTATCCAATGTAATATTCTTACTCTCTTAATTTTAATTTTTGTTTAAAACAAAATAAAAAAATAGCATAAAAACAAAAAATAATGTAATATCAATAACCGTTAAAACTTTTCACAAATATTAAGGTGATAAATTATGAAAAAAACTTTATTAGTTGCTTCAATTGCTTTTATTTTTGCTTTACCTGCAAATGCTCAATACACAACAAATTATACAACAAAAAAGCAACCAACATCTTATACAACACAGCAAAAAACTAATCCTGTTGCTCCAACAACAGCAAAAAGGCCTTCTTTTAGACCTGCTGAACCTAATGCTGCAACAAATTCAGATGTTGATGATTTACCATCATTCAATGCTATGAACCAACGTTCAAAACCAGGTTATGCTCAACCTAGAACAAATAATGCTTTCAGTGGTTCATCAGCAACTCAACAAAGAACAGCTGCTGCAACTACAGCTCAACAACAACCTGTACAAGAATTAGTTCCTCCTCCAAAAGGAGAAGTTCTTGTTTATATGACCAATTATAAAGTTATTGACTTATTAAGTGGTGGAAAAGTTTGTGATTTCGATGTCGTTGTTCAAAACAATACTGACCAAACTTTAACATCTTTTGGTGCTAACCTCGTTTTAGGTAAAAACGAACATTTAATTTTGATGAAAAAAATTCCACCTACTAAATTTAAAATTGATAAAAAACGTATTCAAGAACCTGATTGTGATGCATATCAAGGAAGACGTCCAAACGGATTAAAAGTTAGACAGTGCATTATTGGTGCAACTGCAGGAAAACCTTGCGTTCCATATATCAAGTTAAAATAATTTAAAATACTATATTGTTTAAAGGATTTGTGATGATAAAAAGCCAAATAAAAAATTGGATGATTTTTTGTGGGCTCGTATTATCTTTATTTTCAAATTCAGCATTTAGTGAAGAAGTTCAAAAAGATAGCAACACAAACACTTCAAAAGAAACTTTTATTGAAAGTTCTTCAACAAGTGTATTATCAAATCTTGACAAAGATCTTTATAAGCAAATTTTCAAACTACTACAAATAAGCGATTTTGATGGCGTTAATATGCTATTAAAAGATATGAAAAATGACATATTAAAAGGATATGTTCAAGCTTATATGTTTGAAGAATTAGGTACAAAATCAAAAAGACAAGATTTAACAAATTGGTTGTATAAAAACTACGATCTTCCAATATTTAACAACATTTATGATATAGCAGTCAAAGTTAAAGCTTTTTCTCCTTACAAACGTAAAAATGACAAAACACAACACATTGTCGCTGGCGTTTGCACATCAACACAAATAGCTGATCCAACGGATTTAATACATATTCGTCGTGGTAGTTATATCGCTGAACAATATAGAGCAAAAGTTAAACGCTCTTTAGCATATTTTTCGACACAAATTCGTAGAGGTAAAACTTTAGCTGCAAAATTGCATTTAAATGATCGTACTGTTCAAAAACATTTATCTCAACGTGACAAAGATGATTTATCTACATCTTTAGCTTACGCATATTTTATTGATAGACGTGATAGTTCAGCATGGGACACAATTAAAGGTCCTGTTTCTAGAGCAACAGATCGTAACCCTATGGCTCCTTGGGTAGCTGGTCTTACCAAATTTAGATTAGGTGAAATGGAAGAAGCTGAAAAATATTTCAAAATGGCAGCTAATCACCCAAAAGCTATACCTACATTAAAAGCAGGTGCTTCTTTTTGGGCAACAAGAGCTCTTATGAAACAAGAAAAATATCGAGATATTTTACCTCTCTTAAAACAAGCTGCTTTAGCTGCTCCTTATTCTTTTTATGGTATTTTAGCACAAAGAGCTTTAGGTTGGGATATTACTCATAATTGGAAAGGAGCTTCAATTACTCCAGATATTCATAATATCCTAAAATATCCTGCAGGAAGACGTATGATTGCTTTAATCGAAATAGGTCAAGTAGATTTAGCAGAAGACGAATTACTAAAATTATATACAGAAAACAAGAAATTAAGACCTGAATTACAAGCATATGCAGATACATTAACTGATTACCCAGATTTTCGAGAATTACTTGCGGGATTAGATGGTTCTATTGAAACAAAAAATGGGGATAAAGCATTATACCCTATTCCAAATTGGGAACCTGATAATGGATGGCGTATGGATAGAGCTTTGGTTTATGCTTTCATAAGACAAGAATCTTGTTTTAAAAACAAAGCGTTTTCAAAAGCTGGTGCTAGAGGTGTAATGCAATTAATGCCAGGAACTGCTCGTTTAATGGCTAATAAATTACATGTAAAATATGCTCGTAGCAAATTACATAATATTTCTTATAGTTTAATGTTAGGCCAAGAATTAATTAAAACTCTTTTGAATTTTAAGTCTATTCAAGGCAATCTTTTTATGACAATCGCGTCATATAATTGTGGAGCAGGAAATACTTCTAAATGGCAACAACGTGAAGATTTAATAAATGATCCTGTAATGTTTGTAGAAGCTATTCCTTCTCGAGAAACAAGAGATTTTGTAAAAAAAGTTGTAGCTAATTATTGGGTATATCGTTCTTTAATGGGAGAAGATCTCTCTTCTGTTGATGATGTTTTAGCTGGAATTTATCCAATATATTTGCCTAAAGATTAATTATTTTAATAGGGAGATAAGAAATGAAATCTTTAAAAGGAACAAAAACAGAAAAAAATCTATTAATGACTTTTGCTGGAGAATCACAAGCTCGCAATCGTTATACTTTTTTTGCTAGTGCTGCAAAAAAAGAAGGCTATGAACAAATTGCTGCTATCTTTACTGAAACTGCAGAACAAGAAAAAGAACACGCTAAACGTATGTTCAAATATTTAGAAGGTGGAGATGTTGAAATTACAGCAACATATCCTGCAGGAAAAATTGGTACAACAGAAGAAAACTTATTAGCAGCTGCTCATGGTGAAGAAGAAGAATGGCAAGTAGCTTATCCAAATTGTGCTAAAATTGCAAAAGAAGAAGGATTTGATGAAATTGCTGATATGTACACAAATATTGCTGTTGCAGAAAAATTCCATGGTGAACGTTATAAAAAATTAGCTAATAACATTAAGAACGGTGAAGTTTTTGATCGTATTGGTGAAAACAAATGGCGTTGCAGAAACTGTGGATTTGTATACATTGGAAAAACAGCTCCAGAAAAATGCCCAGCTTGTTTACATCCACAAGCTTATTTTGAAATAGCTAATGAAAATTACTAAAATTTTACTGAAGTGAACTATAAATTTTTAGTTCACTTCTTTATTTTTCTTGCTTGAATTAATTTCGAAGTTTGAACGTCAATAAAATCAAAGGATAGACAATTTAAC
>JAKSVT010000012.1 GCA_024407875.1 Alphaproteobacteria bacterium
CCCTGATTCTACAAAAGCTAATTTCATTACTTTTCATTAAAATTAGTAACTATATAAAAAGAGAAAGATATTTATCTAAAATCCGTCCCTTTTACGGAGTTGATTTAATCAAAGTTTTGACTGGTGTCCGAAGATGTGGAAAATCTATTTTGCTCGAACAGATTGAGGAAGAGTTCGTTGCTAATGGATTTGAAAAGGATCATATAATTCGAATTAATTTTGAAGATTTGTCGTTCGAGAAGATTAGAACTGCAGATAAACTGAATAAATATGTACAAAAGAATATTAAAGATAAGGATAAATATCTTATTTTCTTAGATGAAATTCAGCATGTTCCATGTTTTGAGAAAGTACTAGCATCGTTTAGAGCAACATTAAATTGTGATATTTTTATAACCGGCAGTAATTCAAAACTACTGTCAGGTAAGATGGCAACATTGTTAGTTGGTAGATGTGTAGAATTTAAAATAATGCCATTTTCTTTTTCTGAAAGCTATGAATATGTTGGAACTAACGAAAAACAAATTTCGGCTGATGAATTTATGATTGATTATATTAATTGGGGAGGATTTCCGTTAAGATTTTCATTCAGTAAAGAAAGTGATATTAAAAGATATTTGGAACAAACTTATAAGGGAATACTTGATAAGGACATAATCACAGAGAAATCTAGAATTAACAGACAGAATTTTGAAAAGATTGCTGGCTATGTTATGGCAAATGCAGGAAAAGAGTTTTCTTGTTCTAATGTTGAAACATTTTTTGAGAAGCAAAATGAAGAAATGTTAGATAAGAAGACTATCTATAGATATTTAGATAAGATGGAAAAGGCTTGCCTTATAGATAGAGTTAAAAGATTTAATATCGTTGGAAAACAAGCGTTGTCTTATATTGAAAAACAATATGCTGTTGATACAGGATTTAGGATGATTAACACGAATCTTGTGAACTTTGAGGACACGTTCTTTTTAGAAAATATTATATATAACGAATTGATTTCAAGAGATTATGAGGTGTTTACTGGGAAAACTTATAAAGGAGAAATTGATTTCGTTGTAATTAATGGTCGAAAAAAATGCTTTGTTCAAGTAGCATATTATTTGGCTACAAAGGAGATCGTTGAAAGGGAGTTTGGGGCATTTAAGCCAATAAGTGATGCTGCTCCCAAATATGTGTTGTCTCTAGACCGTTTTGATTATTCACGGGATGGAATAGCTCATTTGAATATTGTTGATTTTCTTTTGGGAAAGGTCAATATCGTATTAAATTAGTGCCACAAATCAAGAAAAAATCTTGAATTGTGGCATTTGTTAGATATTAATTATGTTTATAATTTTAAAAAAATTCGCTTTATTTTAGTATTTGGCGGATTTCTATTTCATGTTTTGGCTGAATTTCATTTCATGTTTTGGCAGATTTTTTGTTTAGATGTATGAATTTTTTTTACAAAAAAATAGCCTTAAAAATAAGGCTACAATTTGAAAAAATTAGATAATTTAATCAGCTACAGATATTGTATTCTGTCTATCTTTGTTAGCTTTTAAAGCATTAAATGATCTGAATAATAAATCTTCAATTGTTTCATCAGAGTTCTGTCTAGATGCGATACTTAAGCTTGTAGTTACTGTGATTTGAACATTATTTACATATAAGCCTGATTTCATTACTTCATTTTGAATGCGTTGAGCAACGATTTTTGCACCATCAAGAGGTGTTTCTGGCAATAATATAGCAAATTCTATGTCAGCTAATCTTCCAATATAATCCGAGTCTCTAGTAGAATTACGACAAGCTTGTACAGCTGTCTTAATTGCTTGATCGCCAACAAATGAGCCATGTTCGTGATTTAATGTAGCAAACTTATCAATAGTCATCAAAATTACTGATAAATCACGTTTATAACGTTTTGCACGTTTCATTTCTTTAATACCGTCTTCTACAAATTGACGACGGTTCAATGTTCCTGTTACAGGATCAACGATGGCCATATTACGAAGCTCTTCTTCCAATTCCTTTCTTGGAGTAATATCAAAACCTACAGAACGAATTTCAGATACTTCGTTGTTCTCATCGTAAATAATTCTGTTTGTCCATGAAATCCAAACAATTCTTCCATCTTTGCAAAGGTTTTCACACTCATTATCTAAATAAAGACGTGGATTTCTTTTAATTCTATCAATTAAATCAGAAGTGTTTTGTCCATGAGAATCTTTTAGAGGAACTAAATTTCCAATAACATTTTTTCCAACTAATTCTTCAGAAGAATATCCAAAAAATTCCAAAGCATAGTCATTTACTGATTTTATAATACCATCTTTATCCATATCTAAAATCACACTTTTTGATGATTTTGATGAATAAGGATCAAACTTATGGTTGTGTTCTTTTGTTATATCTTCAAGGTCTTTTCTTGTAGCTAATAAGCTATTATTTAATTCAACAATTTTATTTTGAAGCTCTTTTTCTTCTTCTTTGTGCTTATTTGTTTTTAAAATGTACAAAGCAAAAACTAGCATAACAATAGCAAAATCAAAGCATCTAAACAATACTGAATCCATCTAAAAAATTCCTTGTTAATAATTTTTTCACTTATTTTAAAACAAGTAATTATATTTTTCCAATTTTTTTTGCATAAATCATTAAAAAAATTAAATTTTATTTCAAAAAAATGTCAATTAGTTGTATAAGTTTTTCTTGTTGAATTCAATCGGGTAAAATTATGGACAAAGAAGATAATAAAAACGCTTTTGCTGCTGTTAGCGATGAGCCATATAAGTATGGATTCGTAACAGATATAGAATCTGATGTCGCTCCTAAAGGTTTAAATGAGGACGTTATTAGGTTTATTTCTAAGAAAAAAGAAGAACCTGAGTGGTTGTTGGATCTTAGATTAAAAGCTTATAGAAAATGGATACAAATGGAAGAGCCTACTTGGGCTATGGTTAAGTATCCCAAAATTGATTATCAGGATATATATTATTATGCTGCACCTAAATTAAAGAAAGGTCCTAATTCTTTAGATGAAGTTGATCCTGAATTATTAAAGACTTATGATAAATTAGGTGTTCCTATTCAAGAAAGAGCCGCTTTAGCAGGTGTTGCTGTTGATGCCGTTTTTGACAGTGTTTCTGTCGCTACAACATTTAGAGAAAAATTAGCTAAACAGGGCATTATCTTTTGTTCTATTTCTGAAGCTATTAAAAATTATCCGGATTTAGTTAAAGAAAATTTAGGAATTGTTGTTCCATACACCGATAATTATTTTGCATGCCTTAACACAGCTGTGTTTTCTGATGGAACTTTTGTGTATATTCCAAAAGGCGTTAAATGCCCAATGGAATTATCAACGTATTTTAGAATTAATGCACAAAAATCAGGTCAGTTTGAAAGAACTTTGATTATAGCTGATGATAATGCTTATGTAAGTTATTTAGAAGGTTGTACAGCTCCACAAAGAGATGAAAATCAACTTCATGCAGCTATTGTTGAAATTATTGTTCATGATAATGCTGAAGTTAAATACTCTACTGTTCAAAACTGGTTTCCTGGAGATAAAGAAGGAAAAGGCGGTATTTATAATTTTGTTACTAAACGTGGTTTGTGTAAAGGCTATAAATCAAAGCTTTCTTGGACACAAGTTGAGACAGGCTCTGCGGTTACTTGGAAATATCCTTCTTGTGTCTTAAAAGGTGATGAATCTGTTGGCGAGTTTTATTCTGTTGCTATTACAAATAATTATCAACAGGCTGATACAGGAACAAAAATGATCCACCTTGGAAAAAATACCCGTTCAACAATTGTTTCAAAAGGTATTTCTGCAGGTAAATCTCAAAATACATATCGAGGTTTAGTTAAAATGGCACCTAATGCAGAAAATGCTAGAAATTTTTCTCAGTGTGATAGCCTTTTAATTGGTGATAAATGTGGAGCTCATACTTTGCCTGTAATGGTTGATTCTAATCCTACGGCTTGTGTTGAACATGAAGCAACAACTTCAAAAATTAGCGATGAACAGTTGTTTTATTGTCGCCAAAGAGGTTTAAGTGCAGAAGAAGCAGTTTCTTTAATTGTAAATGGTTTTTGTAAAGATGTTATGCAAAAATTGCCAATGGAGTTTGCTATTGAAGCGACAAGATTGGTAGCGGTAACATTAGAAGGTAGCGTCGGATAACAGGAGTTTTTAAATGTCCGCATTATTAGAAGTTAAAAATTTGTGTGTTAATGCTGAAGATAAGCAAATTTTAAATGGATTATCATTAAGTATTAATCCTGGTGAAATTCACGTTATTGTCGGTCCTAATGGGGCTGGTAAAAGTACTTTGTCTAACGTTATTTGTGGTGATCCTAGATACCAAGTAACATCAGGTTCTATTACATTTAAAGGCGAAGATTTGTTAAAGCAAAATGTTGATGAACGTGCAAGAAATGGTATTTTCTTGTCATTCCAATCTCCTGTTGAAATTCCTGGAATTTCAATGTCAACATTGATGAAATATGCTTTAAATTCTCACAGAAAAGCTAAAGGTTTACCAGAATTAGATGCAGTTTCTTTTTCTAAATTAATTAGAGAATGTGCAAAAAAATTTGAAATTACAAATGAAATGCTAAAAAGACCTGTTAATGTAGGCTTTTCAGGTGGTGAAAAAAAGCGTTTAGAGTCTTTCCAAATGGCTGTTTTAGAACCTAGTTTTTGCATATTAGATGAAATGGATTCAGGTATGGATGTTGATGCTGTTAAAATTGCAGCTAATGGTGTTAATTTAATGAGATCTCCAGAACGTTCATTTTTAATTATTTCTCATAATAATGATTTCTTGTATGAACAAATTAAACCTGATGTAGTTCATGTTCTTGTAAGTGGTAATATTGTTGAAACTTCTGATGCTAGTTTGTTAATTGATATTAAAAATAATGGCTTCTCACGTTTTCTAAATAAGGGAATGAATTAGTATGATAGAATTGGTGGAAAAACAATCATCAATTAAATTGCTAGAAGGCGAACAACGTATAATTGTTGAAAATAGTTTAGCTAAGTCAACAAGTGTTGAAGTTATGCCTAATTCTTCTCTAGTCCATTATAGATTAAACAAAGGTAATGATAATAAGTTAAGTGTTAAGGTGCATGAAAATGCTTCTTATAAATTGATTACATTGCAAATTGGTAATGGAACTTTGGATATTGATGTAAGTTTAGAAGGTGCAAAAGCTTATTGTCAAAGTGATATTGCTTATGCATTAAATAAAGAAGATAAAATGACAATTGTTTCAAATTTTGTGCATAATGCTAATGAAACAACGTCTAATCAATTAATAAAAGGTGTAGCTTCAGGAAATTCTTATGCAACATTTGAAGGAAAAATTCTAATTCCTTATGATAAAAAGAAAGTTGAAGGAAACCAACAACATAGGGCTTTATTATTATCAAAATCAGCAACAGTTAAGGCTGTTCCTGCTTTGGAAATTTATGCCGATGATGTAAAATGTTCCCACGGTTCAGCTATAGGTAATTTAAATCAAGAGCAAATTTATTATTTGCAAACAAGAGGAATTTCTAAAGAAGAAGCATATAAAATTCTAACCTCAGCATTTTTAAGAGAAGTAACTGATGGCATTGATGCTGAAGATTTAAGAACTTCTTTTGAAAAAGAAATAGCGGAGTGTTTATTGTTAAATGTATGATATAGAAAATATTAGAAATGATTTTCATGCTTTGAGTTTAAAAACTCATAATAAACCTTTAGTTTATTTAGATACAGCTGCATCTGCACAAAAACCAAATTCTGTTATAGAAAAAATTAAGTACATATATGAAAATGAATATGCGAATGTTCATAGAGGTATGTATGAATTATCAGAAAAAGCTACTTTAAATTTTGAAGAAGCTAGATCAAAAGTTAGATTGTTTATTAATGCTAAAAAGAATGAAGAAATTATATTTACAAAAGGAGCAACAAATTCAATTAATACGGTTGCTTATTCTTGGGGATTAAATAATCTATCTAAAAATGACGAAATTATTATTTGTGAATCTGAACATCACTCAAATATTGTTCCTTGGCAATTAATTCAAAGGTTAAAAGGCTTTACAATTAAAGTAGCTAAGGTTGACGATAATGGATGTTTAGATCTAGATTATTTTAAAAGCTTGTTAAACGATAAAGTAAAATTAGTGTGTCAAGCTCATGTTTCTAATGTTTTAGGAACTATATTTCCAATAAAAGAAGTTTGTGAGTTATCACATAAAGCAGGGGCTTTAGTTATGGTAGATGGTTGCCAAGCTATTCCTCATACAAAAGTTGATGTTCAAGATTTAGATTGTGATTTTTATGCTTTTTCTGGACATAAACTTTATGGGCCAACAGGAGTTGGGGTATTATATGGTAAAAAAGAAATTTTAGAAAATATGGTTCCTTTCGAAGGCGGTGGCGATATGATTAAAACCGTTGCTTTTGAAGGAAGTTCTTGGGCTGATTTGCCAGCAAGATTTGAAGCAGGTACTCCAATGATTGTTCAAGCTATAGGTCTAGGTTATGCTATAGATTATGTAAATAGCTTAGGTATGGATAATATTACAAAACATGAAAAAGAATTGTCTGATCTTTTAGCTTTAGAATTAAATAAAATCGATGGAATAATTAATATAGGAACAGCTCCTAATAAGGCTGGTGTATTTAGTTTTGTTTCTAAATATGCTCATCCTCAAGATTATGCGATGGTTTTAGATCAACAAGGTATAGCTGTAAGAACAGGTCATCATTGTGCTCAGCCTTTACATAAAAGATTTAATCAAAGTGTTTCTGTTAGAGCTTCTTTAGGTTTATATACAAATCAAGAAGATATAGAGCGCTTTATTGCAGCAATTAAAAAAGCTAATCAATTTTTTGCATAGGATTTTAATGTTATGGATAATGAAAAATTGAATTTAGAAAATCAAAATAGTGAAGAAAAAAAAGAAGATAGCGTTGTAAACGTTAATTCTAATGTTCCTTCAATAATTGAAGAAGAACTAAAAAAGTTGCCTTCTGATTTTAGTGGTACTGTAGAAATCCCACTAAATTCGTCAAAACTAGAAGCTTTACAAAATATGCTTCCAGGAGCAAAGCCGTTGCCAGAAGAATTAAAAGATTTAGACAATCTTTTCTGGAATGGAGAAGGTGATACTCCAATGATTAATTACGGTGATGAATACGTTGTAGTTAAAGGAGAAACTTTGGAAGAGGGGCATAAATTAGCAAGTAATGATGATATTATAAATGCTATTAAAACTGTTTCTGATCCTGAAATCATGGTTAATGTCTTTGACTTAGGCTTGATTTATAGAATGGATCATTTAGTAAACGGTGATGTCGAAATTGATATGACTGTTACAGCTCCTTCTTGTCCTGTTGCAGGGGTTATGCCAAATCAAGTTGCTGAAGCAGTTTCAAAAGTTGATGGGGTTGGCAAAGTTACAGTAAAATTAGTTTGGGAACCTGCTTGGAGCATGGATCGTATGAGTGAAGACGCTAAGTTTTCTTTAGATTTGTTTGAATAGAGTAAATGAAAATTAACTTTTTTATGATATAAAAGCATAGAATTTTTATTTTCGATTTAATATACTTATAAAAATTATATTTTGTTTGAGGACTATTGTTATGGGACGTGAAAGAAAAATTAAACCAAAAGCAACACCTGTTTTGACGGGGTCTGATGTTAAAGATGTTAGTAAGCGTGGTTGGATTATTAAAGAAAAACATAATCATTTAATGGATTATTCTGCAAGCAGTCCTATAACAATTGAAAATGTATATCCTCAAATAGATGAAGGTCGTTATGCTGTAAAAAGAGAAGTTGGCGACGTTATGGATGTTAGTGCCAATATCTTTAAGGATGGACACGATTTATTAAAAGCCGTTGTTCTTTGTAGATATGAAGATAGTGATGAATGGTGGGAAACACCAATGTATGAAACAAATCATGGCTTAGCTCAATGGGAAGGTCAATTGTGGTTTGGTTCAAATAAACGCTATATCTATACTATCGAAGCATGGGTTGACGAATATGGTACATGGCTAGATGGAACAGGCAAGAAAATTGATGCTGGCCAAGATGTTTCATTAGAATTAATCGAAGGCGCTGATATGGTAAGAAAGAGCCTTGCTAGATTAAAAGGTATGAAAGATTCTAGAGATGAAGATCAAAGAGTTGCTGATATAGCATTGTTTGAAGAAGCTTTAGGTTATTTTGATAAATCAAATGACATGATGGATAAAGCAGGTTTGTTGTTCCATCAAGAAGTTATTGATGCTATGGATCGTTGGCCTGATAGAGAAAAAGCTACAAGATACGATAGAGAACTTGAGGTTTATGTAGATAGAGAACGTGCTCGTTTTGCTGCTTGGTATGAAATGAATGTTCGTTGCCAAAGTCCAATTCCAGGACAACATGGTACATTTAAAGATGCTGAAGCTCGTTTGCCTGATATTCAATCAATGGGTTTTGATGTTGTTTACTTGTTGCCAATTCATCCTATTGGCTATGCTCATCGTAAAGGTAAAAACAATTCATTAGTATGTGGACCTGATGATGTTGGTTCTCCATATGCTATTGGAAATTCAGATGGTGGACATAGAGCTATTAATCCATTATTAGGTACAATGGATGATTTTAGATCTTTTGTTAATAAAACAAGAGAATTAGGAATGGAAGTAGCTATGGATTTTGCTATTCAATGTTCTCCTGATCATCCTTGGATTAAAGAACATCCTGAATGGTTTACATTTAGACCTGATGGCACAATTAAATATGCAGAAAATCCTCCTAAAAAATATCAAGACATTGTTAATGTAAATTTCTATGGAGAACATTCTGAAGCTTTATGGTATGAATTAAAAGATACTTTCTTATTCTGGGCAAATGAAGGAGTTCGTATTTTTAGAATTGATAATCCTCATACAAAATCTGTTCCTTTCTGGGAATGGGTAATAAGAGAAGTTCAAAATGTATATCCTGATACATTGTTCTTAGCTGAAGCATTCACAAGACCTCCAATGATGCAAATGTTGGCAAAGATTGGTTTCTCTCAATCTTATTCATATTTTGCTTGGAGAGAAACAAAACATGAGATTGAAGAATACTTTAAAGAACTAACTCTTTCTCATGAAAAAGAATATTTCCGTCCAAATTTATTCCCAACAACACCTGATATTATGCCATTCTATTTACATGATGCTCCACGTTCTGCATTCATTATTAGATATATTTTGGCAGCAACATTATCACCTGCGTATGGTATGTTGAATGGTTATGAACTTTGCGAAAATGATGGTATTTATGGAAAAGAAGAATTTAATAATTCAGAAAAATACGAAATTAGAACAAGAGATTGGAACCAAGAAGGCAATATTAAAGATTTAATTGCAACAGTTAACTGGATTCGTGGTGAAAATCCTGCTTTGCAAGGATATGAGAACTTGCGTTTCTATACATCAGAAAACGATAATATTTTGTTCTATGGTAAAATGAATTATGATCATAGTAATATGATATTTGTAGCTGTAAGTCTTGATCCTTATGATGGTCAAGCTGGTAGAGTATGGTTCCCAACAGAAGAAATGAATGTAGCATTTGGTGGCCGTTTCCATGTTGAAGAATTATTGAGTGGAAGAGAGTTTGATGTAAGAGGAAATGAATTATGGGTTAATTTGTATCCTGCTGGCAATCAAGCTGAAATTTATCGTGTAACACCAATTGATCGTGCATGGTAGGCTTATTATGGAAATTAGTGTAAATCAAAATATGTTGGCTGAATTTTTAAAGAATACAAGTTTTAAGAATGCTTTGTGTTCAGAATTAAAAAAATTCATTTTAAATAAACGTTGGTACAGTGCTAAGGATAGTGCTTTAAGACAAGTAAATATCGAATTAGATACTTGTGCAACAGCGAAAACAGTTTTCGTCGTTATTAAAGCTATTTTACAAGATGGCGCAAAGCCAATGTTTATTATTCCAATGCGTATGGCTTCAGCAAATTCTATTAAAAATTTAGAAGAAAATGATATCATTATGACTATGAATAATGGTGATAAAGATTTCATCATTTTTGATGCTTCTGGACAAGAAGATTTTGCAGCTGAATTTTTAGCTGTTATGAAAAAAGACGTTAAGTTGAAATTACAAGACGGTTCTGTATTTACAGCTACAGCAACAAAAAGAGGAAAAGAGCTCATAGATGCTGTTGAAGGCAAACCTCAAAAGAAAATGGGCGTAGAACAAAGTAATACATCAGTAATTGTCGATAAAAAGATTATGTTTAAGATGTATCGTCGTGTTGAATATGGTAAAAATCCTGAAATAGTAACTTCTGAATTTTTAACAGAAGAAGCTGGGTTTAAAAATATGCCAGCTTTCTTAGGAAAAGTTGAATTGGAATTGGCTAATGGTAAGATATTAGGTTTAGCTGTTCTACAAGAATTCGTTCCTAATAAAGGTGATGGTTGGAACTATACATTAGAGTATTTAAAACGAGTTTATGCAGAAAATTTAACAGAACACTCTGAATATTTAAAAGTAGCTGAATTGTTAGGCAAAAGAACAGCTCAAATGCATTTATCTTTTGCAAAAGGTACAGACGAAATTTTTAAGCCTACAGCTGTTAAGAATATAGAATTAGCAGAGTGGAAACAAGGTGTAATTGATCAAGCTGATAAAACTATACAAGTAGCTAAGGCTAATGTAGCTGGTTTGTCAGGTGAAATGAAAACTTATGTTGAGCAATTAATTAATGGAAAAAGTATAATTGAAAAACGTGTAGCTGAGTTATTACCTTCAGATGTTGTATTTAATAAAACACGTTTCCATGGGGATTATCATTTAGGTCAAGTTGTTATGACAGGTGATGATTTCTATTTGTTAGATTTCGAGGGTGAACCACTTCGTCCTATGAATGAAAGACAAAACAAGCATTCTGTTTTAAGAGATGTTGCTGGTATGGTTCGTTCATTTAATTATGCTGCTTTTGGTTCATTATTGATGTTCGTAAAAGAAAATGAACGTGCTGATAAATTAAAGCTTGCAAAGAAATGGCAAAAAGAAGCTGTTGAGATGTTCTTGAAAGGATATTTCGATGAAATGGCAGACTGCGAATCTTTACCAAAAGATAAAGAAGTTATGAAAAAATTGTTAGATATGTTCATATTGGAAAAAGCGCTTTATGAAGTTATCTACGAAGTAGCAAACCGTCCTGATTGGCTGTCAATTCCAATGAATGGATTAAGAGAATTAGTAAAATTTGATTAATATTGAGGAGAGTATATTATGAAGAATTATTTAGATGAAAGCATAGTAGAAGCATTAGTTACATCAGGATATGGAGATCCGTTCTCTATATTAGGTATGCATCGTGAAGGTCAAGATAATGATTTGGTTGTAAGAACATTCCAACCTCAAGCACAAAATGTTTATATTTTAGAATATGAAACAGGTAATGTTATGGCACAAATGGAACGTGTTCATAGCGTTGGTTTGTTCCAATGGGAATTTCCTGCAGACTGGAACTTCTTTAAATACCGTTTACGTATAGATTTGTGGAATGGTGAATCTTACGATACAGAAGATGCTTATCGCTTTACCCCATACTTAGGTGATATGGATTTGTACTATATGTCTGAAGGTACACACTTAGACGAATATGATCGTTTAGGCGCACATCCTGTAAAACATGATGGTGTAGACGGTGTTGTATTTGCTGTTTGGGCTCCAAATGCAAAGAGAGTTTCTGTTGTTGGTCCATTTAATGAATGGGATGGTAGAAGACATATGATGAGACCTCGTGGTTCTTCAGGTATTTGGGAAATTTTCGTTCCTCATATTAGTGCAGGTGTATTATATAAGTACGAATTGATTGGACCTGAAGGCAATATTTTACCATTAAAAGCAGATCCTGTTGCTTTCTACGCAGAAAAAAGACCTTCTACAGCTTCCGTTGTATACGATTTGAATAAGTATGAATGGAAAGCTAAAGGTTGGGAAAAGAAACGTGAAAACGTTAATGCATTAAATGCCCCTGTTTCTATTTACGAAGTTCATTTAGGTTCTTGGAAACGTCATTATGAAGATAATAGTTATTTATCTTATACAGAAATGGCTGAAGACCTTGTTAATTACGTTAAAGAAATGGGATATACCCACGTAGAAATGCTCCCTGTAAATGAACACCCATTCGATGGTTCTTGGGGATATCAAGCTACAGGTCTTTATGCTCCAACAAGTCGTTTTGGTAATCCTGATGAATTCAAAGCATTAGTTGATGCTTTCCATAAAGCAGGTATAGCTGTAATTATGGACTGGGTTCCTGGTCATTTCCCTAAGGATTCATTTGGTTTAGCAAACTTCGATGGTACAGCTTTATATGAACATGCTGATCCTCGTCGTGGCGAACATCGTGATTGGGGCACAAAGATTTATAACTACGATCGTAGAGAAGTAAATAACTTCCTTACATCAAATGCTTTGTTCTGGACTAAAGAATATCAAGTTGATGGCTTGCGTGTTGATGCTGTTGCTTCAATGTTGTATTTGGATTACAGCCGTAAACAAGGTGAATGGGTACCTAATAAATTTGGCGGTCATGAAGATTTAGAAGCAGTAGATTTCTTAAGAAAAACAAATGAATTAGTTTATGCTAATGCTCCAGGTGCAGCAACATTTGCTGAAGAATCAACAGCTTGGCCAATGGTATCTCGTCCAACATATATGGGTGGTTTAGGATTTGGTTATAAATGGAATATGGGTTGGATGCATGATACTCTTGACTATATGTCATTAGATCCGATTTATCGTAGCTATAACCATAATAAGATGACATTTGGTATGTTATACGCATACAATGAAAACTTTGTATTACCATTAAGCCACGATGAAGTTGTTCATGGTAAATGCTCTCTTTTAAATAAGATGAGTGGTGATCGTTGGCAAAAATTTGCTAACTTGCGTGCTTACTATGGCTTTATGTACGGTTTCCCAGGCAAGAAATTGTTGTTTATGGGTGGTGAATTTGCTCAAGATAGAGAATGGGATTTCAATGGTTCTCTAAGTTGGCATTTGCTTAATGATCCAATGCATAAAGGTGTTCAATTTGCTGTTAAAGAATTGAATAAGATTTATAAGGATCATTCAGCTTTATATGAAGTTGATTTCGATCCAGAAGGCTTTGAATGGATTGATCCAAATAACGGATATGAAAGTGTATTCAGCTTTATTCGTTATAACAAAGAAAGAAAAGAAATGGTTGTTGTCGTTTCTAACTTTACTCCAGTTCCAAGAGAAAACTTCAAAGTTGGAGTTCCTAAAGCTGGTAAGTATATCGAAATCTTCAACTCAGATGCTACAATTTATGGTGGTAGTGGTATGGGCAATATGGGTAGTATTGAAGCTACAGAAGAAGGTGCAAATGGTCGTCCATGCTCAATGACTATTACACTTCCTCCATTATCAACTGTAATGTTTGTTCCTCAATGCTAATCTAAAAGTAAGTAAAAATGAACGAAGGAATTAAAGTTTTACCAGGTCGCCCCTATCCATTAGGGGCGAATTGGGACGGAAAAGGGGTCAATTTTGCATTATTTTCTGCTAATGCAGAAAGAGTAATGCTTTGCCTTTTTGATGAAACAGGTACAAAGGAAATTGAAAGAATTACTATGCCAGAAAGAACTGATGAAGTTTGGCATGTATATCTTCCTAATATTAAACCTGGTCAATTGTACGGATATCGAGTATTTGGTCCTTACGAACCTGAAAAAGGATTAAGATTTAACCATAATAAGTTATTGTTAGATCCATATGCTAAGGCTTTAACAGGTCCCGCAATTTACCATCCTCATATGCAAGGATATAGAACTAACGCATCTAAAGAAGATTTGACTTTAGATCGTTATAACAGTGCTCCTTATGTACCAAAATGTATTGTTGTTGATGATAATTATTCTTGGACTGGGGATAGAAAGTTAAATATTCCTTGGACAGAAACAGTTATTTACGAGACACATTTAAAAGGATTTACTTTTAAAAACCCAGAAATTGATAAAGAAGTTCGTGGAACTTTTAAAGCAATGGGATCTCCAGCTGCTGTAAATTATTTAAAAAGCTTAGGCGTTAGTGCTGTTGAGTTGCTACCTATTCAAGCATTCTTTACACCAGGACATTTGCTTCAAAAGAAATTATCTAATTATTGGGGATATGATCCTATTTCATATATGGCACCTCAGCCAACATATATGCACGGCAATAATTTAGATGAAATTAAAAATATGGTTAGAACATTCCATGAAGCTGGAATAGAAGTTATTATGGATGTTGTTTATAATCATACAGGCGAAGGCAATCAAATGGGGGTTACTTTATGTTATAGAGGTATTGATAATGCTTCTTATTATAGATTACATAAAGAAAATCCAAGATATTATGATGATTCTACAGGCTGTGGAGCATCATTAAATGTTGAACATCCTAGAGTTTTGCAATTAGTAATGGATTCATTAAGATATTGGGTAAACTCTATGCATGTTGATGGCTTTAGATTTGATTTAGCTCCAACATTATCTAGAACTGATACAGGATTTAATCAAAAATCAGGTTTCTTATCAGCTGTTCAGCAAGATCCTGTTTTGCAACAAGTAAAAATGATTGCAGAACCTTGGGATATTGGTTTAGGTGGATATCAATTAGGAGCGTTTCCTCCAGGTTGGTCTGAATGGAATGATAGATTTAGAGATACTATGAGATTGTTCTGGAAGGGAGATGAAGGCCAAATAGGAAATTTAGCTTGCAGAATGAGTGGATCTAGTGAAACTTTTGGATATCGTAGTCGTCATCCTTGGTCTAGTATTAATTTCATAACAGCTCATGATGGATTTACATTAAAAGATTTAGTTTCTTATAATGAAAAGCATAATATAGCTAACGGTGAAGATAATAGAGATGGTTCATGTGATAACAAATCATGGAACTGTGGTGTAGAAGGCGATACAAACGATAAAGAAGTTTTAAATTTACGTGCTGTTAGAATGCGTAGTATGATGGCTTCTTTAATATTTGCATTAGGTGTTCCTATGATTACTGCTGGTGATGAAATTGGCAGAAGTCAAAAAGGCAATAATAATGCGTATTGTCAAGACAGTGATATCAGCTGGCTAGATTGGGAAAATATATCTCAAGAAGACAAAGATTTTAAAGACTTTGTAAAAGCTTTAATAAAGATTAGATTGGAACATACAGTATTTAGTCGTAAACGCTATTATACAGGTCAAAAATCAACAAATACTGCAGGACTAAGAGATATTACTTGGATAAAATCAACTGGTACAGCAATGAGTGATTTAGATTGGAATAAACCAGAGCTAAAATCTTTGGGAGCTATTATTTCAGGTCTTGTTGGAGATACATTCTGTAACGATAAAGGCCATTTCCATTCAGATAATCACTTTTTGATGATTTTAAACGCTAATAGTACAAGTATTGAATGGCATTTGCCAGAAGTACAAAAAGACGTTAAGTGGAATTTGATTGTTGATACGTCAAGAGAAGAACCTATTGTAGAAAACGAAAGCTATAAATCAGAAACTAAGTTTTCTGTACCAGCATGGTCATTTATATTGCTGGAATCTCCTACTCCAGATAAGAACTATGTTCACTTAAGTTCTGTAAGAGGAAATTTGGGATATTTAAGTGGTGTTCCTGTAGATATGAAGAGCAACAGATTAGTTGCTTCAATAGATGATTGGAATAGATTAGATTTCGTAACATATGGAGCTATGGGGCCAGTTGCAGTATTAGAAGATTTGATAGAAACAGAAGATAATAATGATGGATTTATCAGATTGTCATAAAAGAGGAAAAAATGTTGAGTTATAATGAAATCATTGATTTTTTAGCAGAAAAATTAGGCATTTTGCCTGAATTCTCTACAGAAGGAAAGATTTATGTAACATCTTTTGAAACTAAAGTTTCTTTATTGAAAAATTTAGGATATTTGGTTGATAATGAAAAAAATGCTAGGGCTTCTTATAAAAAATATTTAGAAAAAGCCTTTAAACGTTCTTTACCTCCTGTAATCGTTGCAAGAATAGAAAATGAAACTATTTCTGTTCTTTTAAGTTTTAAAAATTCAAAAAAATCAAGTGAAACAAAACATGTAGACTATACAATAGAATTTGAAGATGGTGAGAAAATATCAGATTTTGTAGAATTTACAGATTTTGAAAAGCTAAATGAATATGAAGAAAAATTCTATCAAATCAAATGGGATTTAAATATTCCACAAAAATTGGGATATCATAAAATTACGGTATCTGGAGATGATTTAGTTAACAAAAAAGATTCATCTTCTTTTATTGTTGTTCCTACAAAATGTTATGAACCAGAAATTTTAAAAGAAAATAAATTACCTTGGGGCATGCCTTTACAATTATATGCTTTAAGAAGTGAAAATAACCAAGGCATAGGTGATTTTACAGATTTAAAGAATTATTCAAGAATTGCTAAAAAATATGGGGCAGATATTGTTGGTATAAATCCTATCAATGTTGCATTTATGACAAATGTTGAAACTGCTAGCCCATATTATTCTTCTTCGAGAATGTTTTTGAACCCATTATATATTGATATTTTCAATATTGAAAATCCTGGGGAAAAATTCGAAAAATTAGTAAAAAGCAAAACTTTTAAGGATGATTTAAAAAAAGCTAGAGAATCAAAAATTGTTGATTATACTTTGGTTGGAAAAATTAAATCTAAAGCTTTAGAAGCAATATATTCAGAATTTAAAGGTTCAAAAGATTTTGACAAATTCTGTAAAGAGGGTGGTAAAGAACTTGATAGCGTAGCTATTTATCAAGTTTTAGCAGAATATTTTGCATCTAAGAAAATTTATTCAGGTTTTAAATCTTGGGGTAAAGAATATTCAAATCCTGATAATAAAGAAGTTAAAGAATTTGCTATTAAGCATGAAGATAGAATTAGATATTATAAATTCTTATTTTGGATTGCTGATACACAATTTGAACAAGCTTCAAAGATGTGTGAAGATTGTGGTTTAGAAATTGGTATTTATCAAGATTTAGCTGTTGGTGTAGCATCTGAAAGTGCAGAAACATGGGGAGCTCAAGACTTGTTCATGTCTGATTTGAGTATCGGTTCTCCTCCAGATATGTTTAATGCTAATGGACAAAGTTGGGGTGTTGCTCCAATGAACCCTGAACAAATGAAAGCTGAAGGATATGCTTCTTACAGGAAAATACTTTCAACTAACATGAAAAGAGCAGGGGCTGTCAGAATAGACCATGTTATGGGAATTGCTAGATTGTTCTGTATTCCAAGTGAAGCTCCTGGTGCATATATTTTATACCCATTCTCAGATATAGTTGGTATTATAGCTCTTGAAAGCCATAGAAATAAATGTTTAGTTATTGGCGAGGATTTAGGTGTAGTACCATCATTCTTCAGAGAAGCATTATCTCAAGCAGGTATATTATCATTTAGAGTTTGTAGATATGAAAAAACTCCTGATGGAAGATATGTATCTCCTATGGATTATCCAAAATCAGCATTAGTTGCTGCAGGAACTCATGATATGCCAACATTAGTGGGATATTGGTTAGCTGATGATATTAAGATTAGTGCTACATTTGGAACATTAACTGATGAAAAAATTCAAAATGCTTTACATGACCGATTAAATGATAGAAAAGCTTTAGTCGAAGCTTTATCAAGACAAGGATTGTGGTTTGTAAATCAAAAGGATTTTGAAGAACAGATTAACGGAAATAAACTTCCAAATAAGTTTATTGAAGCTGTATATACATATTTATCAAAAGCTCCAAGTCAAGTTTTCTTGGTACAATTAGAAGATATTTTAGGACAAAGAGAGCAGATGAATATGCCTGGTACAACATTAGAATATCCGAACTGGCGTTTTAAATTGCCTAAGACATTAGAAGAATTGGAAAATGATGAAAGTATGGAAAAAATTTGTTCTATATTGAAGTCATCAAGAATGTGATTAAAGAAATAGGGCCGGATTAAAAAATTCGGCCCTAAAAAAACGACTTGATAATTTTACCAAGTCGCTTTGAAAATTTATTTTGAAATAAAAATTATTTCTTTGCTGCCTTTTTAGCTGGAGCTTTTTTAGCTGCTGCTTTTGGTTCTTTTGCAGCTGTAGCTTTTTTTGCACAAGCCTTTTTCTTTGTTGCTTTCTTTTCGCAGCCACATTCGCAATCAGGACCACATTCGCATTCTTTTTTGCCACAGCATGGGCAAACACCAGCATTTTCAGCTTCTAACCAGCAATCTACATCAGCATTTTCTGGGCAACCTTTGTTTAACCAGTTATAATATGCTGCTTCACGAAGTTCGTTTTCATCTGTCATTTTTACTCTCCTTTAAATTGTAAAATATACATAATTTTACAATTATTTTATTAAAAATCAAGTTTTTATTTATAATCATAGTGTTATGAAAAAAAGAAAGAGCCTTTTTAGGCTCTTTCATATATTTTATCTAGATTGATGTCTTTGCATTTTTGCTCTAAATAGAGGAACTGATTTAGCGGAAGAACTATTATAATTTGCTTTTTCTCTTTCAATAGCCTTACGACGTTCTTCATATTTTTTCTTGAATTCTTCAGTCTTTTGTAAATCACGTTCTTTACGTTTTTCACTAAACTTAGATGCAATAATATCATAAGCATGAGTTTTGAAGTAACCTGAACTTGCTAAAGAGTTATATAAAGATACAACACGTTTTGGATCACGTTGCTTTTCCTCTGTTCTTCCTGGACGTACGAAATCTTTTACTTCAGGATTCTTCTCTTTAGAATTTTCATTACCTGCTTGTCTATATCCATTTAATATTTCTGAAATGTCTTTAAATACAGGAATTTCCTTGATTTCATTTACTTTGATATGCATCTTTGGACGCCAGTTTTTCCAAGGAATTACACTAGCACCACCAGATTCAAATATCTTTGTATCCTTACCGCCAACTTTAGATTCAGAACGTTGACGTGTACCTGGAATATTGCCCATATAATTTGTTCTGAACATATCAGAGAATGGGAACAATAACATAGCTGAATTAGATTGACCTAAATAATCAGCAACAGCTTGTTCATATTTTTCTGGGCAAGAACGTGTATCATGAGCAGGATCTTTTACAGGTTCTGCACCTACACGATTCCAACAACCTTTTTCTGTTAAGGCCCAGTTTAATGCACAACGTTGTGATTCATATTGTCTAAATTCCATATCACGTTGAGCTGCAGATTCATAATATCCAAGGTGTTCCTTTAAATGAACATCTCTAGCTGTCCATTGACTTGCTAATGATGGAGTATCATGAGTAGAAGGAGCTGCTGTTGAATATAAAGGATATTCTTCAGGATGACGGAATGCATTATTGTTACCACCATTTTGGTAGCCCCACTCACGTTCAAATGGAAGAACACGATATGACAAAATACCATGATCCATTAATTTATCTTGGAAGCCAGGAGGTAATTGTCCTAAATCTTCACCAATTAACATACATTTATTACGATTTGATTCTAAAGCTGCAACAGCCATTAAATCATCTACAGGATAATAAACGAATGCACCTTCTTTAGCAGATTTGCCTTGAGGAATCATATACAAACGGCATAATTGCAATACGTGGTCTAATCTTGTGCAACCAGCTGTTTTCATGTTGTTTCTTAACATGTTAATGAAAGGTTTGTAACCAGCTTCTTTTAAAGCTTTTGGTTTAAAGCCCATAACATCCCAATTTTGGCCATTAGGACTTAAAACATCAGCCGGAGCACCAGCGGAAGCCTTCATATAAAGATCTTTGCAACCCCAGCCTTCGAAACCAAATGCTGCAGAACCTACGGCGATATCTGTATATAAACCAACTTTCATACCGCTTTCTTTACATGTCTTTTGAACATTTTCCATTTGTTTCAATGTTTCAAATTGTAAATATGTATAGAAACCAACACGGTCAGAATATTTTTCTGCAAAAGCTTTTACTGTATCAGTATTTGCATCTTGGTATTCTTTTGGCCAATCACGCCAATCTGTCATTTTTGGTTCTCTACCTGCAAATTTTTCTGATAATGTTTGGAATACAGCAAAATCTTGTAAGTTTTTTCCACCTTCAGCTTTGAATTTCTCAAATTCAGCTTTTCTTTCAGGAGAAGCGTTCTTTTTGAATTCTTCATAGCATTTTTCTAAAACAGGAGTCTTTAATTCAAATGCTGCTGTATAATCAACATCTGATGCATCTTGAGTTTTACGTCTTTTCTTTGTGTATTCTTCAGAGTCGTAAAGTTCATTTGCTTCTTTGCTTGTTTTGAATTCAGGAACAGCTGTTACGTCAACATATACGTGGTTAAAGTAAGTTCTACTTGCTGGTGCATATGGAGAAGCTTCTTCTGGAGCATTAGGGAACATAGCGTGTAATGGGTTAACACCTAAAATGCCAGCACCATGTTTACCAATTGTATCAGCAATTTCAGCTAAGTCAGAAAAGTCACCAATACCTTGGTTTTCATCAGATCTTTGTTCATATAATTGAACAGGAACACCCCAAGCTTTGCCGCCATTTTTGATGTCAATCGGATCATAACATTTTGTTGGAGCATAAATCATTTCTGTTGATGCTTCTTTTTGACCAGGAATCTTAACTTTTAAATTGTGGTAACCAATGTCCATATCAGCATTTATTTCAAATGCGCGGCGTTCGTATGTGACACCATTAATTTCTCGTCTCATTGGTTGTCCATCAACACCAATGCAGATTTGTGTGTCAGAAACTTTTACAGCTCCATCAGCTTTCCCACCGTTTTCTTGGTTTACGGTCCAATTTAATTCTTCATTTTCATGTCCAACAGGTACAACAAATTCTACTTTGTTTTCTCTATCTTTACGTAAAACGCATACAGGAGGAAGTGGCTCTTTGTATTGTTCGTCTAAAGCATTGTTTAATGTGTTGCTAATTACAGCTGAATATGCTTGATCAGACATATCGCCTTGTGGTTGCAACATATCCATAGCTACCAACAAAGATTGTTTGTTTTCTATGGTTGCTGATTCTTCGATACCTGCCAATTTTGAAAGTAAATGTAATTCGTATTGGTTTAAGATAGCCATTTTATTAAGTTCCCTTAAAATAATTATATCTGCTAACTAAGTATAATATACTTTTTAGAAAAAAAATCTATAATTATTTTGCGAAAAAGATAAAAAAATAGACAAAAAATTATTTTTCCGAGGAATTGTTAGGTTCTTCAGTTTGCGTTTCAACAGTTTCTGTATTATTAGTGTTAATATTTGTTTTAAAAACAGATTCTACAATTTCAACACGTTCTTTATCTTGTACTTTGTTTTCTGTTTCTAAAGAGGCTAAAGTTTCCAATAAGGAAATTTTTTCTTGAGATTGTGCTATATTTTTTTCAAAACGAGATCTGGATTGGATTAACATATAGAATAATCCTCCAGAAGCTAATATAGGAAGCATCAAAATAATCATTGATATATATAGAGAGCCATTCATATATTTTTTAGCAACAATTCCCATTAGACACATTAATATAATAGAGAATACACCAGAAATCACGTACCAAAGAGTAGCTTGGTTTGAAGATTTTTGATTAATAGCTAATTGGTTGTTCCAATAATCTAATGCTGTACCATATCTTATACGACTAGAAACACTTTGACGTAATGAAGCCAATTGACGTTCGTGGTCATTTTGAATCAAATTAAGTTGATTCCACATTTCTGTAACCGCATTATCTGCAGTTTGTTTTAATTCATTAACTAATTTAGAAACGTATTCAGCAACATCGTTTCTATATGTCTGTAATTGTGTAGCTGCTTCCTCTACGCTTCTTTGAAATGTTTCTTGTTCTTCTGTAATATGTGCAAGTTGACGATCAGCCATATCAACACAATGTACAATTCTGTTAATTTTACGTAATGTTTCAGATACACGATCATCTAACATTTCAGGTCTAAGGCTTGTACAATATTGCATTGTAAAAGCGTAACCAAATGTATAGCTTTCTCCTTCTGCTGATGAAGCAAACTTTGCAGCATCTTCCATTTTTGCAGAACCTGATGCGCCAGCAACGATGCCTAACAACATAGGTTCATAATGGAACATTGTTTTTGCCATTTGACCTAGTGTACCTTCACTATGAATGCATTTGTAACAAAGATAATTGTTTAACTCGTTCCTAATAATGGAAGCGCCTTCAAGAACAGACATGTCGTTATTTAAAACAGCTTCAGCTGCTTCACAGACTGTAGTAGGAGTTTTTAATTGAGTATCAATAATTTGTTGAATAAAAGGAATGTCTGATTTTTCTTTTCCAAATAATTCTACCCATTTTACTCTTTCATTATATGCGAAAGTTCCTACTTCATGAAATGATTTGAATTCATGAGTTCCACCATTTTCTTCTAATTTAAAGTAGAGTGGAATATTAAAATAAACATCTTTTGATTCAGGGAATGAATTATTTGGATCAAAAATACTATCGCTCATAATAAAACCTACTAACTAAACAAATTTTTAGACATATCTATACAAATATATAATAAAATATGCTAACAAAAAGTTAAAATTTAAATTGATGCCTGAAATAGAGAAGAATCAATTGATTTAAAAACGGTAAAATAATACCGTTAAGTTAACATCTTGAATTTTAAAGAAAAAATGGTGTCGTTATTTAAAAATATTTGTTGACATAAAAAATAATTTATGTATATTTATTCCAGTTTTTAACATTAACCATAGGAAAAAGCTATGCAAACATTATCAGTAAAGCCAGCAAATATCCAAAAGAAATGGTATCTTATTGATGCTGAAGATTTGGTATTAGGTCGTTTGGCAAGTATCGTTGCAAAAATTTTGCGCGGTAAAAATAAAACATATTTCACACCAAACATGGATTGTGGAGATTATGTTGTTATCATTAATGCAGAAAAAGTTGCATTAACAGGTAGAAAATTAGAAGACAAAGTTTACTATCGTCATACAGGTCATCCAGGTGGAATTAAATCTGTAACAGCTGGTAAAGTATTAGAAGGTGCTCATCCTGAAAGAGTTATCATTAAAGCTGTTGAACGTATGATTACACGTAACCCATTAGGTCGTAAACAAATGACAAATTTACGTGTATATGCTGGTAAAGATCATCCACATGCTGCACAAAATCCAGAATTTTTGGATGTTGCTGCAATGAACAAAAAGAATAAGAGAGGCTAATTATGGCTGAAGTAAAATCTTTCGAAGAATTAAAAAATATTGCAACAGTTGCTGAAGCAACACCAGTAGTTCGTGAACCAAAGCGTGATAAATTTGGTCGTGCATATGCTACAGGTCGTCGTAAAGATGCTTCTGCTCGTGTATGGTTGAAAGCTGGTACAGGTAAAATCATTGTAAATGATAAAGATCAAACAGAATATTTCACACGTCCAGTATTACGTATGTTGATTAATCAACCATTTGCTGTTACAAACCGTGAAGGTCAATTTGACGTTGTTGTAACTGTATGTGGTGGTGGTTTATCAGGTCAAGCTGGTGCTGTTCGTCATGGAATTAGCCGTTGCTTAGACAACTATGAACCAGAATTACACTCAGCATTAAAGCATGCAGGATTCTTAACACGTGATCCTCGTGTTGTTGAACGTAAAAAATACGGTAAAGCAAAAGCTCGTCGTAGCTACCAATTCAGCAAACGTTAATTTGTTTTATCAGATTTACGAAAAAGGGGGTTGTCAATTGGCAACCTCTTTTTTTTGCTTATAAAAAAGAAACAGCGGAAAAATTCCGCTGTTTCTGTGTTAAAAAATGTTTTATTTACATAAAGCTTCAACAAATTTATTGAAAGTTTCTTCATTTTCTTTTTTATAGGCCGATTTGATAGTCAAAATAGGATCAATAAATGTGATATTTTTTAAAGATTCTAATTCGGCTTTCATTTTTTTTGCAGCCATAGGAGCCCATGAACCATTTTCAATTAAAGCAATAGTTCTATTTTGATACGTTTTTGCTTTCAAATGAGAAATAAATGTTTCCATTTGAGGAAAAATTCCTGCATCATATGTAGTTGTAGCAAGAACTAGTCTATCATAGCGGAAAGCATCTTCTAAAGCTTCAGCCATATCTTCTCTTGCTAAATCTGTAATAGAAACTTTTTGTCCCTTTGCTTCTAAAGCAATTTTTAATTTTTCAGCAACAGCTTTTGTATGACCATAAACAGATGTATAGGCTATAAATATGCCTTTATCTTCAGGTGTATAACTACTCCAAATATCATATTTGTTGATATAATATCCAAGATTTTCAGTTAACATAGGCCCATGTAAAGGAAATATTTTTTGAATATCTAATGATGCTGCTTTCTTTAATAGCAATTGTACTTGTCCGCCGTATTTGCCAACGATGTTAATGTAATAACGTCTAGCTTCACAAGTCCAATCTTCATCTGTATCCAAAGCTCCAAATTTTCCAAAACCATCAGCAGAAAACAAAACTTTATCTGTTTCTTCATATGCTACCATAACTTCTGGCCAATGTACCATTGGAGCAAATACGAAATGTAAAGTGTGTTTACCTAAAGATAAAGTATCATTTTCTTTAACTTCAATTGTTTTGCCTTCTAAAGGAAGATCTTCGAAAAATTGTCCCATCATATTAAAAGCTTTAATGTTTGAAACAACTTTACAAGAAGGATATTTCTTTAAAAATGCATCTAAACTTCCGGCATGATCAGGTTCCATATGCAGAACTACTAAATAATCAGGATTTTTATTATTTAAAGTTTTTTCCAAATTAGCTAACCATTCTTTTGTCATTCTGCTGTCTACTGTATCCATAATACAGATTTTATTATCCATTATGACATAAGAGTTGTAAGATACGCCGTTTGGAACGACATATTGACCTTCAAATAAATCAATGGTCTTATCATCAACGCCAATATAATAAATGTTGTTTGCTAATAAATTGTTTTCCATTTTGTTGTAAGCCTTATTGTTTAACAAATTCTGACTTTCCTACGCCACACAAAGGACATACCCAGTCTTGAGGTAGTTCTTCAAAAGGAATTTCTCCATCATATATATAACCACAAACTCTGCAAACCCATTTCTCGTTTGATGACGTTGAAGGTTTGCTTTTTTGCTTTCGCTGTTGATAGTTTGCATAAATTAATGGAGCTTCAGTATTTTGTTTTTTTGCTTCATTTACATTACATATAAATAAGTAATGTGTTGCTGTTTCTTGAATGCTTGCAACATTTAATGTCATAACAGACACAGCTTCATCTAAAACAGGAAGATTTTCTTCTAAATGATATTTCATGTTAGACCATTTATCTTCAGTTCTAGAGGATTTCATTCCAAATGTAGCAATAATTTCATCAGAAACTTTTTCTGATAATACAGAAAGAGTAAGTTTCTTTGATTTTAAAAGAGTTTCACATGTATATGATTGTTTGCCTAGAGAAATCATAATTTGAGCAGGTGATACTTCTAAAACCATAACAGCATCAATACAGCTGCCAACAAGACGATTATTATCATCTTTGGCACCTGTAATGTAAACGCCATGAGATATTTTAAAAAGGGCGTCTAAATCCATATATTTTACCTCGTTTAATCTTATTTAAAATAACGCTTTAATAAAGCTTCTAAGGCTTTGCCATGACGAGCTTCATCTCTGGCCATTTCATGTACAGAATCATGAATAGCATCCAAATTTAAAGCTTTTGCTTTTGTTGCAATTTCAGTCTTACTTTTGCAAGCACCATTTTCACCAGCTAACATTTTCTCTATGTTTGCTTTCGTTGATGTAGATACTAATTCACCTAACATTTCACAAAAACGAGCAGCATGTTCAGCTTCTTCATGAGCAATTTTATCTAAAGCTAATGAAATTTCTGGATAACCTTCACGTAAAGCTTGGCGTGACATAGCTAAATACATTCCAACTTCTGTGCATTCTCCATTGAAATGATTCTTTAAACCTTGTAGTATTTCTGCATCTACGCCTTTTGCTACACCAACTGTATGTTCAGATTCCCAAATTAATCCTGTTTCTTCATAAGGAACAATTTTTTCTCCAGTAGCCTTACATACAGGACATACTATAGGTTGACCTTCAGGAATATCAAAAACTTGACCGCATACTAAACATTTATATTTCATAATTTTCCTCCTAAAAAAATGTAATTAGATTAAGATCACGATATAATTATGGATATAATTTTTGTTCTATTTCAAATTTTTTATTTTTTTTGAAAAAAATAATTTTATTGATTTTTTTCTTAATTTTATAGATGACTTTTTTGTTGTTTTTTATAAAAATTTTTTTGTTTTTCTTTTGAAAATATTTTTATTTTTTTTGTGTAATAAGTTTAGGATATTTAAGTTCTTCTACTATATTTGTTATTTGTTTCTTTTAAATAATTTTTAACTAAAAAATTGACAAAAATTATTGACAAAAATATAAAAAGATACCATTATCAAGTAAAGATTTTTATTAGAAGGATTCTGTAACCATGTCTAGTGAATTAAATTCGATATTTGAAAAGAAACATAAACCGGGTAATAGAGGTAATAATCACGAAGAGATTAAAAAGGCTGATATTCCTTTTAAAATAAGAACAAAGAATCCTAAAAATGTAAATCGTATGGTAGGTATTATTAATACGATTGCTCAAAATTCCCCTTTTGGTAAAGCCGTTTTGCAAGAAGCTTGTGATAATGGTTATAGTTTAGCATTCGAAGCTCAAGAGGAATCGTGTGGTTTTTGTGATCCTGAAAATAAAGCTATTGTCTTAAATCCTAGTATGGATAATGATTTGTTAATAGCAACGTTGGCTCATGAAGCAAGACATGCTCAACAATTCGTACGCGGTGCTACACAGGAATTTGGAAAATATAATTTAAAAAGTGAACTTATGTATACACGTGCTACAGAAGCTGATGCAGAAACAGCAGCTTGTGCGACATGTCATGAAATTCGTGTAAATTCAGGTATTGATGGCCCATGGAATGCTTTTGCTGAAGACTCTGAAGAGATAGCTATGGGATTCGTTAATGCTACAGAAGATGTAAATCAACCAGTTAATGATAATATGTTGCGTGCCGCTTTTAATGGTTGGTATAAAGCAACAGATATGGTAGAAGCATACGAAGAAAGTTATATTCAAGATACGATGAAATCAGCAACTAAATATAAGGAAGAAGGTGAATATCCTTATAGTGATTCTATTACTTCAGCTGAAATTGTAAAATGCTTCTGCTCAAATGCAAAAGGTGAATGCTTTTGGAATAATAATTTAAATGTTTTAGAAGAACCAGAAAAAGTTGCTATGAGTGCAGCAACATTTGATGCTGCTGATAAATACAACAAGATTAGAGAAAATCGTTATGGAACACCAAAGGACGATTCTTATTTAGATTTGCCTGTTAGAGATCCTCAAAATTTATCTAAAGACTCAAGATATAAAGGAACTAAAACAGCTGGTAATGATAATAGTGCATTTAAGAAAAAACTTAATGCTATGATAGCTGCAAAGAAACAACGTTAATTAATGGAAATAATAGAATGAATATTTTAAATGAAGCTTTAAATACTAATAAAACAGCCTCTTATGATGCATCACAAAAGCCTGTTGTAGATATCAATATGACAGAGTGTAAAGAAGAAGATAAAGCAAGAATGATAGCTTTAGTAAATCGTTTGTCAAAAAGTCCATGTGGATTAGAAACTTTGCAAATTGCTGCTGAAAATGATTTTAAGTTTAGTTTCTTTGAACCTGGTGTTCGTTGTTGCGGTGCTTGTGATGAAGCTGGCCATTGGGTTCGTTTAAATCCAAATGAATCTGATGATAAATTGGTTGGTACACTTTGTCATGAATGTCGTCATGCTGGACAATTTGTACGTGGTGCACATGAAGCTTTTGGTGTTTTAGATGTTCGTTCAGAATTGATTTCTTTTAGAGCAATGGAAGCTGATGCTCAAACTTACGCCGTAACTGCATGTAAAGAGTTACAACAATTAGGAGATAAAGGTCCTTATAGTATTTTCAAAGATCGTTATCCTGAAATTGAAGCTGCTTTTGATAAATCTTTCCAAAAAGAAGGCAAGATTAATCACCAAGTTATGACAGATACGTTTGAAGGTTGGTATGATCAAAAACGTACAAAGACTGTTTACGAAGAAGCTTATCAAATTGAACCTATGACAAAAGAAATCTATGATTTGATGCAAGGAAAAGAACCTACATTGTTCTACAATAAGCAAACAATGTCAGGAAAAGAAGCTATTGCTTTAGCTGGTTGGACAAAAGATGGAAATTACTATGTAAATGATCCAGATCGTTTAGAAAGTGGTAAGTTCTTAGATGTTGCTGAACAAGCAATGAGTGATATGAAGGATTTCTTCAAATTGCGTAAGCAATTAACAGGAATGGAAGCTGATCCAAGTTTGGATAAAATTCCGACTCGTCCAGATACAATGATACGTGAAAGACCAAAGATGGGCGAAAAGCCAATGGCAGGTATGTTCGAAAAGAAAGAGCAAAAATTAAATCCTGTTATGAATAAATTATTAGCAGCAAGAATGGGCCGTTAAGGATAAATATTATGGAAATGTTAAATAAAAGTTTTTTGCAAGAAGCATTTAGTTCTTCAAATGAAGCAAAATATGATAAAGACGCTAAGTTAGCAATTGATATTGATATCTCTCTTTGTACAGAAGAAGAAACACCAAGAATGATTAGTATTATTAATCGTTTATGTAAGTCTGAAGCTGGTAAAGAAACTTTAGAAATTGCTGCAAAATCTGGTTGTAAATTCGGTTTCTTAGATACTGCAACAAACTGTTTTGGTTGTTGCTTTAGCGGTGATGATGGCCTTAATGCTATTGGTTTAGGCCCTAGAGCTTCTGATGATAAATTAGTAAGTACATTATGCCATGAAGCTCGTCATGCTGGTCAAAATGTTCGTATGGCAGAATATCCTGAACGTGATAAATTAGATGTAGCTTCTATTATTCGTCAGTCAAGAGCTAAAGAAGCAGATGCTCAAGCATATGCTTTAAAAGCTTGTAAAGAATTAGAATTACAAGGAGATGCTGCTCCTTTAGCAACATTTGGTCAATTTTATCCACCTATATATAAAGCTTATGAAAAAGCATGGGCACAAGAAGGCGAAATTAACAACAAATTTGTAGCTGAAGTATTTAAAGGTTGGTATGACCAAACAGGTACAAAGCAGAATTACGAAGAAGGTTATATCGTTGAACCTATGCACGATACTCTTGATCAAATTAAAGCTTCAAAAAATGAAGGTAAACCAGTGGATATGACTCAAGTGTTTACATTTGAAAACAATATGGATTCTAAGACTGTTGTTGAAAAGATAGGTTGGACTAAAGAAGGAAACTATTTAGCAGGTGAAAATCCTAATTTCTTAAATGAAGATAGATTTTTATCAATTGGTGAAAGAACTAAAAAAGATGCTATTGATTTCTTTAATATTCGTAAGGAATTAACAGGTCAAGCAATTGATGAAACTCCAAAATCAATGCCTACACATGTTGATGCTTTTGCAAGAAGATTACCAGAAATGGGCAAGCCTAGAGATAATGTTGGAGAAACAATGTCTATGGGTAATACAATTGAAAGATGGTCTGCTATTTTGGCAGCAAAAGGTAAATCTTTAACAAGATAATAGCCAAGAAATTTTATTAAGAAAAGCTCCATAAAAAAATGGGGCTTTTTTTTAATTTATATTGTTTTAATAAGTAAAAAAGGGTAAAACGTTCTCAAAATGTTTTATATTTTTTTAATGAGGATTTTTAGATGACAAAATATTTAGTAACAAGCGCTCTTCCTTATATTAATGGTATTAAACACTTGGGTAATTTAGTTGGTTCTATGTTGCCAGCTGATGTTTATAGTCGTTTCTTAAGACAAATTGGTGAAGATGTTTTGTTTATTTGTGCAACAGATGAACACGGAACACCAGCAGAATTAGCTGCTTTAGAAAAAAATCAAGATGTTGAAACATTTTGTACAGAGCAACATGAAGTTCAAAAAGATATTTATACAAGATTTAATTTATCTTTTGACCATTTTGGCCGTTCGTCTTCAGATCATAACTTAGAATTAACTCAACATTTTTGCAAAAAATTGATGGAAAACGGCTTAATAGAAGAACGTGTAATTAAACAAGTTTATTCAGTTGATGATGGTCGTTTCTTGCCTGATAGATATATTGTTGGTACATGTCCTCATTGTGGTTATGAAGCTGCAAGAGGGGACCAATGTGAAAACTGCACAAGAGTGTTAGATCCTACCGATTTAATTAAGCCTCGTTCTGCTGTTTCAGGTTCATCAAATTTGGAAATTAAAGACAGCAAACATTTGTTCTTAAAACTTCCTGCAATGGAAAAGGATTTAGCTAAATTTATTGATGAACATGAAGCTGAATGGCCTGTAGTTGTTACTTCAATTGCTAGAAAATGGTTGAAAGAAGGCTTGAGAGAGCGTTGCATTACAAGAGACTTAAAATGGGGTATTCCAGTTCCTTGTGATGGTTTTGATGGTAAAGTTTTCTATGTTTGGTTTGATGCTCCTATTGAATATATTGGTGCAACAGCAGAATGGGCTGATAAGGATAAAGAACACCGTAACTGGAAAGATTGGTGGTATGATGCTAAAGATGTAAAATATACAGAATTTATGGCAAAAGATAATATTCCTTTCCATACAATTATGTTCCCAGCTACATTGTTAGGATCAAAAGAACCTTGGAAGAAAGTTGATTATATTAAAGGATTTAACTGGTTAACATTCTACGGTGGTAAATTCTCTACATCTCAAAAAAGAGGTATCTTTACAAATCAAGCTTTAGATGAATTTGAACCAGATTATTGGAGATATTGGTTAATGGCTAACGCTCCAGAAAATTCTGATTCAAGTTTTACATTCTCTGGTTTTGCTTCAACAATCAACAAAGACTTGAATGATGTACTTGGAAACTTCGTTAACAGAGTTTTGAAAATGACTGCTTCTAAATTAGGTCCAGAAGTTCCAAATAAAGCTGAATTTACACAAATGGATAAGGATTTCTTTAAAGTATTAGGTGAACATATTGATGCTTATACAAAATACTTAAAAGAATTAGAATTTAGAAAAGCATTAGTTGAATTAAGAGCTATTTGGGTAGAAGGAAACAACTACTTAACAGCGGCAGCTCCATGGACAGTAATTAAAGAAGATAAAGAAAGAGCTTCTACAATTTTAAATATTGCAATTAACGTTATTCGTTTATATGGCGTTTTGTCTGCTCCTGTAATTCCATCAACTTGTGCAAGAATTATGGATTTGTTGAATATTGAAAATGCAAGTTATGCTTGGCCAGAAAAAGATTTAGAAAAAGAATTGTCTAAAGTTGAAGTTGGTCATAAATTCAATGTTCCAGAAGCTCCTTTATTCCAAAAAGTTATGGATGAAAGAGTTGCTGAATTGTGCGAAAAATATGGCGCTGATCCAGAATAATTTCAAGGTGAATAATGTTAACAAGAAAGCAATATGAAACTTTAATAACATTAAATCGCCATTTATTAAAAGATGGAGTTGTTCCTAGCTATTTTGATTTAGCAAAAGAGCTAGGACTTTCATCAAAGTCTTCTGTTTTTAGATTGATTTCTTCATTAGAAGAACGAGGCTTTATTCGTAAAATCCCTCATAAAGCTAGAGCTTTAGAAATTTTAAAGTTGCCAGAAAACGTGCCTCAAGATAATTTGCCTGTAAGTAATGATTATTTGGTTCGTATACCAAAATATGGAAAAATTGCTGCAGGTTCTCCAATTGAGGCTTTGACAGGTAATGATAAAATTTGTGTTCCTTCTGATATGGTTGGAAACAATCAATGCTATGCGTTGACTGTGTCAGGCGATTCTATGATTGAAGCAGGTATTAATGATGGCGATATTGTTATTATTAAGCGTTGTGATATTGTTGAAAATGGGGAAATTGCAGTAGCTTTGGTTGATGATAACGAAGCTACTTTAAAAAGAGTTTATTTCGATAATTCTAAGCAAATATGCCTAAAACCTGCGAATAAACAATATAGAGATTTTATTTATTCTAAGGATCGTGTAAAGATCCAAGGAAAGCTTGTTGGATTATTAAGATATTGCAGATAATTTTTTTTTCAAAAAAATGAAAAAAAGTATTGACTAAGTATTTTAATCCGTATATATATACGCTCATGAAAATGATCCCATCGTCTAGAGGCCTAGGACATCGCCCTTTCACGGCGGTAACATGAGTTCGAATCTCATTGGGATCGCCAAATAAATCTCCTTGTTAAAAGGAGATTTTTTTTGTGCTAATTTTAATTATTGTAATTCAGCTTCGTTATTAAGAATAGTAGGGTAGTTTGCATTATTTTGCATATATTCTTTTAAACGTTTATCAAAATTAGCATCTTTTAGTATTTTTTCAGCACATTCTTTTTCTGATAAACCTTGTGGTTTACAATATTTTTCTAACAGCTCATTTTCTAAAGCTTTATATTTTTCTAGGTGCTTGCTTATAATTTTTTGGCAAACTTCCATTGAATCTACATCTGCACATTCATTTATCATTTTATACATCTTTAAATTTTCATAATTTGAAGGCATCCTTGTTTGTGCAAATGAAGGTAATGATAAAAACGAGGTTGTTAAAAATATAAATAAATTAAATTTCATTAGTTTTTCTCTTTAAATTTATGAACACCATAACCAATTCATATAGATAGCATTTTGTTTTTCCCAATCAGCTTCACAATGATGTCCATTTGGTTGTTTATATAAAAATGTAGATATGTTATTGCTTAAAAGAGCTTTATTTATTGAATTGTGGCAAGAATTCATTATAGCTCTTCCTTTTGCGCCAAAACCTTCTGTAGACCCCCAAGATAAATATACTCTTGTATCTTCATTAAAGGAGTTCTCTTTAATGAGTGTTTTTAAATCTTTTGAACAAAACGTTATTGCCGATGATAAACATGCTGCTTTAGAAAAAATATGATTATATTTAATTACAGCATATAAGCTCATTAAACCACCCATAGAACTTCCTGCAATGCCAGTTGCTTCTCTATGAGACCAAGTTCTAAAATGAGTATCTGTCCAAGGTTTTAGCTCATTTACCATCCATTCCATGGTTTTGTCGCCAGTTCCATAAATATCACCGAAAAAATCACTTCCCCAAAAATAAGGAGAAAATTCTCTTAAGCGATTGTTTCCTTCATGAGAGCATTCTAAACCAACAACTATTATTTGCTTTCCCCAATTTTCTAGGTACTCTTTTAATCCCCAACATTTCCCATAAGTTGCATCACTATCAAAAAAAAGATTGTGCCCATCAAACATATATAAAACCGGATATTTTTCATCTGTTTCATAATAATTATTAGGGAGCCAAATATGTAAACATCTATTGTCTATTTCAATAGGGGTATGGGTATATAAAGGAAAAGGAATATATTCTTTAATAATCATTTTGTTGGCCTTTTTACTACCATTTTCTTCATTATATCACTAAAAAGGCTATATGTTAATTATTTAAGCTTTATCAAAAACTCTTTGTAAATAGAATAAAAAAATCCTGTAAATTAAATTACAGGATTTGCTTTTATTTGGGTGCGGGGGCCGGATTTGAACCAACGACCTCCAGGTTATGAGCCTGACGAGCTACCGGACTGCTCTACCCCGCGATAACAAGAAGCTTTATATAATAAAAAGACTTGTTTTGTCAAGCTTTTTATGAATTTTTTTTCAAAGCTTTGCTAATTTTTTTAGAAACTTGATCTAAAAGAGCATTTACCATTTTTATTTCAATGCCATCATAGAAACAAGATGTAATATCAACATATTCTTTAATTACAATTGCTACAGGGGTTTCTGGAAATGCTAATAATTCAGCAACACCAGCTTGTAAAATTGCTTTAAGAAGCTGTTCTGTTCTATCTTTTGACCAATCTTTTGAATAGCAAGCATCAATAATAGAATTAATTTCATCTTCACTTTTACCAAAAGCTTCAATAATTCCATTAAACAAAGAAAAATCTGCAGATATAACAGGTACTGTTACTTCTTTTCCTTCTTCTTCGATGATAACTTCATTTCCAGCTTCTTTATTGTTGAAAGCTGTAGCTATATTTTTTAAAGAAGCTTCTTTAAAAGAATAAGCATATAAAGCTTGAACAGCACATAATCTTGAGGTGCTACGATTTGTTTTACTCATTATCGTCATCCTTATCAAAAGAGTTTTTTCTAGGAGCGTTATCTAAATTTGAAATAAATGCTTTAAAATCAGAAGCGTTTTTAAAATCACAATAAACTGAAGCAAATCTTACATAAGCTACTTGATCTAATGAATATAAAGCTTCCATAACTAATTCGCCAATTTTTACAGAAGGAACTTCATCTTCTCCCGATACTTCTAATTTTCTTTGAATGCTATTTACAATATTCTCTACTTGTTCTTGTGTAATAGGGCGTTTTCTAACAGCGACAGCTATAGAACTATACAATTTATCCCTATCAAAAGAAGTTCTTGTTAAATCTTTTTTTATAACAATAACGTCTCTTAATTGAACGTGTTCAAATGTTGTAAATCTAGACCCACAATCTGGGCAATAACGTCTTCTTCTAATTATTGTTTGATCGTCATTAGGTCTAGAATCTTTAACTTGCGAATTAGTATGTCCACAAAAAGGGCAACGCATTAATTATTACTCCATTAATCCATCATAAATAGGATATTGGTTGCATAATTCAATAACTTTTTTAGCTGTTGAATTTTCTATTGCTGTATTATTTTCAGGATTCTTTTCTAAACCATCAAGAACGTCACCAATTAAATTTGCAACTAATTCAAATTCTTTTTCTTTAAATCCGCGTGTTGTTCCAGCAGGGGTGCCTAAACGAATTCCTGATGTTACTGTTGGCTTTTCTGGGTCAAAAGGAATACCATTTTTGTTGCATGTCATATGAGCAGCTTCTAAGCTCTTTTCTGCAATTTTACCAGTTAAGTGTTTAGGACGCAAATCAACTAAAACTAAATGAGTATCTGTACCACCTGATACTAAGTTTACACCACGTTTGATAAGTGTTTCTCCTAAAACTTTTGCATTAGCAACAACTTGTTTTGCATAATCTTTAAATTCTGGTTTTAAAGCTTCACCAAAGGCAACAGCTTTAGCTGCAATAACGTGCATCAATGGTCCACCTTGTAATCCAGGGAATACTGCAGAATTAATTTTCTTTGCTAAATCTTCACGATTTGTCAAAATCATACCACCACGAGGACCACGTAAAGTTTTATGAGTTGTTGTTGTAACAATGTCTGCATATTTTAAAGGATTTTCATGAACTTTACCTGCTACTAACCCCGCAAAGTGTGCCATATCAACCATTAAAATAGCTCCAACTTCATCAGCTATTTCTCTAAATTTCTTAAAATCAATGGCTCGAGGATAAGCAGAACCTCCAGCGATGATCAATTTAGGCTTGTTTTCTTTTGCTAATTGTTCAACTTGTTCAAAATCAATTCTTCCATCTTCAGCTCTTACACCATATTGAACGGAATGAAAATATTTACCAGATAAAGCAGGAGCAGCACCATGTGTTAAATGTCCACCAGCTGATAAAGACATACCCATTAATGTATCACCAGGTTGTAATAAAGCTAATTGAACAGCTCCGTTTGCTTGAGCTCCAGAATGAGGTTGAACGTTTACAAATTCAGCATCAAATAATTTCTTAGCTCTTTCAATAGCTAAGCTTTCAGCTATATCAACAAATTCGCATCCACCATAATAGCGTTTGCCACAATATCCTTCAGCATATTTGTTTGTTAATATTGTCCCTTGTGCTTGTAAAACAGCCTTAGAAACGATGTTTTCTGAAGCAATCAATTCAATTTGATTTTGTTGACGATTTAATTCTTTTAAAACACCAGAATATAAATCAGGATCGCTATCTTTTAAGTTCTTTGAAAAAAAATCTGACATTGTTTTATTGTTCCTTATTCCATGTGTGATAATTTTTCAACTCTGCGTTGATGTCTATCACCAGCAAATTGTGTTTTTAAGAAAATTTCCAAGCATTCATAAGCTACTTCAATACCAATTGTTCTTCCACCAAATACGATAACATTAGCATTGTTATGTTCTCTGCATAATCTTGCTCCAAAAGCATCATGAATTAATGCTGCTCGAATAAAATCGTATCTGTTAGCAGCTATGCTAATACCGATTCCTGTTCCACAACATAAAATTCCTCTTGAAGCTTTACCATCTTTGATTGCATGAGCTAATTTAGCAGCCATATCAGGATAGTCTACGCTATCTGGAGTATTAACACCAAGGTCTAAAGCCTCATATCCTAAACTTTTTAATTTTTCTGCTAATTTGTTTTTTAATTCAAAACCACCATGATCGGCAGCAAGTGCGATAACTTCAGACATCTTATAACTCCATATTTTTAAATATAATAACTTTGCGTTGTTTTTATCATAAACTAAAATTTTTTTCTAGCTTTGATTTTTGTTTAAAACATATTCTATTTTCTTTTGAGCCATCATTTTAAGAGATAAGGCAGGGGTGTTTCTAGGGGCTATAAATGAAATTTCTTTCCCTGTTTCTTCATCAATAGCAATAACACTTACCATATTTCCAATAGGCTTTACTTCAATAAAAATATTTCTTTCCATTACTTCGTGCCTAATCTATTGCAGAGTTCGTCATAACTCATTACGTTTTTAATAGGGCCTAAAGCTGCAATTGTTGGCTTGCTTGTAAAAATTTGTCGAGCTAATTTTTGCAATCTATCAATGTTTACACTGTTAATCTTTTCAATAATTTCTTCTTTTGTAATTAAACGATTAAACATAAGCATTTGAGAAGCATCTTGCTCGCATCTTGAGCTTGTATGCTCTAGAGCCATTAAAATGCCAGCTTTAAGTTGAGATTTTGCTCTAGTTAATTCCTTTTCCGTTATGTTTTCTTGTACTTTTAATAGTTCATCGCATAAAACAGGCAATAATTCTTTTGTTTCTTCTTCACCAGTTCCAGCATATACGCAGAATTGACCAATATTTAATCCGCTTGAAATATATGAATAAACTGAATATACAAGGCCACGTTTTTCTCTAATTTCTTGGAATAAACGAGATGACATACCTCCACCTAATATTGTAGATAGTACATGTGATGTGTAATATTCATTATCTAATACACTAACGCCTTTAAAACCTACGATTATATTGGCTTGTTCAATATCTTTTTCTCTATAGTCAAATCCTCCAACATAATTAGGAATAGGAGCTATTAAAGAATTGTTTGGTTTTAAATCTGAAAAAGCTTTATCTACTAATTTAACTAGTTCATCATGATTTAAATTGCCACTAGCAGCAACAACCATTCTTTCAGGAGTATAATTAGTCTTTAAGTAGTTATGTAAAGTTTCTCTACTTATTGCTGTTACCTTTTCAACAGTTCCTAAAATAGGTCTTCCTAAAGGTTGGTTAGGAAAAGCTTTTTCTGCATAATAATCTCCAATAATGTCATCTGGAGTATCTATAGATTGTTTAATTTCTTGTAAAACAACAGACTTTTCTCGTTCAAATTCGCTTGGTTCAAATGTAGAATTAATTAAAACATCTGATAATACATCAACAGCTAATGGTAAGTCTTCTTTTAAAACTTTAATGTAAAAGCATGTGGTTTCTTTAGATGTAGCAGCATTAAAATATCCACCAACATTTTCAATTTCTTCAGCAATTTGAAGAGCTGTTCTTTTCTTTGTACCTTTAAATACCATATGCTCTAATAAGTGAGAAATACCATTAATCTCTTCAGGTTCATACATTGATCCAATATTTACCCAAGCTCCAATAGTAACAGTATCTAGGTCCGGTATTGAATCTGATATTATACGTAATCCATAAGATGATGTTGTAATTTGTTTCATTGTTTTTTATCTTTCTTATTTTGATTGTTCTGTTTCAATAAAATCAATAACTTTACTAATGTTATTTTCTAATACTGTAAATTCTTCTTTTTTAGATAAAAGATCAGATAAGTAATTAGGAAGTTCAGGATAAACGCCTGTTGCTTCTTTTACAGGAATTGGAAATTTTGAAGGATGTGCAGTTGCTAAAATAATCATAGGAATGTCTTTTTTAGCATAATGTTGTCCAGCTTTAAATCCTATAGCTGAATGAGGATCGAAAATTTCACTAGTGTTTTTGTAGATTTCACTAATAGTTTGTTTCGTTTCCGAATCATTTAAGGCTAGTCCTTTTATTTCATAAGATATCTTAGAAATTTCTTCTTTTGAAACTTGAAATTTACATTCAGCTTTAAAAGTTTTCATTAATTCATTGATTTTATTGGAATCTCTGTCGAGTGTTTCAAATAAAAATCTCTCGAAATTAGAAGAAATTTGAATATCCATAGAAGGACTAATAGAAGGTACAACCTTTTTTTGTTCCATAATACCAGAATTTAAAAATCTAGGTAAGATATCATTTGAATTTGATCCAATAACTAATTGATCTATAGGTAATCCCATTTTCTTTGCAACAAAGCCAGCAAAAACATTTCCAAAGTTACCTGTAGGAACGGCAAAAGATACTTTTTTGTGAGGAGCTCCTAGATTCAAAGCTGCATAGAAATAATATACAACTTGAGCCATAATTCTTGCCCAGTTAATAGAATTAATAGCAGACAGTGAATGCTTCTCTCTAAAGTTTTTATTGTTGAATAAGTCTTTTACTAAAGATTGGCAATCATCAAAAGTTCCTTCTAAAGCTATATTATGGACATTCTTATCTAATACTGTTGTCATTTGATGTCTTTGAACATCTGATACTCTATTGTGAGGATGCAAAATAAAAATATCTAAGTTTTTACAGCCTTTACAACCATGAATAGCAGCGGATCCTGTATCTCCAGATGTTGCGCCTACAATTGTAATATGTTTGTTTGTTTTCTTTAAAACTGTATCAAACAATTGGCCAACAACTTGTAAGGCATAATCCTTAAATGCAAGAGTAGGGCCTTGAAATAATTGCATAACCCATAAATTGCTATCTAATTGTTTTAAAGGAGCTACAGCTTTATGAGCAAAATTCTTATAAACTTTTGTCGTAATTTCTAAAAGCTCATTTTCATCTAAGCATCCCTGTGTAAATTTACTCATTATTTTTGCAGCTAATTCAGCATAGTTCAAATTAGCCATGTTTGAGATTTCTTCTTTTGTGAAAGAAGGGTATACTTCAGGAACATAAAGCCCTCCATCAGGAGCTAATCCTGCTAATAAAACTTGTTCAAAATTAAGGGCTGGACTGTTTCCGCGAGTACTGATGTATTTCAAAATAATGACTCCTGAAAAAATGAGTAAATACTGCCTAATTTATAAATAATCTTTTGTATAAATACAACACAGAAATTAAATATTTTCAAAATGAGAAAATATTGTTGATAATACAATTTTTTTTGATAAAAGTATGTTTAAAATTTGTTGCTAAAAGGAGTAATTTGTTATGAAAAAAATAGCTGTTTTGTTGTCAGGTTGTGGCGTTTTAGATGGTTCTGAAATCCACGAAGCTGTAACTGCTATGTTAGCTATTCAACAACATGGTATGGAATACCAATGCTTTGCTCCAGAAGGCAATGTTTCTAGAGTTATGAACCATATATTAAAGAAGCCTATGGATGAAACTCGTCGTATGCCAGTTGAAGCTGCTCGTATCGCTAGAGGAGATATTTCTGTATTATCAAGTTTTAATCCTGATAATTATGATGCTTTAGTTATTCCTGGTGGTTTAGGAGCAATTACAAATTTATGTGATTTTGCTATGTATGGTCCAGAATGTAATGTTCATCCAGATGTTGAAAAAGCAATTGTTGCAATGCATGATGCCAAAAAGCCAATAGTTGGATTATGTATTGCTCCTGTCTTAATTACACGTGTTTTGCATAATATAACAGTTACAATTGGAAATGATCCTGAAACTATTTGTTCAATTAAATTAATGGGTGGCAATCATCAGATATGTTCAGCTGCTGAAGTTTGTATTGATAAAGCAAATAAAATTGTAACTACACCTTGTTATATGCTTGATAAAACATTAAAAGACGTTGCTATTAGTACATCTAATGCAATTAAGGATTTAAAAACTTTATTGTAGGGAGAAGTTAAATGGAAATCGAACGTAAATTCATACCTAGTAAATCTTTTTTAGAAGAATTAACGACAGAGGGCAGATATCAATGTCACTTATATTATTTATCTAAAACAGGTGATTATGAAATACGTTTACGTGACGATAAATTCAAAAATTGGTGGATGACGATAAAGTCGAAATCTCAAGATGTTAAAAGTAGGGGATTGTGCCGTAGTGAAATAGAAATACCTGTAAATGAAAATACAGATATGGTTATTAATGATTTTAAGCAAAATTCTTTAGGAGAGCTTGTTTATTACAAGCAAAATATCTTTGAACAAGGAAAACGCTTTGAATTTAGATTTGTTCCTCAATTGGATATAACTTATTTTGAGATAGAATTTCAGTCTTTAGAAGAATGTGAAAAATTTGTAATAAATCCTCATTTGATTGAAAAAGAAGTAACAAATGATCCTAATTTTTCAATGAAAGCTATTTATAATAAAATTTTGGCAAAAAAGAAATAAATTTGATTGCTTTCACTCTTAGATTGCTATAATTATTTTCTTAGGCGATTAAATGAACAAGGATAGTTAATAGTAGTTTATTCTAATTAAAAGCAAACGAGTAACCCTGCGGCTTAACAGCCAACACCCAAAGATGTAATGTCAAGTACGCTCTTAGGCTTTTAACCTACAAAAAAAACGGCCCTTTTTAGGAGCCGTTTTTATATAAAATTTTTAAAAAATTATCTTGCGTTTCCTGCTTTTAACATAGCTCCTTGGATTAATCCACCACTTGGTTGACCATATCCTTGAGCCATTAATTTCTCAACTTCTGTAGCAGGCTTTGTTAAATCTCTCTTTAAGCATTTTAAAGCAAATTGAGCATGTTTCAAATCAGCATATTGTTCAGCCGCTGATTTTTTTTCTTCAGTTTTTGAAGCACTCATTGAAACTAAAGCTGTTTTTGAAGCATAGTTTAATGTTGAAGCAACACCGATTGCTAATAAACCTAAAGATAATCTATTAGGATCTTGAGCTGCAATAGGCATTAAAGCAGACATTGCAACAGTTGCAACGCATGTGTTTGTTAAAAGTTCTGTTGAATATCCTTGGCCTTTTACATCAGCATCTACAGCGTAATTTACTCTTTCACGCAAGCCAAATTCTTTTGAAGCTTTCTTTAAATCTTTTTCAGCATTAGAAGCAACTTCCCAAGCATTATCTGATTTAATAAAAGCATCTTTATCTTTAGAAGATTTGTATAATGCTTCAATTTTTTCTTGAGCTTCCTTTTTTGGTAAGCCTTTAGAAATCATTTTTGCACCAGCTAAATAATCTTGCAATAAATCAACATTAGTTTTAGCTTTAGTATTTTTTGTTTCTAATTCCATCTTCTTTCTCCATTTTAAGAAATTTTCGAAAATTTTAACACTTTTTTTCTAAATATGCAACTTCTTTTGAAAACTTTAGAGGATAAAAAAAAGAGCCCACATTTTGCGGGCTCTAATTCTAAAAATTACTTAAAATTATTCAGCTTTTCCTGCTGCTAAGTGTTCATACAATTTACGACGAACTTCAACTTGTTCTTGAGCGTATTGTACTAAACGTTCATAACGTTCTGGATCAGCTTTCTTAACTTGTAAGAAACGACCTTCATTAGCCATAAAGTCAGCAATTGGTTTTGTAGCTGCTTTAGAGTCTAATTGTAAGCCAGGTTTACCAGCTTCAACCAAACGTGGGTCGAAACGGTATAATGGCCAGAAGCCTGTTTCAACAGCTGCTTTTTGATGATCTAAACCACCTTTATCGATTTCGTATGTGTGGTTGATGCAGTGTGCATAAGCGATAATCAAAGATGGACCATTGAATGATTCTGCTTCAACGAAAGCTTTGATTGTTTGTGCATCGTTAGCACCTAAAGCAACTTGAGCAACGTAAACGTTTTCTGATGCCATAGCAATCATTCCTAAATCCTTACGAGGAATTGCTTTACCAGCAACAGCAAACTTAGCACTAGCACCGATAGGTGTAGCTTTTGATTGTTGACCACCTGTATTAGAATATACGTTTGTATCTAATACTAAGATATTGATATTCTTACCTGAATATAATACGTGGTCTAAACCGCCGTAACCAATATCATATGCCCAACCATCGCCACCGATTGTCCAAACTGATTTTTCTACGAAGTAATCAGCCAATTGTGTCAAAGCAACAGCTTCTTTAGACTTGTTACCAGCTAATTTTGCTTTCAAAGCAGCTACGCGTTCACGTTGAGCTTTGATTGCAGCTTCATCAGCTTGAGATGCTGTCAAGATGCTGTTTACTAAGTCGCCACCAACTTCGCTTTCCAATCCTTTAATTAATTGTTCAGCATAGTGTTTTTGGAAGTCAACTGATAAACGCATACCTAAACCAAATTCAGCAGCATCTTCGAACAATGAGTTAGACCAAGCTGGACCACGACCATTTACGTCAACTGCATATGGTGTTGTAGGTAAGTTACCACCATAAATTGATGAACAACCTGTTGCGTTAGAGATCAATAAACGATCACCAAACAATTGTGTCAACAATTTAACGTATGGTGTTTCACCACAACCTGCACAAGCGCCAGAGAATTCGAATAAAGGACGTAACAATTGAACGTTCTTAACGAGTTTCTTTTCTACCTTTGTTCTGTCAACATCTGGTAATTCCATAAAGAACTTGAAGTTTGCTTTTTCTTGTTCCAAATGAGCAGCAATAGGTTCCATATTGATTGCATGTTTTGTTTCGTCTTCTTTGTCCTTAACTGGGCAAGCATGAGTACACAATGAACATCCTGTGCAATCTTCTGGAGCTACTTGAATGATAAATGCAGAATCTGTGAATTCTTTACCCTTGAATGCTGCAGACTTAAATCCAGCTGGAGCTTTTGCTAAATCAGCGTTTGTAGCTACTTTAGCACGGATTGCAGCATGAGGACATACCATTGCGCATTTGCCGCATTGGATACATTTATCAGGATTCCATGTTGGAATATCACTTGCAATACAACGTTTTTCGTATTGTGTTGTTGCTGTTGGCCATGTACCATCAGCTGTCCACTTCAAGTCAGATACTTTCAATTCTTCACCACGACCTTCGAGAATTGTTCCTTCGATCTTACGAACGATTTCTGGAGCGAATTCAGGAACACCTGGTAAACGGTGTAACTTAGATGTTGGCTTTTCAGAAACTTTGATTTCGTGTAAGTGAGCTAAAGAAGCGTCAATAGCTGCCCAGTTCTTTTCAACAACAGCTTGACCTTTCTTTGCATATGTCTTTGCAGCATAATCTTTAATCTTTTGAATAGCTTCATCTTTAGGAAGAACGCCAGATAATGCAAAGTAACATGTTTGCATAATTGTATTAATACGACGGCCCATTCCTGTTGCTTTAGCAACTTCAACAGCGTCAATAGAATACAATCTAATGTGTTTCTTAATAATTTCTTCTTGAACTTCTACAGGTAATTTATCCCATACTTCTTCAGGTTTGAAAGGAGCGTTCAATAAGAATACTGCATTTTCGTCAGCTTGAGCCAACATATCAATCTTTTCCAAGAATGGGAAGTGGTGGCAAGCAACGAATGATGCTTTGTTAATTAAATATGGAGCGTTGATAACGTGATCAGCAAAACGTAAGTGAGATGTTGTCATAGCACCTGACTTCTTTGAGTCATATACGAAGTATGCTTGACCATATGTTCCATCACGACCAGCAATGATCTTAATTGAGTTCTTGTTAGCACCAACTGTACCATCAGCACCTAAACCAAAGAAGATAGCACGTTTTACGTCTGCATCTTCAATATCATAGCTGTAGTCAACGTCTAATGATAAGTTTGTTACGTCATCTGTGATACCAACTGTGAAGCGTGTCTTTGGTTGAGCTTTTTCAGCATTTTCAAATACAGCTTTAGCCATAGCTGGAGTATATTCTTTTGAAGATAAACCATAACGACCACCGATTACGCGTGGCATGTTTTTAATCTTACCAGCACTGAATGCATCAGCAATAGCTGACATAACATCCAAGTACAAAGGTTCACCTTGAGAACCAGCTTCTTTTGTTCTATCCATAACAACAACAGTTTTTACTGAAGCAGGTAATGCTTTTACTAATTCTTCAGCTGGGAATGGACGATACAAGTGAATCTTTACTACGCCGTATTTCTTGTCTTTTAAGTGTTTTACAGTTGATTCTGTTGTATCAGAACCTGAACCCATAATTACAACTACTTGTTCAGCGTCTTTAGCACCAACATATTCAACTAAGTGATATTGACGGCCTGTAATTTTTGCATAATTGTCCATAGCTTCTTGTACGATGCCTGGAACTTTATTGTAGTATTCGTTTGCAGATTCACGAATTTGGAAGAAAACATCTGCGTTTTGAGCTGTACCACGTACTTTTGGTGAGTCTGGTGTTAAAGCGTTTGTTCTGTTGAATGATGTTGGTAAACCTTCAACAAACTTAGCTAAATCAGCATCATCAATTGTTTCAATCTTATTAATTTCGTGAGATGTACGGAAACCATCAAAGAAGTGCATGAAAGATACGCGTGATTTTAATGTTGCGTATTGAGCAATAGCAGCCATATCTTGAGCTTCTTGAACGTTGTTTGAGCACAACATAGCTAAACCTGTTTGACGGCAAGCCATTACGTCAGAGTGATCACCAAAGATTGATAAAGCATGTGTTGCAACAGCACGAGCAGCTACGTGAATTACGAATGGTGTTAATTCGCCAGCAATCTTATATAAGTTAGGGATCATTAATAACAATCCTTGAGATGCTGTGAATGTTGTTGTTAAAGAACCTGCTTGTAAAGCACCATGAACTGCACCGATAGCACCAGCTTCTGATTGCATTTCAAATACTTCAGGTACTTTTCCCCAAATGTTTTTAACGCCTTGAGCTGCCCAAGCATCTGTCCATTCACCCATAGGTGAAGATGGTGTAATTGGGTAAATCACGGCAACTTCATTTAAACGATGTGCTACTGAAGCTGCAGCTTCGTTAGCGTCCATCATCTTCATTTTCTTATCCGCCATGGATATTTTCTCCAAATTAAATTTTATTTTACAGTAAAAAATATTAGGAAAATTTCCTAAAACTATCTTTTTAGCGAAAAGAGATTTTTTTGTTGTTCTCGAATCACTACGGGGATGAGTTTAACGCACTATCATTTTCTATTCAACTTTTTTTTGTTTTTTATATATATTATTTATAGAATCTTTTTTGTATTTTTTATGGGAGCTTTTATGCCAGATTTCTTTTATGAAAAAAACTCGTTTGATTTGTTCGCTGATAACTCGATAGTTGCTGGTGTTGATGAGGCAGGAAGAGGACCTTTAGCTGGGCCTGTTGTGGCCGGCGCTGTAATATTTCCTAATTTTGAAATTACAGACTATTTAAAAGAAAATTTGGACGATTCTAAGAAATTAAAACCTAAAATTAGAGAAGAAATTTATGAAAAGCTTATAGAATCTAACGCTATAATTGGATGCGGACAGGCAAGTGTTGAAGAAATAGATAAATTGAATATTTTACAAGCTACTTTTTTAGCAATGAAGAGAGCTGTTAGTCAGTTGTCAACTAAACCTACATATATACTGATTGATGGCAATTTGGTTCCGCCTGGTTTGCCTTGTGCGGGAAAATCTTTAGTAAAAGGGGATGCTAAATCATTAAGTATTTCTGCAGCCTCTATAATAGCAAAAGTTTCTCGTGATAGATTAATGAAAGGGCTGTCTATAGATTTTCCTAATTATGGTTGGGATAAAAATGCTGGTTATGGAACAAAAGATCATTTAAAGGCTATAGATGAGTTTGGGATTACTATTCATCATAGAAGAAGCTTTGCTCCAATAAAACAAATTGTTGAAAAATCTTTAGGTGACGCCAAATAAAGTAAGAATATTTTGTTTGTATTTTGGTATAACAGTTAATAATTTTACAGTTGTAAACGATAAATAGTTTCTTTTACTAAACTTTCTTGGTTAAGACTTGTGCTTTGTATTGTTGTGTTTTTTATAGAATATATTTAATATTATCAATATGTTATAATAAATAGTTAAACTGATATCTAAAATTGATTAGGTAGCTAAAACTCAGAGTTGATATTTATAAATAGTTAACTTTTAGACTAATAAATAATATTTTTCCAAAAAAATTAATAAAATTCGTTTTTGTTAATAATTTGAAAACTTATCTAAGTTAACCTTTAAACATAAACGTAAAAAATTTTTAAAGGAAAGCTTAGGAAATGCAAGAACTTAAAACAAATGTGATTTTGCCTGGTGATAGTATAGAACTTATGAATAGTTTACCAGAAAAGTCTGTGGACATGATTTTTGCAGACCCTCCATATAATATGCAATTAGGTGGAGAATTACTTCGTCCAGATAACACATTAGTTGATGGTGTTAGCGATGATTGGGATCATTTTGATGATCCTAAGGCTTATGATGATTTTACTGTTGCTTGGCTAACAGCAGCACGTAGAGTTTTAAAAGATGATGGAACTATTACAGTTATAGGTTCTTATCATAACATATTTAGAGTAGGCTATATTTTACAAAATTTAGGCTTTTGGATTTTGAATGATATTGTTTGGATAAAAGATAACCCAACTCCAAATATGAAAGGTACTAGATTATGTAATGCTCATGAAACTATGCTTTGGTGTTCTAAAAATAAGAACTCTAAATTCACATTTAATTATGAAGCTTTGAAAGTTTTAAATGATGATAAACAGATGCGTAGTGATTGGAATTTGCCTATTTGTAGCGGGAATGAAAGATTGAGAACAGCTTCTGGAGAATCTTTGCATTCCACACAAAAGCCTGAAGCTTTACTTTACCGTTTATTGTTAATGGCGTCACGCCCAGGTGATATAGTTTTGGACCCATTCTTTGGAACAGGTACAACAGGTGCTGTAGCAAAGAAATTAGGTCGTCGTTTTATCGGTATAGAAAGAGAGCAAAAGTATATTGATGGTGCTCAAAAGAGAATTGATGCTATAACTTCAATTTCTGATTTGGCTGATTTGGAATTTTCTTGCAAACGAAAAGAACCTCGTATTCCTTTTGGTCAAGTTTTGGAATATGGTTTATTACAAGCTGGCGATTGGCTGTTTGATGCTAAACAAAAATTAACAGCAAAAGTTCGTTCAGATGGTAGCTTGTTAGCTGATGGGTTTACAGGATCAATTCATAAAGTTGGTGCTTTCTTAACAGGTGCTCCTAGTTGTAATGGCTGGACATTTTGGTATTTTGAAAAGAAACACCACGATTTAGAAGTTATTGATACTTTAAGACAAGAATTAAGACAAAAAATTTATGCATAATTTTGTTGTTAGGAGCCTATTTTAGGCTCTTAATTGTTTGATTTAGAATATTTTATGAAGAAGTTTTTAATTTTCTTTGTTGTTTTGTTTCAGGTTTCTGTTTTGAATGCAGAAACTGTTTTGGAACAAGGAAAAACTTATCATAATTATAAAAAAAATTTTCAAAATAATAAAAAACAATTCCTTGAGTATGATTTTAGAACCGCAGATCATTCTTTATCTGGAAGGAAACCTAAAATTTCAATTATTGTATCAAAATCAAATTATAAAACAGAATATATGGATATTTTGCCAAAAGGTGTAGAACTAAATTACGATTTTGAAATATCAAATGTTTTAGACTGCAGATATCCAAAATTAGATTTTTACGTTTCAATACGTGAGAAAAAATGTATTATGGAATATCGTTTAAAGGCTAGTGAGTATTGTTTTAATAAAGTAAAAGAATTTTGCTCAAAACAATTTGATACTACAGATGAATATATAAAGTCTACTATGAATGGATATTTACCATATTTTGAAGATACAATTAAATCTAATCAACGTAAGCATTTTTCTTGTGATAGATTAGATAATGATTTGACAAATTTGAAAGAATATGTAGAAAAAGGACTAAAAGCTCATATAGAAGATGCCATTAATAATCCAGATTTTACCGAATTAAAAGATTGCGGATTCTAAAAAAATATAAATAATAATAAAAAAAAGGCTTATTTTTTTATGAAATATATAAAAATTATTTTGATAGTTATTTTTTTTATAGTTTCTGATAATTCTTTTGCAAAGGATTTGTCAGAGTTGGAATATTATAATTTAGTTCATGAATTTTTTAATAAAAAAGCTAAAACTGAATTTAATTTAGATAAATCTATTCGTCCTACAGCTGAAGTTAAATTTGATTTTAGTGTTCCTACATATGAACAAGTGCCTGTGGTAAATTGTGGTCATGTTAACGCAGGAGGGTGTACACATTGGAAACACGCTTATCAACTCATGGTTAATTGTTTAGAAAATAAAATTTATATTAGGTATTTTAATTTACCTAATTTTCCAAAAGTAACTATTTTAGATAGATATGAAATGGGAACTAAAATATTTGATATGACTATTAAACATGAAATGACACATGTTCAGCTTTTTAGAAAGACTTATAAAAAGTTAGTTCCAAAGATGGCTGCATTTGCTGTAAAGGAATATGAAGATATGCTAATGAGTGGCAAAAGTTGCAGTGAAATAACTTCAAGTATTAGTAATTTAATTTCATCATATAGCAAAGAAATAGATTATTATTCAAAACAGCAACAAGATTTAATAGATGGAACGGAACATTATAATTATCAAGCTTTACAAAATTTATAATTTTTTTATTAAATTATATAGGTTTTGTCTTTATTGATACGATTTCGAAACGAATTATATTTATTAAATGAAAATGTGGTTTTTTTTATTCTTTTTTTATAAGATTAATACTTTATTTAATAAAGAACTGTAAATTCTAATAAAACTGCAATTATAACTAAGGTAATATACTATGAGTTTAGCAAAATACGCAACGAATTTTGAAAAAACCAGGGGAAGATTATATCCAGAAAAAGAAGCTCCGTATAGAACATGTTTTCAAAGAGATAGAGATAGAATTATTCATTCCGAAGCTTTCCGTAAATTAGAATCAAAAACTCAAGTTTTTGTTTATCATGAAGGCTCAGGTTTGCGTACTAGACTTACACATTCATTAGAAGTTTCTCAAATTACTAAATCTATTTGTAGAATGCTTTCTCTAGATGAAGATTTAGGTGAAGCTATTGCTTTAGCTCATGATTTAGGTCATACTCCTTTTGGCCATGCTGGTGAAATGGCGTTAAATGAATGTATGAAAAACTATGGTGGTTTTGACCATAATGCTAACTCTTTAAAAATTGTAACCTTTTTGGAACAAAGATATCCTAAATTTGACGGTATAAATTTATCTTGGGAGACTTTAGAAGGGCTAATTAAACATAATGGGCCTATAAATACTAGTGCTCCTAATGTTTCAGAAGCATTAATAGAATTTAATAAACGTTTTGATTTAGAACTTGATACATATTCAGGTCTAGAAGCTCAAATAGCCTCTTTGGCTGATGATATTGCTTATTCAAATCATGATGCTGACGATGGCTTAAAGACAGGATTAACCAGAGTTTCTGATATTATGCAAATAGATTTCTTTGCAAATCACTATATTAAAGTTCAAAGTGAATATTGTGGTGTAGATCCTTCAAGACTTGAAGCTGAAACTGTTCGACGTATGATAAATGATATGATTTTAGATGTTGCAGAGGCTTCAAGAAAGAATTTAGAAAAATATAAGCCAAAATCTGTAGAAGAAGTACGTCATATGGGTACGAAACTTATATGTTTTTCTGATGATATGAAATTGCAAATGAAAGAATTAAAAGAATTCTTATTCCATAATATGTATAGACATTATGAAATTAATCAAATGACAAGTAAGGGAAAACGTATTGTAAAAGATTTATTCAATTTATTGTTTAGTGAAAATAATATATTACCACCAAATTGGCAAAAACGTATTAGACAATTAGATGAGAATAGTGTATCTTTTGAAAAACAAAAAGCTATTGTAATTGCAGACTTTATTGCAAGCTTGACAGATTCTACTGCTATAAATCTGCATATGAAACTATTTGATCCACAAGTAAGAATTTAAAGTAGGACGCTATGAATATATATAATGAAGTAAAAAAACAAGTATTAAATTGTTTAGATGAGCTCGTAAAAGAAAATGTTTTAAGTGGAGATTTTACAACAGATAAAGTTGTTGCTGAACCACCAAAAGATGAAAAACATGGTGATGTTGCAACAAATATTGCCTTGGTTTTATCCAAACAAGCAAAAATGTCTCCTAGAGATTTTGCTAATGTTTTGGTAAAGAGATTGGAAACATTAGAAACTGTTGAAAGCGTTGAGGTTGCAGGTCCTGGCTTCATTAATGTCACTTTGTCTGAAAATTTTTGGACTAATTCTTTAAAAGAAATCTTAGATGACGAAGATTTTGGTAAGTCCAATATGGGCAAGGGAATTAAGAAAAATATTGAATTCGTTTCAGCTAATCCTACAGGCCCAATGCACATTGGTCATAGTAGAGGTGCTGTATTTGGAGATGCTCTTGCTACATTGTTGCAAAAAGCAGGCTATGATGTAACTCGTGAATATTATGTAAATGATGCTGGTGCACAGGTTGATGTATTAGCAAGATCAGCTTATTTAAGATATTTACAAGCTTTAGGAAAAGAAATTGAAGAAATTCCAGAAGGCTTATATCCAGGAGAATACTTAATTCCTGTTGGCAAGGCTTTAGCTGAAAAGTTCGGCACAGAATTTGTTGATAAAGATGAAACTGTATGGCTTAAGACTATTAGAGATTTTGCTATTAATAAAATGCTAGATGTAATTAAAGACGATTTAGCAGCTTTAGGTATAAAATTTGATATTTTCTCTTCTGAAAGAAAATTTGTTGAAGGCGGTAAAGTTGAAGCTGTCATTGATTTCTTAAGAGAAAAAGGCTTGGTATATGAAGGAACATTACCTCCACCAAAAGGTAAAGAAATTGATGACTATGAACCACATAATCAAACTTTGTTTAAATCTACTTTGTTTGGTGATGACGTTGATAGAGCTTTGAAAAAGTCAAATGGTTTCCAAACATATTTTGCTTCTGATATGGCTTATCATTTAGATAAATACCAAAGAGGTTTCTCTGATATGATTAATGTTTGGGGAGCAGATCATGGTGGCTATGTAAGAAGAATGCAAGCTGCTATAAAAGCTTTAACAGATAATAAAGGAAAAATGGATGTTAAATTATGTCAAATGGTAAATTTGATGGATAATGGAACTCCTATTAAAATGTCTAAGAGAGCAGGAAAGTTTGTAACTTTAAGAGATATGGTTGATGCTGTCGGAAAAGACGTAATTAGATTTATTATGTTAACTCGTAAAAATGATGCTCAATTAGATTTCGATGTTGAAAAAGTAAAGGAACAATCTAAAGATAATCCTGTATTCTATGTATGTTATGCATACGCAAGATCTATGTCTGTAATTAGAAAAGCTCAAGAAATGTTCAAAGGAAAAGATTTAACGAATGCTTCTTTAGCTAAAAAGAATTTAAGCCTCCTTAAAGATAAAGATGAAGTTGCTTTAATTCGTTTGTTAATGCAGTTGCCAAGACAGCTCGAAAATGCTGCAAGTGCTCATGAACCTCATAGAATAGCTTATTATTTAAATGATGTTGCTGCAGCATTCCATTCATTGTGGAATAAAGGCAGAGATAATGTAACATTAAGATTTTTAGATGAAGAAAATGAAGAATTATCTATGGCAAGACTTGCTTTAGTATCTGCTACTGCAAAAATAATTAAATTTGGTTTGGATATTTTTGGAGTAAATCCTCCTCAAGAAATGTAATTGGTAGATACGAATATGAAAGATAGTTTATTAGCATATTCTTTAGAAGAACGTTTAAATAGAAGAAAAAGAAAACCTATTATTTTTATAAGTATTGGTGTTGGCATAGTTTTAGCTTTAGTGCCATTAATCATATTTTTAAGTAAATACATTTCTTTCTCTTCTATAGAAGAAAAAAATTTACCTGTTATTGAAGCTGATCTTTCTCCTGATGGCTATGAGCCAAAAGAAGTTGGTGGAATTGAAATACCTGATTTAGATAAAAATATTTATTCTAAACTCAAAGAAGATGATGGTATTCCTAAAGAAAAAGCTGTTATAAAAAAGGTTGAGGTTCCAAAATTACCTAAAAAAAGCACAGATGGATTTGAAGAAGAGGATGAAGATGATGATAAAGTTTATTATTATGTTCAAGTGGCTTCTACAAAAACTAAAGAAAGTGCAGAAAATGAATGGAAGCGTATTTCTAAGAAGAATTCTGAACTTTTGAAAAATGTTAAACATAGAATTAATCAAAGTTCTGGAAATAACTTATTTAGATTACATTTAGGAAAATTTGAAGATAAAAACAAAGCTAAAGAGCTTTGTGATAAATTAAAAGAAAATAAACAGGAGTGTTTCGTTGCAAAATAACATTTCAGCTGCAATTTTTGGTTGTGCAGGAAAAGAATTAACCGAAGAAGAAAAAGCCTTTTTCAAAAAAATAAACCCAGTTGGTTTTATTATATTTTCTAGAAATATTGATAATCCTGATCAGGTAAGAGAACTTTGTGCTTCAATGCGTGCATGTACAGATCGAGAAGATGCCCCTATATTAATTGATCAAGAAGGGGGAAGAGTTGCAAGATTACAACCACCTCACTGGCCTGTATTTCCTCCAGCAAAGAAATTTGGTGATGAATATTGCGAAAATTGTAGTGATGCTCGTAAAGATTGTTATGACAATTTTAAAAAAATTGGAGAAGAATTAGCAAAAATAGGCGTAAATGTTGATTGCGCTCCTATCTTAGATGTCCCTGTTGTAGGTGCTAATGAAAAGATTATTGGTGATAGACCATTTTCTAAAGATGTAGATGTTATTATTGACTTAGGCAAAAAAGCTTGTGAAGCTTTATTAGATGCTGGTGTTTTGCCAATTGTTAAACATATCCCAGGCCATGGAAGAGCAAAAACAGATAGTCATTTTGAGTTGCCTATTGTTGATACAAAATATGAAGAATTAAAAGCTACAGATTTTAAGACATTTAAAGGATTATCCGATGCTCCTTGGGCTATGACAGCTCATGTTTTATACACAGATATTGATGCAAATTTACCAGGATCTTTATCAAAGAAAGTTATCAACGATATTATTCGTAAAGAAATTGGATTTGATGGCTTTTTAATTTGTGATGATCTTTCAATGAAAGCTTTAAATGGTGATTTTGAAAATTTAACAAGAGATGTATTAGAAGCAGGGTGTGATGCTGTATTGCATTGTAATGGAGATATGGAAGAAATGAAAAGAATAGCTTCTGCGCTTCCAAAATTATCTTCGAAGGCTTATGAGAGATATATTAGAGCTCAGAATTTGTTGAAAAAGTAATAATATAATTTTTTAGCAATTAATATTATTCATTTTCTTGAAAAGAAAAAGAAGTAGCGCTATAACACGTATAAATTTATTTTTATTTTAGGGAGTTATTTATGTACGATATTAAATGGATCCGTGAAAATCCAGCCGAATTTGATGCTGGCTTGAAACGTAGAGGCTTTGAACCTCATTCTGAAAAAGTATTAGCTTTAGATAAGAAATATCGTTCATTCCAAACAGATTTGCAAGATATGCAATCTAGAAGAAATGAATTATCTAAGAAAATTGGTGAATTAAAGAGAAATGGTGAAGATGCTGAAGTTTTAATGCACGAAGTTGATGCTTTAAAAAGAAGCATGGCTGAAACTGAAGATGAAGTTCGTAAAGTTTGTGAAAATATTGATCACGTTTTGGAAGCTTTACCAAATAGACCTGCAGATGATATTCCTGATGGCTTAGATGATAAGACAAATAAAGAAATTCGTAGATGGGGAACTCCTCGTGAATTTGACTTTAAGCCTTTGGAACATGATGAATTAGGCGAAAAGCTAGGCTTGATTGATTTTGAACAAGCTGCAAAAGTTTCTGGCGCAAGATTCGTATATTTAAAGGGCGATTTATCAAGATTAGAAAGAGCTTTAGCTCAATATATGCTTGATATGCATACAACCGAACATGGCTATATGGAAATGGAAGTTCCTTTAATGGTAAAGAGCAATGCTGTATATGGAACAGCTCAATTACCTAAATTTGCTGAAGATTTATATAAAACAGCAGGAACTGATGAATTTTGGTGGTTAATTCCTACAGCTGAAGTTTCTTTAACAAACTATGTTGCAGGTAAAGTTTTAGATGAAGAAAAATTACCATTAAGAATTACTTCTTTAACACCATGCTTCAGATCAGAAGCTGGTGCTGCAGGACGTGATACTAAAGGTATGATTCGTCAACACCAATTCTATAAAGTAGAAATGGTTTCTATTACAACTCCTGAAAAATCTTGGGAAGAACATGAACATATGACAAATTGTGCAGAAAATATTCTTAAAGGTTTGAATTTGCCTTATAGAGTTATGTGCTTATCTGCAGGAGATATGGGATTTAGCTCAAGAAAAACACATGATTTGGAAGTATGGCTACCTGGTCAAAACAAGTATCGTGAAATTTCTAGCGTATCTAACTGTTGGGATTTCCAAGCTCGTCGTATGGATGCTCGTTGCAAGAATAAAAACCAAAAAGGAACAAGATATGTTCATACATTAAACGGTTCAGGTTTAGCTGTTGGAAGAACTTTAGTAGCAGTTATGGAAAATTACCAACAAAAAGATGGTTCAATTTTAATTCCTGAAGCATTACGTAAATATATGAACGGAAAAGAAGTTATTACTTCAATTCGTTAATTTTAGAAAAATTATTAAAAAACAAAGCCTTTTTTGAGGCTTTGTTTTTTTTGTTTATACTTTTTTAGTTATTTTAGTGCATTATAATATAAAGACTGGAGATGTTTAAGTGCACTTTAAAAGTAGTTTTGTATTAACGCCAATCATATTAGGAATGCTTTTTTCTAGCGTTCCTGGTTATTCTTTTGCAAAAGAAGATGCAAAAAATGTTGAAATGAATAAACAAAAAACTACGAAAAATAAAACATGGTTTTATACGCCAGAGCTTTTTAAAAAATTTGGTTCTTACACAAATAAGCGCGACGAAATGATTGAAAAACTTAAAAAATATTCTTTGCCTGTTAATGTTGAAGAATATAGACTAAATACATTATTTTGGAATGATGATGTCGCTGCTGACGAATTTAGTTGGAAAGAACAAAATGATGAAAATGTTAAAGATATCGAATTTATGTCTGATTTTGCTATGATTGCTATTCCAGATCCAGGCAAAGTTTCGGGTAATTTCGTAAAAGAAATTGATGAAGCTGATTTGATGGCGACAAACCTGTTTGTAACTTATGAAAGTACAAAATCGATACAAAAAGATTTAGAAGAGTTATCAGATTTCTTTACAAATATTGAAGGTAATGGTGTTATTAATTTCTATTATGATCAAATAGGAAGATTTAATAAAAGGATTGATGCTAAAACTGAAAATATTGTTTTAACATCACCTAAAGATTTACAAGTGTTTGATAATAATACACAAACAGAATCAGCTTTCGTTAAAAACATTGAAACTACAGAAAAACAAGCTATTATATCTTTTGATGATGCAATCTATTCATTTTTGTTAGATGATGTATCAGATTTAGCTTATAGTCTTGATATCTCATCCAATGATTTAGCTTTATGGGAAAAAGATAATCTATTAGTAGATAAAAAGCTTGATTTTTATAATTATAAAAAGGAAATATCTGGCAATTTCAATAGGTTAAAAACAATTCTTAACAATTACTCTAAATATTTGTATGATAATGAAAAGCAACATCAAGAAGATAAAATTGGTATAGAATGGTTCTTTAGACAGGGAAAAAATGATGAATAGTTATAAGTCTTTATTGAAAAAAACTACAGCATTAACAGCTGTTATATTGTTAGCGTCATGTTCTATTGAGCCAGCTCCTATAACTGACTGGGAAGTTGCTAATCGTGTTGATAATGATATCAAAGAAATGTTTGGTAATCAAAGAACAGACATTATTGCTAAACCTTTAACTATGTATGATGCTATGGCAAGAGCCGTTAAGTTTAATTTAAATTCAAGATTAAAGATGATGGAATCTGTTCTTGCCGCTAAAAAATTAGATGTTACCTCATTAGATATGCTTCCTCAAATTACAGCAAGTGCTGGTTATGTTGGAAGAAATGAGTATGAAGCTATTGTTTCAAAACAGATGAAGTCAGGTGTTAAATCTCCAGCTACAGCTTATAGTTCAAAATCTCATGGTATAGGCAGTCTTCAAGCATCATGGAATTTGTTGGATTTTGGTGTTGGGTATTATAGAGCAAAACAAAATGCAAATGATATCTTAATAGCTCAAGAAAATAATAGAAAACTTACACAAGTTTTATTACAAGATGTTCGTTATGCTTTCTGGAGAGCCATAACAGCGGAAAGATTGGTTCCTGAGATTGACGATTTAACAGAAGAAGCTACATATGTATTAGAAGAATTAAAGACAATTGATAATATTAACTCAGATAATGTTCTTTTAGGATATCAAATGTCTTTAATGGAAGCCTTACACGATTTAAGTGAAATGAAAACTGAATTGCTAAGAGCTAAAGATGAATTATCAGCTTTAATGAATATAAAGCCTGGTACAAGATACAGATTGGTCGGTCCAGAAGAGGGTAATTTTACTTTGCCAGATATCCATTATAATTTGGATAAATTAGAATGGTTAGCTTTAATGAATCGTCCAGAACTTCGCAAGAAAGACTATGATTTACAAAATGTAAGATTAGAGGCTAAGAAAAATTTATTAAGATTATTCCCAAGTTTAAATTTATCAGTATCAGGAAATCATAGTACAGATTCTTATTTAGATCATAAATCTTGGGTAGAAGCTGCAGCTCAATTAGGATTTAACTTAATTAATATTGCAGGATTATCAAAGACATCTACACAAAATGAAGTTGCTGAAGCTACAGAAAACCTTGAAAGACAAAATATAGCTATGTCTATTTTGACTCAAACTCATTTAGGATGGAATCAATATCAAGGTTTAAAAGAAACTTATTTGTTAAGTGCTGAAATTTCAAAAGTTGCAGAAGAGATAGCATTGCGTTCATCAGAAGAAAATTCTAAAGAACAAAATATTTCTTCTAAGTCAATTATGGTTTTAGATGCAAGTAGGGCTCTTTTTGCAAAATTAAGAATGATGATGAATTTTGCTAAATTGCAAGATGCAACAGGAAATGTTTTTGTAACTTTAGGCTTAGATCCTATTCCTCAAGATGCTAAATTTAAAGATGTTAACACAATTTCTAAAATGTTAGAAAGAGTAATGGCAAATTGGGATTTGGGTAAATTAACTGGAGCTGATTTTAATAAGCTTCCTCCTGTTCCTACAAGACGCCCTCCAATTTATTTAAATGTTGAAATACCATTAAAGACAGTAATTGAAGATAGTAGATTTATTTTAACTGTTCCTCCTACAGCATTCAATAGAGCTAAACTTGGTAAAGATGTTGTATATACTGCGTCAATGTTTAATGGAAAACCATTACCTTCTTGGATGTATTTTGATGGAAAAACCATTACATTATCTGGTAGACCTCCAGCAATGTCTGAAGGGGTATATGAAGTTAAAATCTTAGCTAAAAATAAGAAAAAACTTTCAGCATATATATTGTTGACAATAAGAGTTGTCAGAGGATATCAAACAGTTCTCGATGTAAGAGGAGCTGAAAAAGATTCAAGAGTGACTGTAATTCAAAAATGTCAAATGGATGAATCTTGTGAAGACAACAAAAATGTAAGACAAATAGATGCTTTCCCTGAAAAAATAAAGGTTATGCCATTAGTTAATACTAAGAAAAAAGAATAATTAGAATTAATTACGAAGTCTAGACACTAAGAGAATCAAGGAAAAGAAGATTTAACTA
>JAKSVT010000013.1 GCA_024407875.1 Alphaproteobacteria bacterium
GCTACTTGTTCTTCAACAGGAACTTCTTCTTCAACATACTCGTATTCTACATTTTTTTCGGTTGCACCCTCAGGAGCTTCCACTACTTGTTCTCCTTCAGGAACCTCTTCTTCGACATACTCGTATTCCACATTTTCTTCAGTTGTATCTTCTGGAACTTCCGCTACTTGCGTATCATCAATTGTTTCATATGTTAAATCGTCTGTATTTATATTTTCTTCGGCTTCAGGAAGTAATTCTTCTACATTACTTTCTTCCATCGAAGTATCAGCATTACCCAACTGTTCAGCATCTGGTTCTGGCAATAATTCTTCAATATTGCTTTCTTCTACTAAAGAATCAACATCATTTATTTGCTCCGCTCCAGGTTCTGGTAGTAATTCGTTTAAATTTGTATCAGCTAATAATTTATCAATATCATCCAAAGACATTGGTTCTGCTGGTTTTTCTTCGATATATTGCAAATTACCATTTTCATCATATCTAAAAGGCTTTCCTTTTTCATCTTTATAATATGCAGCACCGGCTTCATCAACATAATAAGGTATACCATTTTCGTCCATGTAGAACGGAGAACCATCTTCAGCTATATAATAAGGCATTCCATTTTGATCAACATAATACGGAACACCATTTCCATCTAAATAGTATGGATTTCCAGCTTCATCATAAAATGCACCAGCATTATTTTCTTCTGGTAACAATGGGGTAAATTGAACAGGATTGCCACTTTCATCATAATAAAAAGCCATACCTTGTTCATCAACATAATAAGGAGTTCCATTTAAATCAATATAGTACATATTACCATTTTCATCTGCATATGGTGTCCATGGATCAAAATAAATAGGATTTCCATATTCATCTAAATAATAATACCCACTATCAGGAGCTACATAACCATATAAATCTGGATTATCTTCACCTGTAGCATCTGGAATTGGAGCTGCTTCACTTTCTTGATAATTATAAGGGACATTACCGACAAATTCATTTTCTGAAGGAGTTTCTGGCATAGGAACTTCAGTATAACCATAACCCCATCCATCATTATTTTCTTCTTGAGTTTCAGAAGCCATTGAACCGTAAGCTTTTGCCAATTCATCAGCTACATTTGATAAATCCATTGAAGGTATAATCGAAGGCGGTTTTACCTCTCCAGTATTTTCTTCCGTTTTCTTTTTTGATTTTTTCTTATCTTCTTTTTTAGGAATATAATCTGCAGATTGATATACCTTTGGACCTTTATCCTCTATCTCTTCAACTTCTTCAACCGGTTCTTCTACAACCTTTTTCTTTGCTTTAGTCTCTTTTTTAGGCTTTTTAACAACAACTTCCTCTTGTTCTTCAACATCCTCAGCTATTGGTTGTTGTAATCTACCAGCCAGACCATTTTGCTCAGCATATAAAGCATTTGGATCTAAAGCTGTAGGCATTGTTGGAGCTTCTTTAGACCATGTATGAACAACCTCTGTTTTTGATTGTTTATTTGTAATAGCTTCTGCTAAAGCTTCTGTTTGATTCAATTGATTTTGTGTCAAAATATCAATTGTATCCGTTAAGTTTTCTGCTTGTTTTGATGCCATAGCTTCTGCAACAACTCTTGCTTGCTCTGCTAATGCATCTTGTTGAACACTAGTTGTACCTTCAGCAACAGCTTCTGCAACTACTCTTGCTTGTTCTGCTAATACGTCTTTTTGAACGTTTGCTTGAGCTTCCGCAATTGTTCTTGCTTGCTCTGCTAATACGTTTTGTTGAACTTGTGCTTGTGCTTCCGCAATAGCCTTCGCTTGTTCTGCCAAAGTTCCTTGTTGAACGTTTGCTTGAGCTTCTGCAATTACTCTTGCTTGTTCTGCTAATGCATCTTGTTGAACTTGAGATGTTGATTCTGCAACACTTTGTGCAACAATTCTTGCTTGTTCTGCTAATGCATCTTGTTGAATTGTTGTTGTTCCTTCAGCAACAGCCTCTGCAACTACTCTTGCTTGTTCTGCTAACACATCTTTTTGAACGTTTGCTTGAGCTTCTGCAATTGCTCTTGCTTGTTCTGCTAACGCTTCACGATTTGTTTCAGCCATAGCCTGTGCCATAGCTCTAGCTTGAGATGCAACATTTTCAGCAGCTTCGGTTCTATGAACTTCATTCATAGCTCTAGCAATAGCTGTAGCTTGAGCTGCAACATTTTCTTTATTAACTTCTTTTTGTGCATTAAACATTGATTGAGCAACAATATTTGCTTGTTGTTCCAATGTTTCCATACGAACTTCTTTGTTTGATTGTGTTAATGCTTCTGTAATAGCCTGCGTTTGCTTTGTAAATGCCTCAGCCATTAATGTTGCTTGGAATCTTTGAGATTCTTCTTGTCTGTGCATCATCTGAGCCATTGTTTCAGACAATACAGAACTTTGTGTTTTAGTAATAGCTTCTACAATTGCACGTGTTTGTTCTGCAGGATCTACTTTTGCACTTTCAGGTATTTGAGCTTGAACTTGAATTGTTGGAGGTTGATAATCAACGGATTGATTTTTCATACTTTCTGCAAAAGACTTACGTTGCATTTCAAACAATTCACGTTGTGTTTTGAGCAATTCTTCTTGAGCTTCTTTTTGAGCTTTTGATAAAGCTTCCATCTGCTCTCTCAAAATACGTGTTGTTTCTTCAGTATTTATTGCCGGGGCTGCCATTCCTGCAGCATTTGTATTTTCAATAACTATTTGAGCTGGCTGTATTACAGTTTGTCCACCAGCTGGAGCTGCTACAGCGTTTCCACCAAAACCACCATTTTTTTGAATTGTTGCAAACAAATTCATTAATGTTTCGTTTGCATGCTTTTGTGATTCAGTCAAAGCTTTTGCAATAATAGCACCTTGAGATTCAGCTGCACTTTGTTGAGATTTAACAAGAGCATCACTTAATGCTCTAGCATTCATTTCTTGAGATTGTGCAAAAACCTTAGCCATAGTTTCAGCTTGAGTTTTTGCTTGAATTTCCGCAGATTTGTTCTGAGCTTCGGTAATAGCTTGGACCAAAGCTTCCATACCTTGTCCACTAGCTTGAGACCAGTCAATACTTACCTGTTGAGCAGGGCCTGAAGGAGCAATCATAATTGGCTGTTGTGGAGCAGTCATTCCAGCTTGAGCATATTGTTGGCGCATAACATCACTAACTTGAGAATTAGGATCACCACCTTGAACAGCCTGAGCCATTTGAGTAGAATAATTATCATACTCTGACTTTGCTTGTTGTAATGCTTGCGTTAATTGAACAGTTTCATTCCTACGATTTGGATCTTGTTTAGCTTCAGCAAGAGAGCGTGCTAAAGATTCCATTTGTCTACGAGAATCTTCCTGAGCTTGGCGCATCATAGCCATTTGATTTTCGCCCATTTTTGCTGTAGCCGCACTCATAGCATCAGCTAAAGCTTTTGCCTTTGCTTTTTCTTCGTTAGAAACTTCCCATTCTTCCTCCTCGTTAACGAAATCATCACCGTATTTCTCACGTTCAAGGAATTCCAAATAGTTTCTAACTTCTCTTCCGCCAGGGACTTCAGACAATGTCATTCGAACTTCAGAATCAATTTCCAACAACATTTCTTTATAGTGATTTACAAGAGCATCACTTAAAACGTGTAACTGACGATACACGTTTACAAAGCGTTGTGCTTTAACAACCGGTTCCTCTTCATCAGAATCACCGCCAGCACCAGGAAACTTAGGTTTCCACTTTTTCATGTCCTTTTTTGGCGTTGCCATTTAATGCTCTTTTTTAGATATATTGATAATTATCGTCTCTAAATATAATAAATATCAATTAAAATTATATTAATTATGAGCCTTTCAATATCAAAAGATTTAAAGAAAATTAGCAAAAAATTCTTTACTTAATTTTTTAATTTTTTTATAAATATTCTAAACATCGTATTTTATGGAGAAAACAAATGAACGTAATAACAGATGAACAATTTGAAGCCGAAATTAAAAATTCTGACAAACCTGTTTTGATAGATTTTTTTGCAGAATGGTGTTCACCTTGTCGCCAATTATTGCCTTTACTTGATGAAGCTGCAACAGCTCGTGCAAGTGCATTAAAAGTTGTAAAAATGGATATTGATCAATCACCTGAAACACCAGCTAAATTTAATGTTCGTGGCATTCCAACATTAATTTTATTTAAGAATGGTGAAGCTGTAGCTACACATTCAGGTGGTATGACTAAATCAAAATTAAATGATTGGTTAGATAAATCTTTAGGTTAATCACAAAATAATTATGGGGGCTATTTTTTAGCCCCCAAAATTTTTTATAAAAACTTATCTACCTGTATCTCTTCTTCTAATAATTTCTGCAGCTTGACTAATATTAATAACAGGCTTATGTTCTTTGCCTTGTGCTCTTTGTTGTTTTAATTCTTCTGTTCTTTCTTCAATGTAAGACATATCAATTTGTTCACCAGGTTTAGTGTATTCTAATTTCATTGGAGGTCTTTTCCAAATATTTTGGCCATAGAAAGGCAACTTAATCTTTGCACCTACTGAAGTACTAATATGTTTTAATTGAGGATCAATTACATTATGATGTAATTCATCATGTGGGCCAATAGGCATAATTGTCAAATTTCTAAAATCATTATTTCCGCCACCTGCAATTGGCCAATTATGATGAACATTATAGCCATTAACAGATCTTCCTTCGCGCATTGTAGCTAATCCTGCTTCACTAATTCCCATAGCACGTAATTCATCAGCATGTTCATTAGCCAACATTTTTAAAAATTCAGGACGTGCACGCTTATTAAAATCTTCGCGCATTTCTTCTCTAGCTTTTTTTGAAGGAGATTTATATTCAACTTCAACTAAGGTATAACCATTAATCTTATCATATGGAAATACACCATGTTCAGAAAAACGTTTAATAGCTTCTCCCATATATTGTTTAGGAACACCAGAATGTTTTTCATTAGGATTGTATTGAGGCAATTCTACAGGTTCTGTTTTTTGACCAGCTGTATGATGTTTTCTTTTCTCGTGAATAAATTCTTTTGTCATAATGAGCACCTATTTTTTATCTTTTATAAGATTCACATTATCACAATTTTTTGTCAAAAACAAACATTTTTGTCTATTTTTTTCAAAAAAAATATTTTTTCTATCTACCAAAAAAGAAAAAGTATGAAATAAAAATCATTCCTAAAGCAAACAAAAATTGAGTAGAAATTTTACCCTCTTTATTAACATAATGAGCTATTATTAATACGAAACTTTGCGAAACTCTAACAATAAACAAGGCTACTACAACAGGAAAGAAATATTGCATTGAAAACATTAAAACAACTTCACCTAATGCAAAAATTATTCCCGCAATATAAAAAACTTTTTTAGTAAAAAAATTTAATACAGATATTTTTTTTCCTGAAATAACTAGTGAAAATAAAAGCATTAAAAATATTGTAAAAAAATACATTACATACCAATTTGTAAATTTAATACCCAAAACATCACATATGTTATTTAAAGTTGCAAAAACAATTGTATAAACAAAAGCTTTTTTACCATATTTAGATAGTTTTTTTCCTTCACCAAATGAGAAAAACAACAAACTTAAAATTGCTATAGAAACTAATATCTTTTGTTTTAATGGTTCAAGAGGTATATTAAAAACAACTGTTGATACTAAAGTAGCAACACCTAAGGAAATCATACCCCAAAACACAGAACAACTTGTATTTTCTTTGTTAACTATTTGATTATATTTCATAAAATAATAAAGGGAACATCCTTTTAAAATAGGAAAAATAAAGCCTAATTTAAAAAATACTATTTTCTCATTTATAAATAAATAATCATAGAAAAATGGTAATGATAAAATGGCAAATAAAAAACACCATACCGAAGTAAAATAAGATGAAATATCTGCACTAAATTCCTTACTGGCTTTTTTATAGACAAAAGGCCTTATAGCAAACAAAGTAAAAATTAAAATACCCACTATTAAATTTAAATATATCATTGATAATTTTTTATAAAAAAAGTTATTATATATACAATTTATAAACAACTTTAACTTACTATAATATAAAATAAAACTAAAATTTTTAGGATCTAAAAATGACAGAACACAAAGTTAAAATGGCAATTTGTTACGATTTTGATGGAACTTTAGCTCCAGGCAATATGCAAGAATATGGCTTCATTGAAAGCATTGGAAAAGAACCTCAAGATTTCTGGAATACGGTAAATAGCTTAGCAAAAAATCAAGGAATGGATGGCATTTCTTGCTGCATGTATTTTATGTTAAAAGAAGCAAAATACAGAGATATTGCTATTAAAAGAGAAGATTTTAATAAATTAGGCAAAAACATTACTTTGTTTAAAGGTGTTGATAAGTGGTTTTCTAGAATTAAAAAATATGCTGATTCAAAAGATATTACTTTAACACATTACATTATCTCATCAGGTTTAAAAGAAATTATTGAAGGATCATCAATTGCGAAAGAAATTGACCGTATTTATGGCTCCAAATTTATGTATGATGCTAACGGAATTGCAATTTGGCCTGGTATATCATTAAACTTTACATCTAAGACACAATATATTTCTAGAATTAACAAAGGTTTCTTAGATGAAACAGATACTGAATCTGTAAATGATTATGTTGATCCAAAAGAAAGAAAAATTCCTTACGAAAACATTATCTATATTGGTGATGGTTTAACAGATATTCCTTCTATGTCTGCTGTTAAGAAAAACAACGGACACTCAATTGCTGTTTATGATCCAAACAAACCGAATGCAACAGAAGTAATAGATAAGTTAGTAAAAGATAAAAGAATTCACTTCTATTCTGAAGCAGATTATTCTGAAAACTCAGCTTTAGATAAATACGTTAAAGCGGTTATTGACAAAGTAAATGCCGACAACCGCTTACATGATTTAGAAATTTTATAACTTAAATTAATTTTTGTTTTTATAACGAAAATACAAACAAAAATCTGTAAATACTAAGGCAAAATTGATTACGTACAACCAAAATACAAGGTCGTACCCTGTATTTGTAATCTTATTAATCATACCTGCAATATAACCTATCAAAATTAAAGATAAGAACAATAATGACTTTCCTTTAACATTCTTTGTCTTATAAGTTTTTGCAACTGCTGCAGGCCAACTTGCTCCAAAGCAAATTAACATAATTGCTTCCCAAATACTCATTTATTATTTTCCTTCTTATTAACCTTGCATTGACTTTGTAATTTGGTCTTGCATTTCGAATGTACCCATAACAGACCAAGCAATAACACCAGAAACAGCTAAAATAGCAAGAGTATTTAAAACACCCGCTTTTTGTTCAATTCCTGTAACTGAATCTTCTAACCATTCATCAGCCATTTGGTCTAAAGCTTCTTGGAAGTTATCCATTTCAGAGTAAATACGTAAGTCTCCAATAATTTCTTTATCTGGGAATTGTAATCCTGTTTTTGTTAAAGCTTCACCAATGTTATCACCGTTGTTAATGAACACTAAAGCATCATCAATACGACGTAGTAAATACGGGCTTGCATCATGTCGTAAACTTAATAGAGCACGTGAAACAGGTGTACCTGCACGAACTAATGCTGCCAAAGCCAATAACCAAGTAACACCAACGAAAATACGATACAATGACCAAGGTGGAACGTTTTCTACAAGCACTCTAGATTTACCACTCCATCTACTCATGGTCATACCTATAAGAGCAAACAAAGTTGGCAAAGACAAGAAAGCAAGTATATAGTATTTTCTAATCCAGTTAGATAAAATTACTAAGTTCTTAGCATTACCAGTCCATCTAGCATTAGGAGCAGCATCCATCATAGGCGGCACCATAAATGCACCAATACCATAAATAATTAATACAACCGCCATAGACAAGAAAGCTGGATACGCCAAAGCTCCTACTAAAGGTGCAGTCATACGTTTAATACCTTCTGTAACTTTAATTAAATTTTCTAAAGCTCCCGCTAAGTTTGAAACGTCACCTACTGACAGCATCAATCTTTCTCGAGCAGGAACCCAACCTTCTAAAGAAACAGAAAAAGAATCACCGTTTTGTAAGCCACGTTCCCAATACAATAAGGCTAAAGCCATAGGTTCATCAGGTTTTTTTCCGCCATCAGTAATAATACCACGAACACGTTCAAGAGCATCCATTAATGAGAATCTGTTTCTAAGTAATGACATCAACTTACGATAAATTTTTAATCTTGTTTGACCACTACAACGGCAGATTACCATAGCATAATATTTGTTAATGTCTGCAGCATTTAATGCCATGTCTTTATACCTTTCTTAAATTTAAAAAAAATTAGTAAACTGGTCTTTCATCTAACAATCCGCACCAACGTTCAACTTCTTCACAGCTTACTAAACCTTTAAGCATACGTTCAACAGCACAATCTTTCATTGTTCTACCACCAAGATCACCTGTCCAATAGTCAATAGCTTTCTTAGTTTCACCTTTAACGAGCAAATCTAAGAATGTAGCATCTGGTAATAAAATTTCACCAACAACACAACGCCCCTTAACACCACGACCTTGACAATCAGCACAGCCAGGTCCTTTTAAGCAAGCTGTTTCCAAACCAAAGTCACCATAAGCTTTACGCAAACGTTTAACAACAGGATTATCTAAATGATCTTTTGCATGTAAAGCACAGTTAGGACAAATTCTACCAAACAAACGTTGTGAAACCATCCCTTTCATAATTTCAGGATCAATTAGTTTAAATGGTTCTACCCCCATATCTCTTAAACGCATAATAACTGCTGGTGAAGAGTTAGCGTGTAATGTTGACCACACACCGTGGCCAGACAAAGCGCCTTTAAATGCCAATTGAGCTGCAGATAATGTACGAATTTCGCCGATCATTAACATATCAGGGTCAGAACGTAAAGATGCTGCTAATGCTTTTGTAAACGCTTCTTCTTTTGCCTTTTCGTTTTCAGCATTAGTAACCGGCATTTGTCTAGCACCAGGAATAGGATATTCAGGAGGGTCTTCAACAGTAATTAAATTTAATTCGAAGTTACGCTCTTGTAACATAGAAATCATATTTCTTTGTAATGTTGTAGATTTACCTGAACCTGTAGGTCCTGCAACAATAATAATTCCAATAGGAACAGCACGAAGACGATAGAACATATCGGATTCACGTTGTGTATACCCCAAAGCCATCAAATCACCAGCATTATCTGGATCATCATCTGCGTACAACATACGCATAACTAGGTATCTGGTACCAAATGCAATAGGGTTAAATTGTAAACGTACACCTAAAACGTTTCTTGGTAATCTCAATTTACCACCAGAACCACGTAATGCAGTTTCACCTAATTTTTGTGCAGCTTGATATTCGTTTGAAGCATAGTTAGCATCGGAAATATCTGAAGAAGCGAATGCTGCACGAACAAAAGCTTCACCCCAATCTTTATCACGTTCCATAATAACTTGCATCATACCATTTTGACGGAAAATAACTTCTGTCTTTTTGGTACCAACAACAACGTGAATATCAGAAACTTTAACACCAGCAGCTTTTTGCAAAACATCCAAATAGTCCTTTTGCATCTGCAATTGGTCTAAATTAGCTGCAGAACCGCCTTGCTCTTCTTCTGTAGGATCAGGAGCATCTTTTGCTGCACGATCATAAATAGCTTTAATTAAGTTTGGAGGAACATATTCTGGTGGTCTTGCCACTTGGTAACCACGCTTACGTGCAAGAGTTTCAAAAGAAATCACACGTCCATCGAATTTATGTTCAGAACTTACTAAAAAGCGTCCATTTGAGAACAAAGCCAACATTGACCTTGTATCTTCTTTTGCAGGGAATTTACCTGATGGAGCTGTTAAACACTCGTTACCTGCAGAGAAAAGCTCCGCCAATATTTCGGAACTTTTCTTAGGTGCACCTGTAGGTTTAGCCGCTGCGGCAGGAGGTGTTGGAGGCATATTTTTGACTCCCTAAAAATTATCTAGCCAAACTTCCTGCTGTACTGCGAGGACGATTTGAGAAATTACGTTTTTTCTTTACAGGTCTTGATTTATTTTCAGTAGGAGCAAGTTCTTCAACAGGCTCTGCAACTTCAGGTTGCATTTCTTGTTTTGCAACTTCACGAACTAATTCCATACTTCCTAAACCAGCTGTTTGGAAACCAACTATTTCTTTATTAGCACCGTTTTGAACTAAAATATAATCTTTAGAAACGGAAACTACAACGTGTCCAGATGGCAATACTTGATCTTTCTTTACATAGAATGTTGATTTATCATTTTTATTCAATACTCTAGCAACTAAAGTTCCACCTACACCACTTACTTCCATTACAGAATATAATGATCCTGCTGGTGGAACACGTACTGCTCCTGCTTCTTCTTCAGTTGCAGCTCCGCCAGCTCCACCTCCGACTTGAGATTTAGCTAATAATGTTTCACCGGTAGCTGTCAATTGTTCTGAAGCTCTTTCAGATGGTACACGTTTAATCTTACTTGGTCTTGCAACTTCAACTAAAGTTGGTTTTAAGTTATTTAAACGAACTAAAGAAGCGACTTCATATTTTTTCTTTAATTCTTGACGTTTCCTTTCTTCTTCAGCTTCTTTCTTTGCAATTTCAGCTTTTGCTTCTTCTTCTTCTTTTTTCAACTTTTCAATACGACGATCTTCTTCACGACGCAAAGCTGCTTCAATTTGCTTTTGACGAATTTCTGCTTGTTGTTTACGTTCTAATGCGTCTTGACGCTTCATATCTTGGTTTAATTCCCATTCCAAGCGCGCTTGTGTCATTTTTTCACGACGTTCAATCTCATTAAACAACATTTGACGATTTGTTGCTTTTAATGCATTCAAGCTAGAACGTAATTGTTCACGTTTTAATTGTAATTCTAAATTTGTATTTTCACGTTCAACTTCTGCCATTTCACGGAAGACATCACTTGATACTTTTCCAATAACAGCATCATTTGGTCTTTGTGAAACATGCATTTCTCCATTTCCACCTTCATTTGCAAATCCCATTGGAGGAGGAGGAACATCTGCTGTAGGCATTTCAACTTCTACTGATACAGGAGCTGGCATTGCAACAGATACTTCTTCTTGCTTTGCAGGAACTTCTGGAATATCTAAAGCTGGTTCAGTAGGCATTGGAGAAACATCAGCAACAGGAGCTTCAGCTGGAACTGGTGCAGGAGCACTAGCCTGAGCTTCAACAGCAGCTGGAACTTCTACATTTGCAGGAGCTTCAGCAACTACTGGTGCTGGTTGATTATTGTTCACAGGAGCCGGAGCAGGAGCTTCAGCTTTTGGACTTGTCAAAAAATTATCATCAAACAAATCCTGTGCTTTTACATTCTGTACCGATGATATTGCTACTGTCATTCCCAACAACATCGGAATTAAGTTTTTATTATTTTGTCGGTTCATAGATTTGTCCCTCATAGCTCCACATGTTCTTTTCAATACTGTATGTTATTTTCTTCAATTCTAAAGCAGGAAATTCATTAAATACTGACAACCAATCTGCCATATCAATAGACGAATCGAAAGAAAATGTCAATCGTTTATATGCTTTATTAATAGTATTTTGAGATCCGTCAGCCTTCTTTCCTGGTATTGGAATTGTAACATTTAATACATCTTCACTTAAATTAATCTTTTGATTTATTGCTTGGAAAATATTAACTAAATATTCCCTTGATTCTGAAACTGAATACTTTGGATACTCAGATTTTAATTGAATATCACCTAAAGACACACTAACAATCGCAGATGTTCCTGAATCTGACAAAACATAGTCCATACCAGCAGTGCCATATTCTTCAAAACCACGACGCAAGAAACCTAAATGTCCTGATTTCATAGTCCAACTTGTTGATAAACCTTTTGGTGTACAGAATACATTACCAACTTCCCAACCTGGAATAACCATGGATTTAATATGCATAATTCCTGCATAACATCTATTCATAAAATCAGAACTTACAGGTATTTTTTCCCAAGGTTTCGTTTCAACGAAACTAAATTCTTCTTCCTCAACAACCTCTTGTACTTGTCTACGTACAGGCGCCAATCTTCTTTGAACTTTTGGCGTTTCTGGTTCAGAACACATTTTTGTCAACATAATAAGTGCTAATAAAGCGCCACCGCCAATCATTGCATATTTTTTAACGTTGGACTTATAAATACTTATCAATTTTACAGATTTACTCTTAAGGAACTTTTCAATTGGAATATCTTGCGTTCCTTCAACGCCCCATTCAGCTGGACAAATTCTTCTATCCCAATCTGGAACAGACATCATATCCATAAAGGCTTTTTTAGCTTCTTCTTCTGTTTTATATAAAACATCATCTTCAGACAAAATAACGTCATTACGTACAACTAAGAACCACCAACCAGAATTTACTTTAAATACAGCAACACTTGTTGGCAAATCTGAAAAAGATTCAGCTACAGCAGCAGCTGCTGCTGGCATACCTTTTTTATGACCTTCAGCTGAAGAACCAACACCATACTGTGGAGTTGCTGCTCTATAAACACAGAATAAATCACCATTTTCAACAATTTGAGAAGCTGATTCTTGAACTTCTGGATATGGATCTGACAAATTTTGTAATTCCATCCAGAACAAACCTACAGCATATGTTGTATCACCTACTGTAATTGTAGAACCCCAGTTCTCCTCATTTCCTTCCTGATTTTCAGAGCCTTCTTCAGAACTTTCATCAGAAGTCGCTTCTTCACCAAAATCTTCTGCTTGTTCTTCAGTTGGATATTCTTCTTCTGTGTATTCTTCGGCAGAATCAACTTCGCCAACAGCGTTTTCTTCGCTGTTTTCGAAATCTTCTACGGAATATTCTTCTTCTTCTTCTGCCATATTTTTATTCCTTAAATTTATATTCTTCTACAAACCAAAATTAGAAATTATTCATTCTAGTTTCTGGTTGTAATGGAGATATCATAACTTCAGGTGTAATTAATACAACTAAAACGTTACGTGTTTTATCTGCATCTCTTGTAAATCCTGATATTTCATCTGCTTTGTTTGAAGTTGATTTTACTTCCTCAAACCCTGACAACATTAAAGTATCACCTGAAACCATTGCAACTTCTTGAACAAAGCCACGTGTTTGTAATTTAGGCAATTGCATTGTAATACCAGAATCTGTTCCACCAAATGTTCTTTCATCCATTTTTTTCAAATCTGTTAATGTCATTGTAAACATAATCAACATACGACCATGATCTAATAATCTTGGTAAGATTTCCATAGTAAAACCATAGTTAATTTTTTCTTGTGATGCAGAATATGATGTTTCATCATCATTCTTTTCACGAGATACTTCAGAAATATATGATTCGTTCGTTGAAACTTGAATTGGTGCAATCTTATTATTCATTGTAACAACTGTAGCAGATGTTATAGTTGAAACTTTACCTTGTTCTGCAAGAGCATCCGTCATTATAGTAATATCGTTTCCACCTCTAGTAACATGGGACATAATCATGCCTGCAAGACCAGATGATTTTTCGCCAACATTTTGAATTGCCGCTTCATTAGTATGACTTTTTGCAAATTGTTTTACAGCATTAATATTAATTCCAAAACTTTGTGAATCTGATAATTCAACATTCAATACTTTTACAGAAAGAGCAACTTGTCTTGATAATCTTTCATTCATTGAATTAATATATTGAGCAACACGTTGCAAAGTTAATGGAGGAGCTGTAATTGTCAATGTACCATTAGCTGGCAATACGTTTAATGTAGCACCACTTGGAAGCATTGCAGAAATAGCTGTTTCAATTTGAGACCACATATCTAAAGAGATACTTGATGACATTGATGCTGATGTTGTATCACCACTTTCACCTGATGCTGTACCAGCAATGTTTGCACTTAATTCAGATTGAACAGGCAAAGCATAGATTGTGAAAACTCTTGTTTCCATCTTATAGAATGTAATTTCTTTATTTTGATATTTCCACCATAAAGCAAAACGTGAACCGATTTGATCTAAAAATCCAGACAACTTACCAGAATAGTTTGCTACAAACAAATCTGGAGAAGCATTTTGTTTTGTTGTACCGTCTTGTGAATCTTCACCTTGTGTTGCAGATTTTACAGCTTCTAAAATCATATCATCAACACGAACTGTAATTCCTGTTAATGCTGTAATTTGTTCAGAAACTTGCAATAAAGAAACGGCTTTTGTTGAATATAATGTAATACCATCATCTGTTTCAAATCTTGCTGGTAATGTTTCTCCAGCAGCCATCTTTGAGCTTTTAGAACCTAACCAAATATCGTCCTTAACAGCAATTGTATCCATTTTATACAAATCTTGCTGTTTAATAGGCTCATTCATGATAGCTTTTGCTTGATCGGTTGTACGATCAACATCTTTATCTACTTGCTGTTGCAAGCAAGAGCATAGTGTCAAACCACAAAGTGCAATTGCAAAAAATTTAAAAGTTGATTTTTTATTAGTCAGCATTTTCGTCCTCCGTGGTGGTTATTAACAACACACGATTACCCTTGTAAAAAGTTCCCCATGGAGCAGGTCTTGTTCTTGCGAATGAACGCAACAATGCGGATGAAACATCCATAAAGCGTCCTCTGAACATAGCACCGGCTTCCAAAATATATTCTCTATCAGATTCCCAAACAACACGCCATCCTGCTTTATCGCCCCATTGCAATAACAATTGGCGAACAGTTGAGCCCTCTGGAGCTAACCAATCATCCACTGGATCTTGTGCATCATATTCATTATCAGCAACTTCTGCTGGTTCTTCTGTACTTGCTTGTTCTACTTGTTTTTGTAAAGAACCATTATCCGTTTCTGAGTCAAAAGAATAGAGACCATTATCGCCAGTATGAGAAGGTCTATTTGCAGAAACATCTTCTCCTCTACGACCATATTGACGTTGATCAACGCTATTTGGAGCATTTTCGCCTAAAGTTCCACCCATAGCTGGTGTAGCAAAAGCTGGAGCAGAAGAAGCTGCACCACCAGAAACTCCAATTCCATCGTCGTAATAATGTTCGTTCACACAACCACTTGTCCCGAACAAACATACTGTTCCGAATAATATTAAACATTTATTTTTCAATAAGTTTTCTTTTAAATGTTTAAGTTTCATATATTTTCTCCATTCTTTTTTAAGAAAAAACTATTCTGTTTATACCATTAAAGCACTAAAGTATTTAAAAATCCCTTAAAATATTTCAAATTTTTAAAATTAGCCTCAAATACTACCATTGATTATATCTATATTTTTCTCTAACCCCTTGTGAAGTCATTTGCATTTCAGCCACTCCTTCCTCCGGAATTTTAAATACCTTTAAAACAATTTTATGTGGTGTCCTATCTGTTAACAAAGGAACAACTTGAACATCTTCAATACCAATTCCAATTAATGTACTGCGAATCAAAGCAAAACGTTTTTCTTGTAAATCAACATCTTCATTACTCATTCTTACTTCAATTGCTTTTTGAATATCACCTTTAATTTGTTCTCCAAACTTCTTAATTAATTTAACAGATTGAGCTGACAATTCAGAACTGCCTGGCTTAAATGTTAACCTAATTTCTGAAGGCATTGCTGAAGAATGTTGCTCAGTTGGTTCTGTATTTGTATTCATTTTACTTATACCACCAAAAGGAAGTAGCCCTTTAGAAGTGTCATTTGGAGCAACTGTTGCTTGAGAATTCTTATTAGGTTCTTTTGTTGTACTATCTGAAGGATTTTCATTCTTATTGAATATAGAGAAAATCTTATTCATTAATGTAGGATCTTTTGCATCTGTATTTTGCGAAACTTCACTACTTGTTCCAGGGAAAGCTGCTACTTTAGGTGCAGCAAAACCTGTACCTGATGCAACATTATCAACATTTGCAACACCTGTTACAACATTAGGAGCATTTGAAGGACCTAATGGCAATAAAGTTGGAGAAGAAATAGCTTCAGGTTTCTTTTCAAGTTCAATAACCTTTGGTTGCATAGAAGTTAATTCATTAGAATTTTCCTTCTTTGTATCTTCTGCTTTTACTTCTTCTTTCTTTGGTTCTTCTTTTTTTGCTTCTGTTTCATCATTAGCAATTCTAAAAGCTTTTGCTGCATTAGGATCATCATCTCTAGATTGTTTCCATACACTAGGAGTATCATTTTGAGATAAACTTGTCCATACAGCTGCTTGTTGTCTGTCCATCCAGTCTAATGATTTATTGTCTTCTGCAACAGATGCTATTTCTTCAACTGTAGCACTACCTTCTTTTGGTCTATTATTTTTATAAATTACAGTATTTTTCTTTACTACAGATGTATTATCTGCAACTTCATGCAAAATTTGATCTGTTTCTTTTTGTCTTGGTTCTTGAATAGAACCTGGATCAGATACTGTTTTTATTTCTTTTGGAATATTATTTACAACAGCCTTTGAATTATTTGGTTTACCTGCAACCTTAGCAACTCTCCATAAAGATTCTGTTTTATTTTCAGGTTCAGATAAATCACCAACAGGACTTGGCAATTTCTTCAATGAAGCCAATTGTTCTGCTGTAAATTTCAAACTAGAATTTTGTGTTTCTACTTTATCATTAATAGCAATTTCTTTATTTTCTTGAACTTTTACAGCTTCATTCTTAGCAAAATCGAATCGCTCTTCAGTTCCATCAACAGGCATATCCTGAACAACAGCAACTTTTGTTTCATTTACTGTTGTATCTGATATTCTTTCCTCTTTTAATGAAGCTTGAGAAACTTCAGCTGTTTCTAAGAATTGTTTATTTTTCTGAGCAGCTTCTTCTGCTTTTAAAGATTCTCTTAATGCAGCAACATCAACCCAATATCTATTTTTAGGTTTAATATTTGGTCTTTTAGAATCTTTAATATATTCAGAAAATCTACCAGCAACTTCAACTTTTTCTTCTGTTTTTAAGTTACTTTTTGGATTAACTTCTGCTTTAGCTATTTCTTGAACCAAAGGTTTATCTTCCTTAGCTAATTCAGCCTTTTTATCAGCTTCATCTAAGGAAACTGCCGTTTCATTTGCAGCAACTTGGATATTAGCATTAGTATTATCAGCTAAAGCAGCAAAAGCTATAGGGTCACTTACAGCAACTGCAATAGGTGTATCGTTCTCATCGGATAATTGGGATTCTGATGCTAAAACGCTTTCATTAATTTTATCCAATAATTCACGACCATCTTTTAATAAAGAAGCTACATTAATATTTTTGCTATTATTAAGTGAATTTTCTGTGGATTCTATATTTTCAACTTTAGCAACTTCGATATTAACGTTTTCTTTAATTACAGGAGCCGTAGCTACAACTGTAGCTTCTAATTCATCTAAATTCTTTTCTTTTGAAGCAATTGGTGTTTTTTCTTGTTTATCTTTTTGTATAAAAACAGGAGGTCTTACAACATTATCATTCTTAGCAACAACAACTTCTTTTTCTAAATTTTCTTTATTAAATATAATAGCTGGAGCATTAGAATTACGATCTTTAAATACTACAACAGCATTTCTATTATTAATTTTTTCATTTTCATTAAATGGCTGTACATCTACAAATGCTTGAACTAATGTATCACGTTCGACAGCACTACGATGGTTTTTCATAGCAAAAAATGATAATTTACAAAATCCTACAACGCCAGCAAATACGCCAACTAAACATAATACTGATGTTAGGGCGAATGGCATTTTTCTCTCTTTTTTATTTATATTATTTTCTTTCATAGCGTTTTCACTTAAAAAATAATTATATATAGAATCCCATTCATCATAATATTGCGTAACCGTTAAAACATTGTAAATTTTCCTTAGTAAAAATATTTTACTTATTTTTCAATTTGTTGTTACTTATTTTTCAATAATGTTAATCTTTTTTTACAGTTGCCTCAAAAATACGGTTTTTCTATTATATATCAATATGTTAATGCCATTTTTTCAGTGTTAACTTTTCAATTGACGAAATATCATTTAGGCTTTATTCTGAAAGTATAAATTTTCAAACTTTCTATTAAAGGAGATCTCGACATGAAAATTTTATATATCGCATTAGCTATTTTATTAGCTTCCACAGTAGATGCATCAGCTGAAGTTTTTGACTCAGTTGTTGGCAAAACTGCAAAAGTTTTCGCATCTGTTAGAACAGTAACATTCGTTATCGGTGGCTTCGGCTTAGTAGGCGTTGCTGCTGGTGCTATTTTCGGTCAAGTAAAATGGCGTTGGGTTGCTGCTTTAGCTATCGGTTTAGCAATCTTAGCTGTAGCTGGTGGCGTTGTTGACTATGTAACAGGTACATCAACCGGTTCAGGCAACTATGCAGATACATTGAAATAATTTCAACGCAAGTTGATATTAAGAAAAGATTGCCGTGGTTCGCCACGGCAATTTTTTTAATGATTTTTTTATTTTTTATTGATAATATACAAAGCTAACGAGAGGAAATAAAATGCGTGAACCTATTTTAAAAGCCGTTGCTATGCCGCCAAAAATCTTTTTGGCGCCCATGTTGCCTGCGCTTTTGAACATGGTTTTACAATTTCCTGCAATGTTTATTATGATGGGTATTTATCACGTAAACCCTCTTATGTTCGTTGTAACAATTGCAATTGGTCATTTTATTTTAATAATTTATGGAGCTAAAGAACCTCACTTATCTGCTATGGTTCAAGCATTTGGTAAAGCTCCAAAGACTTCCCAGAATATGTATAAAGTAAAGGGGGCTAAATTTGCACCCTGAGAATATATTATCAGTTTTTGTATCCTCCCTAGCTACTCCTGAGGTTATTATTGCTTGCTTAGGTATTCTTGCTGCAGCAGCATTTGCGGGTGTACTCGCTACAAAATTAGGAGAAATTATTTTACCACGCCCAAAAGAAACACAGGTTTCTGACTTTCTTCCATTTGAAAGATTAAAAGATGACGGCACAACAATTGAATGTCGTGAAGGTTCTTTATTACGTATTTTTTCACTTAAAGGTATTGATTTAGCTCTAGTTCCACCTGAATTTAGAGAACAAATGTTAGAAGCTAGAAAAACATTTATTGATTCTATGGCTGAAAGCAATATTACGATTCGTGTTCTTACGATACGTGAAATGGTACCTTTGGAAGAGGAAGTCCAACATACAAACAAGATTTTGCATTTAATTGCTGATCGCTGGACAGAAAATTTAAGTCGTGTATTTAGAAACAGACATTACATTATCCTTTCTACAAAAGAACGTAAAAATCACGCAAGAGATTTAAACTCTGCAGCTCAAGCTTTAATGACCATTTTAGATGATTATGGTCCAAAAGCTTTAGTTGAGTCTAAAATGTCTGATATTGACGACAGTCCATTTACATTTTTAGCACGTTTATGTTCTCCAATTTCAACTCCAAAACCAAGAATTGGACACTTAGAAGGCGCCGAATTAAAGTCATTATTAACAGCAGATTATATTCACTTTACAGGTGATGAAGGAATGATTCGTTTCTTCTCTGGTGAACATGAACTACGTTGTATCGTTATGGGACTTCGTTCAGCTGGAGATTATATGGACGAACAAATGATTTCCGATATAATGTCAATAGATTGTGAAATCAATATACTTCATAACATTAACCCTATTCCAAAAGCAAAAGCTATGGCTTTACTCGCTCAACAACAACGTATGAGTAGAGTTACAAGTTTTTCAGGTTCAACTGCTGCTCAATATGAAGAAGCAATGGAAACAATCGATAGTGCTGATGCTAATACACAAACATTATGTCATTATGCATTAACTATATTTATTTTTGGAACATCTCCTGAAGAACTCGAATATGGACAAATGGAAATTGAACGTATTTGCCGTTTATACGGAACTACACCTGTTAGAGAAGGATGGGTTGCACAAGCATCATTCTTCGCTCAATTCCCAACATATGAAATTTATCCTAGAACATACATGTTCTTATCTAGAGCTGTTGCAACAGCTATTAATATAGAACAAGCAACTGAAGGTATTCAGAATTCAGACTGGGGTAAAGGTCCTATTACAATCTTTAGAACCATTTCTGGAACGCCTTATCGTTGGCAATTCCACGTAAGTGCGGCAGCTAACGCCGTTGCTCACTGTATTTTACTTGGTTCAACCGGTCAAGGTAAAACAACTTTGTTAGCTTTCTTAGCTGGTCAAGCTATGAGACATCCTGATTTACGTGTATTCTTCTTTGACCGTCACTTAGGTGTTAAAGTTTTCTGTAATTCAATTCAAGGTGCTTATGTTAACTTTGATGGAGATAAAGATTCAACATCAATGAACCCATTTGCATGTAAAGATTTACCAGAAAACAGAGCTTTCTTACGTCGTTGGTTAAAAGCTATTACTATGGTTGATGATGCAACATCTGAAAAAGAAATTGCACGTGCCGTAACAACAGCATTTGATTACTTAAGACCAGAAGAAAGAACTTTAAAGAATTTACATAAAAGCTGTTTCTCACCAACTGGTGCTATGCGTCGTGAATTATTCCGCTGGGTTAATGATCAACAATATGGATTAATCTTTAACTCTCCAAATGATACATTAGATATGACCGCACACTTTGTGGCATTTGACTTTACGCATATCTTTGAAGATGATACTTTAGCCCCTGCTGTTATTGGTTATATTATGCACCGTATTCATAGCTTATCAACACAAACCGGTGATCCAAGCTTAATCATGATCGATGAAACAGCACCTATGTTAAAGCATCCTATGTTCCGTGATCAATTTATTATTGGTTTACAAGAAGGACGTAAAAAGCGTCAAGCATATCTTTGTGCATTCCAACAACCAAACATTGTTGATGGATTAGGTCTTGGCGAAGTTGTTCGTGGTCAATGTCAAACTATGATTTTCTTTAGAAACCCACAAGGAACTGAAGAAGACTATATGCACTGGAACTTAACTCCAAACGAAGAAGATTTCGTATTAGGAAGAAGCTTTAAAGAATTAAAATATGCAATTTTAGTAAAGCGTCCTGCAGCAGGTGAATCTGTAATTCTTGATGTTAACTTAGGTGGTTTAGGACCTTACTTAAAACTTTACTCTTCTGGTGCAAAACACGTTTTATTATCAGAACAATTAATTAAAGAATTCGGTCCAGATGCATTTATTGATAAATACTTAGACCAAGCATAAAAAAAGAGCCAATTTAAAGGCTCTTTTTTATTTTATCTATTTTTTTCTATCTCTTCTAAAGAACATCTGTATATTGAAAACGTACGATTTTTATGTGTTTTAATTCCTTGTCTTTCACAATAAACATCTTTTGCCTTATCAGGGTTTTCACTAAAGAATTCATTAGCCAATTGACGACGCATATCTTTATATGTTGCTTGTTCGTTTACACCTTCACCAATATAATTCTTATATTCAACATCTTGTTGTAATACAGAGCCCTCTTTCAAATAATAATTTAACCACTCCGGAAGAGAACTATTAGCTTTAATCTCTGCACGTGCATTAGTATTTAAAGGAACTTTACTTTTATTAAATGCATAGAACAAATTTTCTTTATCTTCATACATATTCTTTACTAATTTTTGCAAAGCTGCTTTAAAACTATTTAAATATGCAGCATAAGGGCAATCACTAGAATCATATCTAAATACACCTGTATATTCTGTATCTTGAGCTACAGCATAATAATTTTTAATTACTCGCCCTTTATTATCTACTATCTTAGCATCAATATTAGATGTACCTGTAAAACTAGATGTTGGGACACCAAACAAATTGATTACACCCAAACCACCAACAAATGATAATAACGTCCAACCATTGTGAGAATGGTCCATAGAAAATTCATGATTTAATACCAATTTGCCTTTTGGAGTTAAATCATTTTCCATAAAGTTTGTTTCAAATTCCCGAATAAATATACGCTCAGCATGTTTTTTAACAAATTTATATTTATGATTAAACTTAGATGAATAAAAAGTAGGTTCATTTGCTTTTAAAGATAATTCAAATCTAGGTAGTTTTTCCTCTACTTGTCTATGAACAGGCAATGTTTCTTGATTAAAATCAAAAGATTTACAGCCAGCCAATAGTATCAAAGGAACCAATAAAGTTTTTTTCATTTTTATACCTACTCTTAAATTAATTTTTTAAAATCTTAATAGTTATCAAAAGAAATATCAAATATAAAATATTGATTTTACTGTTTATACTGTATAAGCTGTATAAAACCAAAAATGGAATAATAGATATGAAAAAGTTTTTATTGTTAGCTTTATTTTGTTTAGTCGGTTGTGCTGGTGGTGTTCATGAATATGAAGAACAAACCTTAATATCATCAAACACGTCTACAAAATGGGAATTAAAAGATACACAAAACATTGTATCTGATTTAATAAATAAAATGAATTTGGATCAAAAATTACAAGCAAAACTTAACGAATATGAAAAAACACCAAATTTGTTTATTGCAAACATTAAAAACAATACAGGAAATCCTTATTTTCCAATTTCAGATATAAATGCTGAAATATTAGAAAAATTATCTAAAACAAATTCTTTTATCTTAATTGATTCACAATCCCGATTAGATTTAATGAAAGAATTAAAATATCAATACAATGGATTGGTAAGTAAAGATAGTCAAAAGAAAGTTGGAAAACAATCTAGCGCTGATATTTTGTTATTTGGCGATATTAGGAGCTATGTAAATTCTAACAATAAAAAAGACTATACATTTAATATATGGCTAACAGATTTAGAAAAAGGAACTGAATTAGTCAGGTATAGATTTAAAGTCAGCAAATAATTTTTAAAAGGAATTACTCATGAAAAAATTAGCTATATTAATTGCATTAATGATAAGTTTATCAGCTTGTGTTGCCCATCCAACATATGGATCTAAAGCACAATGTGAAGGTTGGTTAAAAAACGAGGGAGAAAGAGAAAGTTATATATGGGCATACACTTTACCAAATACAAGAAATGGTCTTTCAACAGGTTTTGATATAGGCCATGAAATTCCTTTTGTACCATTAACAGGAATTATAGGAGCTGTTGTAGGAACTGCTGTAGGTGTTGTAGAAGATGTTTTAAATATGGTTCCTGGAGCTTTATCAGTAATGATTATAAATCCTATGTATGAATGTAATAAAGATAAAGAAGATTAAGAAAAAGGTCCCTAAAATTAGGGACCTTTTTAAAAATCATTACCTTTAAAATCAGGTGTTATCCAAGAACAAACGTAAACGTTTTGAACGTGTAGGATGCTTTAATTTTCTCAAAGCTTTAGCTTCAATTTGACGAATACGTTCACGAGTTACAGAGAATTGTTGTCCAACTTCTTCTAATGTGTGATCTGTATTCATACCTATACCGAAACGCATACGTAAAACTTTTTCTTCACGTGGTGTTAAGCTACTTAAAACTTCATCACATGTTGCACGTAAGTTTGTTTGGATTGCTGCTTCCATAGGTTGCATTACTGTTCTATCTTCAATAAAATCACCTAAATGGCTATCTTCTTCATCACCAACAGGTGTTTCTAAAGAAATAGGTTCTTTTGCAATCTTTAATACTTTACGTACTTTTGTAACTTCCATATTCAATTTTTTAGCCAATTCTTCAGGAGTAGGTTCTCTACCTATTTCATGAAGCATTTGACGGCTTGTACGAACCAATTTATTAATTGTTTCAATCATATGAACAGGAATACGAATTGTTCTAGCTTGGTCAGCAATTGAACGTGTGATAGCTTGTCTAATCCACCATGTAGCATATGTTGAAAATTTATTGCCACGACGGTATTCAAATTTATCAACAGCTTTCATTAATCCAATATTTCCTTCTTGAATCAAATCGAGCAATTGTAAACCACGATTAATATATTTTCTTGCAATAGAAATAACTAAGCGAAGATTTGCTTCAATCATTTCTTTCTTTGCACGAGAAGCTTCTTGTTCACCCTTCTTAACCATATTGTATACACGACGGAATTCTGTTAAAGGCATTCCAATTTCGTCATCACAAATATGTCTGATAGCTTTTTGAATTTCGCAAATTTCTTTTTCAAAACGAGCAATCAAATCTTTCCAGTTTTTATTCTTTACACCAACAGCTTGTTTTTTATACCAATTAGGATCGTAATCAGCTGTCTTGTAAACTTCTAAAAATTCTTCACGTGGAATACGGCTTGATAATGCACAACGCAATAATTTGCCTTCTAATGAAACCAATTTCTTGTTCTTTTCAGATAATTCATCTACCAAATGAACTATTTGATTTGGGTGCAAACGAATTGATTCCATTATATTTACTATCTCTTTATGAACTGAAGTAAATTCTTTTTCAACATTAGCACTTACTTGACGGCCATGCCTAATTGCATCTTCACGTTTTTTCTGCAATTCACGTAATTGATAATGCATCCCCATAATTCTATGGAATTTTTCAATTATTTGAGGACGTAAAACAATTTCCATTTGAGCCATGGATTTGTTTGAAGCTTCTTCATCTTCGTCTTCATCATCCTCATCTTCTTCATAATTTGAGTGTTCTTCAAACAAATCTTCTTCATCAAATTCGTCTAAAGATTTGTGTTTTTTGCAATCACAATGATGCTCTTCTTCCTTATGAGCATCTTTTAATTTTTTAACACTTTCTTCTGCTTTAGCTATAACATCAGCAGTAATTTGGCTTTGATCAACACGAGAAATAACACTTGTTGTACCATCTTCATTTTCTGCATAATTAGGTTCCAAGTCGATAATTTCTCTTAAAGAAATTTCTGAATTTTCTTTTTCTAATTCATTCAACCACTCTGCAACTTTGCTCATTGTTAATGAGCTTTCGCACAAACCAGAAATCATTAAATCATTTCCAGCTTCAATACGTTTTGTAATAGCAGTTTCACCTTCTCTAGATAATAACTGAACTGTACCCATTTCCTTAAAATAAATACGAACAGGATCATCTGAGCGAGTATTTTCGGCTTCATCTATTTTTATACTTGCTTCATCTACATCTTTTGATGAATCTGCATTTGCATCTTCGGCATCCATTTCATCATCAACAGGTTCTGCACTATCAATAATATTGATATTCATTTCTGAAATTGCAGCAGAAATATCTTCTATTTGTTCTGTTGATTCAGCAGGAACAACCTTATTAAGTTCATCAACTGTGATGAAACCTCTACTTTTACCTTTTTCAATTAGTTTTTTTAAAGCAGAACCAAACGAATCGAGTAATGCTTCATCAGCGTTTTCATTCTCGCTGATTTCTTTTTCTTTCTTTGTTGTCATTTAAAATAAAGGCCCTTGTTATTGAATTCAATAGACACAAGGATAAAAACTCCGTTGTCGTCACAACAGATACATCCCGTAGTCTCAATAGGCCATATTAGTTACTATAAAAAGCTTTTATTGTCAATTAAAAGTATTTGCTATTAAGAAAAATTATGATATAAGAAACATGAAATATATATTTTAAATCTTTGACTTAGGAACATCCCTTGAACAACGAATTTACTTTTGTTGCCGGTTTACGTACTATCGCACCAATGTATGATGCGTTTATAGTAGATTTGTGGGGTGTTATTTACGAAGAATCTCGCTTGTGCATAGGAGCTTTTAACGCTCTTTCTCAATTATCAGACATAAAGAAACAAGTAATCTTTTTATCAAACACTTCTCAAAGAAGTAGTATGACAGCAAAAAAGCTGGAACACATGGGCGTTAAGCGCTACCAATATAATGGCATTTTAACTAGTGGTGAAATTATATACCACGAACTACGTTCTAGAGTAGATCCTTTTATTGCAGCTTTGGGACATAGAGTATTTCACCTTGGTCCTTCAAAATATTGGGAATGTTTCAAAGACTTAGATTATGTTTGTGTAGACAATATTGATGAAGCTAATTTTATATTAGTTACTGGAACTTTCGGAACACAAGACGAATTATCAAAATACGAAACATTTTTTAAAGCTTGTTTATCAAGACGTTTGCCTATGGTATGTGGCTCACCAGATTCATTCATTTTAAAAGATGGGGTTCCTTATATTTCTGCTGGTGGATTAGCAGCTCATTATCAAAGCATGGGCGGTCAAGTATTTTGGCATGGTAAACCTGAAGCAAATGTATTCAATTACTGTGTTTCTGGTTTAGACGTTCAATCTAAATCACGTGTTGCTGTAATTGGTGATTCATTGGCATCTGATATCGCTGGAGCTAGAGAAGCCGGCTTAGATACAATTTTTGTAGCTGGCGGAATACATTCTAAAGAATTAGGTATTTCTCGTGGACAACAACCTACTGCAGATGCTGTAAATGATTTATTCAAGAAGTATGGAACTTCAGCAAATATTGTTATGCCTGCATTTTTATGGTAAAACCAAGTCTTTTATAATTTTTTAGAATAAAAGCAAACAATGTTTATTTTTGCATATTGATTTTAATAATGTTAATATTAGTTCTAATGTTTACATTATTAGGAAAATAATTATGAATTTTAAATTTTTATTTTTTTTATCTTTAGTTTTGTTTTCAACGCAATCTTTTGCACAAGATGATTTTTTCAAAGACACAAAAAATGATTTTTTTGCAAAAGTTAAAGAAAAAACAAATGACTTTTTTGAAAATAATTTTATCGATGAAAAAACACCTTCTATTCAAGAAACTGATTTGAACATTAAAGATGATATTGATGATGATGATAGTTTCTTTGATGAAAAGAATGATCTTTTTAAAGATAAAACTGCAGATAATTTCTTTAGTGATCAAAACAAATTTTTTGATAACAAAAACTTTTTTAAAGATCCAAAAGCTTTCTTTGAAGATGGGAAAGAATTAAAGAAAGAAGCTAAAAAAGAAATTGCTGAAGAAAAAAAAGAACCTGTTGAACAAACAAATCAAGAAGTCAACGAAGAAACAATAAATCGTGTAAAAGCTCTATTGCATAACATGACTACGCCATTTGAAGCTAAAAAGAAATTTACAAAATTCGTAGTCAATAATCCTTTAGATAAAATGTATATTACATCTTACTACGGTATGAGAATTCATCCAGTAACAAAAGTTCCTAAAAAACATATTGGCATTGATTTAAGAGGAAACAAAGTTCCTGTTTATGCTATTGCTGATGGTTATGTATCATACGCTGGAGTAAAAACTAATTACGGTAATATTGTAGAAATTACACACAAAAATGGATATCAATCACGCTATGCACATTTAAACACAATATATGTAAAAAAAGGACAACCTATTACAGCTCATGACACAATTGGATTAGTAGGTCAAACTGGTAGAGTTTCTGGTCCTCATTTACATTTTGAAATAAGACTTCCTGCTCCTAGAGGAGCCCCATTTGGTGATACAGTAGATCCTGTTCCATATTTAATAAATGTGAAGTAATAAAAAAACAGCTCAAAATGAGCTGTTTTTTTATCTAATTTAAAAATCTAATTCTTCAATTTTATTTTTAAAATCAACTTCAAAATCTCTTAAAGCCTCATCAAATGCTTGTGCTTCATTTATACCTGCACCATCATAGGTTTCATCTAAAACATCATTAGTTGATCCATTAGAATTTAAAATATGTAATGAAATAACATATTGATATTTTACCATACCCTTAATTGAGAAAGGCAATTGAGTTTTATTAACTTCAACCGTTAAAACTCTACCTTCTGCCTGAGATTTTACGAATGTATAACCTTGTTCACGCATTACATTCTTTACAGAAGCTTCAGCTTTTTTATTCGTAGAACCAATTAATTTTACAAATATATTTGTTTTACCAATTTTAGCTTTTGCATTTTTGAATACTTGTTCGTAAGAAATTTTAGAACTAATAGAACTTCCTGTTAAAACAATATACTGTTGATTTAATGAAAAACGTTGTTCATATAATCTTTTAACCTTAGATGCTGAAGAAGCACTATTATCAGTTAATAATTGTTCCATTTTTTCATCAGTATCATCAATTTGTTCACGAACAATCTTTGCTGATTTGTCTTTATCTAAAACAGCAAAAGAATAATATTGTCCATCAGCTTTGAAACGTTCAACTATTTCAACAGTATTTAAAGTTGCTTGAACACTTTCTTTTAAAGCATCTTTCATAGAAGATTTAACTATATCATCCTCTTGACTTAACGTTGAAGAAAATGTTGAATTTACTTTCGTTTCAAATATTTTTGCAATACTTGATCTAGCATCAGCATCAGCTACGCGTTCACTAGAGCCTGAACCACTAGCACAAAATTCACTATTTTGACAATTAGATTGTGGCTTATTAACCCAATTAGGAACAGAAGACACGTTAACAGAAGAACATGCTGTTAACGCGCCTAAAAGTCCTGTGGTCAATAATAAATTGACACTCTTTTTCATTTTAATTATTCACCAGCTTTAACTTCTTTAACTTCTTCATTAATAGCTTGTTCTAATTTTTTAACATCTAAATCTAAAGCTTTATAAGAGTTTGTTTTGTATTTAGAAATAGCTTCAGCTAAATTTTCATTAGACAAACGAACTACAACATTACATTTAAATCCTGTATAGTCCTTTTCTGCACCTAATTCTTGTTTATAGCGACGTTTTTCCCAATATTTATTTATAACAGAAACTCCATGTAATCTTGTTTTTACATCTTGTGTTAAAACTTCTTTAGCTTTTGTATTTACTTTATCATCAGCTTCTACTTTTTCACCTGAAGATTCTTGGATTTCTTGATATTTATCTAAAATCTCTTGTGCAATTTCAGATGCAATTTTACCTGTTGCACGTGTTTCAGCTGCCTTTAAGCATAAACGTTGATTCAAATTTGTTGCATCATCTACAAAATAACGATGTGTTGTTTTGCTTCCTGAACCATCATCTGCTTTATATGCATTTTCTTGAGTAATCCATTTAGGAGCTTTTTCATGTGAAGCGTTAACAACTTCATAATCTGGCTTAAATGTTGAACATGCTGATGTTAATGCAGCTAAAGCTAAGACAGAATAAATTTTTTTCATTTATATTTTCCTTTCAATAATAAAAAATAACTTTTCATTAGTGTGGTATTTTACCATAAAAAATAGTTTTTTTCAAAAAAAATTTAAATTTTAAAAACTTGAATTTAAAGGAAAAAAGATACTTTCGAACTCTTGATTTTCGATTATTTTTGATATAAATTGCCCAGCAAAAGAAGATATAAAAAAACGGAGTTAATAATGGCTATTTTACCTATTTTAGTTGTACCAAATCCTATTCTTAAGAAAAAATGTACTGAAATAAAAGATATCAATGACGAAATTAGAAAAAATTTAGATGATATGTTAGAAACAATGTACGATGCTCCTGGGATTGGTTTGGCAGGACCTCAAGTTGGTATTACAAAAAGAATGGTCGTTATTGATGTTTCAAAAGATGATGAAGCTAAACATCCATTAAAAATGATAAATCCAAAAATAGTTAATGAATCTGAAGATGGCGTTGAATATGAAGAAGGATGTTTATCTGTTCCTGGTCAATATGCAACAGTTGAAAGAAGTGCGGAAGTTGATGTTGAATATCTAGATGAAAATGGTAAAGAACAAAAATTGCATGCTGACGGTTTATTAGCCATTTGCATTCAACATGAATTAGATCATTTAGATGGTGTTGTTTTCATTGATTATTTATCAAGACTAAAACGCAATATGATTATTAAAAAAGTTCAAAAAGGTACAAAATAAGGAGGCAACTAATGAAAATTGTATTTATGGGAACTCCTGATTTTGCAGTAGAACCTTTAAAAGCATTATTATCAAAACATGATGTCATTGCTGTTTATACCCAGCCTCCACGTCCAAGTGGCAGAGGACATCAAATTCAAAAAACTCCTGTTCATCAATATGCTGAAGAACATGGAATTCCTGTTTATTGTCCAGCTACATTAAAACCTCAAGAAGAAAAAGATAAATTTAAAGCATTAAATGCAGATGTAGCTGTTGTTGCTGCTTATGGATTACTCTTACCAAGAGCATGTTTAGAAGCTTTTCCTCATGGATGTTTAAACATTCATGGTTCAATTTTACCAAGATGGCGTGGAGCTGCTCCTATTCAACGTTCTATTATGGCAGGTGACAAAGAAAGTGGTGTTACATTAATGCAAATGGATGTTGGAATGGACACTGGAGATATGCTTTTGGTTAAGAAAACTCCAATTACTAAAACAACAACATCTGAATCTTTATATGAAACATTATCAAAATTGGGAGCAGAATTAGTTATTGAGGGATTAGATCTTCTTGAACAAGGAAGATTAATTGCAAAAAAACAACCTGAAGAAGGTGTAACACACGCTGCTAAAATCGAAAAATCTGAAGGTCTAATTAATTGGAATTTAGATGCAGAAGAATTAGATTGTATTCGTAGAGGATTATTTCCTTGGCCAGGAATGTGGTTTATGCATGGAGAAGAACGCATTGCTGTTTTAGATGCTGAACCTGTTGAATTAGATAATAATATTCTGGCAGGCACGGTTTGTGAAAATTTAGTAATCGCATGCAAAACCGGCGGTTTAAAACTAAAAACTTTACGAAGAGATGGTAAAAAAGCAGTAAGCGCTGAAGATTTCTTACGCGGATATAATTTACCAATTGGAACAAAACTTTAATGCCTCGTTATAAAATTACAATTGAATATGATGGAACAAATTATTCTGGTTGGCAACGACAAGAAAAAGACCCTTCTATTCAAGAAGAAATCGAAAAAGCTGCAGTAAATTTTTTGCATCATGAAATAACATTAACAGGAGCAGGAAGAACTGACGCTGGTGTTCACGCATTAGGTCAGGTAGCTAGTTTCGATACAGATAAAGAATTTACAAATTTTGCATTATGTTCTGCTTTCAATGCATGGCTAAAACCTCAGCCTATTGTTGTAATTGATGCTCAAAAAGTTGATGATGACTTTTCTGCAAGATTTAGTGCTATTGAACGTAGTTATATCTATAAAATTTTAAATAGAAAATTTAGACCTGCTTTAATGGAAAACAGATGCTGGCATGTTCCTCAAGAATTAGATGTTGATGCTATGAGAGATAGTGCACAAATTTTTCTTGGAAAACATGACTTTACATCTTTTAGAGCTGCAGCATGCCAAGCAAAGTCCCCTATTCGCACGTTAGATGAGTTTACAATAACAAAAGAAAATGACATGATTTTATTTCATTTAAGAGCAAAATCATTTTTACATCATCAAGTACGTAATTTAGTAGGAACATTAAAACTAGTTGGCGAACATACTTGGACTAAACAAGATGTTCAAAATGCTTTAGATGCAAAAGATAGAAAAGCCGCAGGACCTACAGCACCTGCTTGTGGTTTATATTTCGAAAAGGTTTTATATTAACAAATTTTACTTTTTATTAAACTTAATCATGTATCATCCCCGAAGTTATTTATCATAACCTAAAGGGAAAAAATCATGAAAAAATTATTTGCTCTAGTATTAGGAGCTGTTTTTGGTTTTAGTAGCATCGCTCAAGCTCAAGAAGCTTCAGGAAGCACATTAAAAGCAAATTTCCGTCGTGTTGGATTAGAATATTCTCAAAAATCTATTAACCATGCAAGAGAAAACGAAGGTGTTTCAGATTCTGAATTCACAGCAGACGATGAAGAAAAAACAAAAGGTGTTTTTGACTTTGTATTAGAAAGAAATGCTTCAGATTGGACATGGAATAACGGCGTTTACGCTGAATATGAAGAAACAAAAACTGAAGATAAAGAAGATCATCACAAAACAAAAGTAACATCTGCAGATAAAATCTTATTATCATCAGATTATAACTATAAACTTTGGAAAACTGCTGATTACTCAGTTGGTCCAACCGCAATTGTTGAATACCAAACAAAATTCAAAGATTCTGCAGCTTCTCCTCGCTCAAAAATAATTCGTTTTAAAGCTGGCTTTAAGTTATTTGATCATGAAGTTATTAAAGAACTTTATTTAGTAGGCGTAGGTGAACATGATATGACACATCATGATCATGTTTCTAAAACAGCTTGGGAAGCTGGTTGGCGTTTAGAAAAGAAAGTTCGTGAAAACGTAGTAGCATCAACAGATGGCTTCTATCGTCGCTACACATCTTTCAGTTCATATAACGCATATGACTACCGTTATGAATTGAAAGCAAATGCATACCTTGATGCAAACATTACAGACACAATGAGCATTGGTCCATACGCATCATATCACCGTATTCACGCACGTGGAATTTCCAAATACGGTTCAAACTTCACAGTTGGTGTAGCATTAACATTTAAAAACATTTACGACGTTAATTAATTATAAGGAATATTTATTATGATTAAGAATTTTATTTTAGAATTCAAAAAATTTGCTATGCGTGGCAATGTCATGGACATGGCAGTTGGTATCATTATAGGTTCTGCTTTCACAAAGATTGTTGACTCATTAGTTAAAGATATTTTAATGCCTCCTTTAGGTATTTTAATGGGTAAAATTGACTTTGCTAACTTATACATTACATTACGCCCTGGTAATGTAGCAGGCCCTTATGCTTCATTAGATGCAGCTAAAGCAGCTGGTGCTGTAACATGGAATTTAGGCTTCTTTATTAATGCAATAATCAGCTTTGTTATTGTTGCTTTCGCAGTATTTTTATTGATTAAAGCAATGAACTTACTTCAAGCTAAATTTGAAGATAAGAAAAAAGACGAAGCCCCTGCAGCTCCAACAACAAAAGTTTGCCCATATTGCAAATCTGAAATCGCAATTGATGCTACAAAATGCCCACATTGCACTTCTGATTTAAAATAACTTTTTGATTAACTATTAAAAATAACGTCCTTTAAAATTTAAAGGACGTTATTTTTATATCTTATGATATGGATGACCATCTAAAATAGATTTTGCTCTATATATTTGCTCTGTTAACATCGCTCTAGCTAAAAAATGAGGCCATGTCATCTGTCCAAATGCTAATAACATATTGGCTTTTTTTCTTGTTTCATCATTATGCCCAAAAGCGCCTCCAATTAAGAAAGCAACCGTACTGACACCTTCTGATTCCCATTTCCCCATAATTTTAGCAAAATCAGGAGAAGACATTATTTTACCACGCTCATCCAAAGCTACTATTTTTGCCCCAGATGGAATAGCTGATAAAAGCATCTCCCCTTCTCTTTTCTTATGCTCATCATCTGTGCCAGCTTTTTTATCTTCAAATTCTTTTATAACAACAGGCCATTTAGTTTGTTTGACATATTTATCAATTAAAGCTGTTTCAGGACCTGGTTTTATTTTGCCAATTGCACAGATCATAATTTGCATAAGAAATTAGCTCCACAATTCTTCAATGCGGTACATATCACGTTTTTCTTCTGTAAAGATGTGAATAATAACATCACCTGCATCTACAATCACCCAATCGCCAACATCTTCACCTTCTATTTGAGAAGAAATACCTGTTTTTTTCAAAACTAATTGTACTTGTTCTGCTAAAGCACAAACATGACGAGGAGCTCTACCTGTAGCTACTACGATATAATCAGCTAAAGAAGATTTACCAACTAAGTCTAATACAACTACTTTTTCACCTTTGCCATCTTCAATAATCTTTTTGATTAAATCTGTCATAGCATTAGCTTTAGCACCACTTTTTACAACTTTTTTCTTTGTTGTAGTTTTTGCTTCGCTTTTTTTAGCAACTGCCTTAGTAGTAGCTTTTTTAGCTGTTGTTTTACAAGTTTTCTTTTCACTAGCAACTTTTTTTGTTGTTGTCTTTTTAGCTGTACTTGTTTTTACTGTTTTCTTTTTTGTTTCTTCTGCCATCTTTATTCTCCGAAATTATGGTCTAATTTGACCATTACCTAAAACTTTATATTTGAATGTTGTTAATTGCTCTAAACCAATTGGACCTCTCGCATGCAAACGTCCTGTTGCGATGCCTATTTCTGCCCCCATACCGAACTCACCACCATCACAGAATTGTGTAGAAGCATTATGCATAACAACTGCACTATCAACTCTTGATAAAAATTCATTTGCAGCATCTTCATTTGTAGCTAAAATTGCTTCTGTATGATGAGAACTATGTTTAGCAATATGCTCAATAGCTTCATTTATATTCTCTACAACCTTAATAGAAACTATTGGAGCTAAATATTCTGTATCCCAATCTTCGTCAATAGCAGGAATAACACGAGCATCTAAATTTTGAACTATTTCATCTCCACGAACTTCACAATTATGTTCTAATAAATCTAAAACAACTGGAGCTAAAATCTTATCTACAATTTCTCTATCTGCTAAAATTGTTTCTGTACAATTACATGTACCTGTTCTGCGTAATTTAGCATTTAAAATTACTTTTCTTGCCATTTCTTTATCAGCTGATGCATGAATATATGTATGGCAAATTCCATTTAAATGTTTAAATAATGGGATTTTACTTTCATTAGTAATTCTTTCAATTAATGATTTGCCTCCACGAGGAACAATTACATCAATATATTCATCCATTTGAAGCATTTCGCCAACTGCACTACGATCTGGAGTAGGAATTGATTGAATGCATTCTACAGGTAATCCTGCAATAGCTAATCCTTGATGTAAAATTTGAGTTAATTTCATTGAAGAATTAAAACTATCTGATCCGCCTCTTAAAATTACTGCATTACCTGATTTAAAACACAACGCACCAGCATCAATTGTAACATTAGGGCGACTTTCATAAATAACACCAATTACACCTAATGGTGTTGAAGTTCTGCAAATTTTTAAACCATTTGGTCTTTCCCATGATGCTAAAACTCTATTTACAGGATCTGGTAATTCTGCAATTTGTTTTAGGCCATTAATCATTCCATCTATACGTTCTGGCGTTAACAATAATCTATCACGCATAGCATCAGAAGTGCCCGGCTTTAAATTCTTTATATCAATTTCATTAGCTGCCAAAACGGATTGTTTTTGACCATTTAAAATAGCAGCCATAGCTTTTAAAGCTGTGTTTTTTTGTTCTGTTGAAGCAACAGATAAATAACGTGCAGCTTCTTTTGCTTTTTTACATAAAGATAAAACTTCAGATTCTTTATTCATATTTTTTCCAATTATTCTTCTGTGTATAAATTATCACGGTGAACTATTTCGTCAGCACCACGATATCCTAAAAGCTTTTCAATTTCAGCAGTTTTTTTGCCAATAATTTTTATAGCTTCAACTGAACTATAAGAGCATAATCCCTTACCTAATATTTTTCCATTTTCATCAGCTAAAGATACAGCCTCACCGTGCTCAAAATTACCTTTAACTTCTTTAATACCAGCAGGTAATAATGATTTTCCCAAAGCTAATGCTTTAACAGCTCCGCTATCTAAAACCAAAGTTCCTCTTGGCTTAATAGACCCTGCAATCCATGCTTTTCTTGCACTAATTGGAGTTTCATCAGCTAAAAACCATGTACATTCATTTGTTTTTTCTAATCTAGAAAGAGGATATAACTCTGAGCCTAATGCTATAGCCATAATACAGCCAGCCTCAGTTGCAATTCTTGCTGCTAACAATTTAGTAGCCATACCACCAGTACCCACACTAGATCCTGCACCATCAGCCATAGAATAAATTTCTGGGGTTAATTTTTCAACAACAGGAATTAATTTAGCATCAGGATTTGTACGAGGGTTTGCTGTATATAATCCCTTAATATCAGAAAAGATAACTAATACATCCGCACTTATCATTTGTGATATGCGAGCTGCTAATCTATCATTATCTCCTACTTTAATTTCAGCCGTAGCTACTGTATCATTTTCATTAATAACAGGAACTACCCCCATCTCTAATAAAGTATTTAATGTATTTCTAGCATTAATATAACGTGTTCTATTTTCAGAATCTTCTAATGTTAATAAAACTTGAGCTGTTTTTAAATTACGTTCGCTTAAAACATCACTATAGATTTGACATAATTTAATTTGACCAACAGAAGCTGCAGCTTGTTTTTGTTGTAAAGGTATTTTACCGCTTGGCAAACCTAATACATTTCTTCCTATAGCTCCTGCACCACTTGTCACAATGACAACATTACGCCCCATATCTCTAAATGAGCGAATATCATCGGCCAAAGAATTAAGCCATGTGGATTTTACTTGACCAGTTTTTTCATTAACAATGGTTGAAGAACCAATTTTAATAACAATAGTTTTCGCTGTCTTTAAAATATTCTTCATTATTCTTCATCTTCTTTAGATTCACTATTACGTTTTTCACGTTCTTTTAAAACATAAGGACGCAATTTACGTAAAACATCATCTGTTTTATCTTTCATAACAGCTGACATAGTTAAAGGAACCTTTTTGCAAGCTTTCTTTAATGATGCTACTTTTTCTTCTAATTCTTCATCACTTAAAGAATCTGTTTTATTTAAAACAACTATTTCAGGTTTAGCTGCCAAAATTTTAGAATACAATTTAATTTCTTTTCTAATAGCTTTATATCTTGCAGCAACATCTTCTTCTGTACCATCAATAATATGCATTAATACAGCACATCTTTCAACATGGCGTAAGAATTTATCGCCTAAACCAACACCTTCATGAGCACCTTCAATAAGTCCTGGAATATCAGCAATTAACATTTCATCATCATCAATTTTAGCAATACCTAAATTTGGATGTAATGTTGTAAATGGATAATCTGCAATTTTCGGACGAGCTGATGTAACTGAAGATAAAAATGTTGACTTACCTGCATTTGGAAATCCAACCAATCCGATTTCAGCAATAGTTTTTAACTTAAGCCATACCCACATTTCTTGGCCAGGAAATCCAGGATCTGCACGACGAGGAGCCTGGTTAGTTGATGTTTTAAAAGCAGCATTACCCAAACCACCATCACCACCTTTGGCAATAACAAATCTTTCACCAGGAATAAGCATATCCTTAATTAAAGTTTCGTCATCATCAGCAATAATTTGAGTACCAACAGGAACTTTAATTATCAAATCTTGACCTTTAGCACCTGTCATATCACGACCTGCACCATGATGGCCATTTTCAGCTCTAAAATGTTGAGTATAACGGAAATCAATTAAAGTATTTAGATTTGGAACAGCTTCGAATACAACATCTCCACCACGTCCACCATTGCCACCGTTTGGACCACCAAATTCAATAAATTTTTCACGACGAAAAGCACAGCATCCTGCACCACCATCGCCAGATTTTAAATAAATCTTTGCCTGATCTAAAAACTTCATTTTCTACCCACTTTTAGATATTTATAAAAACTAAAGGGGTAGGCTTAATAAACAAGCCCGCCCCCGAAATTCATTAAAACCGAAAGGTTTATTCTACAACAGAAACATAAACTCTGTCATCTGATTTACGTGTGAATTCTACACGACCTTCTGCTGTTGCAAAGATTGTGTGATCACGACCTAAACCTACGTTTTCACCTGTACGATACTTTGTACCGCGTTGACGAACAATGATATTTCCAGGAATAACTGGTTGTCCACCGGATTTCTTTAATCCTAAACGTTTGCTTTCAGAATCGCGTCCGTTTCTAGTGCTACCGCCTGCTTTTTTATGTGCCATAGTTCAATCTCCTATTATTAGCCAACAATCTCGTCAATTTTGACAATAGAGATGTATTGACGGTGACCGTTTTTACGACGATATCCTTGACGACGTTTCTTCTTGAAAACGATTACGGTATCATCACGTGTTTGTTTCAATACTGTTGCTGTAACTTTAGCACCAGCAATCATTGGGTTACCAATTTTTTCATCTAAAGCAAGCACGTTATCAAATGTCACAGTAGAACCAACCTCTGCGTTGAGTTTTTCAACTAGAATTTTGTCGTCTTTTGCGACTCTATATTGCTTGCCGCCTGTTTTAATAACTGCGAACATTTTATCACCTTACAAAAAAATAAATAAAAATTGTTTACAAAGGCATTACTGCCACAAGTAAGCATCCTTATATGCTATAAACATTAAATTTGTCAATAATAATTTAATATATTCGCTAATTTTTATGACATTTTTAGCGCAAATTAACTTAAACGACTGTACTTTTGCTTTCTTAAAAGCATTTCTTGTATTAAACGCCCTTGCAACATTGTAATATTATTGTCCCAAGCAACGTTTAAAGCTATTAAATCGTCAACTCTACATAAGATTGTACGATTCGTTCCTATTCTTTTGATATTATCCACTAACTCGTGATTCTCTTTTAGTCTTTGAGGGAAATCATCTTGCCATGTTATCTTAACATAGTCTACACCCAATCTATTAGGATCCATATACTCTAAGTTATCTAAATTTACACCATCTAAGCATAATCTATAACCAAGTTTATGAACATAATCTCTAGCCTTTTCGAATTTTTCCAAATTTGAATAAACATCACTTGGGCGAATTTCAAAAATAACTGTTGGTTTATTTTGAGTAGAAATTGTTTCATTAAAATGTTCAAAATCTTCAGATAACAAAGAATTTACGTTTAGATTCAATGAAAAGTCTTGATAAAAAGCGCCATCAATATGTCTTGCTACTGTTTGTAAAACACGTTTATCTAATGTTTCTGACATATCAGCAAACAACCAAGGAGCTTTTGTTAAAGAAACTCCTGGTAATACAGCTTCGCCCAAATCTTGGATTGAAACATAAACTTCTTTAAATAATTTTGAAGGTATAACCCCTTCCATTACAGCACAAACGAATTGACCTCTAACCATATTTGTAAAGTCTGTATTACTTAAAGCATGTGTAATACGAGCCAACGACTCAGGGGTTAATTCTTTCTTATTATCATTCGCAAGAGGAACTTTCGCAAATCTAATACGACCATCATCCTCTTTCTTTTCTTCTGGTTTAGATTCTAATTTATTTTCTGCAGTTCTTCTAGCATGCAATTCCATAAGTTTATAATCTTTTGGAATGCTAAACTTCTTACTTAAACTTTCCTTATCCTCACAAGCAGGATCATTAGGAAAAGTCATACATACTCTTGTTTTTAAAACTTCAATTTTATTATCAGGAATTTTAGATGGCATAATAATAAATAAATTATCATTATCCATTCTAAATATACGGCCATTTGGTTGCAGCTCTGTAGCCATATATTTCATTAAGAACTTAATACGTTCTTCCGTACGTTCTTCTTTATTTATATTAGATAAAAATATTTCAAACACATTGAAGTTTTTTTGTTGTTGATACAAAAAGAAAACTTCATTGATAAATGTCTCAGTTTTTGTAAACATAATTAAGCCGATATTCCTAAATTGTTTTCAAAAATTTCATCTAATAATTCAGGATGCTCACAAGCTTCACGAATCTTACCCCAAATACGTTCTTTTCTTGCTCTGCATTCTCTCTTAGAACATGTTTCAAGAGAACATCTCTTTTTACATGCTGAAGCAACTAAATCATCTATTAAGTAGCCCTGGAATCTTGTAATATTATTTTCTAATCCCCAAATTAACGTATTTTTCTTTTCAACACGCATCATAATAATCTTTTCAGGGTCAATTGTTGACATACCTAACTTTAACATTTCACTTTCATCATCATTCATATCTCTAATAGGCATCAACAATTTATAAAAATCTGCATCATATTTATTTAAATCAATATAATTAAATGAGATTGGTTGAAGAGAATCAATTAAAATCTTATTTCCTGTTCTTCTTAATAAATCTCTAGCTCTACAATAAGCCTTAGGATTTTCAATAATATCAAACAATTGAACTTCTGCAATCAATGAAACATTATCTGGTTTTTGATCTAAAAAATTATCAAATTCAAAAGTAGATAAAGTTTCAATATTTAAATTAAGAGAAACACATTTTTTAGTATGCATAAACAAATCTTTAGCTATTGAAAGCATACGTAAATCTAAGAATCTAGAAAGGTATTGGAACAACCATTTATTTGATAGAATATCTACCTTTGGAGCAATTTGCTTTTTAATTTCACCAATAGATGTAAAGTATTCGTAAAAAATACCTTCAACTGCTTTTCCTGATAATCTAACAGCTTCTTGTCTTCTTAAAAAATGTAAGATATTAAAGCCCATAATATTGTGCAAAATAGCATCCAAATATTCAGGAGATAAAGGTAAATCTTTTTGTTCTTTCTTTTCTACTTTATCTGTTGTCTGATGTTTATCACGAATATTTCTAGCAATACGTAACAAACTTTCGAAATCAGATTCAAATCTAAACAATCTGATTTTTTCCGCAGACAAAAGGAATAATTTAGTAACATAGTCTTGAATACTTGCAAACAAAGAAGGAGCCATATTTTTGCATATAAAAACACAGTCTCCACTTTGAAAATCAAAATATTCCATTAACTTATCTGCAACTAACTTTTGAATAGCTGAAATAAAGTTAGGTTTTTGGTCAACAATATCTGTATCTTTTAATGTAAAATAAATCGCAGCAACACCCATACCCGCATTACGCAAGCGAGCTAGAGCATCATAGAACTCTAATTCTGCAATGTTACTTTTACTATCTACCAAGACTCATTCCCATTTTGTTACTTTACAAAAATACGAACTTCGCCTTCCTTAACCTTTGCATCTTTAGCTTTTACAACAGAAATTCGATCTGAAGGCCAACCAATTTCAATTAATGTATCTTGTACTTGCTTTGCTTTATTAACAGCTTGTGATACTGAACCAGATTTTGCTGGGTATACAGCCACAATTTCAAATTTTGCATTAGGACGTTTTTCATATGTTGCTTGTGCAGCTTCATACAATTTGTCACTGTATGCAGAATGTAATTGAATAATCATCAATGCACGTTTTTGTGTTAATGTAATTGTTGGAATCATATTATCTTCCAACTCTTCTTGTGCAGCAGGAGCGATACTCTTTGCAGCATCTTGCATTCTTTCTGGACGTGTCAAACCACCAAATGGTTTACCATTACGAATTGCTGCTGCAATATTTCCGAAGTTATCACTTTCAATTTTGAAAGCTGTGCTTTGACGATCTGCTAATGAATTGATTTCATCAGCCAAACGACGTTGAACAACTTGAAGAGTAAATGTATCATCTTCAATACGTTTTAAATTTTCATGATCTGATTCCAAAGCACCAGTTTTTGAGAAAACTTGTGTAATTGAATTTTGTAAGCCTGCTATTAAGCTTGCTTGTTTGTTAACATCAGCACCTAATGATTTCATTTCTTTAATTATAGCACCAATGTCAGTTAAGGATTGAACGGCTTTTTCTTGAGCATCTAAAAGGTCAGGGTTTCCTGGTGTTGTACCAATTTGCAAACGAGCGTTAATTTCTGCTACTGTTGCAAAATAATCAGCTGTACGAGAACGAGCGTTTTCACGCAATGCAGAAAATCTTACACGACTTTCTTCCAAAGCTGTTTTAATCATATTATAAATTTCAGCTTGACGATCAACATCTGCTGTAACTGCAGATTTACGTTCTGGTTCTGATGAAGCTATTTTTGTATCAACTACATCCTTCGCCACAACATCAGCTTCTTTCTTCGCTTCTGTAGATTTTACTTTTTCTAATTTAGTCTTTTTAGCATTACCATTTTGAGCTGAAGCGGAATCTGTATATCCGTACTCACCAGCAAAATAATCATCATCAGCATCGTTAGCTGAAGCACAACCAAATAATGCTACTGTTAAAGCAAGCAAAGAAATTTTCTTGAAAGAAACCATGGTTTTACCCTTTAAAAAAATGTTCGAACGTTAATATAAGACTATATTTTAGGGTATTTTGTCAATGTTTTATTAATTATTGTTTAAGATTTTTGCAAAAAAAATTAAAAATTATTCAAAAAAACTCTTGCACTATTAAAAAATTGGGCGTATATGTTATCTCGTTTCGCGCCCATAGCTCAACTGGATAGAGCATCTGACTACGGATCAGAAGGCTGAGGATTCGAATTCTTCTGGGCGCACCAATTACAACCGCAGATTTCTGCGGTTTTTGTTTTTATAAAACCAACAAAAATCTTTAATTTTTGCTTCTGGTCAACTTTTTTATTATAATATCTAGCTCCATTTACATTGATTTTTATACATCTTAAGCTATTTTAAAATCAACGAATTAATTATATCACATTATTATTTTTAGCTATTTTTTAACGAAAGAATTAGAAGTTGCAAAATGTTTTGTTTAACAAAACAGGTATCCTACCTCACATTTTTAACACTTAAGTTATTGATTTTAAACAAAACACCTCTTAAGTTCCTATTTCCAATGGGTTGAGGCCATTTTGTAAAAAATTAAATTTCTTTATTTATATTGTTTAGATTTTAATTTATTTAAGTTATCATCGAGTTTTAAATCATTTTTTCTTAACGTATTCAGTACTGACTGCATTAATTCAAATTTGAAGTTTTTTATCAAATATGATAATAGAAAATTTGAATCATACTGTATGTGATTCGCATATCAACTTTCTTTATAAGGGAGGTGATTAGTTTGTTCTTAATTTTAAAAATCTTAAAAATAATTTTGTTAACATTAATAATTTTATTAATTTTAATTAAAAATGCTTTTTAAGATAAATTAAAGGGATACTTTTGCAGAAGTATCCCTTTTTCTGTATTTGTTTGTTCTTAATTACATTATATTTAATAACATAATTTCATATTTTTGTCAATATCAACAAGACTTTCTATTTACAAAAAATTAGAGATATTCCTAATAATTTTAATCTAAATGAAATATAAATTAGTGGCAACACTAATTCTCTATTTTATGTCGTACTCTTTAGCATATTTAGAATAATTAGCCAAGGCATCTTCGGTTTGTTGTATAATTTCCTTAATTTTTGTTTCTACTATATTAAACGGCAACAACGTCTTAATTAAATCATCATTTGTGATATTTTTGCCTTTACCATTAACCATTGATGTTTGCTCACCGTTAATTCCTTCAGATGGGGTTATGTCATACGCTGGCGCTAACTTCCATTGATTATCGCTATTCAGCATAAAAGAAAAGTTTTTAGAATGATCATCTTTATTACCTGATTTGACATTAAATACCATTAGTCTAGCCATTTTTTCTACTTCTCTAACATCTTTTGTAAGAATTGAAGTTAGTTTTAGCAAAGAAGAATAATCTAAACTAGCAAATCTATGACTAGCATGCAAAAGTCCTGAAGCCGTATGTATATGAACCTTTTTATTACCATCTCTATCAAATCTTTTAACGCCAAAATGTCCTAAACAATTTTTTGAAGGAAACAAATAAGTTTCAGGCATTTCAATCCCAGCTTCTTTGGCAAGCAATGAATAAATATATTCCTGAACACCAATATTTTTGTTATCTAAAGATGAAGCAAATTTTATTAACCAATGAGAAAAACCTTTTTTTGATTCATTTCCATGTATAATTGCTTGTTTATCATCTGAAACAAGTGCAACTATTTTTGGTCTTGCACCTGCTGATGAACCATTTAAAGTTGAAAGTTTATCTACTAAATCGGAGCTTTTACCCTCTAATATATGATTTGCTTCTGAACATAATGAATCTAATTCAATATCCCCAACAAATTTTATATCTTCTTCTGTAATTGGCTCATATTCTAATGCTCCCATAGAATTAAGCCCAATCATCGAAAGTCTTTGTAAAGGAGTAATTGACATTAAACTTAATCCTTTACGTTGTAATGCTCTATCAAGTAATAAACATCCCCAACCATCAGGCAGACTATCATTAAAAACACCAAATAAACCATCAAAAGTTCTTTTAGTATCTTCAAAAACTTGTGATTTTAACGGAAGCATAAAAGGCGATATATTAATGTTTTTTGATAAAAACTCTAGAGCATATTCAAAAAATATACGCTGCTTATTATCTTCTAAAACACCGACAAAATGTCTTGTACCATAACTATTTAGAAATACATTTAATCTCATTTTATACCGCCTCTTTTGCGTTCTTTAGTATTCTTATTATCAAAGAGGCTTACTGGCTTATCATCAATCTTAAACAAAAGCTCAAGATCATTTATATTACCGAGAGCCAAAGCTATATCAATCAATGATTTTAAAGAAATCTCGCCAGTTCTTTCAAATCTCTTGATACTGCCCAAACTAACACCAGAACGCAAAGACAAACCTTCTTGTGTTAGATTTTGCTTTAGGCGAACAGTCTTTGCCCTTAAAGCAATAGCTTGTGCAACTTCTTGTTGTGATTGTAATATAAAAGTCAAAATATTATCTCTTTATATAAAATTAGATTCATTATAGTTAATATATTATCTGTTAACAAAAAAGTCAATACAAATACTTGTTTTCTATTTTAAATATGCAAAAACGTGTCATAAAAAAACATCTATTTTATAAAGTTGCTTTATTTTGTAACCAAATCCTATTTCAAACGTTATATTTTTATTAAGAGACTAATGAAAGGAAAACGTTATGGAAGAAAAAACAAAATTAAAAACTGATAATAAAACAAAAGAAAACGAAATTATCGAATTAAAAGATGAAGACTTATCAACAGTTTCTGCCGGCTCTTTTGATCATGTTATAAATCCACCTGGACATATTGATAATAGCAATGATTAGGCGCTAACTTTTACAAAAAAATAATTTAAAATTATAATATGACTTTTAAAATAATGTTCACAATCAAACTAGTCCTCCATAAGAACTAATATAACAAGCTTATAAAGCACTTTATGTTTTAGAACTTAGGAATTGCTTTCTTTTGATCAGGTGACATAGAACGATAAACAGATTTCATATTTTCTTGAGCAGTTGGAATGCCTAAATATGATGCTTTTAAATAAAAAGTATAAGACTTAACTAAGTCTTGTTTTATACCTGTGCCTGTAGCATACATCCATGCTAACAATTCAATAGCTTCAGAATTATCATTTTCTGATAATTTTTGAATTTCATCTAATTGAAATGGAGTAATACTATTTGATCTTACTGCAGATACAATCTCTTTCCAATCTTCTTGTCGAATAAATTGACTTTTATCATTGTTTGTTGTTGCAATTTCATCAACAAATTCGTGTGGGTGTTCTTTTTTAAATGTAATGTATGGATCATCAACATTTTTTTCTTGAGCTAGACGCTTAGTTAAAGCATCACCAGATTCTGTTTCAATTAAATTGCGGTACATTTGATCAGCTGTCAAACCGAATGCAAAAGCATAATCTGACAGTAATACGGACAAAACAAACGCCAAAATAAAATGGTGTTTCAATTATGTACCTTTCAAACAATTTTTAATAAATTAGTTTTATTATTACTAAAAAAGATTAAAAATCAATAAAAAGGGTAATAAAAAAATGAATATTTGTGAAATAAAAATCCTACAAAAAGAAAATTGTGGTGATTTACCTTTACCATTTTATGCAACGGAAGAATCTGCTGGAATGGATTTATATGCAGCAAATGAAACAGATATTACTATCAATCCTGGAGAAAGAGCATTAATACCTACAGGATTTTCTATGGCTCTACAAAAAGGTTATGAAGCTCAAATTAGATCGCGTTCTGGTTTAGCCTTAAAATCAGGCATCATTGTTTTAAATGCTCCTGGAACTATTGATTCTGATTATCGTGGTGAAGTTGGAGTTATTTTATACAACACAAGTAAAGAAGCTTTTACTGTATCAAGAAAAATGAAAATAGCACAAATGGTTATTGCTCCTATTGTTCAAGGAAAATGGATAAAAGTATCTTCTTTAGAAGAAACTGATCGTGGCGTTGGTGGTTTTGGTTCAACAGGAGTTTAATCATGAAAAGAGTTTTATTATTACTTTCTATAATTTTTGTAATTGCTCTTTTATATAAAGATGTAAATGCAGCATCAGGACTACCTGTTCCTCGTTTTGTTTCTTTAAGATCAAATGAGGTTAATGTTCGAACAGGTCCTGGTACGAGATACCCTCTTTCTTTTGTATACACCAAAAAAGATTTGCCTGTAGAAATAACTGAAGAATATGAGAACTGGCGTTTTATTAAGGATAACACAGGAAGAACAGGTTGGATACATACACAAATGCTATCCGGAAAAAGAACTATTCGATTTATTGAAGATGCTTCTATGTATAGAGCAGCTTTTGAAAATTCTGTAAAAATCGCTTTAGTAAAAAAAGGCAATATTGGAACAGTAACAATGTGTCCTGAAGGAAGTAAGATGTGCAAAGTTAATTTAAAAGATTATACAGGATGGGTTGATCGAGATACACTTTGGGGATTGTATCCACAAGAACATTTTGACTAAAAATATAAGGAAAATGACATGATTGTTGTATATGGTTCTATGAATGCGGACTTTTTTCTAAATGTACCACATTTTCCAAAGCCTGGAGAAACAATATTAATTGACGGTTCCAAAACAAGTCCTGGAGGAAAAGGAGAAAACCAAGCCGTAAGCGCCTGTGTTGTAGGCGGCAAAGTTGCAATGATTGGAGCTGTTGGCAATGATGAAACAGCTAACATTCCTCTTCAAGCTCTAAAGGATAGAGGCGTTGATACTTCTTTTGTCATTAAAAGCAACGCACCTACTGGAATGGCTATGGTTATGCTAGATGCAAGCGCAGAAAATTCTATTGTAGTTGCTGGTGGTGCTAATTTAACATTAAAAGCTAGTGATATACCTGAAAAATTATTAAACAAAGACAACATCTTCATTTTCCAAATGGAAACAGAAAAATCAGAAATATTTAAAGCAATAAAATTAGTAAAGAATAGTGGAGCAAAAGTTGTTTTAAATGTAGCTCCTGCATTCCCTGTTCCTGAAGATGTATTAAATAACGTTGACTATTTAATTGTAAATGAAGGCGAGGCTCAAACTTTATTACAAGAAATAGATAAAAACAATTCAAATTTAGATGCTTCAAATTCAGCAAAAGCCTTACATAAAATAACAAATAACGTTGTTATTATTACATTAGGTAAAAATGGTTCTATCTATTGTGAAAATGGGAAAGTTGAAAAAATAGATCCATATAAAATAAAGCCTGTTGATACAACAGGTGCTGGTGATTGCTTTGTAGGAATATTTACAGAACAAATTCATGAAGGAAAATCTGTAAAAGAAGCTTGTTCTATTGCATCAATAGGCTCTGCTTTATCGTGCTTAAAAAAAGGTGCTCAAGCAGGCGTTCCTACAATGAATGAAATTTTAAAAGCAAAAAACGCATAAAATTTCTAATATCTTTAACATTCTTTAAACATTAAGCGATAAAAAATACGTTTATTCGAAGATTTGTTTTAAGGATTTTAGTTAATATGTTTGATAAAGCTGATTTTGGTAAAATTATTGATACACACGCTCATATTGGCTCTTGGTGTGCCGATAATGTTGATTTTACAGAAGAAACAATTTTAGATGCCGTTTGTGATCCATTAGAAGTTGATATTAATGGGGAAACAGAAAAAAACATAGTTGAATACGTTTTAGTATCTAACATGTCTGGCATCGATTTAAATGAAGATGACACCCCAAAAATTAGTGAGAATGAAGCAAATGAAGAAATGTTGGATGTTTGCCAAGAACATCCTATTCTTAAGGCTTTAATAGTTGGTCAACCAGGATATGGTGATGCTCAAAATTTAGCAGATATGATTGAACGAAGAGGTGATGAAATATTTGGAATTAAATTACATCCAAATACATTACATCTTTATGCAAATGATGAATTATATGAGCCATATATGCAAGTAGCTCAAGATTACCATTTACCTGTTTTATTCCATTCTCAAGACGACTATTCTGATCCTTTATATATTTATGAAACAGCATTAAAATTCCCTGATGTTCCTGTAATTATGGCACACTTAGGAATGGGTGATGACCAAAATCACTGGTATGCTTTTGGTATTTTACAAGCTGCTCTTAAAGCTGATAATTGCAACCTATATGCAGATGTTTCTTGGTTATCACCAGGAATGATTGTTGCATTATTATTAAGAGGCGAACCTGAAACAATTGATAGATTATTATTTGGTACAGATATTCCATTAGGACCATATAGTGATCCAGAAACTTACCCTGCAAGAATTAGTGAAGTTAAGTCTGCAATTTATGAAGCTTTTCCTGAAGAAGATGCTGAAATTTTGTGCCACAAGTTATTTTTCCAAAATGCTTGGAATTTATTCTTTGACGGCAGGCTCTAATTCTTTTTCTACAATATTTTGATTAGATTTCGACTCGAAATTTATTGATTGCTCAAAGTCTGAATTTAACTTTTGAGCATCGATGTAATTTAAGTTATTTTTTTCTGCTTCTTCAAACTCATCAGTTGGTCTATTCACACACTTATAGAAAACTCTGTGTGGTGTCATCCAATTACAATTCCATTTTTCAACATGATCAAATGTTGTTTCTTGATTATTTTTTTCACATTCATGTTGAGCCATATGCAACAATTGGCTTTGATTTGCTCTAATAGAACTATAACAAATTGCTATTGTCTCTTTTGAAGACTTACCAACTCTTGATGATAAACCAGCTTCTCTTCTTGAATCTACATAAGGAGCACAAGCATTTAGTAAAACAACTAAAGCTAAACAAATAATAACATGTACTACATTATACGTTTTCATTATGCTTTCCTTAAAAAAAATTAGATTTAATTTATGAGCGAATTTTATTTTTTTATCAAGATTTTTTTAGGTGTTTAAATTAAATTAATTGCTGTTCCTCCTTTTAATGATAAATTATGGGCTGGTCGAAAGACCCAGGTCCACCGAACAGCGGGGATTTACCCCGCTATTTTTATGTGAATAAAAAATTTGAATATATCAATATAAAAACGACATCCTTTTAAAGTAAATAAAAATTCAAAAAGTAAGTAGAAAATAAAATTTATTTTATCCTTTCTCACTATCAAAATAACACAAACTCCTTTGAAAAAATGTAAAACATCATTTGAAAGTCCTTTGAAAAAATGTAAAACATCATTTGAAAGTCCTTTGAAAAAATGTTATACAAAACATATTACTTTATAAAAAAGGGGTATTTATCAAATGGAACGTCATGCTATAGAACAATTAATTAATTGGAAAAACAATATTAATAGAAAACCTCTCATAATACAAGGGGCACGTCAAGTTGGCAAAACATGGCTAATGAAAGAATTTGGTAAAAAACATTTTTCAAAATATGCTTATTTTATTTTTGAAAAGAATGAAAAACTAAAAAGTATATTTCAGGGAGACCTAAATACTCATCGAATACTTGAATCATTAGAAATTCTTGCTGGATTTAAAATCGATAAAGATACACTTATTATTTTTGATGAAATTCAGGATTGTCCTGATGCAATTACATCTCTAAAATATTTTAATGAAGAATTACCTGAATATCCAATAATTGCCGCAGGAAGTTTACTTGGCGTTTCCATGCATAAAGGCTTATCATTTCCTGTAGGGAAAGTTAACTTTATGACATTATATCCTTTGAGCTTCTTCGAATTTTTGGATGCAATTGGAGAGCAAATAAAATTAGATCACTTAAAAAATAATAATTTTGAAGTTTTGAAACCTTTTCATGATGATTTAATTGCTTTATTAAAAAAATACTTTTTTGTTGGTGGAATGCCTGAAGCAGTAAATAGTTATGTGACGGAACGTGATTTTAATAAAGTAAGAACAATTCAAAAAGAAATATTAAATGCTTATGCTCATGATTTTTCAAAGCATATTCCTATTTCCAATCAAGCAAAAGTAAAACTTATTTGGGATTCAATACCTTCTCAGCTTTCTAAAGAAAATAGAAAATTTGTGTATGGACATATTGAAAAAGGAGCAAGAGCAAAAGATTTTGAGGATGCTATAGCATGGTTAGAAGCTTGTGGTTTAATTTATAAAATTAACAAAATTAAAAAGCCTGATTTACCATTAGCAGCATATAAAGATTTGTCCGCATTTAAATTGTTTATGGTTGATTTAGGTTTGTTATCTGCAATGGCATCTCTTGATGCAAAAGCACTTATATCCGGCAATGAATTTTTTGAAGAATTCAAAGGATCTTTAACTGAACAATATGTGTTACAACAATTAAAAATATATTCGAATAATTTGGATATATACTATTGGGCTAAAGATACAGGAACTAATGAACTTGATTTTGTTGTTCAAAAGACAAACGAAATTATACCTATTGAAGTAAAAGCTACAATTAATTTACAAGCAAAAAGTTTAAAATCTTATATAGAAGTATTTAATCCAAGTAAAGCAATACGTTATTCTGGAGCGACATATAAGAAAAACGAAGTAATTACAGATATTCCTCTATATAATGTACCTTATATAATGAAATAATAAAAATATTACACATCAACTGTTTTATTGAGATGCTCTTTTATAAAGAACAGATGAACATAATAAAAAAATTAAAAGATTAATGCTTGAACTAATAGTAAAGAAAACTAATCCATATTATTATAAAGTATTTGCTTTTTATACGTAAAGTATAATAGAATGCATGGAAATAGATTCTAAAATACGGAGTATTCTATGATTGAAAAGAAGCGCTTGTTAACACGTTGCGATTTTGATGGTGTTGTTTGTGCAGCATTATTAAAGAAAGTTGGTATTGTAGAAGAAGTGAGATTTGTTCATCCTAAAGACATGCAAGACGGAAGAGTTTCAATTTCTGAAAGCGATGTTACTGCAAACTTACCTTATGTTGATAACGTTTATATTGCATTTGATCACCATTCTAGTGAAGAAATGCGTTTAGATATTCCACCTAACTATGTTACTTATCCAAATGCATCATCAGCTTCCAGAGTTATTTACGAATACTATGGTGGAAAAGAAAGATTTGGTGAAGTATTTGAAAGCGTAATGATAGCTATTGATCGTGCTGATACAGCTTCTTACACAATGGATCAAATTATGAACCCTGAGGGTTGGACATTATTGGCATTTGTATTAGATCCAAGAACAGGTTTAGGTCGTTTCCGTAATTTTAGATTAAAAACTCATGATATGATGGTTCACCTTGCTGATTTGATGGTTGAATTATCAAATGATCCAAGCAACAAAGATGACATGATTGGCAAAATATTAGCTGATGCTGATATCAAAGAACGTGTTGACTTATATAATGAACATCATGATAAGTTCGTTGAACAATTAAAGAGATGTACAAAAATCCACAAAAATATGGCTTTAATTGATTACAGAAACGAAGAAACAATTTATTCAGGAAACAGATTCATTGTTTATGCAGTTTTCCCAGAAATCAATATTTCAGTTCATGAAATTTGGGGAAAGAACAAGCGCAATGTTGTATTTGCAGCTGGTCGTTCTATCTTTAATAAAACATCAACAATGGATATTGGTGCTTTCATGTTAAAATTTGGTGGTGGCGGCCATGCTAGTGCAGGCACCTGCCAAGTTAAAGAAGAAGAAGCTGAAAAGGTTCGTTCTGAAATTATCATTGCAATGACTCAAGACGTCTAATTAACAAACATCGGGACTATTAAAAATCATGGCTGAACATTTTCGGTTAATTACTCGCAGTGATTTTGATGGATTAGTTTGCGCTGTTCTATTAAAAGAATTGGATATGATTGACGATATTAAATTTGTTCATCCAAAAGATGTTCAAGATGGTTTAGTTGATATACATCCAAATGATATTGTAACTAACTTACCTTATAATAAAAACGCTGCTTATGTTTTTGATCATCACATTAGCGAATTAGCTAGAGTTGGAAGAAAAAACAATTCTTTCTTAGATCCTAATGCACCTTCTGCAGCAAGAGTTGTTTGGGATACTTTTGGTGGCAAAGACAGATTCCGCAATGTTTCTGAAGAAATGATGGAAGCTGTTGATAAAGCAGATAGTGCAAATTATACATTGGAAGATATTTTAAACCCAAAAGGTTGGACTTTATTGTCATTCTTAATGGATGCAAGAACAGGTTTGGGTCGTTTTCATAATTTCAGAGTTTCTAATTATCAATTAATGATGAACTTAATTGATTTTTGCCGAGAAAATGAACCTGAAGATATTTTAGATTTACCTGATGTTCAAGAACGTGTCGATTTATATTTTTCTCATCAAGATAAATTCAAAGAACAATTGAAAGAACATACAACCGTATATAAAAATTTAGCTTATATCGATTTACTAAATTCAGATATTATATACTGTGGCAATAGATTTATGGTTTATGCTTTATATCCAGAAATTGATGTTTCAATGCGTGCTATGTGGCGTGTTAACGGGCAAAGTGTTGTTTTTGCTGTTGGTAAATCAATATTTAATAAAGCAAATCCTATTAATATTGGGGAATTAATGTTGCAATATGGTGGCGGTGGTCATTCAAATGTTGGAACATGTCAAATTCCTATGGAATGCGCAGGAAAAGTCAAAGAAGATTTAGTTAAGGCTTTGACGGTATAATAAAAATGAGAAAAAGAAAAGGCTTACCTGTTTCAGGTTGGGTTGTTGTTGATAAACCTACTGGTATTGGCTCAACAAGCGTAGTTGGAATAATTCGTAAAATTTTTAATGCTCAAAAAGCTGGACATGCGGGAACTTTAGATCCTGCAGCAAGTGGTGTTCTTCCTGTTGCTTTGGGAGAAGCTACAAAAACTATTCCTTATGTTACAGATGGGGATAAAATTTATTCTTTTAGTGTAAAGTTTGGTGAAGCAACATCAACTGATGATGCTGAAGGAACTGTTATTAAAACAAGTGATATAATTCCGACAAAAGAACAAATTAAAAAAGTAATTCCTGAATTCATTGGTAAAATAAGCCAAGTTCCTCCAAAATTTTCTGCTATACACGTAGATGGTAAAAGAGCTTACGATTTAGCAAGAAATGAAGTTGAAATTAAATTAGAACCACGAATTATTGAAATAAAAAGATTAGAATTATTATCTGGGGATAATGATACTTACAATTTTGAAGTAGAATGCTCAAAAGGCACATATGTAAGATCTATAGCTAGAGATTTAGCTGAAAAATTAGGATCTTGCGGACATGTTGTTGCTTTAAGAAGATTAAAGTGTGCAAATTTTTTAGCATCTAACGCTTTTATGCTGGAAAAATTAAAAGAAATGGAGCATAATGCTTTATCTAATGTTTTGCTAAGTGTTGAGACCGTGCTAGACGACATCCCTGCACTGCCAATAACACAAGAGCAAGCATCTTTGTTATCAAACGGCGGATTTTTGCCAAAACCTAATGGTTTAATGACAAAAGGAACGCACAAAGCTTTGTTCGAAAATCGTTTGGTAGCAATAGTAGAAGTTGGACAGGATGTTCGTCCTGTTCGTGTTATAAATATTATAAATATAGGAGATAACGATGTCGATAACAGCTGAACGTAAAGCTCAATTAATTAAAGAATTTGCAACAAAAGAAGGTGACACAGGTTCACCAGAAGTACAAATTGCAATTTTGTCAGAAAGAATCAAAAACTTAACAGAACACTTGAAATCTCATGATAAAGATTTCCATTCTCGTCGTGGTTTATTGATTATGGTTGGACAACGCCGTTCATTATTGGACTATGTTAAAGCAAAAGACACAGCCCGTTATGAAAGCATTGTAGAACGTTTAGGTTTACGTCACTAATTAATTCGAAACCCCTTGATAATTTTATTAAGGGGTTTCACAAAATTTAATACCGGTAAATACCGGAACTTTGTTCGTATGGGACGGATAAAGTTTGGAAATGGAAAGAGAAAAATATATGTTTAATGTATTCCGTAAGGAAATTGAATGGGGTGGACGTCCACTCTCAATTGAAACAGGTAAAATCGGCCGTCAAGCCGATGGCTGTGTTATGGTTAAATATGGTGAAACTGTAGTTCACTGTGCAGTTTGTGCAGCAAAGTCTGTACCAGAAGGCGCTGATGAAGACTTTTTACCATTAACAGTTAACTACATGGAAAAAGCTTATGCCGCAGGACGTATTCCTGGTGGATTTTTTAAGCGTGAAGGTAGACCAGATGAACACGAAATCTTAGCATCTCGTTTAATCGATCGTCCGATTCGTCCATTATTTGCTAAAGGATATCACAACGATACACAAGTAACATGTACAGTATTGTCACATGATATGGAAAATGATCCAGATATCGTAGCTATGATTTCTGCATCAGCTGCTTTAGCAATTTCTGGTATTCCTTTCTTAGGTCCTATTGGCGCAGCTCGTATTGGTTATAAAAATGGGGAATACATTTTAAACCCAACAATGGCTCAAAGAGAAGACACAGATCTTGACTTAGTAGTAGCTGGTACATCTGAAGGCGTTTTGATGGTTGAATCAGAAGCTCAAGAATTAACAGAAGATGTTATGTTGAATGCTGTTATGTTCGGTCATGAAAACATGCAACCTGTTATCAATATGATTAACGAATTGAAAGCTGAATGCTCTAAACCAGCATGGGAAGTAGCTCCACAAGCTCCTGAATACCAAATTGTTATGGATAAATTCAAAGCAAATTATGGTGATCAATTACGTGAAGCTTATAAGATTAAAGATAAATTAGAACGTCAAGATGCTGTAGCTGACATTTTAGAAGCAGCTAAAATTAGCTTAGGTGATAACGAAGCTGAATTAGCAGTAGCAGCACGTGTATTCCACGAAATGGAATATCACACAGTTCGTGATGCTATCTTAGAAACAGGTGTTCGTATTGACGGTCGTGATACAAAGACAGTTCGTCCTATCACAGCTGAAGTTGGTTTATTACCAAGAGCACATGGTTCTGCTTTGTTCACACGTGGCGAAACACAAGCTATGGTTGTAACAACATTAGGAACAGACAGTGATGAACAAATCGTTGACGCTTTAACAGGTGAACAACGTCAATCATTCATGTTGCACTACAACTTCCCTCCTTACTCTGTTGGTGAAACAGGTAAAGTTGGATCTCCAGGACGTCGTGAAATCGGTCATGGTAAATTAGCATGGCGTGCAATTCACCCAATGCTTCCTTCTAAAGAAGAATTCCCATACTCAATTCGTGTTGTTTCTGAAATTATGGAATCAAATGGTTCTTCATCAATGGCAACAGTTTGCGGTTCTTGCCTATCCTTAATGGATGCTGGTGTTCCTATGAAACACCCAGTAGCAGGTATTGCAATGGGCTTAATTAAAGAACCAGATGGCCGTTTTGCAGTATTAACAGATATCTTAGGTGATGAAGATCACTTAGGTGATATGGACTTTAAGGTAGCTGGTACAAAAGACGGTGTTACATCTTTACAAATGGATATTAAGATTACATCCATTACAAAAGAAATTATGCAAATTGCTTTGAAACAAGCTAAAGAAGGTCGTTTACACATTTTAGGTAAAATGGCTGAAGCTATTGAAGCTCCTCGTGAAGCAGTTTCAGAAATGGCACCACGTATTACACAATTACAAATCGATAAAGAAAAGATTCGCGACGTAATTGGTACAGGTGGTAAAGTTATTCGTGAAATTACAGAAAAGACAGGCTGCAAGATTGATATTGATGAATCTGGTTTAATTAAGATTGCATCATTCTCTCAAGCACAAGGCGAAGCTGCATTAAATTGGATTAAAGGTATCGTATGTGAACCTGAAGTTGGCGTAATCTACAAAGGCAAAGTTGTAAAGATTATGGAATTTGGTGCATTCGTAAACTTCTTAGGTGCAAAAGATGGTTTAGTTCATATTAGTGAATTAGAAAACCGTCGTGTAGCTAAAGTTCAAGACGTAGTAAATGAAGGTGACTCTGTATATGTTAAATGCATTGGCATTGATAACAAGACAGGAAAAGTTAAACTTTCTATGAAGTGCGTTGATCAAGCAACAGGTCTTGAAATCAAGAAAGAAAAAGAAGAAGTTAAAGAAGATAAAGAATAATTTATCAAATTTAACTTAATAAATTTTAATTTAGGGCTCTTTTTAGAGCCCTATTTTAATTTATACAAGCTCAAATAAACAAAATTTACGAACATAATTTACCAATTTTTATTTGATATTTCAATAAGTTATAAAATTATTACATAAAAATTACAATAAAAAGGTTGACTCATTTAAAAAAAAGGCGCACGCTTAATACATAAGGTTGAAACGGGAGTATTTAAATTCCGAAGTGTTTTTATTTACGAACCCCCTTAAAGTTAATTTAGAATGAATTTGCTTTCTGGATAAAATTTCTACTTATACATTGTTAATATTAACTCATTAAGGAGAAATAACATGAGTAACAATAAAATTGCATTAACAAGCTCTATGCGTTCTAATTTGTTGAGCTTAAAAAACACCCAAAGTTTGTTTGATTCTACACAAAATAAGTTGTCTACAGGATACAAAGTAAATAGCGCTATGGATAATCCATCTAGCTATTTTACAGCTCAATCTTTGAATGCTCGTGCAGATGACTTAAACACATTGTTAGACTCAATTGGTCAAGCTGTTTCTACATTGGAAGTTGCTGACCAAGGTATCACATCATTGCAAGACTTAGTATCTCAAGCTAAATCTATTGCTAATAGTGCTCGTGATACATCAAACGTTTCTGCTAGTGTTAAATCAACAATTAAATTTGACGTTGATAACTTGAAGAGTCAAAAAGTTGCTGGTGAAGCTGTTAAAAATGCTGGTGCTGGTGATAAAATGACAATTCGTGTTGGTGATTCTACATCATTAACAGGTAAGACAAACGTTCAAGAAGATACTTTATTGAA
>JAKSVT010000014.1 GCA_024407875.1 Alphaproteobacteria bacterium
TGTTTTTTAGTTTAAAATAATATATTATAAAATCAAAGTGTACTAAGATTGGATTTTTTATAATGTCTATTTTTAATTTTTTGTTCAAAGAATTAGATGATTCTACTAATGATAGGCTTGGAGCTTATCCTGAGAAAGTTCATGTAAATGCTATGCCAGAAAGAAGATATTTAAAAACTTCTAGAATTATGACATTGATTTCTACAGGATTAATTTGCGGTGTAATTATTTGGACTTTAATGATTTTTATTTTAAATCCGCTAATTAGAACTACTCCAAAATTATTTAGCGTTGATGATCGCTTGTCTAAATTAGATATTGTTGAAGAAACTGTAAAAATAAATGATGGAACAAAATATTTTGATAGTATTTGGATTAATTCAACAACTTCTCTAATTGAACAATATATTAGACATTATGTTTTATTAAGGCATACAGTTCTTCCTGATGTTGATGTTATGTTTGAAAGATGGGGCAGAGATGGTGAAAATGGTGATGATGCCTGTTTGCTTAGATGGTTTTCTTCTAAAAACGTTTATACAGAATTTCAAAAAGATAGAAAATATCTTTTAGAAAGAATGCAAGAAGGATTAACTGTAGAAACAAGAATTAGAAATATAAGGCAAGTATCATCAAATTTCTGGATTGTAGATTTTGATACAATAGAACATACTCCAGAAAGTGTTGATCCTATTATGAAAAGATTTAGAGTTACACTAACGACAGGTTTTAGTAAAGTTCCAAGAGATGATTATAAATCTCATATGGATATGATTTCTAATCCGTTAAACTTCATCGTTGGTGAATATGATGTTTGTTTAAGATCTTTAACTGATTAATTTGCTGCTTTTGTTTGCATTATAAGAACGCCATGTTATTGGAAGAAGTACAACGAATACACTAATGTATTCCAAACGTCCAAGCATCATATCTGCAGCTAATATTAGTTTTGCACATTGCGGTAGGTTATAAAAACCGCCACTACTACCAACTACTTTACCAAAAGCTAAGCCTGAATTTCCCAAAGCTGATAATACAGATGTTCCAACAGTTATTATATCTAAGTCAAATAATGATAATAGAAAACAAGAACATATAAATGTTATAAAAAATACAGCTATAAATACTAAAACACTCGATGAAATTTCAGAATCTATAGGGTGGTTATCGTACTTAGAAATAAATACACCATGAGGCATTAATTTTTTTTGTAAGTAATTGATTGTAAATAAATAGAGAATATTAAATCTAAAAAATTTAATACCTCCAGATGTTGATCCACTACATGCTCCAATTGGAATTAATAATGTAAATAAGAAGATAGCAAAATCTCCCCATTGCTCTATATCACCGATTGAAAAACATGTAGATGTAATTACTGATATTATAGAAAATAGCGATATTTTTATTAGGGACAATATATCATAATTAGGAAAACGATATTTAAGCCAGCAGAATAATATAAATGAAGATATCAAAGTAAAATAAGTATACGTTTTTACTTGAACGTCATTCTTTAATTGTTTCCAATCTTTTTTGATAAATGTATACGCAAGTAATATTGGAAGACCAGATATAAACATAAAAAATGCTATAATCCATTGGCATGCAGAACCTATTTCTATAGCAGAAGATTCTTTTAATCCAAATCCTCCAGTTGATATTGTTGCCATACTAAAAGAAATAGCCTCAAAAAAGCTCATGCCTGCTATTTTTAAACATATTAAACAAGCAATTGTATAACAACAATAAATAATCATCATTGTAGCAATAACTTGTGAAGTTTTTGGCATTTTTTTGCCAGATTTATCAGAGCATTCCATTGAGAATAATTGCATTCCCCCAACTCTTAAAATAGGCAAAATACCAAGAGCAATAACTATAATGCCTAGGCCACCAATCCATTGTAAAAATATACGCCAAAATAATATACCTTTTGAGCATAATTCTAATTTAGGTATTATAGTTGCCCCCATAGTTGTTAGGCCAGACATTGCTTCAAAAAAAGAATCTGTATAGCTTAACTTTAATGGAGAAAAATAAAAAGGTAATGCAACAAAAACGCATCCAATAATCCAAACAAGAGAGGTTGTTAAGTACATCTCTTTTATAGTTAGTTTATCGTATTTATTATAGAATGTGCATAAAAGCAACGTACCAAAAAATATGGTTAAAACAGAAGATGTGGTAAATGCTTGTGAAAATCCAATCTGTTTGCTGTACAAATCAATTGATGCAGGAATAAGCATGCTTAATCCAAAAAAGATAAGCAAACATCCTGAAACAAATAATGTAATTCCTGCACGCATCTAATTATTTCTTTATTTTTACTTTATAATGGGGAACAAGCATTATCAAGCCATTGGGCAGTTTCTTTATCAACTAATGGTGATATTATACGTTTTATTCTTGCATGATATCCATCAATCCAAGATTTTTCACGTAAAGTTAACATTGTTTTATCAATTAAGCGTTTGTCAAATGGAGCTAATGTAATTGTTGATAGTCCTAAAATTTTCATTTCAGAACCTTGTGTCATAGGCATAGGTTCAACCATAACAACATTTTCAATTCTTATGCCAAAAGCATTAGGCAAGTAGTAACCAGGCTCATTTGAAATTAACATTCCCGGTAACAAAGCAATATTATTAGGTTTTCTAGAAATACGTTGTGGACCTTCATGAACAGATAAATAACTTCCAATTCCATGTCCTGTTCCATGAGCATAATCAACAGCATCACGCCATAAATATTGTCTTGCTAAGATATCAATTTGTGATCCGGTTGTTCCATCAGGAAATGCTATTGTTGCAATAGCGATATGTCCTTTTAATACTTGAGTAAAACGTTTCTTTTCAAGAGAGCCAACATTTCCAACAGAGATTGTTCTTGTAATATCTGTTGTTCCATCTAAATATTGTGCTCCAGAGTCAATTAAAAACATAGAATTGTTTTCAATAAGTGCGTTGTTTTCTTCATCTGTATGATAATGAATATACGCAGCATTTTTTCCAGAAGCTGCAATGGTTGCAAAACTTTCTCCACGATACAAAGGATTTTGAGCTCTAAATTCATGAATTTTATTAGCGCAATCAAGCTCTGTAATTTTTCCTGATTGGGAATTCTTGTCAAACCAAGCTAAGAAACGACATACAGCAACACCATCTTTAATATGAGCATTAACGGCGCCGGCTCTTTCTACAGTGTTTTTGCAAGCCATTTTTAAAGAACATGGATTTGCTTTGTCATGTAAAACAGCTCCTGTTGTTTGCAATTTGTCAAAAATCCAACAAGGACATTGAGTTGAATCTAATTGAATTTTGCTTTTTTGTTCTGCACAAACTTCTAAAACTTGAGTAAATAAATTTATTGGCAATATTTCAACTGTAGAAGGCAAGGCTGCTCTTAAAGTGTCAGTAATTTTGTTTTGGTTTACAAACCATTGGAACATACCTGTTCTATAAAGAAGTCCAAATGATTGAACTACTGGTATATAAGGAATATCATTGCCCCTAATGTTTAATAACCAAGCTAGAGCTTCGATATCTGTTAAAAGTAGTATTTCATCACCATCAACGCCAATTGATGTAGCTATATCAATAATTTTGTCTGTTGAAGATACCCCAGCATATTTTAAAGGATAAGAAACAGCCCAAGTGTTAGTTGTTTTCGGTTTGTTTTTCCATAAATTATCTATAGGATCACAAGGAGTAGGTTTTAAAGTTACGCCAGCGGCACTTGTTATTTTCTTTAATTGTTTTAAATGATATGGTGTAAATAGCCAAGAATTGTATCCAATTACAGTTCCAGAAGGTATTGCTGAAAATAACCAACTAGCAGTTCTACCATCATCAGTTTGAACAACAGTAATCAAATTAGTATCTACTTCTTTTTGTGCCTGTAAGGTATATCTTCCATCTACAAATAAAAAAGCTCTATCTAAAAAAACTACAGCTTCACCAGCAGAACCTGTAAAACCTGTTAACCAAGCTAAACGTTCTGCTTCAGGAGCTATATATTCTCCTTGAAACTCATCAGCTTTTGGAATAATAACTCCAAAAAAACCGTTTTGAACCATCCATTCGCGTAGTTTTGTTAGTCGTTCTTTCATAAAGAATTTCCTTATTTTTATTGTTTAAGCTATTTGATCTGGAGTAAATCCCATAATTAAAGCACTCCATTCGTCAAAATGATATTTTTTCTTTAAATATAATCCTTGATCATAGTGTGCTTTTAAAACATCTTCTTCTTGTTCTATTAATAAACCAGATAATATCGCTAATCCATCTTTATTTAAATTTTTTGCTAAATCTGGAGCCATCATAATTAATGGGTTTGCCAATATATTTGAAAATATTAAATCATAAGGTCCGTTTTGTGTGACTAAGTCATTATGATATCCATCGCCAGCACTAGCTTTAATATATTGATCTAATTTATTGTTTGCAGAATTTTCTAATGTAACTCTAACAGATTCAGGATCAATATCAGCAGATATTACAGGTTTGTGAAATGTTGATGCTGCTGCTAAACCTAAAATTCCAGAGCCACATCCCATATCTAAAATTTTATTAGGTGTTTTAAATTTAGAAATGTCTTCTAAACCTAATAAACATCCTTTTGTTGTAAAATGTTCGCCTGATCCAAATGCCGTTGCAGCATCAATTTTTAAAGCAATTTTATCTTTTGGAGGTTCATCTTTTATGTGTGAGCCATAAATATAATATTTGCCAATGCTAACAGGCTTAAAACTAATTAAACTTTCTCTTAGCCAATCTCTTCCTTTGATTAATTCTAATTTGTAATTAGGAAGTTTTATACCAGCAGAAGCTGCAGATATTTCTAATTTGGACGACAATATAGCTTCATCAGGTTTGTCTTGGAAAATAGCTTCTAAATTCCATAGTCCTTTATTTTCACCTTTTTCGATTTCATTTGCTAGTAAAGCAACATCATCACCATCAAGAGCGGGTTCGAAAAAAGGTACTGCATCAGCAGGTAATAAAATAGATACTTTCCAGTTATCTTTTTTTGGGCAAATTACAGTTTCTATATCTAAATGTTGAGTCATTGTTGTTGTTCCAAATAATTAAGTTTAATTGTTTTTATATCATCTTCAGAAAATTTAACTTTAGCACTATCATTATCTATTTCAACAATTATTCCTGTTCCAAATAAATCATGATACACTACATCGTTTACTTTAAAATTCTGAGTAAATCCACCAAAATATCCTGAAGAATTAAATTTTGATGATTTGTAGGTGTTCTTTGTATATTGATTTTTGGGTTTTTGAATGAAATCTTCGTTAAATTCATAACTAGAACTTTGATCAATAATAATGTGTTCTTTTGGAATTTCTTCTAAAAATCTAGAAGGAGAATTCATTTTATAATCGCCATAATAAAATCTTTCTGTACATAAACTAATATAACATTGATATTTCGCTCTAGTTATACCTACATAGGCTAAGCGACGTTCTTCTTCAATTGCCATGGGATTATATAAATCATCGATAACTTTTTGGTGTGGAAAAATACCTTCTTCCCATCCTGGTAAAAATACATGACCAAATTCTAGGCCTTTTGCTCCATGTAAGGTCATAACACAAACGTATTCACCATTTTTTTCTTCAATGTCTGTATCTGAGATTAATGCTATGTGATCTATATATTCTTCAAATGTAATATCACGAGCAATAGTGTTTTTCATTTCTTTTAAGTTTTCTAAACGATCTTGAAAACTATTATCTTTTTTTGTTTTTATTAAACTTATATAACCTGTGTCATTTAAAATTTTATCAAAAAGATCACATGCTAACATTCCGTTATTTAAACAATCTACCCAGTTTTCAACTAAAGCATAAAATTCTTCAAAACCTTTTTTAGCAGCACCTTTAATAGCATTATTATTCATCATTATTTTTGATGCACTATAAATTGATATTTGGTTTTGATTTGCATATTCAGAAATTGATTCTAAAGTTTTTTTACCAATTCCTCTAGCAGGGGTATTAATAATTCTAGTTAAAGACATATCGTCTTCATGATGTAAAAGAAATTTGATATATGCTAAAGCATCTTTTACTTCTTCTCTATCATAGAATTTTGTGCCATTTACAACTATATAAGGAATACTATATCTAATTAAAGCTTCTTCGATGCCTCTTGTTTGAAAGTTGGCTCTCACTAATATAGCTATATCATTTAAGGAGGTATTTTTTCGTTGAAGAGCTTCTATCTTTTCACAAATAAAACTTACTTCATCATTTTCAGACCAAGCTGTGTGAACAAGAATAGGGGAGCCTGTAATTTCTTCTCTTCCAGGTGCTGTATGTAGTGTTTTTTCCATACGTTGTTCGTTATGGGAAATTAAACCTGAAGCAGCGCCTAGAATATGAGCTGTAGACCTATAATTGCTTTCTAATTTTATTATAGTTGCGTTAGGAAAATCTTCTGAAAATTTTAAAATGTTTTTTACCTCAGCGCCTCTCCAAGAATAAATAGATTGATCATCATCTCCAACACAACAAATATTATGATATCCACCAGATAATAAACGTAGCCAAATATATTGAACGATATTTGTATCTTGGTATTCATCAACCATTATATATTTGAATTTATGTTGTACTTGGGCCAATACATCAGGATTTTTTTTGAATAATTCAACGCAATAAAGTAATAAATCTCCAAAATCAACGCAATTCATTACATGTAAGCGCTCTTGATATTTTTGGTAAAGTGTAATAACTAAGGAATGAGGATTTGTACGAGATAAATGAGCATTTTCGTATGTTAGTCCTTCATCTTTTATTCTTTGAATAGTTTCAAATAAATCAGAAGGTTCGACTTTTTTGATATCAATGTTTTCTGAAATCATAACTTCTTTAAAAAGACGTTCTTGATCATTAGAGCTTATGATTTGAAAGTTGCTTTTTAAGTTAATTTTTTCAGCATAAGTTCTTAATATTGTTTTGCATATACTATGAAAGGTTCCAACCCAAACACTTTTTGCACAATCGCCTATTTTGTTTTCTAAACGATTTTGCATTTCTTTTGCGGCTTTGTTGGTAAAAGTTACAGCTAAACATTGAGAAGGAAAAGCTAATTTTTGCTGTATAATATAAGCAATTCGTGTTGTTAATACAGTTGTTTTTCCTGATCCTGCTCCAGATAATACTAAGACTGGACCTTGTGTAGTTTTGACAGCAAGAACCTGTTCAGGATTTAATCTGCTTAAATCTATATCTTGGTTATTATCATTCATATACTTTAGACGCCTTTTTTATTTTAAGAAATCTATACACGAAAATGAGATTTTTTTCAATAAACAATAAAAAAAACCTCTTGAATTTCAAGAGGCTCTTTTATGTGTTTCAAAAGAAATTTTTAGAAACCATCACGTTCAATGCGCTTGCGTTCTAATTTGCGTGCACGACGGATTGCTTCAGCTTTTTCACGAGCTTTCTTTTCTGAAGGTTTTTCGAAATTACGACGTAATTTCATTTCACGGAATACACCTTCACGTTGCATTTTTTTCTTTAAAGCTTTTAATGCTTGATCTACATTGTTATCACGAACAACTACTTGTACCATATTTTTAAATCCTTTTCTAAATTAAAGAGGTTAAACAACCTATAAGTTAATAATAAAATTTTGTGTTTTTATGAGTTAAAACAACAAAAAACTATAAGAAGCATACCCCCTTTACGGAAAAAAAGTTTCTAAACTGCCGTATAATATATACTTTTTTGATAATTAAAATCAATACTTTTTTTGAGAAAATTATATTTTTTTCCAAATTATTTTAATTCTTGAATAAATAATAGTTTCATCTTGTTGAGAACAAATTTGGTGTAGAGTAACAATTTCATTATTACCATCTATAATTTCTGTCTTTACACGTATTAAATCACCATATACGGCAGATTTCTTAAATGCAATTTCCATTTCTGAAATTTCGTGAGTTTCTCTAAAATCTTGAGGAACAGCTTCGCTTGCCCATAAAGGATAATTTGCATTATTTACATGTCCAACAGGATCAGTATCGTCATATCTAACTTTATAATCATAAACAAAATCATCTTTACTAGGCAATTGTATTATAGGAAAAGATGTATTAAATCGGTGTTCATCTAAATAATCAAAGTTATCTAAAGCATCTGCTAATTTTACAGGCCTTAATGTTTCTCTATTTATTATTGGAAATTGTCCAGTTAAATAGAAAAATTCATTTCCTTTTTCATCTGTTGCTATAGTATCTCTTAAGGATGATAATAAAGTTTTTCCTGATGGCCAAGTGGCTAATTCTATTGTTTCACCAAATTTTGGTAAACGATATATTTTTAAATAATAATTAGATACAACCCAAGATAAATTTTTTTTAATAAGTGTTTCAGATCCTGTTTTCAAAAAAGAAGAATGCGCATCAGCTATTCTTTGGCATAAATTGAAAATAATCTTTGTTCGTAGTTCATTTTTTTTAGCACATTCATAATTTTTTATTGTGTGTGTTAAGTAGTATTTTTCCATAGTTTTATCTTTGTAAAAAATTGTTAATTCTTGATTTCTCATATATATATTGTTATAACTTTTGAGTAATATTTTGCAAGAGGTATTGGTATGCAAATTAAAATTTTAAAAGGTAATATTGTTCATGCTCCTAAATTTGGAGACCTTTCAATTCTTGAAAATGGATATATTGTTTTAGAAGATGGCAAAATTAAAGGTTTATTTCAAAATTTGCCAGAAGAATATAAGAAACATGAAATCGAAGATTATACAGATAAGTTAATTCTCCAATCATTTTGTGATATGCATTTGCATGCACCACAATACCCGATGTTAGGCATGGGTATGGACTTGCCTTTATTAGAATGGTTAAATACATATACATTTAATAATGAAGCTCATTTTGCTGATGAAGATTTTGCAAGAGAAACATATACTAAATTAGCAAATGAAATGATTTCTAATGGTACAACTAGATGCTGTGCTTTTTCTTCATTACATTTAAAAGCAACAAATATCTTAATGGATATTTTTGAAAAGACAGGAATGACTGGTTATGTAGGTAAGGTTAATATGGACCGCAATAGTGGCGATGTATTAAAAGAAACTACAGAACAATCTAAAAAAGATACTATTACTTGGTTAGATGAAACTTCTAGTAAATATGAACATATCAAACCTATTTTGACACCAAGATTTACACCAAGTTGTACAAATGAATTAATGGAGTTTTTAGGTAAATTGGCTAAAGAAAGAAATTTACCTATTCAATCGCATTTGTCAGAAAATACATCTGAAGTAGCTTGGGTTCGTGAACTTCATCCTGATTGCAAGCAATATTGGGAAAGCTATGACAAATATGGTTTGTTTAATGATAAAACAATTATGGCTCATTGTGTACATTGTGATCAAAGAGAACGTGATGCAATGAAGAGTAGGGGTGTTTGGGTAGCTCATTGTCCAGATTCTAATGTAAATTTAATTAGTGGTACAGCTCCAGTAAGAGTTATGATGAATGAGGGAATTAAAGTAACTTTAGGGTCTGATATTGCTGGCGGTGATCAATTAGCTATGTATAAAGTAATTTGCTCAGCAATTAAAGCTTCAAAAGTAAAGAGAATAGAGACAAATTGGACGACAGACTTTTTAACTGTAGCAGAGGCATATTATTTAGGAACTACAGCTGGGGCTAAGTTCTTTGGTGCTGGAGATGGTTTTGCTGTCGGTGATGAATTACATGCTATTGTCGTAGATGATAAAGATTTTCCAAAACCTGTTAGAAAGCTTTCTGTAAAAGAAAGTTTTGAAAGAACTTTATATTTAATGAAAACATCAAATATTGTAAGTGTTTATAGTGCAGGACGTAAAGTTAAGTAATTTATTCAATTGAACATAAAATAAAAAATCCCAATCTAAAATGATTGGGATTTTTTTTAATTAGTTCTTCTTAAATATTCGACTAATAAGTTTAAACAATTCCATAGCAAACATCACTACAAGTGAAAGTCCTATTACTTTGCCCCATGATTCTAAACATAAGCCAGAAGTTTTAAATACTTCACCACCAAATTGTGTGATAGCAACTTGAACAGCAAATGTTACTGCAAAAGCTAATAACATAAGTTTGTTATCAAAGAAATGTTTGACTATGCTTTGGTTAGTTAATTCTCTGCAGTTAAATGCATTTACTAATTGGAATAAAACAAACAATGTAAATAAAGCTGTGCCAACTTCTTTTTCTGGGATTTGCAATATATTTAATTGATGTTGCAACATGAATAATACTGAAATCAATAATCCACCATAAATGATACGTTTCAACATATTACGTGTTACAATATTTGCATTACGTGGAGTTGGTTTGTTATTCATTAATGATGCACGAATTGGTTCTAAGCTTAATGTTAAGGCCGGAGGACCATCCATAATTAAGTTTACCCATAACAATTGCAATGCAGTAAATGGAGATGGGAAACCAATGATTACAGAAGCAAGAACAACAACAACTGATGATAAGTTTACTGTTAATTGGAATAAAATGAAACGTTGGAAGTTTTCATAAATGCCACGTCCCCATTTAATAGCTTTAACTATTGTTGAGAATGAATCATCTAATAAAACAACATCACTAGCTTCTTTAGAAACTTCAGTTCCTGATATGCCCATTGCTAAACCGATATCAGCATTTTTTAATGCAGGAGCATCATTAATGCCATCACCTGTTACAGCAACAACAGAACCAAGTTTCTTTAACATCTTAACAACACGCATTTTAACAACAGGTGTTGAACGAGCTATAACTCTAATTTTTGGTAATGTTTTAGCTAATTCATTGTCATCCATTTGATTGATATCATTTGCTTCTAAAGCAATATGATTTTCATCTAACATGTTGAGTTCTGTAGCAATAGCTTTTGCTGTAATAATATTATCGCCTGTTAACATCTTAATATCGATGCCTGCACTACGACAATTTTGAATTGCAGCAAATACTTCTTTTCTTAGAGGATCTGCAATAGCTGTAAATCCATCAAATACCATCCTAGATTCAATTTCAGCTCTTTGCTTAATAAAATCTGATGGAGTTTGTTCTAATTCTTTGTGTGCAAAGCCAATTACACGATATGCTTTTTGTTGGAAACGACAAATCATTTCAGCATATTTTTGTTGGTCTTCATTGCTAATTGCACACATAGCAAGAATTTTTTCTGGACTGCCTTTTGTAAAAGCTAATAACTTACCATCTTTTTTTACGACAGTTGTCATATTTTTAGTGTCAGAACAAAATGGATATGTGTGAACTAATTCGACGCTATTTCTAATGTCTTTGTATTTATATCCTGATTTTTTAGATGCTACTAATAAAGCACATTCTGTTGGATTGCCGATAAATGAATCATCTTCATCAACATCTGCAGTGGAATTAATGCAGAAGTTTTGAATAAATTCTTCATCTGTAATTTTATCAGGTGTTGTTATTTCTCCATTTTGACATACTTCAACAACAGTCATTTTGTTTTCTGTTAAAGTTCCAGTTTTGTCTGAACAAATAACATTTACACATCCGATTGTTTCGCAAGCAACCATCTTTTTAACGAGAGCTTTTTCACGAGACATTTTTATGATGTTTATAGCTAAGCAAATAGCAACTGTTGTTGGTAATCCTTCAGGTACTGCAGCAACAATCAAAACGATAGAAGTAATGAATGCTTCAGAAACAGAATTTAAATCAGCTGTTCCTTCGTGAATGAAGGTTATAAGTTGAATACCAAAAGCTAATATAGCTGCTAATATTCCCCAAATAGCAATATTTTTACCTAATTTTTCAAGTTTTTCTTGTAATGGTGTTAATGAAGTATCTGTTGCAGATAATTCTTTTGCGATAATTCCGATTTCTGTATTATCACCAACTGCTGTTACTACAATTCTGCCAGAACCTCCTGTTACGAAAGTTCCTGAATATACCATATTTTTTCTTTCTGCTAATGGAGTATCTTCACTTGGGCAAATATAATCATGAGATTTGTTTACAGATACACTTTCTCCTGTTAAAGAAGCTTCTTCAATTTGTAAATCTTGACTGAAGATAAGTCTTCCATCAGCAGGAACTTTAGCACCAGTTTCAATAAAAACAATATCACCAACAACTAAATCTTTTTGATTTATTAATTTGATTTCATTGTTTCTTGAAACTTTTACAAATATATCATCTTTAATTTTATTTAAGGCATCAAAAGCTTTTGCTGATCTACCTTCCATAATTAAAGATATTGATACTGATAAGAAAATTGCAACAACAATTCCTACGCATTCAATATATTCTGTAGGCTGACCGTTTAAACCTCTAGCGTAATTAATTCCGAAAGCAATCAAAGCCGCTATTTCAAGCATAAGAACCATAGGTTCCATTAATGATGAAAATAACTTTTTTAAAAGACTTTCTTTTGGAGGTTTTGATAAAGAATTAGAGCCAAATTTAGATAAATTTTCCTCTATTTGTTTATCACTAAGACCTTCATTCTCTTTTACACCGTAGGTATCTAAAGAGGTTTGAATGTCTTTACAATATAAATTATTGCTTGGATAACTCATTGTATAATCCTTAAAAATAGGGCGCAATTATTTAGGCGAAATTATAAGAGTAATTTGTTTGCCTTCTAATTTTGGAGGTTGATCAACTTTTGCATATAAAGCTGAATCTTCAACAACTTGTCCCATAATGTCTTCACCTTGATCCATGTAAGACATTTCACGTCCACGAAAACGCAAAGTAAATTTAACTTTGTTGCCTTCTTTTATGAAACGTTGAGCGCTTTTCATTTTTACCTCGAAATCATGAGATTCAATATTAGGGCTTAATTTGATTTCTTTGATTTCTACAACACGCTGATTCTTCTTAGCTTCAGCTTTTCTCTTTTGGATTTCGTATCTGTATTTTCCTAAATCTAAGATTTTACATACAGGTGGTGTTGAATTAGGAGCGATCTCAATCAAATCTAAACCAAATTCATCAGCTTTAGCTAAAGCTTCTTTGATTGAAACTACGTCGAAATTTTCACCTTCAGGTCCAATTAAGCGAACTTGTTTTGCTGTGATTTCTTGATTTGCACGCGGCCCCTCACGGGTGGGCAATGCATGTGTGTTTTCGGTAACTATAAAAGCCTCCATTAAATAAATTAAAAATAAATACTAGTCCTCAATATGAGGTAATTTTGCCTCAGCAACTAACATATCAATCATTTGTTGCATTGGCATAAATTCTTGTTTTTCTGATCCTAAACGGCGTAAAGCAACAGTTCCTTCTGCAGCTTCACGTTTGCCGATAGCTAATATTACAGGAACTTTCTTTAAAGAATGTTCTCTAACTTTATAGCTAATCTTTTCGTTCCTAGAATCTAGTTCAACACGTAAGCCAGCTTTTTTCATAGCTTTAACTACTTGTTTTGCATAATCGATTGTTTCTTCTGTAATTGTTGCAACTACAGCTTGAACAGGAGCTAACCATAATGGGAATTTTCCTGTGCAGTTTTCAATCATAATGCCGGTGAAACGTTCCAATGAACCAAATAATGCACGGTGTAACATAATTGGACGATGTTTTTCACCATCTTCACCAATATAAGAAACATCGAATCTTTCAGGTAAGTTCATATCAACTTGTAATGTTCCAAGTTGCCATTCACGACCGATAGCGTCCTTTACTTTAAAGTCTAACTTTGGACCATAGAAAGCACCATCGCCAGGATTTAATGTATATTTATATCCCATATCTTCAAGAGCTTTAGCTAAGGCAGCTTCTGTTTTATCCCATAGTTCATCAGAACCGATTCTTTCAGAAGGGCGTGTTGATAATTTAATTGTTACGTCGTTTAAGTCAAATGCTGCATAGATGTCGAGCATTAACTTAACAACTTTTTGGCATTCTTCTTCTAATTGTTCTGGTGTGCAGAAAATATGAGCATCGTCTTGTGTGAATGCGCGAACACGTAATAATCCGTGTAAAGCACCAGAAGCTTCATATCTGTGAACTCTACCGAATTCAGCAATATATTGTGGTAAATCACGATATGATTTAATGCCTTGTTTAAATACTAAAATACCACCTGGGCAGTTCATAGGTTTTACACAGTAAGTACGATCTTCGATTGTTGTTGTGAACATGTTTTCACGATACCAATCCCAGTGACCTGATGTTTCCCATAAAACTCTATCCATGATTTGTGGAGTGTTGATTTCAACATAACCAGCTTCATCTTGGCGCTTACGTAAGTAATTAATTAAAGTTTGGAATAATGTCCAACCATGTGGATGCCAGAAAATATCACCAGGAGCAACATCTTCAAAATGGAATAAATCCATTTCTTTACCAATACGACGATGGTCACGCTTTTCTGCTTCTTCTAATTGTGTAATATATGCATCTAAATCTTTTTTGTCAGCCCATGCTGTTCCGTAGATACGTTGCAATTGTTCTCTTGTTGAATCGCCACGCCAATAAGCACCAGCAACTTTCATTAATTTGAAAGCTTTGCCAACTTTTCCTGTTGATGGAACGTGAGGACCACGACATAAATCAACATAATTACCTTGTTGATATAAAGAAATAACAGCATCTTCAGGTAAGTCGTTGATTAATTCAACTTTGTATTTTTCGCCTTTTTCTTCGAAGAATTTAATAGCTTCTTTACGAGGCTTTTCCATACGAACTAATTTTTCATCTCTGTCAACAATTTCAGCCATTTTCTTTTCGATTTTTTCTAAGTCGGCAGGAGTGAAAGGTGTTTTTCTTGCAAAGTCGTAGTAGAAACCATTTTCAATTGATGGTCCGATTGTTACTTGTGTTTCTGGATATAATTCTTGAACAGCTTCAGCCATAACATGAGAGCATGTATGACGAATAATAGATAAACCTTCTTCTGATTTTGCTGTAATAATATCGATTGATGCATTTTCACAAATAGGTGTTGATAAATCTTGTAATTTACCATTAACACGAATTGCTAATGCAGCTTTTGCTAAGCCTGCACCAATTTTTGTTGCAACATCCATTCCAGTAATTTTTGAATCAAAATTCAAAACTGATTGATCAGGAAGAGTAATTGAAATCATTTTCTTTTGTCCTATACTAATACAAATATTATTTTAGGCGCATTTTATTCATTTTGTTTAATGTTTTCAAGAGATAATGTAATTATTCTTTATTTTTTTTAATATATTATTTTTTGCCGTTTTTTATGATGTTAGTATTGGATAAAATTAATGAAAAAAAGCCCTTTTTTGAAGAGGGCTTTTTTATTTGTTTATCTAATTTTGAAGTGTTTTAAAAATTGTATTGAACTTCTAACATAGCAACATGAGCGTTCATGTTATATTTGCCTTTGAAATGTCCTGATTTTGAAGGCTCATCATTTAAATCATGTCTGTCGTTATCAATTTTAAAGTGTCCCATGTGAATAAACATATAAGCAAAATCATATGTCCAATGGCCTTTTTTGTATGTTGTACCTGTTGAAAATTCCCAACGATCATTATCTGGAATTACAAGTGTTCTATCATGAGCTCCTGGAATAGGTGATTGATCCCAAGCCACACCACCTCTAAATGTCCAGTTTTCGTTGTAGTAATAATCTGTGCCAACACTTATGTTCCAAGCATCTTTCCAACGTTGCGCAACTTCTTGTGTGGTTGTTTGACAATTTCCTGGAGCCTGGCATATTTTTACATCCTGAATTGTTAAAGCTTTAAATCTTGACCAGCGTGTCCATTTAGCTCCTAAACTTAAACCAATTTTGTCGTTTAATTTATGGAATGCGCCGATATTTACTTGTTCTGGTGCTTGAACGGGCATATTTCCTTTAAAATCAGATCTTAATTGATTGTTAGCACCACTTCCCATTGTATGAGAATGACCTCTTAATTGATGCTGAGTTCTTGATTTATAAGCAACGCCTAATCTTGTTCTATCATCAAATTTGTACATTGCACCAATACCACCTCCAAAATTCCAATCATCTAATTCAAATTTGTTGCGGTATCTCTTGTTTCCTGCTGTGCTTGAAATTTCAAGTTTAACATTTCTAGCATAAACTTCTAAGCCTAAAGATAAATTATCTGTAACAGCTACACCTGCACCAACAGCATAGTCTAATGCTTGTAATTGAGCGTTAACACCATGATCTGTTGCCATCCATTGATCTTCTTTATATCCATCTCTAAGGCCATATGGTACATAAAAACCTAAACCTAATGTTACTTTATCGTTTAATTTGTAATCAGCAAAAAAGTTAGGAACTGCTACTTGAGCATTCATGTGAGTTTTGCCATTTCTTGCAGGTTCTCCAGTTCCTGGTGTATATGTGCCTTTAACATGTCCATCAACATTATAGTAAGCAACGCCAGTTTGTACACCTGTATTGCTTAATACCATGCCTGCTGGATTAACTGCTAAAGCAGAATGGTCGTCTCCAACAACACCCATTCCAGCATTTGCTCTACCTAAACTTGCAGCAGAGAATTCACTAATTTGATATCCTGCAGCATAAGCTTTTGTTGATAAGCATGTTCCGATAAGAGCTAAACATAATAATTTTTTATTCAATTTAATTCTCCTTATTTGTTTGCTAATTGTAATCTGTAAGTTTCTATAGATGATTTTGTTAATTGTTCAATGTTGCTTATTATTTTATTTATTTCTTGATCGCCTAATTTTTTCCAATTTAATGCTTTCATTACTTGTTCTTTTCTTGTCTTAAATGTGAAACAAGTTGAGAATAGGGTGAACGTACATAAAACAACAGTTTCTAAATCGCAGTTTTTTTCTTCACATCCAACAGCTTTCATCATTAATTTCATAAAAATTGAATAGATTGGAATGATTAGGCCTTCATTTAAAATGTCATAACAATCACTAGGATTGCTGTATTCATTTAAATAAATGTGAATTTCATCATCTGAAACTTTTGAATAGTATAAAGTTTGGCAAAATGTTCTAATGATTCTATAAAGACAATTTTCAGCTTCTTCGCATGAAATATCTTTGCTTAATAAATCTGTAGCATATTCAATTTCAGGTTTTAAAACTTTGTTTGTTGTTTTAACAATATTTTCTAAAATTGCTTTATATAAACCTTGTTTGCCACCAAAATAATATGTAATGGCTGATATATTTAAACAAGCTTCCATAGCAATCTCGCGAGTTGAGGTGCCAGTGTATCCTTTTTTTGCAAAAAGTGAGGATGCTTTTTTTAATAATCTTTCTTTAGAATCTTTTGTCATTTTGACTATCCTGATTTTAATTTATGTTAATATTCATACAATCGATTGAATTAATTGTCAATAAAAAAATCAATCGTTTGATTGAAAAATGTAAAATTTTTTATTTGCTAAATCCTAGTAATTAACATACTTGAAATAAATATAAAAAAAATGTATAACAACTCAGAAAATTATATTTTTAAGGATAAAAACAATGTCTAAAAAGAAAGATTTGCCACCATTAACAAAAGAAAATCTGTTGATGTATAAGCGTGTTTGGAACACTTATATTGCAGATAAATGGCGTTGGTTAGTTGTAGCTGTTATATTAATGTTAATAGCGGCAAGTTTTGATGCTTTATTAGTAAAACAATTAAAACCAGTTTTCGATAAAGTCTTTATTGATAAGAATAAAGAAACACTTGGTGTTATAGGTTATATAATCTTAGGACTTTACTTCTTAAAAGGAGCTTTTGGTTATTCTCAAGATTTAGTAATGACCAAATTATCTATTAAAATTGTTGCAGATATGCAAAAAGATGTTTTTAGACATTTGATATATATGGATAATGCTTTTTATAATAAGCATACAACAGGTGAACTTTTACAAAGATTTGGATCTGATGTATCACATATTAAAGACGCTACATTAGATAGTTTAACAACATTCGTTAAAGATTCTGCATCTGTAATATTCCTGGTCATTTTGATGTTTTATCAATCATGGGAAATGGCTTGTGTTGTATTCTTTGTTTTTCCAGCTGGATTTTATCCTGTAATTTTATGTGGTCAAAAATTAAGAAGAAAATATAAAAAGAGCCAAGAATTTGGTGAAAGTTTCTTTGATCAAATTAATCAATCTTTTAGAGGCATAAAGATTGTTAAATCATATTGTACAGAAGAGGCTGAAGTATCAGCTTTAGATGAATTTATTAGAAAAATAAATAAATTAGCTTTTTCAATGACTAAAATTAAAGCATTACAATCACCTATGATGGAATTCTTTGGTGGTTTTGCTATGGCTATTACATTAAGCTATGGTGGATATCAAATTGTTAATGGTAGAATGACACCAGGTAATTTCGTAGTATTTTTGTTAGCTATTGTAGCAGCATACAAGCCAATGAAAAATGTTGCAAAATTACATATGCATTTGCAAACAGGTATTACATCTATGGAAAGACTTTTCTCAATGATGGATCTTGAGCCTGCTATTAAAGATAAAGAAGATGCAAAAGATTTAGTTATTACAGATGGTAAAATTGAAATTAAAGATGTTGATTTCAGTTATAATGAAGATGTTCCTGTATTAAAGGATGTTTCTATTGAGATTAATAAAGGACAAACAGTTGCTTTCGTAGGACATTCTGGTTCTGGTAAATCTACAGTAATTAACTTTTTACCAAGATTTTATGATCCAAATAAGGGATCTATTGTAATTGATGGACAAGATGTTAGAGATGTAAAGATAGAATCTTTAAGAAGACAAATGGCTTATGTTTCTCAAGATGTTATTTTGTTCCATGATACAATTAAGAATAATATTCGTTATGGTATTCCTGAAGCTACTGATGAACAAGTTATTGAAGCAGCAAAAGCAGCTGCAGCTCATGACTTTATTATGTCATTAGAAGATGGATATGACACGATGCTTGGTGAACAAGGTAGCGGATTGTCAGGTGGACAAAGACAAATGATTTCTGTTGCAAGAGCTATGTTAAAAAATGCTCCTGTGTTATTGCTTGATGAAGCTACAGCCGCTTTAGATTCTTTTTCAGAAAAAGTTGTTCAGAATTCATTAGAAAAGTTGATGAAAGGCAGAACATGTATTGTTATTGCTCATAGATTATCAACAATTGTTCACGCTGATAAGATTTTTGTATTTAATGAAGGAAAAGTTGTAGAGCAGGGAACTCATGACGAGTTGGTTGCTTTAGGCGGCACATACGCTAACTTATATAAAATACAATTTATGAAAGAATAAAAAATAAAGGGAGTTAAAAAAACTCCCTTTATTTTTAAGCTTTAATTTTCTTTATTTCATCGTTGTTCTTTAAGTCTACAACAAAATTGGTATCTGTTTTCAATTCCGATTTAATTTTTGTTTTTCCTGTGAAAATTAAACCACAACGTTCGCCTTTTAATACAATTTTCTTATCAATCATATATTTAAGACCTGCAAGACCTACAGAGCCTGGTAAACTTACAAAAGGATTTGTTGTTTGAACAATTTGTTCTTGGGCTTTTAAAACACTATCATCATCTACAATGATTGGAAAACCTCCTGAAATTAACATTGCTTTTACAATGCCTAATCCATCATATGTCTTGTAGTCAAAAGCATCTTGAGCAGAAGAGTTATTGTTTAATTCAAGCCATGATTTAAAAAATTCATTTCTATTATGACCGATGTATTTAATAGCATCATTTATGCTTTCAGAAATTCTTGGTGCTAATTCTGAAATTACAAGAGCTGTCATTTTAATTTGTAATAAATAATTAGATAAAATATATGTCGCATCAAAATCTGATTCTAGGGCTACAGATAGTTCTGGATGGAGAGTTACAATTCCTCTTCTTCCTAATTCTCTTAAAACTAAGAAATAACTATGAGCTAAAGGATAGCATCCTGTTGTTTGACAAGCATAAAAACGTGGTAATTTACGAATAATATTTAATTTCTTAAATAATTGACTTGCTGTTGCAATAGCGTTTGCTAATCCGGCTCCTCCAACTTGAACTACTTGGACGTCTAATGGAGCATCAATTAAATATTGGTTGAATAAGAATTCATATTCTAATAACTCTGCGCCCTCAACAGCAGACCAAATTTCATGTCCGTAGTAAGCAAAAGGTATCCAATCAAATTCCTTAAGAGCTTGTTGATAACGAATAAAACAAGAATCTTCAGTTTCTGTTTCATTTTGTTCTACTTTAACAACGGTTGTTCCATAATTGGTTAATACCGCTTCAGCTGTAGCATCAATATTTTCAGGAACAAAAGCATATAATTTATATCCAGCAGCTTTTGCGATTATAGCTGCACTTACAACAGCATTTCCTTTTGCAAATATAGCTAAAGGCTTTCTTTCTGTTTTGTTTATTTCACGTAAAGTTTCAAGATGCATAATAACACCAGCTAAATGTCTAGCTTTGTGTGATCCCATCATTTGTTCAGTTTCATTCTTTACGAATAACGTTCCTGCAGGAATATCAATTTGCTTTGCTAAATCATCAGCTTGGCAATGAGATGTTCTAACAAATCCGATGCCTGATAATTTTTTACATTCATTTGATAGAGAGATTACTTTTTCTAGCCACCAAGCAGATTTTCCAAATTTTAAAGCTAATTGATAGCTACCTGTAAATTCTCTAAATACGCTAAAAGATAGTTTGTTTGCATTCCATCTTTTTGTTAAAGCTGTTGGAAATATACGATGTAATTCTTCGTTTTCATCAACTTTTACTAAAGGATGTTTTCCTTTTGATGAACTGTTAGGACAACAATTTTTATCAGTTTCAAGAGGAAATTTAGTTTCACAAATAGGACATTGTAAATACATTTTAACCTACCTTTTATTGAATACAAAACACTCTTATAAAAATTTTAAAGAGTGTTTTGTGTTGTTAACTATTTGTAATTATTAGTTATTTAGCGTTTTTGTTTTTGATAGCTAATTCTAATAATTCTCTTTCTTTATCGATTACTTTCATCATGCTCTTTAAAGCTTCATAGTAATCACCACAAAGAATATGTTGGTTTAATGCATCAACATCTGGCATAAAGCTTGGTGCTGCTTGAATTAATTCATTAATTAAGTGGAAGTATTCTGTGTGTAATACTTTGGGATCATGAGCTAAATACATACGTTGCAATACATAGTATACACGTTTGCAAGGTGTATCAGCTTCTTCTTCTGTTAAAATATATTTTTCACGTAATAAAGGAACATTACCATCAATAAAAAGTTTTGTTCTTTCTTTATCGTTTGTAATTAATGCGTTACCAAGAATTAAGCGTTCACCTGGTTTTAATTCGATTTTTAATGGCATATGAGATAACTCCTGTTGTTAAAATAATGATAGTATTCCATTTGACGAATCTAATGTAAGATTTATTACATTATTAATCAATTGTTGTTGAGTTTCAATCGTTAATTGTTCAATTGAAATTTCATTTGCGTCAGCAATGGTTAATTTTTCTGCTCCGGTCGAATATGTATCCGCTAAAGAGGTCATATAATCAGATCTAGAGCTAATTTTAGAACTACTTCTTTGAAGTATTGCAGCAAAACTTTCTAACTTGTTTGTAGCTTCTTCTAATTGGTCTAAAACTGTTTGAATGTCAGATTCTTTTTGCCATTCACTAACAGACTTTGTAAGACCTAATGATTCAAAATCCATAAATTCTCCAGAAATATAATGGAAATTTAATCCATCATCTGAATAAATAGCCTTAATTGTATCGCCTGCTAATAAATTAATACCGTTATAAATTCCATCGTCTACAACGTGGTTAATTTGTTCTAATAATTCATCATAGCGTGAAGCTAAATTTTTACGATCATTATAATCATAAGCTGAAGCTTTGTTTATTTCCATTTGCTTTGCGATTTCACCATAACGATCTGTTATGCAAAATTCATCTCCATATAATGAAGAGATTTCTAAATAGCCATTAGAATTCAAATTAGCAACGATATCATTTGTTTTGCCATCTTTAAGACTGTTGATTTCTTGTATTAATGTCTTCATTGTCCAGTCATTTTGGGTTTTGATTGTTTTGGTTGTTGACATATCAAAACCTAATTTGTAAGCAATGTTAGTATCATCTTGAGGTTCATCAGCAATCATAATTTGTGTGTTATCAGCTGTAAATAATGTTAACTTATTGTCTTCAAAAGCGATTTTGAAGTTTTCTCTTCCATCAACAATAATATCGTTTCCTGCTTTATCTTGGGTTCTATATGTTAACTTATCAGGAACTTGACCTAAGAAATCAACAACTGTAATATTGTTTTTTATATCGTCTTCAGAAACTTTTAAATCTATCCAGTCTGTATCACCAACTTTTATACTAAAAGAATCTCCAGCAACAATGCCCATATCACTCAAAGTTGCTTTTTCTGATTCGTATTCAATATCTGTTGTATATTTGTTTGTATCACCTGTTCTAAACATTATTGTTGCTTTTTCATTAGCACCACTAGGTAAAGTAGGTAAATCAATTTGAGCAATTTCATTTATAGGATCAGAAAATTTCATTTTAAAGTTTTTGGCAACAATTTTATCTGAAAATACTGAAGCATCATAAGCTGAACTTGCGAGAGATTTTGCTAATTCAACTAAATCATTAATTGTATCTAAGTTTTTTCCAGCACTGTTTACTATTGATAATATGGAAGATAAACTTTCCATAGTGCTGTTTAAACCGTCAGCACGTTCAGATAAACGAACATCCTTAAAATATAAAGATGAGTTATCATAAGAGGAGTTAATTCTTTTGTTTGTGGATAAAGCAATAGAATTATTATTAAATACGTCAGTTATAGATTTATGAGTATTAATTGCGGTATGTATCGTACCGGAAGGCGACCTATGTAAATTATAAGGCATTGTTCTCATAGTTTTAATCCACTTATTTTTTTTGTTATTTTCTTAAATAGTAGCATGAAGAAATTTAAAAGTAAACTAAAAAAGTTGTTATTTTTCAATATATTAGTAGGAAAATATTGCCTAGTAGTTATATTTTTTTAGCTTCAATATCAAGTGCTTCTTGAGCTGATTTTTGATCTAAAGGAGAAGAAGATTTTAATGTAGTATCTATTTCTTGCATATATGATTTTTTTATGTGTAATGTAGCGATAAACCAAATTAATGCAAAAAATAATCCTGTTGCAGGAACAATGATATGAATAATTTCATTAGAGCATTTAGCTTTTATGAATATTAACAATAGGGAAGCTAAAACCCCACCTAATGGATTTATAACACCTTCTAATAAAGTCCTTATTTTCCCTCTTATTTCTAAAGCAAAAATATTGAATGAAACAGAACAAGAATTTGATTGGACAGACATTCCTATTAAAGTTTGCATAAACATCATAGAAATAATAGGATATAATCCTGGGATTAGTATTAATACAGCAAAACCAATTATTTGTGAAATAGGTAAGAATAAAAATCCTGAGCGAATGCCAATTTTTTTAATTAAATAAGATCCTAAGAATAATTGTACAAATAATGCAGCTAAATTTACAATCATTGTATATGATCCATAAAAAGCAGCAATCTTTTCACTATTATCAAATACTTTTTCTAAAACTGAAGCGTAAGAAAAATCAATCAATGTACATACTAGCCAAAAAGACATAAATACTATGCCTAAGTCTTTTGCAAAAGGTGATTTCTTAAAATGATAAAATCCTTTCTTAAAATTTTTTACAAAAGATTTTAAGGTAGAGTTTTCTGTATTTTGATTTGTTTGTTGTATATCTTCAATATTTTCAGAAAATTTCTTTTCACAAACAAATGTAATAATCATTGCTAAGAATATGGCAGACATCCAAACATAGATTAAAGATTGTGTTGATAAGAACGATGCCAATCTATTAGCCATCATGCCTCCAATTGTAGAGCCAATTAAAGGAGCGGTAGATAAAAATGGATATACATTTGTTCCAGATTTTGGAGTAAATACCTTATTTATCAAATTCCATGTCTGGATAATAAATACTGATGGAACAGCAATAATTAAAACAGTTATTCCTATTACTAAATATTTAAATGTCGTAATGGATAAGCTGTTTTGTGAGTTAAGATTAAACAAATACGCTAATAAAACAACAATAAAAAAAGCAAAAGAATATTGAACAAGTTTTTCATTTTTTAAAATGTCAGCATAGAACATTAAACATAAATTTAATAAAAAACCTGCTATGGCAGAATATAAGAAAAATTCTGATATTTTATCTGTACCAATTTTATTGATTAATAGAGCATACACACCAGACCATCCGGCTCCATGTCCAAAATTAATCAAAAACAACAATGACCAAAATATCCAGGAGACAGAATTGTATTTTTTTAAAAATTTCATGTTTGCTCTATTATTTTTAATTAAGCGTGATCAACAGCAATCATATCTAAAGCTGTTTGAAATACTTGAATAGCATTCATATTAGAAGTGTCTAAAATTTTTGCATCATCAGCAGCTTTCAATGGAGCTGTAGCTCTGTTTGAGTCACGTTCATCTCTAGCTTTAATTCCTGCTAAAATTTCATCATAATTTGCAGGTTTCCCAGCATCTTTTAATTCTTTGAAACGACGGTCAGCACGAACTTCTGCTGATGCTGTTACGAAAAACTTAATATCAGCATTTGGACAAACTACTGTTCCAATATCACGACCATCTAAAACAGAACCTTTTGCAGGAGTGCCATCTTCAAAGAAAGGATGTTCAGCAAAATTACGTTGTAAATCTAATAATGCGGCTCTAACGCCAGGAATAACAGCAACTTTAGATGCTGCTTCACCTGTTGTTTCATTTCTTAAAGCAGGATTTTTTAATATTGAATTGATTGTTTTAGGGTCAAATGCTTTTGCTGCTTTTGTTGCAATTTCTTCATTTGAAGGATCTTGGTTTTGTTGTAAAACAGCATATCCAACAGCTCTATATAAACGCCCTGTATCTAAAAATGCATAGTTAAAATGTTGTGCTAAGTTTTGAGCTAATGTACCTTTGCCAGCTGCTGCTGGTCCATCAATTGCAATAATCATAAAATACCTCTTTATTACAAAGTTAAAATTTGAGTTAATTAATCACAAATAAGTATAAAAAATCAAGCTAAAATAATTTATTTAATATTTGCTCCAATAGAATTCATTAATTCACAAAAATTTGGAAAGCTCGTAGAAATTGCTGTGTCATCATCAATTTCAATTGGTTTTAAAGTGTTTAATCCCATAATTAAAAAAGACATAGCGATTCTATGATCTAAATTAGTTTTAATTAAACTTCCTCCTACAGGAATGTTTAAATCATCCCCATAAATTTCAATAGAATTATCTAAACCGACGGCTTTTATTCCATTTTGATTTAATCCATTTATAATAGCTTCAAATCTGTTGCTTTCCTTTACTTTTAATTCAGATAATCCATTAAGAGTTGTTTTTCCTTTAGCATAAGCCGCAGCAATGGCTAAAATAGGGTATTCATCAATCATTGAAGGGGCTAATTCTTTTGGCATGTTTGCTCCAATAAGATTTGAACTTTCAACGTTAATGTCGCCAACATCTTCACCAGATAATACACGTTTGTTTGTAATTCTAATGTTCGCGTGCATCATTTCTAAAGCAGTTAATATTCCTGTTCTATACGGATTTAATATAACATTTTTTATTGTTATTTTTGAATTAGGGACAATTAAAGCGGCGACAATTAAAAATGCAGCTGATGATATATCAGATGGTATAGAAATATCTAATGAAGATAGTTCTTTTCCCCCATGAAGAGTAATAAGATTTCCATTGTCCTCTTTTGTTATTGTTATATCAGCTCCCATAGATTTTAGCATTCTTTCTGTGTGGTCTCTACAAGGAATCGGTTCATGAATAATTGTTTTAGATTTCCTCTTAATACCTGACAATAAGATAGCTGATTTTAATTGTGCTGATGCAACAGGAAGTGTGTATTCTAAATCGAAATTATTTGTAGCACCACAAACTGTAATAGGTAATTTGTCCTCAGTAGAATTGATTTGAACTTCTTTATTAAAAGATAGTGGCTCTGTAATTCTTTTCATCGGTCTTGATAATAAGGAAGCATCTCCTGTAATAGTTGCTTTAACCGATTCTCCACAAAGTAAACCTAATAACAATCTGGCCCCTGTTCCAGAATTGCCCATATCTAAGATGTTTTTTGGAGTGCTAAAAAATTGTTTTCCTTCTACAATCCATTCGCCTAAAGATACTTTTTTTACATTTACTCCTAATTCTGTTAAGGCCTTTGATGTGTTTATAACGTCGTCAGCTTCTAAAAGGTTATGAATATAAGAAGTTCCTTTTGCAATTGAACTTAATAATAATGATCTATGTGATATGGATTTATCGGCAGGAACGCTTAAAGTTCCTGTAATTTTTGATACTTTGTTTGAAATTTTTTTCATTTTTTTCGATTTTTGTTGAAAATACTTTTTATCTTTTAAATAATATTTTATTTGACAAAGACACATTAACATATCATATCAATTAAATAAATTTATTTTTTGTTTTTAAGGAGACTAATAATGTCAAAGCCTGAATGGGGTACAAAACGCACTTGTGTAGAATGTGGTGAACAATTTTACGATTTAAATAAAGATCCAATTGAATGTCCACATTGTGGAAAAACATTATCTTTAGATGATTTCTTACATCAACAAGCAAATAATGTAAGTAATTTAAAGAATAAACGTGGTGCTTCTAAGAAACGTGAAGAAACAGAATCAATTACAGATTTAGAAGATTTTGACGAATTCGAAGCTGAAGGCGGCGATGTTGAATTGATGGAAGATGTAAGCGATTTAGGCGATGACGAAAATGATATGCCATCTGTATCTTCCGATACATCAAGCGATGATAAAGGTGAAGAATAATTCTTTAAAAGATTTAGCATGAAAATAGTCTTATTTGTTCTTTTTAGCTTAGTTAGTTTTACACACACCGCTTTTGCTAGTTGTGAATGGGCTGATAGTGCGAAAAAAGCAGGTAAGACTAGTATTGCTATGATGCAATATATGTATTGTGCCCAAGAAGAAGGGGATGTTGATTCTCAATATGAATTGGGCACAATGTTTTATAAAGGTACAGGATTGCAGAAAAACGATTTTAGAAGGTCTGCTTATTATTATACTATGGCGGCGAATCGTGGTTATGCTCCTGCACAAACTAAATTGGGCTTATTGTATTGGCGAGGCGAAGGCGTAGAAGTCAATTTAACTACTGCTCATAAGTGGTTGTATTTAGCTCAGGAACCTGTTGAATTGAAGTGGTTCTATCCTTATGCAAATAGTGTAGATAAAAATGCTAAACAATTGTTTGCTCAAATTGATGCTTTAGATAGAAGTCAGTTTGGAAATAAAGATGCAATATCTAAAGCTTTAATGCCTTCTTATAGATTGGTTGCAGACTTCCAACATAAAGCTTTGAAAGTTCTTGGGGCTAAGTATTTAAGTGCTACAGATCAAAACTTTTTAACAGAATTTTTAGTTAATATAGAGCCTGATGTACCTAGTAATGTTTTGTCTTTAATTCCTAATGAAGATAGAGGAATTTTAAAGCCAGCTGTATTAACAGTTAAAAATTTTGCAAATAAAAAAGCTGAAGTGATTTCAAGCTTACAAAAGAAAATTTCAGAATAATTTTTTTGGTTGAAATAAAATGAAAAAACTCTTTCTTAAAACATTTGGGTGCCAGATGAATGTGTATGATTCTGGACGTATGGCAGATATTATGAGAACATTAGGATATGAAGAAACTGATGATCCTAATTGTGCTGACATGATTATTTTTAATACTTGCCATATTAGGGAAAAGGCATCAGAGAAAATTTTTTCTGAATTAGGTAAGTTTAAACCTTTAAAACAAGCAAGACAAAAAGAAGGAAAAGATTTAATAATTGTTGTTGCTGGTTGTGTTGTTCAAGCTCAGAGTGAAGAGTTCTTAAATAGAGCAAAATTTGTAGATATAGCTATTGGACCTCAAACATATCATAGATTGCCAGAAATGCTCAATAAGTTAGAAAGAAAGCGTAAGCAACGTATTATTGATGTTGAATTTCCAGCAATTGCAAAATTTGATACTTTGCCTCAAGCAAAATCGAGAGGTGTCTCCTCCTTTTTAGCTATTCAAGAAGGTTGTGATAGATTTTGCTCTTATTGTGTAGTTCCTTATACACGTGGTGCTGAATATTCCAGATCTATGGAAGATATTCTAAAAGAAGCTAATGAATTAGCAAAATCTGGTACAAAAGAACTTATGCTTTTAGGCCAAAATGTAAATGCTTGGCACGGTGAAGATAAAAATGGAAATACATCTAACTTAGCAAAATTAATTGAAGAAATCGCTAAAATTGATGAAATTGAAAGAATTCGATATGTAACTTCTTATCCTTCAGATTTTACAGATGAGATGATAGCAATGCATAGGGATATTAAAAAGGTTATGCCTTATTTACATTTGCCTGTTCAATCTGGATCTGATGTGATTTTGAAAAAAATGAATAGAAGATATACTTCTGCACAATACATTGATGTTGTAGAGAGATTGCGCGAGGCTTGTCCAGAAATTGCATTATCTTCTGATTTTATTGTAGGTTTCCCTTCTGAGAGTGATGAAGATTTTGAACAAACAATGGAATTAGTAAGAAAAGTTAAATATGCTCAATCATATTCATTTAAGTATAGTGCTAGACCTGGTACTCCTGCAGCAGCCTTAAGCTGTCAAGTTGATGAAGAAATAAAGACTGTAAGATTAGAAAAATTACAAGAATTATTATTAGAACAGCATCATGATTATAATGCTCAATTTTTAGGTAAATCAATTCCAGTATTGTTTGATGAAAAAGCAAAAAAAGAAGGATATTTATTAGGACATACTCCACAAATGGTAAATGTTGTTGTTAAGAGTGATGATTCAATCTTAAATAAAATTGTTGATGTAAAAATTACAAAAACTTCAGCAACAACTTTAGAAGGTGAAGTTTAAAATAGAATTATAAAGAGAATATCGTCATTTATAAAAAACGCGTGTTCCAAAATAATATAATTGTCTTGCTAAATCTTTGAAAAAAGGTCATAATATAATTAATATAATGACTTAGGGAGATAATTATATGGTTGCAAAACAGATTATAGTTAAAACCGAAGAATTTGAAAAAAATCAAATTCTAGCAATAGTCTTAGGGTCGTGTAATGACAATGCAAGACGTATTGAAAAAAAATTAGATGTTGAGATAAAAAATAAAGGAAATCAAGTAAGTGTTTCCGGCGTTGAAAGCAATGTTGATACTGCTTTTGTTGCTTTGAATAGACTGTATAAGAAGGCTGAGGTCAAATTAGAAATTGATAATGCCGATATAGACAATGCAGTTAGTGTTACAAAAATTTTATCAGGGGATTCTAAAATGAAGAAAGAACAAGATAATATGATTCAAAGTGAAGAAGATTTAACATTAAAAACAAGAAAACGCCACATTCAACCTCGTTCAGAAACACAAGCTCAATATGTTCGTGCAATGCGTGATTATGAAATGGTATTTGGATTAGGACCGGCAGGTACAGGTAAAACATTTTTAGCTGTAGCTAAAGCTGTTGATTTAATGGAAGCTGGTAAAATTGATAAGATTATTTTGTCTCGTCCTGCAGTTGAGGCTGGCGAAAATTTAGGCTTTTTACCTGGTGATTTGAAAGAAAAAATCGATCCGTATTTACGTCCTTTATATGATGCGTTGTATGAAATGATGCCTCAAGATATTGTTGATAAAAAATTAGAGATCGGCGAAATCGAAGTTGCTCCATTAGCATTTATGCGTGGTAGAACTTTAACAAATGCTATGGTAATTTTGGATGAAGCTCAAAATACAACTCCAATGCAAATGAAAATGTTCTTAACACGTTTGGGTGAAAATTCTCGTATGATTATTAATGGTGACTTAAGTCAAACAGATTTACCAAAAGGTGTTCAGTCAGGCCTTTCTGACGCATTAGATGTTTTACGTAACGTAAAAAGCATAGGTGTAGTAAGATTTACAGAAAAAGATGTTGTACGTCATGGATTAGTAAGTCAAATCGTTAAAGCTTACGATCGTAGATATGCATCACGTAAGGGTTTAATTAACGATGACGAAAATTAGTGTTCCTATTCAAGTAAGGTTTAAAAAGTGGACTGAAGAATTACCTCAAGTTCGTAATATTGTTAGAAAAGCAATTAAACAAGCTTGGACTTATGGAAATGTTGGGGAATTAGAAATTCCTGTTGACGATATTGAAGTAAGTGTTTTGTTAGCTGATGATGAAGATGTCCATATTTTAAATAAGGAATATAGAGGCGTTGATAGACCTACAAATGTTTTATCTTTTGCTGCTTTAGACGATGAAGAAGAGATAATAGAAGAACCTGTTTTAATGGGTGATATTATTGTTGCTTTTGAAACATGTAAAAGAGAAGCTGAAGAACAAAATATTAAGTTGGAAGATCATTTGTTCCATTTGGTTGTTCATGGGATGTTGCATTTGATTGGCTATGATCATATAGAAGATGATGAAGCTGAAGAAATGGAATCATTAGAAATTGAAATTTTAGCTAAAAATAATATAGCAAATCCTTATGCTGACTAAATTTAAAAACATTATTAAAAACAAAAAAGTAATTTCTCTTTTGCTCGGAGGAATTGCTGTTTTGTCTTTCCCTCCTTGGAATTTATTCTTCTTTCAAATAATATCTTTTGCCTTTTTCTTTTATCTAATTAATTCTGAAATTAGTAAAAAAGAGCTTTTTAAATTAGGATATTATTTTGGCTTTGGGATGTTTTCTGTTGGAAGTGTTTGGATTTCCCACGCATTAACAATAGAAGGTTTGAGTTATAAGTGGTTAGCTCCTATTCCTCCAATATTAGGAGGCTTTTATTTGGGGTTATACCCAATGCTTTCTGTCTTAGCTATATGTTTTGTTAAGCCAGGTATTAGAAGATTGTTTGCTTTTGCAGCTTCATGGACAATTTTTGAATATTTTAGAGGAATTGTGTTTACAGGTTTTCCTTGGTCTCCATTAGGATCAATGTGGGCAAATTATCCAAATATGCTTCAATTAGCATCATTAGTAGGTGTATTTGGCGTTTCTTATTTTTGTATTCTTGAAGCATGTAGTTTTGGATTGATTTCAAAACCTATAAAGCAAAAGAAAAATCTAATTGTTTTATTGCCAATTTTATTGTTAGTATCTCAATTCATTTTTGGACAAGTTAGATTATTAAAATCTGATACAAGTATGGTAAGAGGGCATGTATTTAGACTTGTTCAAGGAAATATTCCTCAAGGCCAAAAATGGGACGCAAAAATTGCTGAACGTTCATTTATGAAATATGTGCACTTGAGTAGATCAAAAGGTGCTGAAGGCATAACTCATGTTTTATGGCCAGAAACAGCAACAAATTATTTCTTACAAACAGATGAATTTGCTCACGGTATGATAACTAGTGCTTTAACACCAGGATCTATTTTGTTGGCAGGATCATTACGTTATGAGGGAAATATAGGAAGATTAAATCCTATTACAAGAAAACCTGAATTTAAAATATTTAATAGTATTGTTGCAATTAATGATATTGGCGTGAATATAGGCTCCTATGATAAAGCACATTTGGTTCCTTTTGGAGAATATGCTCCTTTATCATCTATTTTCCCTTTTATGCATAAAATAGTTCCTGTTCCATTTGATTTTGCTAGAGGTCCAGGTCCAACAACTGTAAATATTCCAAGAACATTACCTGTAGGAATGTTGGTTTGCTATGAAGTTATATTTCCAGGAAAAGTTGTAAATAAGAATGACCCAAGGCCTTATTGGTTGATGAATGCAACAAATGATGCTTGGTATGGATTTAGTGCCGGACCTTATCAGCATTTGGCTTCTGCGCAATTAAGAGCTGTAGAAGAAGGACTGCCTTTGTTAAGAGTTGCTAATACTGGTATTAGTGCTGTAATAGATGCTTATGGAAGGGTTTTAAAAAGTCTTCCGTTGTTTGCTACAGGCGTCATTGATTCAGAACTTCCAAAGAGAACAGAAAATAATACATTTTTTTCTTTATATGGAAATGTAATTCCATTATTATTGTCCATAATTAGCTTTTTGATAGCTTTATTAATTGGAAAGAAAAAATGAAGAATATTTTTTATGTTTTAATATTAATGTTTGTGGCGTTATCATTATCTTCATGTTTTAGAAATAAGTATAATGTTGATACTTACCAAGTAACTGATTCTTATAATGAAGTTTATAGAAATAAAAAAACTCCATTTGATATGAAAAGAAATGTTCCGCGTCTAATGCATAAAGAAGAAACTAAGTAAAAAAAATATTGTGTTTTTGTTGTAACTTTCTATAATTTTTTTCGTATAAAAATTATAATTGTTTAGTGTTTTTAAGAAAGTTTATAAGATGTCTCTAAGAAAAATGATTGTTTGCGATAAAAATGGGGCTGTAGATGAAAAAGGATCTTGTTGCATTGCCTCTAATAGTGACGGATACATTTTTTATGCAGAAATGGATGTTAAATCTAAAATTGTAGAACAAGTTGTTTTGGTTATGCCTATTGGAGGAGAACAAAATGGTTTGTTTAGATTTCCTCATATTGGAGAAAAAGTTTTAGTAGAACGAGATGATGGAACTAATGGTACAAATTATTTGATGGGATATATTCCTTCAAATGATGATAATTTTTCAAAAGAAGAGCAACAACCTTTTGATAAAGAAATTAAAGAAGTTGTTGAAACCCAAGATGCTTTGTTGTTGCGCTATAATTCAAAAGATAATAACAAAACTGTTAATTCAAATAGAGACGAAGAATATTCACAAGCAGGTTTTGTTAGAGAAGATGCTTATTGGAAAACTAAGGATAAAGAAGAGACAAAACAAATACCAAAATATAAAATTTCTTCGGCAGGTGATATTGAACAACAAGCAGAAAATTATTTTGAAACATCATCTAAACGTGTGGGTATTTTTGCAGGTTATAATGATGAAATAAACAAAAGCAAAAGTAATTTTATAGATAAAAAAAACAATCCTAATAAAACATATAGTGAAGGAGTTTTTCCTGCATTTAAAGGCGCAACGGATAATGATTTTAAACAGGGCGATGTAAGAATTCAGGCAAAAGAATGTATTCAAATTTCAGCAGATAAAGAAATTATAATTAATGTTGGAAGATCAACAATAAAAATTAATGATGATGGTATCAATTTAGTATCTGGTAAAACTAAAATACCAGGCTCATCTGCTTGGGATTCTGCTATAAGTATTAATAGCTTAAAGGGCGTTAATATTATTGGATCTGCATGTAGTATGTTAGGAAAAAATTCTGTTGCCGTAAACGATAATTATGGAGGATCTTATTCTTCTTTAGCTGGAGTTACGACTATTAAAGGAGCTCATGTTATAACAAGATCTCATACTAAACTTCAATATGCAATAGATACAGCATTTGGTATGGCTAATCAAATATTTGATTTGACTTCATTAATCAAAGAAGATAAAGGTGTAACAAAATCTTTAGGAATAGTTTCTAAAAGCTTAGATATCGTTGAAAAAATGACAGGTGCAGTTTTTCATGAAAAAAGTTTTACAGATAATTATTCTATAATTAATGTATTATATGCTGCAAAAATAGCAATGTCTCTTTTAAATGGGAGCGTAGCTGTTTCAATGAAATGTGTTAAAGGAAAGCAAAAAGATGATGTTATTAAGGCTAAAGAAGTTCTTGAAGCAGGAATTTTAGATATAGTAAGAATCATAATACTCGCTAGTGCGAAAGCTGCTGTCGAAAGTAAGTCATCAATTGCTGTAGGCATGGATGGAGAAATTAGTATTTTAGCAAATATTATAAAAAGATATGGTCAAATAGATGAACATGGTAATGCTCCGTTAGCAGGTTTTGATATGGGCAAGGGAATTTTTGCTATGAGTTTAGCCAGCTCGTTTGAAGCTATTGTAAATGATGCAATAAAAATTGCAGATTATTCTGCAGAAGAACAAAAGGAGCTTAATTCACTATGACAACTGAAGAAATAACATCAAAAATAAAAAAAGAAATAGCCCCAGTTATTGCTTCTGGTTTAGCAGCAGCAGTTGCTTCTGCTGTAGTAGGTGACATACTTACTAAATTGATTGTTACAAATTTCCATTGTAAGGATTTAACTGGAGATACAACAATAAGCCCAACAGATAAAGAAACCAATATTAATAAGACAGAAATTGAAGCTTCAGAAACAGATGGCAAATTAGCTGAAGATAAGGTGAATGCTCAAAATGGTTCTGTAAAAGCATCTGAAACGAATGCAAATGCTTCTACTACTGAAGCTACTGCATTAGAAAGTGGTGCGCAAGCTGTAAGAACAAAAGCTGGAGCTTCGGATATAGAAGTTAAAGCTTTAAAAATGACATGATGGGAATAAATAAATGAGTGATAATTTAGATTGGATGAATAAGCATTTAGTTCTCTTGAGATGCTTGCGTATTGATGAGCTTGTAAAATCGGAAGGATATAAAATTAGACCAGATTTAAAAGAGTTCTTTGAAAACAAAAAGACTATAGAAGAGGTTTTAAAAGAATTTTTCGAAAATGGCCGTTTTAAATGTGCTTGTGAATTGTTAGCTTATGGAGCTCATAGAAGAGCTTGTGTTTGGTGGGTCTATTTATGTGTTTTGTCCTTAATGGAAGAATTAAAAATAAATCCAGCTCAAGAGCGCAAAATTGAAGATATTGCTGTATCATTTGAACCTAAAGTTCCTGATTTTGCGAAAGTTGAACCTCCCAAACCATCAAAAGAAAATTTGGATCTTATTGAAAAGTCTAATGAAGAAGTAAAAAAGAAAATTGCTGATTTAAGAGCTAGTTGTGATCCTGAAATTTTAAAAATGGTTGAAGAGCATTTTGAAATAGCTTGTCAAGAATTTAAAAAAGTTCATGGATTTCATCCTATGGAAGCTTTTGATAAGTTGAAAGAAAAAGTCACAAAACCGGATATCAATTATGATCCAAATTCTCCTATTTTTGTAGAAGCTAAAAAATTGGAAGAACAGGTAAAAAATGTTAGAAAGGAAACTATTGATACAATCAAATCTGTAATTCCTCCAGAGCTCCCCGAAGTTAAATTAAAATTACAAACAGATGCTTTAGAGGCTGTTAATAATTGGATTAATTTACCAAACGAAGAAAATTCAATGGTTTGCTTGAATGTTGGCAATGAATGTCCTGACACTCCAGCAGGATTGCTTGCTTTATCTGCTTTTTGGGCAGGAGGAAATTTAACTCCTAATGCAAAGCAAGTTGTTAGAACTCCTGTTGGATTAGAATCAAATGGTTTATGCCAAGTCCTTTTAATGTGTGCTTTACATAAGGGCGGTACTAGAAAATTAAAGGAACGTTATAATCATTATTTCGATTTAGCTATGGAAGTATTTACAGGTAAGAATGTTTGGGATAAGCAAGTATTAAATGAGGAGAAAAAAGAAAAAACTGCTGAACCTGAATATGAAGCAACAAAAGTAGCTCAAGAAACATCTATAAATGTTAAAAGTGGCGATAGTAAGCTTGTGTTCAAACGTTGGAAGCCTGTTGATAAAAAAGATATTGATAAAAAACCTTTAGGGAAAAAATAAAATTATTTAAAAAAATTAGAAAAATATCCTATTGCTTAAATAGGATATTTTTGCTTTTTGTTAGACTTATAAATTGATTTAAAAAAAGTTTGAATATAGAATAGCAAAAAAAATTAATAGAGAGATTTTATATTATGAAAAAGAAACCAGAATTATTACTTCCTGCAGGAAATTTTGATGCTTTAAAAACAGCTCTTATGTATGGAGCTGATGCAGTTTATGCAGGTGTTCCATCATTGTCTTTAAGAGCATTAACATCATTTAATGAAGATTCTTTAACGCAGGCAATTGATTTTACCCATAAATTAGGAAAGAAAATTTATTTAACTTTAAATATGTTTTCTAAAAACTCTGATGCAGAAAAATTGGATGAGTTTGCTGAAAAAATTAGAAAGTATAATCCTGATGGCTTGATTATTTCAGATCCTGGCGTTTTTATGTTTATGAAGGAAAAACTTCCTAATATTCCTTTGCATGTTTCTACTCAAGCTAACGTAGGATCTTGGCTTACAATGAAATTCTGGCAAGACTTAGGAGCAAAGGTTTGTGTTTTAAGTAGAGAAACTTCATTTGAAGAAATTGCTGAAATAAAAAAGAAATTACCTAATATGAAAATAGAAATGTTCATTCATGGTGCTATGTGTATGAGTTTTTCAGGACGTTGTTTATTATCAGCTTTTGCTACAGGAAGAAGTGCTAATAGAGGTATTTGTGCTCATACTTGTAGGTGGAAATATAAAACTTATATAGAAGAGGTAAATAGACCAGGAGAAATTCTTCCAATAGAAGAAGATGATCGTGGAACATATATTATGAATTCTAGAGATTTATGTTTAATGCCTAAATTAGATAAAATTTTAGAAGCTGGCATTGACTTGCTAAAAGTTGAAGGAAGAAATAAAACTCCTTATTATGTAGCTCAAACAGCTAGAGCTTACAGAAAAGCTATCGACGATTGGTTTGAAGATCCAAATAAATGGGACTATAGAATTTATCAAGAACAGTTAGATACACTTCAAAATAGAGGATATACATATGGATTTTTTGATGGTGTTCCTGGACCAGAAGCTCAAAATTATGAAAGTACCCAAAGTAATAGTCAATGGCGTAATGCTGGAGTAATTAGAGAATGGACTGATGAAGGATGTGTTTTTGAAATTTATCAAAAAACATATGTTGGTACAGAATTATACTTTTTAATGCCAAATTCTTTAGAAACAAGATGTGTAAAAATTGAAAAAATGAAAGATGGATTTACAAATAATCAAGTTGATTATATTTCGCCAGGAAAGAAAGGACAGACAATAATTTTAGATAAAAGTTTATTCAATAACTTTACACTTGACGATTTTCCGAAATTAACAGTTGCACGCTTGAAAATTTAAAGATATAATACACTAAAAAACTTAAGGATATATGAAAATGAAAAAAATCTTTTTTGCATTGATGGTTTTATTATTAGCATCATGTTCAACAACTTCTAATATTTCTGTAAATGAAAATGGTGAAGAACAAAAGCCTTTAACTTTAAAATCAAAAATTCAATTGATGATTGGAGAAGAACAAGAAAATGCAATTAAGAATCTTCCAAGTTCTTTAGTTGATGATAAAAATGTAGAAATCTTTAAATCTGACTTAAATTCGACAGGTAAAATTTCTAATTTAGAAAAGAATAGAGCCGGGGCTGGTTTTGCTAGAGTTTATGAAGGCTTATCAGAAGATGAAATAACACCTATATATATGACAGTATTTTTAGCTAATTATAATGACTATAGTTTAGATACAAATGAAGAAGCTTTAGAAAATATGATGGCTAAATTAGTTGAAGAAGTTACAGAAACTCAAATTTTCACTAATGTAAAAATAGAAAAACAAGAAAATAAACCTATCGTTTGGGCAGGAAAGAAATATAAAACTTTTGAAACTCAATTTTCTTTCAAAAAAGCAGGAGATTCTAAAAAAGGGTTCTTGTTGTTAGCTATCAATCCTGAAATGATGAGTTATGTTAGAGCTCAAATAAATTGTCCGAAAAAAGGTTGTGTAAATGTTGAAAGAAAGAGAAGAGTAATTATGGCAAGACTTTTAAAATCTCTGGATGATTATTCTTTAAGATTAGGAACAAACTAATATGAACAATTTTAAAAAGTTTTTTTTAACGGTTGCTTATGTATTTGTTGCAATACCAACCTTAATTAATAATACGATTTTAAAAATGAATGAAGCTATCTATAATAAAGATATAGATGGCTTTATGAGTTTCTTTTCTGAACTTTATGATGGTGATTTAAAAGAATTGAGATTAGCTGTTGAAAATGATGTAGCAGCTTTTCATGATATTCACTATGATATTAACTTAAATAAGTTTTATGAGGATAAAGAAACTGGTGTTATTAAAGCGAAATTGTTTTATTTAAGATCTGCAAAAACAGGTTATTTTGGTTCAGAATCCCAAAATGGAGAGACTATCATAGAATTTGTTAAAGAAGGCAGTGATAGTTTAAAAGTTGTAAAAATGAAAGAGCCTAGAGTTTATGGAATTATAAAACCATAAAAATATAAAGGATAAGCTGATGAGTTCTGTTGATATAATTAAAGATTATTATAAATCTTATGAAGATGCTCGTGTGTTTGATGAAAAGCACCCTGAGGATGGTACATTGTCTAGAAAAGATGATGGTTTGCCTATGAGACCAATGAATGTTGATGAAACAAATGCGTGTATAGATGTTATTTTATCAAACGTATCAAAAGAGAAAAAAGATGAAGCTGTTGATTTGTTGTTTCATAATGTTCAAGCCGGAATTAATGAAGCTGCTGATGCTAAAGCTTTGTTTTTAGAAAAAGTTGCAAATGGCTCTATTAAATGTGAATCAATTAATCCTATAAAAGCTGTTGAAATACTTTCAACTATGGTTGGAGGAAAATGTATTCCTTGTTTAATTAGATTGCTAGAAACAAAAGAAGTTGCAAGTAAAGTTTGCCAATTATTATCTAACATGGTTTTAGTTTATGATAATATTAAACTTGTAGATGAAATATCTAAAAAAAATAATGAATATGCTTTAAATTTATTGGAAAATTGGGCTAAAGCTTCTTGGTTTGCTAATAAACCTGAATTAAAAGAATTTGAGGATTTTATAGTTTATAAAATTCCTGATGATATAGAAGCTTCTACAGACTTTTTGTCTCATTCAAAAGGCGGCCATACAAGAACAGATGTTCCATTTCATGCTAAGCATTATTTTATGAACAAAGATATGCTAAATGAGCTTAATGAATTAAAAACAAATAATCCTGATTGTCCTGTTTGTTTAGTAGCAGATAAAATAGGGACAAGCTCTTCAAGAAAATCTGGTATGAATAATGTTGAATGGAATATTGGTTTAGAAACTGATGAAACAAAATTTCAACCAAATAAAAAAACTAGAGCCGTAATTATAGCAGGAAGTGTATTAGGTCCTATTTTTGCTAAAACTGCTCAAGATATGGGTAGTGCAATAATTAGAAGTAATACTAATGCTTTTAATACAGGGGATAAAATAAGAGTATTTTGGAATAAAGGATTAATCACAGATTTAAATAATAAAAAAATTTCTGAATTTGATAATTTTGGAAAAAAAGAATTAGATATTTTAAAAGCAGGTGGTGCTACTGTTTTTAGAATGGGAAAAATTTTAACAAATGCAGCTTCTAATATTTTAAATAAAAAGTTTGATTTACCATGGAATAAAAAAGATGAAGACACTAATGATATTCCAATGAGTTCATCATTAAAAGTTATTGCAAAAGCAGCAGGATTAAAATCATTAAAAAGCGGAGATGTTGTTTATTGTAAAGTTGGTACTGTAGCAAGCCAAGATACAACTGGACCTATGACTTTACAAGAAATTCAAACAACTTTAGCTGTTGATAAGTTTTCTGTTCCATTATTTTTGCAATCTCAATGTCATAATGCTGCTATGGGATTTAGAACAGAAAATGTTGTTAAAGCAAATTCAAATTTAGCAAACACTGTTAAAAAATTTGGTGGTGTTGCCTTAAATATGGGGGATGGCATTATTCATAGTTGGTTAAATGAATTAGTTGTTCCTGATAGTATAGTTGTTGGAGGAGATTCACATACGAGAGTTCCAACTGCTTTAAGTTTTCCACTGGGATCTGGTGGTATTGCCGAAGCTTCTGCTACTGGGGTTACAGAAATTGAAATTCCTGAAGTAGTAAGGGTTGTAATTAAAGGTGAATTTAATAAAGGAATTACAGTTAGAGATTTAGTTAACTATATACCTTATAAAGCATTAAAGAAATTTGGTCATAACATATTTGAAGGTTCTATTATTGAATATTATAGAGATGGTAAACCTTTTGAAATGATTGATGTTTTTAAGCTTACGAACTCTTCAGCAGAAAGAAGTGCAGCGGCATCTTATTTCGAAATGAGTAGCGATGAACAAATTAACTATTTAAAGAATTATATTGTAAATAGTTCATTGCCTATCATTAAAAAGATGATTGAAGATGGTTATGATAATAATAATTCATTGAAAAATAGAGTTAAGGACTTGGAAGATTGGTGTAATAATCCAATTAAGTTTAAATCTGATGATAATGCTAAATACAAAGAAGTTATCGAAATTGATTTAAGTGAAATTAAGGAACCTTATATTGCATGTCCACATACACCTGATAATGTTAAATCTTTATCTGAATTAAATAATGAAGCTCCAAATAATTCTGTTGAATTTGGATTTGTTGGTTCATGTATGTCTGCTGAAAAAGATTTTGTTTCTTTTAGAAATATTTTAAAAGAAAAACAGATTAAAGTTCCTTTATGGGCAGCAATTCCTACAAAATTTGTAGAGGCAAAATTAGTTTGTGAAGGCGTTGTTGAAGACTTAAAAAATATTGGAATTAGAATTGAAGTTCCAGGGTGTTCTCTATGTATGGGAAACCAAGAAAGAGTTTTTGGTAAAAAGAATGTTTTAACAACTTCTACTAGAAACTTTAAGGCAAGAATGGGTGATGAAGCTTCTGTTTATTTAGTTTCTGCTGAATTAGAAGCTGTAAGTGCTTTGCTTGGAAGATTTCCAAGTGTAAAAGAATATTTTGATTATGTTTTAGGATAATAAAATGGCTAGTATTGATGTTGTTTTGCCAGAAGAAGCAGCTGGTGCTGCTTATGAAATTGTTAAAAATGAATTGGTTTTGCCTTTTGAAACATGGATAAGTAAAGACAAATTTAGAGAACATGATTGGTCTTTAAAAACAAGAATTATTACTAATGGTCAAAATGTTGCGGAAACAATTGAATTAGCAGGAAGTGATAAAAATTCAATTTTGATTAAAGGCCCAGGTATTACACCAACAAAAGAACAAACTCAAAAAGTATTAACAGGTTTGGGGGATGATAGAAAACCTGAAGATTTAAGTAAATTAGCAACAGGGACCCCAAATGGATATATGAGAGGGCATTGGCTAGTTAAAGGAAATTTAGAAAGATATGAAAATCCTGGTATAAAAGATTTAATAGTTCAAAATTTACCTTCTTATGAAAATGCTGGAGAAGTTAAATTTTTTTATCTAGAAGGCGGACGTATGAAAGATGCTCAATGCATTATTCTAGAAAAAGATTGTGAAGTTAGAGTTGAATTTAAACATAAAGTAGTTAGACAAGCTGAAAAATTATCAAAAGGATCTCCTGTTTATTTTAAATTAACAAAAAGATCAGATGTTGAAGATTTGTGTAATAAAGCCATTGAAAGTAAAAATGAAATTATGTTCATGTCTAAATATACAGTTAGACCTGAATTAGATGGTGAAAAAAAGAAAATTTACAATGATTTAAGAGAAAAACATGGATTAGAAAGAAAAGAAGGTAATCAAAGAGATATTGTTGATGCTGCTTTTGCTTATGTGTTAGGCAATCCTTCAAAAGATAATATTAGTGTTCTTGTTCCTGATCCTTCTTATGGTCCAAAAATTGCTGATGTTATTAAGAATGTTTATATGAAAGGTGTAAAAAAACCAAGTAAAGAATATTCTGTTTGTAGATTTTCTGCTGGTAAAAGTGAATATGGTGGCTTAAATCAAACAGTTAAAGAAGATGGCTTTTATCAAGTATTCATTGGTGATAAAGAATATAGAATAAATGTTAATGCTGGTGATATGTTTGAAGAAATGCATTATAATTATGATGATGCTGTTAGATATGTAAAACAAGTATTCAACCAAGCAAAAATTAAAAATTATGATAAGGTTGTTTTTGCTTTTGATGACAAAGATTTATATGATGCTCCTGTTGCAAAAGCTGTAAGAGATTATGCTTTGATTGAAAAGAAAGTCGAAGATGAAGATTTCTTTTTAATTAATCCAAGTAAAGTTGCTGTTAAAATGTTTACGGCTCCTTTATCAGGAAAAGTTTGCTACGCTTATGACAATTTATGGGGTGATATTGTCTCTGATGCAATGGACTTAGGTGCAAGTATTGCAAGCATAAATTCTGTTATTTTGTTGGCAGATGGAAGAGTATGGCCTGAAATGGGTGGTGCAGGAACTGCTCCGGATTTGTTGATTAAAGCTAAAGAAGAAGGTTTTCTACGTTATAATCCGGTTCCTATAATTGAAGCTTTGTCTGTTGGAATTAAAGAAGTAGCTGTTAATACAGATTTAAATGAAGATGAAAAAGCTAAATTATCTGAGTTTGCTGAGGCTATGCATAATGCATATATAGAAGTGTTGAAAGAAGGAGTTTCAACGCCTGATTTAGTCAATAAATTAACTGCAAAAAACAAGAAAGGTGTTGATACGGCTTCTTTTGTTAGAGAAGTTCGTTTAAAAATGCATGAATTATTAGGAGAAAAAGGCATTTATAATGAACTTAAACCTAAATTTAATGAATTAATGAAAGAGATAAGATAATTATCAAGGATAATGATAAAATGGTAAATAATGCAATTTTAAGTTTTGATGGAAAAAGTATTGAATTACCGATTTATGATTCTACAACCGGTGAAAAGTGTATAGATATTAGAAAATTAAGAGAACAAACAGGGGCTGTAATGTTTGATCCTGGTTTAGGAAATACCGCTCCTTGTCAAAGCTCTATTACATATGTAAACGGAGAAAAAGGAATTCTAAGATACAGAGGAATTCCTATTGAAACTGTTGCTGAAAAGATGACATTTGTTGAAACAGCTTATTTATTAATTTATGGCCATTTGCCAAATAAAAATGAAATGAAAGCTTTTTCAAATAGATTAACAAATAATGAGTTATTGCATGAAGGTTTGTTACACCATTTTGATGCGTTTCCATCAAATGGTCAACCTATGTCTATTTTGTCAGCGGTTGTTAACTCTTTAATTTGTTATTCTCCTGAAATTATGGATACAACAAATGAAGAAGCTTTAGATAATGCTATTGCAGCCATTATTTCAAAAGTTAGAACAATCGCAGCATTTTCCTATAGAAAAGCTATGGGGTTGCCATACATTTATCCTGATCCAGAAAGAAGCTATTGTGATAACTTCTTACATATGATGTTTTCTATTCCAAATAAAATGCACCAACCAACACAAGAGGCTGTTAAAGCATTAAACTTGTTTTTATTGCTTCATGCTGATCATGAACAAAATTGTTCTGCTTCAACAGTTAGAATTGTAGGTTCTGCTGAAACAAACTTGTTCTCAAGTGTTGCATCAGGTATTTGTGCTTTGTGGGGTAAACTACATGGCGGAGCAAATGTTGCTGTGTTTGAAATGTTAACAAACTTAGCGAATAATAAAGAAACAATTCCTGAATTTATTGAAAGAGTAAAAAATAAAGAAACTCGTTTAATGGGGTTCGGACATCGTGTTTATAAAACGTTTGATCCTAGAGCAAGAATTTTGAAAAATGCTGTTTTTGCTTTGTTAGATGCAGAAGAAATGAAAAATGATCCATTAATTAAAATAGCTTTGGATTTGGAAAAGATTGCTTTGGATGATGATTATTTCATTTCAAGAAATTTATATCCAAATGTAGACTTCTATTCAGGAATGATTTTAAGAGCATTACATATTCCTTTAAATATGTATACTGTAATGTTTTCTATTGGAAGAATGCCAGGATGGATTGCTCATTGGCTTGAAGGAAAAAGAGGCGAAAAGAAATTAGTAAGACCTCGTCAGTTATATACAGGTAATGTATTAGCTGATTATGTTGAAGTTGATAAAAGATAATAAGGAACTATGCCATGTTGACATATGATGATCTCACAAATAAAAAATTTGAATTAGAGAAGTTATTACCTTTACCAAATGATGTTTTAAATAAAATAAAACGTAAAATTTATTTGGAATTAACAAGTTCAAGTGACAACTTTGAAAATGGTGATTTAACACAAAGAGAAACTGAAATGATTTTGTTTGAGGATAAAGTTGTTCCAGATCATTCTTTGAGAGAACATATTCAAATTTTAAATATTGCATATGCTTTTGAAACTATTGTTAATATGGCTAAAAAAATAGATAAACCAATTGATGATAATGATGTTAGAAAAATTCATAAAATTATTGTTAGAGGTTTAGATGATTTAAATGGTGGTGTATACAGAGGAGAAGGACTAAAATTTCCTTATTCTGATATAGATATGCCATCTCCAGTTAAAGTACAACGTATGATGGATGATTTTGGTATGTGGTTGTTCACAGCAAGAACTCTTCATCCGGTAGCTTTAGCAGCAGAAGATCATTTGAAGCTTATGACTATTCAACCATTTAATAAAGGTAATGGCAGTGTTGCAAGAATGCTAATGAATTTAATCCTTCTTAAAAACGGTTTCCCTCCAGCATTGTTTTCTAGAAGAGAAAAGAAAGAGTATTGGGAAGTTTTAAGAAAAGCTGTTTACTCTACTAAAGTTAGTGAAAGAGCTGATTATGATAAACTTATTTGTAGAGTTGTAAATAGAGGTTTAGATTTATACATAAAGATGGCAACTAAAGGTGATGCAGACTATGAACCTGAAAGTGTATATTTTTTACGTATTGGACAGTTGGCAAAAAAGAGTGGAGAAAGAGTATCAACACTTAGATATTGGACAAATTTAGGATTAATAGAACCTGCAGGAAAAACATCGTCAGATTATTTAATTTATTCATCTGAAGTATTAGAAAAAATTGAAAAAATCAATATGTTAAAGAATCAAAGATTAACACTTACAGAAATCAAAGAAACTTTAACAAAAGAATAAAATTATTACTCTTTTATACAGGCTTTGCTCTCATCAGATTCTATGCAACCAGTTGCATAACTATAGCAAAATGGACCTACACAAATTAGAGTTGGATCATTAGAAGTGCTTTCTAATTTTATTTCACTAAAACCAGCAGAAATGTTTTCTAATTCTGCTTTAGAGAGCTCTTCAATTTCGCTATTTTCATTTTTGATGTTTTTATCTTGTTTATCAATCATGTTTTTTTCTCCTTTTTTTGTTTTTATAACGTAAAAAAATCAAAAAGGTTACAAATTATTTTTTATTAAATTTGAGCTGCTATTTTTGTAATAGTATCTCCTAATAATGTAGCAAATTTTGCTCCCATTATTGTTCTTTCTAATAAAACAATTCTTCTATCTTTTTCGTTGACGTGGCGTTTTACAAATCCTAATCCACTTAGTTTATCTAAAGCGCGAGTGACAGCTGGTTTAGAGATGTTTAAATTTGTTGCCAAATCTTTTACTGTATGAGGCCCTTCATGTAAATAAATGTGTAGTAATATAGCCATTTGTCTGGCAGATAAATCAGCAGCATTATTATCAATTCTTACTAGTTCAAATAGGGTTTTTTCCCAAAGTTTTAATCCTAAATATGAATCTACTTCCATTATGATATCCTTTATTCGCCAGAAATTGTCATATTATCAATACGTATTGTTGGTGCATTTAATTGATGTCTAGAATCTAAATCATTTGCGATATTCAAATTTAATAACATATCTTTTAAATTGCTTGCAATTGTAATTTCATTTACAGGTTTAGTAAGAACACCATTTTCAATTAAAAATCCAGCTGCTCCTCTACTATAGTTCCCTGTAATTAGGTCAACACCTTGTCCAAATAATCTAGTTATATAAAATCCGTATTTGATATCACTATAAAGTTCTTTAGGTGTTTTAGTTCCACCTGTTAAAAACAAATTTGACGGAGAACAGGACGTTGTAGATCCAGCTGAACGTATTCCATTTCCGGTTGAACTTAAATTTAATTGTCTTGCTGTTTTTAAATTTAATAACCAAGTTTTTAATATTCCATTTTCAATAATATTTTTATCCTTTGTAGGAAGCCCCTCACTATCACAATCTCTAGATGCACATCCTCTTTTAATATGAGGCTTTTCTTCCAAATTAATGTAAGATTTTAATACTTGCTTGTTTAGTGAATCTTTTAAAAAAGAGGTTCCTCTTACAATTGAAGTGCCAGATATAGCATTTGAGATTATGCCAATAATTCCACTTGCAATTTTCTTATCAAAAATAACGTCAGCTCTACAAGATTTAACCTTTTTTGCCCCTAACATTTTTATAGCATTGTCAGCAGCATTAATTCCAATTTGCCTTAAATCTTCTAAATCAGTAAAATAAACAGCACTTGTATTATCATATCCAATTTGTTTCTCTTCAGTTCCTGCTAATACTGTTAAACCTGCAGAAAAAAATGATCTGAAAAATTCTTTTTGAAAACCAGTAGAAGATATAATGCTTTTATTAATTTTTGTGGAAGTAAAACCAGCTCCTTCAGAGTTTGTAATAGCTTTGTTCTCCAAAGCATAGCTCTCTAATTCTTTCGAAATATCTAAAGCTTTTTCACTTGATATAGTAGTGTCATCATAAGTATCAAAATCTTTAAATTCTTTTATTTGCATTTCTTTTGAAGCTAAGCCACAATATGGATCTTCAGGTAAAATCTTAGCCATATCTACGGCTCGTTTTGCCAATTGTGTAAGATTCTTTGTGTCAAAAGAGTTTGTTGAAATAAAAGATTGTCTTTTACCTATTAAAGCATGTAAATCAACAATTGAACTTTCTGTATATTCAATTTCTTCTAATTTGCCTAATCTACAAGAAGTGTCTAATTGTGTAGCATTTGCAGCAATTGATTCTGCACTATCTGCTCCAAATTCAATTGCTTTTTCAATTAAAAATTCACTAGCTTGTTTTGCATTTAAGTTTTCAGGCATTTCCATTTTCCAATCATGTTATTTTTTAACTTAGCTCATTATAAATTTTATTTTCTTTGATTAAAACTAAAAATTCATATAAAAGAATAACATAAGTTTTTATTTTGATTGTTTTTTAAGGCGGTATTTATGTTAAGCGTTGCTGTTTGGTGCAGACATGAAAAGGATTGTATTATTGGAATAGGTCCAAAGATTCCTTGGTTTATTAAGTCGGATTTACAAAGATTTAGAAGAATTACAAGCGGAGCTTCAATAGTTGCAGGCCAAACAACTTATGAAAGCTTTCCGAATCGGACTTTACCAAATAGAAAAATTTACGTATTAACTTTTGATAAAAATTATAAAGTTTCTGATGAAAATAATCATTTTGTTATTAATGATTTAACACAATTACCAAAAGATGCTGAAGTTGTTTATATTTGTGGCGGAGCCAGTGTTTATAAAGCTTTTATGAAAAGTGGTTTGGTAGATGTAGTTGTTGATAGTTGTTATCACGGTAAATTAGATGAAAGTTTAGTTGGTAATCCTGTTGATATCCATGAGTGTATCGATATTATGAACCAAAATTATGAAAAGATATCAAAAGATTATCTAGAAGATGATGTTACAACAGCCATTTTTGTAAAAAAAGGCATAAAAATATCAGATAATTTATTAGAACATTTGAATATATCTATATTTAATGTAAAATAACTATATTTTAAAAATAAGGGAATTCTAAATGAAACAATACTTGGATATTTTAAAAGACGTTTTAGAAAATGGTCAGGATGCAAATAATAGAACCGGGATTTGGGCACGTAAAGTGTTTGGCCGTCAAATGCATTTTGATTTAAGTAAAGGTTTCCCTTTAGTTACAACAAAAAAAGTTTTCTTAAAAGGTATTATTCATGAGTTAATATGGCTCTTATCAGGAAATACAAATATTAAATATTTAACTGATAACAATGTTCATATTTGGGATGAATGGGCTGATGCTGAAGGTAATTTGGGACCTGTTTATGGTCATCAATGGAGAAATTTTAATTCTCAAGGGATAGACCAAGTTAAGGATGTTATTGAACGTATTAAGAAAGATCCTCAAGATAGAAGATTAATCGTTTCAGCATGGAATCCTGCTCAAATTTCTCAAATGGCACTTCCTCCATGTCATTGTTTTTATCAATTTGATGTAACTCCTGATGGCAAATTGAATTGTCAATTATATCAAAGAAGCTGCGATATGTTTTTAGGAGTTCCTTTTAATATTGCTTCTTATTCATTGTTAACAATGATGATTGCTCAAGTATGTAATTTAAAACCAGGTGAATTTGTTCATACATTAGGAAATACACATATCTATTCAAATCACTTTGATCAAGTAAAATTACAATTAACAAGAGATCCTTATCCTTTACCAGAAATGAAAATTAATCCAGATGTTAAGGATATAGATGATTTTAAATTTGAAGATTTTGAATTGGTTAACTATCAATGTCATCCAGGCATTAAAGGCGAAGTAGCAGTATAGGTGTTGATATGGCAGAAAATGAAGAAGTTGAGCTAAGTGCTCAAGACCTTAATAAGTTATTAGCAATATGGAAAACTTTATCTGATGAAAAAGACACAGATGTTTTGTTAGAGAATATTCTAACAACAGCTAGAGATTTCGCTAATGCTGAAGGTGGCACATTGTACTTAATGGATAGTATTGAAGAACAATTGACCTTCTCTATTATTCAAAATGAACGTTTGGGTACAAAAATGGGCGGTACTTCTGATATTAAGAAGATTCCTTTCCCTCCATTATATCTATATAATCAAGAAACAGGAAAGCCTAACCATTCAAATATTTCAACTTATGCTGCTTTGACTGGTGAAATCGTTAATGTTGCTGATGCTTACGATTCAACAAAATTCGATTTTTCAGGAACAAAAAAATTTGATGAAACATCAGGTTATCACTCAAAATCATTTTTATGTGTTCCTTTAAAAACAGCTATGGGACAAGTTGTAGCTGTATTACAATTGATTAATGCTAGATCAAAAGATGGCTCTACAGTTGCTTTTTCTCCATTCGTTCAAAAGATGGTCGAGAGTTTGGCATCAGGAGCTGCTGTAGCTTTAAATAATAAATTATTATTAGAATCACAGCGTAAAGTTTTGGAAGCATTTGTTTCTGTTTTGGCTTCTGCAATTGATAAAAAATCTCCATATACAGCAATGCACAGCCAAAGAGTTCCTGTTATTGCATCAATGCTTTTATCAGCAGCTTTAACTGATGATAATAGTACATTTAGAGATTTAGATATTTCAGAAGATGATATGTATTCTTTAAATTTAGCAGCATGGTTGCATGACTGTGGTAAGATTATGACTCCTGAATATGTTCTTAATAAGTCAACTAAGCTTGAAGCTATGACAAATAGAATTCATGAAATAAGAACAAGATTTGAAGTTTTAAGAAGAGATGCCCATATTGATTATTTAAAGAAGAGATTGGCTAATACAGCTCCTGCAGAAAAATTAGCAACAGAATTCCAAGCTAAAGTTAAAAAATTAGAAGCTGATTTTGCTTTCTTGGCTGAAGTTAACCAAGATACAAGACCTTTAAATTATGAAGATATCGGAAGAATTCAAAAAATTTCTCAACAAACGTATTGTCGTTATTTTGATAAAACTTTAGGTTTGTCTTATGACGAACAACAACGTGTTGATAAATTAAAGATTCCAAAAGTAAATCCTAAAGAAAGATTATTAGAAGATGCTCCAGAACAAATTTATGGAGGTTTTAATCATGGTGAAGTTCATAACTTATCAATTTCTAAAGGAACTTTGACAGCTGAAGAACAAAAGAAGGTTAATGCTCATATTGATGAAACAATTTCAATGTTGCAGCAAATTCCGTTTCCGGATAATACAAGAAATATTGTTGAATATGCTTCTTGCCACCATGAACACGTTGATGGTACAGGATATCCAAATCATTTAACAAAAGATCAAATGTCTGTTCCAGCAAGAATTTTGTGCGTTGCTGATGTTTATGAAACATTGTCATCTACAGACTGTCCTTATAAGAAAATGAAACCTTTATCACAAATTATTGCTATTATGTCTGATATGGCAAAAAGTGGTCATTTGGATCCAGATTTGTTTAATTTGTTCTTAAAATCTGGTGTATATAAAGACTATGCAAGTGTTCATTTAAAAGATGAACAAATAGATGATTTTAATATTGAAACATTTTTAGTTCCAACTTTGTCTTAATTGGATTAATAAATGCAAATACGTTTGTTTGTTGAAGACAAATTAGATGGTGTAAAAACTGTTCAATTAAAACAAGAACAAGTTCATTATTTGAAAAATGTTCTGAGAGCTGAAATAGGCTCAGAAGTTTATTTGTTTAATGGATTAGATGGAGAGTTTCTATCAAAATTATCAAAGCTGGATAAAAAAGAAGCTCTGTTGGAAATTGTTAAAAAGACTAGAGAACAAGAAGTTTCTCGAGATATTGAGATTTGTTTTGCTCCTGTAAAAAGAGAAGCTACGGAATTAATAGTTCAAAAAGCTACAGAGCTTGGAGCAACAAAGATTATTCCTGTTATTACAGAATTTACTTCTTTTACTCATGTAAATATAGATAGGTTGAAAAGCATCGTTCTTGAAGCTTGTGAACAATGTAGAAGAATAGATGTTCCAGAATTAGCTGAACCAATATCGTTTAAAGATTTTATAAAGAAACAAGAATATGGAACGTTAATTCATCTAGATGAAACCGGAAATGGTAAAAAAATTGATGAGCTCTATTCTAAATTAGAAAAGAGCGAGAAGATATCGATCCTTGTTGGTCCACAAGGTGGATTTTCTGATAAAGAAAGAGAAGAAATTTCTAAGCTACCAAATACAATAGGTATGGATTTAGGTAAACGTATTTTAAAAGCGGAAACTGCTGCTATAGCATCTTTGGCTTTATTTACATGTAGATAATAAATATTTTGTGATTTCTTTAATTGCTTCTTCTAAATTTTTAGATAAGCGATTTTTCCCGTTCATTCCTAATGATGTATGACAAATTCCATAAGCTGATATTTCGTTACATGTTGCTTGTATTGAAGCTGGTATTGATATAGGAAGCATACCATTATGTTGTGCAAATCTAATCATTGCTTCTAAACAATATACAGAACCTCCTTGTGAAGATCCTCCACTAGTAAAGAATGCACAATATTTACCTTTTAAAGGTTGCTCATCATAAAAAATTGCACATGAATCAAGAAAAGCCTTAAGTTCTGAAGACATGTTTCCATAATAAGTAGGACTTCCAAATAAAACTAAATCAGCGTTAATTAAGTCTTCTAAATTAGCTTCTTTGATATTATTCATTTCAAAGTTAAAATCTTTAGCATCATTAAATTTATTTGCTAAAGTTTCATAATCTTCATCATGAACTTTCTTTATAACAACATTATTATTAGTTTTCGAAAATTCTTGATAAAATTTGTTTGCTATAGAATATGTGTTTCCACATACAGAATGAAATAAAATTAATATGTTCATAAAAAAATCCTTAAATAATTTACCTTTGATATACAACAATTTTTGACAAAAAAAAAGATTTGCTTTATAAGAGATACAATATTTAAAATTACTCGGAGTTTATAATGCGTTTTTTTGTAAAATTGTTTTGCTTATTAATAGGATTATTCTTTTGTGGTGTAGGAACAGCTTTTAGCGTTAGAGCAGTTCTAGGAACAAGTCCAATTGCGGCTCCTCCTGTTGTTTTTAATGAAATGATGCCTAAATATTCTTTAGGTTTTTGGACTGTTGTTTTTAATGCTGCTTTTATTTTTATTCAAATGTTTTTATTGCGCAAAAATTTTTCATTAAAGCATTGGGGACAATTTCCTGCATTGTTTATTTATGGATTTTTCGTAGATGCTGGTATGAAAGTTACTAGTTTATATGTGCCAAATGTATATTGGTTGCAAATATTAGGAACATTAGCAGGGTGTGTATTTATGGGTGTTGGCATAGGACTAGAATTACATGCTGATTTAACGTACTTGTCAGGTGATGGCTTGGTTAGCGTTATTACAAATAAATATAAAATGAATTTAGGTAAAGTGAAAATTTTCTTTGATGTTTGCTGCGTGGGTATAGCTGTTGTTTTTGCTTGCGCCTTTATGGATTGTAAAATTAATAGCATTAGAGAAGGTACTTTAATTGCAGCTTTCTTAGTAGGTCCAATAATTAATTGGACAATGAAGAAATTGAAATAATTAAGAGGAATAATATGTCTGATAATAATAATCCTTGGGAAAATAAAGATTCTAATCCTTGGTCAAAAAATAAGGATAATAAATCTTCGTCAGAAGATGAAATCGAATTCTTAATGAAAAAGGCTTCTGAATTTAAAGGTAATAATGATAATAACGGTTCTAATAGACGTGTTATTAAGATAACAATTAATTTTAAATATATTTTGTTTTTTATTATCGGTATTTGGCTTTTAACAGGAATTTATCAAGTTCAACCTCAAGAAGCTGGTGTTGTTTTAAGATTTGGTAAATATGATAGAACAACAGAACCTGGTTTACATTATCATTTGCCATATCCTATTGAAGGTGTTTTAAAACCTAATGTTTCAAGAGAAAATAGAATTGAAATAGGTTTTGGCAAAAGTGCAATTAAAACTCAAATCTATAATGGTAATAAATACGGCTTTGTAGAAAAAGACGATCGTTTTGAAAATAATGCTTTAACAGGTGATGAAAATATCGTTGAAATTAACTTTACTGTTACTTGGAAAGTTAAAAATGCAAATGATTATTTATTTAATGTTAGAGATCCTGAAACTACAATTAAAGTTGCAGCAGAAAGTGCAATGCGTGATGCAATTGGTGTAACTCCAATTATGAATATTATTGCTGATGATCGTAAAGAGGTTCAAAAGAAAGCCTATGATTCTTTGCAAAAAGTTTTGGATGATTATAAATCTGGTATTGCTTTAACTTCTGTTCAATTGACAAAAGCTGATGCTCCTTCACAAGTAATTGATGCTTTTAATGATGTTCAAAGAGCAAAAGCTGATAAAGAGCGTTTGTCTAATGAAGCTGAAGCTTATAGAAATGACGTTTTGCCTAGAGCAAAAGGTGAGGCTTCTCAAATTATTGCAAAAGCAGAAGCTTATAAAGCTCAAGTAATAGATGTTGCTTTGGGTGATACAGCTAGATACAAATCTGTATTGAATGAATATTTGCAGGCTAAAGAAGTTGTAGCTAAAAGATTGTATTTAGAAACAATGGAAGAAGTATTTGGATCAACTGATAAAGTTTTGTTGAATTCTAATGGCGGTGTATTACCTTATTTGCCATTAAAAGAATTGAAGAAAACTCAAGAAATTAAAATAATAAAATCAGAAGAAAAATCAGGGAACTAATAAAATGCAGAAAAAGACAAGATTATATGTAGGTTTATTATTTATTGCTTTTGTTGTTTTGTCGGAATTGCTATTTATAGTTCCTCAAACAAAACAAGCTATTGTTATTCAATTCGGTGAACCTAAGCGTGAAATTAAGGAAGCCGGATTACACATGAAGGTTCCTTTTATTCAAAAACTTATATTCTATGATAATAGATTGTTGAGCTTGGATCCTCCAGCAAAAGAAGTTTTGTTAGCTGATAAAAAACGTGTTGTTGTTGATACTTTGCTTAGATTTAAAATTGTAGATCCTTTAAAATTCTATCAAGCATTACAAAATGAAGAAATGGCACACTCAAGATTGACAGATGCTTGTATTTCTTCTTTAAGAGATGTTTTGGGTACATATGATATGAAAACATTGTTATCTCCAAAGCGCGAAGAAATAATGAATGGTATTAAAGATGAAGTTGATGCTAAAGCTACAGCTTTTGGTGTTGATGTTATAGATTTAAGAATTAGACGTGCTGATTTGCCTTTAGAAACTTCAGCAGCTGTTTATGCTAGAATGCGTTCAGAGCGTGAACGTGAAGCTAAAGAATTTAGAGCTCAAGGTCAACAAATGAACCAAAAAATTAAAGCTGAAGCTGATAGAGATAGAGTTATGTTGTTAGCAGAAGCTCAAAAGAAATCTCAAATTATTAAAGGTGAAGGCGATAGAGAAGCTACTAAGATTTGGGCTAAAGCAGCTAATATAGATCGTAAATTTTATTCATTTTATAGATCTTTAGAAGCTTATAAAAATTCTATGCGTAAGGAAAATACATCTATGATTTTAGATATTACTAAAAAAGGTGAAAATAATAATTTCTTTAAGCACATGATGGATTTACCAAATTAATTTAATGGGTTTTTTATGTTAAAAAAAATATTCTTTTGTTTGTTAGCTTTTTTACAAGTTGAAATTTGTAATGCTAAGTCTGTTGTTCAAAATGAACAAAAAACAGCATCTCTTGCAGATATGGTTGAAACTGTATTGCCAAGTGTTGTTAGTATTTCTACAACAAGAACTTATGAAGATTTGCCTAATGAAATGGGAGCTTTAAGAGGCTCTCCTTTTGAAAGTTTCTTAAATGATTATTATAAAGAAGGCCAAGCTGATGCAAAAAAGAGTATATTGTTAGGCTCAGGTTTCATTTATAATTTAGATGGCTATATTTTAACATGTGCACATGTTGTTCAAGGGCTTAAAGATGTCGATGTTATGTTTAATAATGGCGATGTTGTTCATTCAAAAATAGTAGCTATTGATAAAAAATCAGATATTGCTTTATTAAAGGTAGAAAAAGAAAACTTAAAATTTAAATTATTGCCTATTAAATTTGGAGACTCTGATAAAGTCAGAGTAGGGGATTCTGTTGTAGCTGTAGGTAATCCATTTGGTATAGGAAATACTGTTACAAAAGGTATTGTTTCTGCAATATCAAGGGATATTCAAGTAGGACCATTTGATGATTTTATTCAAACAGATGCTGCAATTAATAAAGGTAATTCTGGTGGTCCATTGTTTGATGGAAATGGTAAATTAATTGGTGTAAATACAGCTATTTTTTCCCCATCAGGTGGTTCTGTAGGTATTGCATTTGCAGCTCCTTCTAAAGTTGTAAAAGCAATTGCTGAATTATTAATCAAAGATGGTGTTGTAAAAAGAGGCAGATTAGGCGTTAACGTTATGGAAATTAACGATGAATTAGCTGGACATTTACATATTAAGAAAAATACAGGTGTTTATGTAACAGAAGTTAACAATCCAGATACAAAATTAGAAAAAGGCGATGTGATTTTATCAATTAATAATAAGAAGATTAGTTGTTTAAGAGATGTTACAAAAAGCATTTCATTAACATCAATAGGATCTAAGGTTCCTTTAGAAATTTTGAAAAATGGTAAAGCTATAAAATCTAATATTAAAATTATGGATTATCCTTCAGATATGGATAATGCTAAAAAGGCTTTATCTGGTGTAGAATTTCCAATATCAATATTAGGCTTAAGAGTTGCAGAAATTACACCTGAAGTTCGTAGTAAAAATAAAATTTCAAAAGGTGTAAAAGGCCTTTTAGTATTAGATGTTCAAAAAGATTCTAATGCAGCTTTATCTGGAGTTAAAGTAGGGGATGTTTTAGTTGAATTAGATAAAGTTCCTCAAGAAAATGCTGAAACTGTTGCATTGTGGATAGCTAATATAGAAGAAATGGGAGTGGATTCTGCTCTTTTAACAATAGAAAGAAATGATGATAGATTCTTTACATTGATTAAGTTGCCATAGAAAATTCTATAATATATTTTAAAAGCTCCAAAGAAGGTTATTAGTTTGGAGCTTTTTTGGTGTGCGCGGCATGTGCATAATCTACAGGTGAAAGTCCTGGAACCAGG
>JAKSVT010000015.1 GCA_024407875.1 Alphaproteobacteria bacterium
GTTCCATGATCAGGTACACATTTACCTTCTTTTAGTGATTGTCCTGTAGGACAATCTGGATAACATTGTGTTATTGACGTTGCTCCAGGTCCATCTGTCGTTTGGCCTGCTGGACATTTTGTTGGATATGGAGCTTCTGTCTTATCCCAATAATATCCTTTTATAGCTTCACCTGTACAACGGCATCCTGGATTTGTATTACAGCAATCTGAAACTTGAGACCATTTTGAACATCCTGCTGTTGATGGTGCATTATAATAGTTTCCACAACCACTATTTGCTGATCCACTTAATGGTAAACAGAATTTTTCATTTAAATTTGAACATTCAGCTTTAGTACATGTTCCTTGTGAAGTTAATGCATATCCTGTATTACATGATGTACAATAATACTTTGTTTGTCCATTTGAATAACAACTCGACGTCGCTACACAACCCTCAATTGATGATCCTGAATATAAAGACTTACCTGATGGACATGTATTTATAGGTGTCGTTCCACCCGTAGTTGGCGTACATCCAGGAATAGGTTGACAAGTATAATCTGAAGTTCTAAATGTTCCGCATTGTTTACAATCTTTACAATAATATTTTGTAACACCATTATCCTTACATTTAAAACAATTACATAATTCAGGACATACTGTAAATACACTTACATTTCCTGTTGGACATACTCCTTCTTCATCACTTGGTGGTGTTATACAATCAGATGAAGATGTTTTGCCTGTTCCATTTGTTGTTTTTCCAGATGGACATGCTGTTGGTTGTATTGAATTTGCCGGACAATAATTTCCTTGTGGACATATTTGACATCCACCTGGTGTTGCAAAATATCCTGCTGAACATGCCTTTACACATTGATATGGTTTCATTGGCGTAAACAACAAATAACCAGATTCACAAACTGTACAACCATCGGCAGTACATGATTTACATCCTGTAGAACAATTTACACACTGTCCTGATGAAGCATCATAATATTGGTTTGAAGCACATGAAACAAAACAATCAGAAGATGATTTTGCTCCTGCATTTGAAGTTTTTCCGCTTGGACACTTTGTGTGATCTTTTAAACCACCTTCACAATAATATCCAACTTCACACAAAATTGGTCCTGGAGAATATTTGCCCTTTCTTTCTGCTAGTGTCCAATGATATCCTGGTTTTACATTTTTACAATAACATCCTGAACTATAACCATTACAACAATTACTTGTAGTTGCCCATTCACACCCTGGAACGTCTATTCCATAACTTTTACAATTGTCACCGGAAGGCAAACATTCATAAGGATTTTGATTACTCATATCACATGTACTTGTAGATGTTTTACAAAAAAAGCTACTTCCAGAAAACATTGAGTTATCTTTATAAACCATCTTCTTTTCATATCCAGAATTACATGAACCTGTTTCACATGTGCAACCAGAAGATCCATTATAAGCTTGACTATTGCATGATCCATTTCCTAAAGTACATTTAGACGGACCTGAGCTTCCTGTACTAGAACCAGCACCACCTGATCCTTTACAACAATCAGGAAGACATGCTGACGCTGAGTATGTTTGTCTCGTTGCTCCACATCCCATCGTTGCACCAATAGAAAAATACCCAGAATTACAATTTAATTGACCACAAGTCAATTTACCATTACCGGTATATTCACCGCACGTACCTGATCCATTTGGAACTGTACAAGAATCTCCTTTTCTAGAACATCCTGCACTTTGTTCACTAGGTGAAGTGCAACTTGCAGCGTTTGCATCATTTAAATATAAAGATGCAAACAAAAAGAACAATAATCCTAACATCTTTTTCATAACACGTGTCCTTTATTAAATATACACTTATATATTATAGAATATATAACACAATTATGTCGAAATTATGGCAAATCTAAAAAAAAATGAAATAGTAATTTTTCAAAATTACATATCTCAAATCTTATTACATATGGTGTCAAACAATTTAAAATTTATTTTTTCTTAAAATTATACACATTTCTTCCACAAAAAAGGCTCTTAAAATTTAAGAGCCTTTTTTATAAATTCAATTATCTAAATTGTAAATTCGTTCTATCTAAAATAGCATCATCTGAAATGCGATCATCAATTTGATCCACATGCATTTGATGAACTCCACCGCCACCACCACCGGTGCCACCAGTTGTACCTCCATTTGGAACAACAGAGCCTCCTTCAATTGCTTGTTGTGATAAATCGAACTCACAACAACACTTCTTTCCATCGTTATATGATTTTTTAGACATACCAAGTCTACATGTTGTAGCAGCACAAGCATTAGCAACTTTTACACATTTTGGACCTTCACTCGCATCATATGATTGAACATAACCTTCATCACATTTTACGTTTTTACAAGAATTTTCATCGCATTCAGAGCATTCGCCATTAGCAATATTATATTTACCTTTACATGAGTAGCAATCATATGCTCCACTCTTGTATTGATGTCTATAATAATTACTCTTACATGTTTTACAATTTGCAGTGCTATTAGCATCACATAAATCGCAGCCATCTATATCACATGCCGGTTTTGTACATTTACCACCATGCCATATATTTTGTTCTGGATCTGAACAAGTTGGACAAATTTCTCCATCAAAACATGCTGTACATTGATTTGTTGTAGCATCACATTTCTTACCAGTAGAACAGTCTGAATTGTTCTTGCATTCAACACACTTAGCTGAACATTCACCAGTTACAACACAATATCCCTTCGATCCACAATTTTTTCTTTTGCATGGATCTGTCGGACATTTTGCTCCATGAGCAGCTTGTGAATCTGTGCCTGAAGCAGCTGCAGAGCTATCACCAGAACAGTTAACACCTAATTTACACGCTTTAGCATTTACAGTTAAAGGCATAAGGCTTAACAAAAGTACATAAAATAATATTTTTCTCATCGCTTTACTCCTTTAACTCACAGCACATTTCACCTTCGCATTTAACATATGGTGCTTCACATGATACAGCTTCTAATTCTAGAGGTTTAGTCATACATCTTCCACCAGATACCATATACAAAGGACTATCACATGTTTTGCAGCTTGTACAATCACACGTACTGCAATGTGCTCCATACACTGTTGCACAAGTTTTGCATGTCATTGAAACATTGTCAGAAATACCTATATCTGTAGGCTGACCATTGCATGTTCTGCATTGAGATATTACACATTGTCCCATTAAGTTCTTTGTATAACCAAGCTTACATGTAACGTCATTTCCTTCATCATCACATGTTGCAGCTCCTGCACTACAAGATACACAGTTGCTTCCATTCCAATATTTTCCAGCTTCACATACTTTATGGCATGCACCTGTAGGATCATCATCTATATAGTTGCTTAACGAACCTGAAATACAATTTACATAAGCATTCCATCCTGGAGTACCCATTTCAAAACCAGTCCATTGAACATCTTTAGATTTATCACAAACATATGTTGTACCGTAGCCTGTTGGAGCTTTTGTTGAACAGCATTTTGACTTTCCATTGACAGTCATAGCCATTTCATTAGAACCACATGCATAGCATTTTCCTAAAGAATTTAAGCCTTTTCCTGATTTACAAATCTTACAACCTGTGCAGTCGCATTTATCACAATCTGAATCACTGAAGTAAACCGAGCACATTTTGCACATACCAAGTCCATTTTCGTAAACAGAAACACCTATATCAGGACTTGTACCACTACATGTAGTACATCCTCTTGCTTCGCATTTTCCTGTTGAATTATTGAGTAAATATCCCATTTCACAGGAAGTCGCTCTTCCATTTCCGTCACATGCAGTTGCATGATCTGGACATTTTACGCACTTCTTTGTCAAAGCGTTTAATGAATATCCACTTTCACATGTAGTGCATCCTGAACAATTACATAATGAGCATCCTGCACCATATGCACTTGCACATGTCTTGCAAATTTGTTGAATGTTATCAGAAATTCCCATTCCATCATTACATGATGAACATGCAGGAACTACACATCTTCCATCTAAAGCTAAAGAATACCCATTTTCACAGCCAGTTGATCTTCCATTTCCATCACAAGAAACTGCATGGTCAGGACATCTTACACACTTATGTGAACTACCATTTAAGTAATAGCCTCTTGAACAAGTTGAACAACCAGAACAACTACATGTTGAACATCCTGCACCGTATGCACTTTCACATGTCTTGCAAATTTGTTGTACATTATCAGAAATTCCCATTCCGTTATTACATGTGGAACATGCAGGAATTACACACATTCCATTTACAGCTAAAGAGTATCCTGCTTCACACTCTGTTACCTTTCCATCTCCATCACAACTTTTTGCATGATTTGGACATTTTGTACAAGCACCATTATTCAAATAATAGCCTGTTTCACAAACTGTACATTGTGTTCCTAATCTATTACATGTCTTACAATTTGCAATCTCACAAAGAACAGGTTGTAAAGTACGAGAACATGTTACATAACCATTTCCATTTGATGATGCTGTATATCCATCTTTACAGCTCTTACAACCATTTGCATTACATGTATTACATCCAGTATATGTGGTTGAGCAAGACAAACATGATGTCTTACTTGATGAAGGGTAGTACCCTGCTTCACAAGAAACACACGTCAAATTGTTTGTAGAACATGTTAAACAATTTGCAATTGTACATGAAGTTATTGGAGTTGTTGTTCCACCTGAATCCTTTACACAAGCACCATTATTCAAATGATAACCTGGAAGACAAGACTTACAATACCAACAAGTATCACAAGCTACAGATTTACAACCATTTGAAGAAATCATACTAGGACTTGGTTGATTACTTGAACTACAAGCATCACTTCCTACCGTAGCATTGTTAGCAAAACAAAAATGTTGGTAACCAGTATTTGGTTTTGAGGTTGTACCACCACCGCCACCACCGCCACCGCCGTTATGACAATCTACGCCAAATCCGTCTGTGCAATCTCTATCTGTTCCATCATAGAACTCATCAACAGCTCTTGATGCAGCATTTAAAGCAAGCGCTTCAGAACTTATAAATAAAACACTTAATAAACTTAGAGCAAATATCTTTTTCATAATAATTATACTCCCAAAAATATTCTCCTATTATGTCACATTAACAAACAATTGTGGCAAAATTAAGTTAAAAAAAATCTTTTTTTGTCAAAAAAATATGATTAATTAAAACAATTATCTCTGATAATTCGATAAAGATTTAGCCATTATTTTACTACGTTGAGATTCTGCTTCAGCTCCTGATTTCATACGTTTTATCGGAGATCTTGCCATAAAATCACGCATTTTTTGGCCTAATAATTCTTTTAAACTTGCTGGTTTTTCTGGTTTAATATCTGACAACTTAGTTGCTTGAACTCCAGTATCTAAGCAAATATTTGGTACACGTTCAACAAATCTATCTTTATAACCAGTCTGCATATAATGTTCAGCAGCTCTTAAAAATTTTATACCACGTCTTACTGAAGATAATGTCATATCTTCAATTGTCGCCTGTATATTATCACCTGTCACAGGATGTTTAAAATTTTCAACATCTTTAATAATTTTTGGAACTTCTACATCATCTCTATAAAAACCTGCCACTGTAGAAGCTAATCTTCCGCCCAATATCTTATCAAGACGTCTTAAACTATTTCCTAATGTTTGATTTCTAGTTATTTTTCCAAGAGCTAACTGAACAGCAAAACCTGTTTTAAATGAAGAACCAACATTTTGAGCTTCTGGAAATGTTTTTTTATAACTATCTACAAAAAAACTCCCCATACGTCTGACTTGAGACATATTTTTTAAAAATTTTAAAGTCGGATGATAATCTTTAATATTTATGCCTTCTTTATCCAATAACTCAACATCTAGCCACGTTTCAACTGCTCTATGTCTAGCATTAATAACATTCTTCTCTTCATCTGACGAATTATCTCTTTTACAACCAGATAAAGAATATACAAACGGGTGGAACTCTTGATCAGAAGCAACATGTGTTAAATATCCATATGTAAAAGCTTGTTTTTCTGCTTTAATTTTTGGATCTTTTTCTTCCATCACATTATCCATCATTGTCAAAACAATATTTCTAATATCATGGCCCTTACCACCATGTATCATTGTCGACAAAATAGGATTAGTTCCAAATAAAAAGGCATCTGGACATATTGCCCCCATTTCAAAAGCAACAGGATTATCCTTAATGCATTTTTGCATATCACCTTCTGCATTTTCCATTATTTGCTTTGAAATTATTATATGAGACAAATCTCTTGGCATAAAACATCCTCTATATTTTTGGATATTTTGTACATTTTTTTGTCAAAAAATGCAAGAGATATTTTTAAAATCAAACAATTTAATTAAATTGTTTCGTCCAATTTTGATTCCAAATCTCTAATTCTTTGGCATAAAGAAATAATAATACTACGTTCTAAAGCTTTATGTTCATTCATCAATCTATACAAAACAAAACCAGAAATCTTATAAACAAAAGTATCTTCTATAGCTGTAATTGTAAGATCTGAAATTGTAGGATTTAACGCTGCTATTTCGCCAAAAATATCATAGTTAGATAACTCTGAAACAACTTTACCATTTTTGGTAATACTAACCTGACCATTTAAAATAATATATAAATCGTTCCAATTATCACCATTATTAATAATATCAGTTCCTTGAACAAAAGATATTTCCTCTGATGCAGAAATTATATCGGCCAATACCGTTTCAGGAATATTTTGAAACAAAGGAACATTTTTTAATACTAAAACTTTTTCTAATGTTAATTGCATTTTTTTCTCCTTAAAACAATGGTTGGCTAATACCATCTGTCACAAAATGAATCATTCGTCTTACTGCTGCAGAATTATCTTCCATAAATGGCATTAATAAGCACGTTGCTTTATCAACATCGAACAATTTACCTATTGTATAAACAACCGTTTCTCTGACGATTGGATCATCATTTGTCATATGAGGAATTAATAAGTCTAAATCAGATTTATCTCCAATTTTTGCTAACATATATATAGCGCAAGCAACTGTCCAAGTATTATAACTATTTGATTGAATAATTCTTACAATATGTTCTTTGATTGGAAGAATTGGAGGATAAAAACTCAAACGTAATGCATTTAATTTTTCAATAACCGATATAGGTTGAAAAATTGGCATACATAATTGATGTAATTCTCCTGTTAAATTCTCATCAATTGACTTACTTATATTCAAACGTTCATCTTCACTTAAATAAGCATATTTATTTAACAAATCATCTATTTCATCATTAGGGTGTATCAAAGCTAATAATAACAGTATACGTTCTTTTGTATAATTAATTTCTGTTTGCAAAGCATTACACAATGCTCTTCCTTCAGCTTTTGAGTTTAAATCGTCATTGTTAATTAGCTTATCTAAAGCAGATAAAATAATTGTGATAAATTCTATCTCATCATACAAACATAATCTTATATTTGTACAATCTTTTCCTTTTGCTTTATATTTCAAAACAAACAAAGATTTAATAATATCGTATCTAATACGAGAATCTTTAATATTGATATGATCCAGCAAAAACGTTTTACATTCTGGAGTATCAATATTACGAAGCATTCTTGCTAACATAGATTTTAATTGATGAGGAAATTGTGTTTTTCTCCAAACCCATTCTACAGCAGGAAGAACTTCATCACCATATTTAATTAATGTATTTAAAGCATCTTCTCTTAAATTTGGAAAACGAAATACATTCATTAATGCAGGAAGTAATTCTGGACAAAGTAATTTTTCACTAGCATGAATAGCTTGTAAACTCACTAATTCATTACTATCATTCAACAAACCTATTAATGGTTGATAATAAACTTTATTCTGTGCATCGCCTAAAACTTTTGCTGCCATGCATCTAACATTAGCATCAGGATGAGAAATCATACTTGCAATAGTATTTATTGTTTCAAAAATACCTTCTTGTCCAACAGACAATAATCCTGACAAAGCCCCTTCACATAGTGACGGATTTGTAAAGAAATTTTTTGCCATAATTCTATCATCACGATTTCCTAATTTACAAAGGGCTCTAATAGCTGCACTTCTTACAACAGGGTCCTGTTCGTTATTTACTAAATATCTTATTTCCCCCAAAGCAGATCTAAAACTTAAATTTTCTATTTTTTCAATAGCGTATAAACGAACCTCTCTTGCTACATGGAACATCGCTTTGCGAAGTTCTAAGAAAAATCCTGGATGCAATGAATCTTCTACTACTCTTAAGCCATATATTGCATCATTTGGATTTATACTGTCTAATAATCCATTAATAAAATTACGAGTTTTCTTACCTGTAATTATTAAACGACCAGCTCTCCAAAGTCTTGTTCTTAAATTAGATAAAACTAAAACTATATAGCGCCTTTTTAATGCAAACAAACATATAAAGAATAATGCAGATGAAACTAAAAGCGCATTTAAAAAATTAATGTAGTTTAATTGTCCAATTTCAAATAAATAAATTACGAGACCTGCAACTATTAAACCTAAAGGCTCAACAATTCCCTTTCTTAACATTACAGCTCTGAAAAATGCTCTAGTTGAAACGACATTTGGAACTATCATATAGATAATTTCTTTTTTGTTTCCTGCAACAGTTAAATATGCTCCTCTACATAAAGCTACTAAGCCAAATAAAGAAAAGAGCTTGAAACTTCCAACATCATAATTAGGATCTATATTAGTATATCTTAAATATGAAGCTATATATGTAACTAAAATCGCTACTGGTAAAACATATAATAGTGGGAAAAATCCTATTTTTCTTAACAATACACCAAAAGCAAATAGGAATGATAACAAACCAACAACAATAAATACCGTACTAAATATATCTGTTAAAATTACAGTATCTACTTTACTTGTAAATCCACCAGAAATAAAAACTGAAGATTTTACAAAGTAGTATTGGAACAATCCAGAACAAACAAACATTAGAAAAGAAGAAGCTAAGAAGATTTTCATTAACTTTAATTGTCTTCTATCTAATCCTTTCCACTTCATATCCTTTTTAAAGAACAAAAGTTTTTCTGAAATAGGAGCATAACCACTTGAAACAACTAATGCTGAACATAATACTAAAGGTAAAAGTACAGAAAATGCCACATAAATCCAAACTGTAGGAGAATCTGTATGACCTATTCTAATTAATAATCCTGCAACTAAAATTCCCAAATTTGCAGAAATTACAGAAGCTGTTAAATTTTTAGGTCTGTCTTTAAACAAGCCAAATCTACACGCTAGAATCAAAAAGCCAGCTTCTATACCAACACGCATGCATTCAGCCCAAGCAGCCAGAATAGTAAATGTCATTTTATTTGGAGATATTTTTACTAATCCACAAATTAATGCTCCTATTAAAAGAACAACAAACATTGCATATACTGGGAATTTAGTAGATTTACTCTTCATCCAAATAATAAGTGGGCAAAGAGCCATAATACAAAAACCTGTAATAATTAAAACAGAATATAAGTTTTCAGCATTTGTTTTTTGCAAATAAAGAACCATTGCACCAACAGTAAACAATGAAGTTCCTAAAGATTTAAAAAAGCTAGCCACACACATAAACAAAGCAGGAATTAATTCATCTAAAGGAACATTAATTCCTCTTCCAAACTTTTGTTTTAAAGCTGTATATTGCATAATTCTTATTTCATCCTATATCTTTACAGATTTCTATCTGATAATTTAACGCTTTTCCAAAAAGCTAATTTTTATGACTCTTAACATAACGTATATTTATTGTCAAAGATAATAAATAAGCCATATTTTATAACCTAATCGTCTTCTGTAACTTTAACAATTTGAGGCCTATGATTACAAGCACTCATAAATTTCATCAAATCTGCAGGTGTAATTGTCGTTGTCGCTGTATTTTTTAAAGGATGATAATTTACTAATTCTTGCTCCATCATTTCTTTATCTAATACAACATGAACAACATTTTCTTTATCATTGATAATTGAAAAAGGAGTAACAGAACCGCCACAAACTCCTAATTTTTCAAACAATAAATCCGCATTTGCAAATGTTAATCTTTTTGAGCCTATAATATTTGGCAATGTCTTTAAGTTAACTCTTTTTAAAGCTGGAGCTATAATTAACCAGAACACACCTTTTGCATCTTTACAAAAAAGATTTTTACAATGCATTCCTTTTATGTTAGCCCATACTTTTTCACCTTCTTCAACAGTATAAGCTGCTGGATGTGGAGTATTTACATATTTAATTCCAAGCTCTGTTAATTTATTTAATAACATTTCAGGAGTTGTAGGTAATTCTCTTTCTTCACACATTATTGCACCTAATTTATAGCCATCATTGATTTTGCATATTCATTTGGATCGAAAGCTTTTAAATCTTCAATTTGCTCTCCAATTCCTACAGCATTAATAGGCAATTTGAATTCCTGAGTAAGAGGAATCAATACTCCCCCTTTCGCAGTTCCATCTAATTTTGTTATTATCAATCCTGTAACATTAACCATCGAAGAAAAAGCTTGAACTTGAGATTTAGCATTTTGACCAACTGTTGCATCTAAAACCTGTAAACATGCATGAGGTCCATCAGGAATTAATTTTTTTATAATTCTATTAATTTTTTCTAATTCAGCCATAAGCTCTGACTTATTTTGTAATCTTCCTGCTGTATCAATAAACAAAACATCATCTTCATTGGCAATTGACTCTTTTATAGCATCAAAAACTAATCCCGCTGGATCTGAACCTGTTTGCTTTGCTACAATAGGACAATTTGTTCTTTCTGCCCATACCTTTAATTGTTCAACTGCAGCAGCTCTAAAAGTATCAGCAGCTGCGAATCTAACTTTAAGACCATTTTTTTTCATTTTAGCTGCCATCTTACCTATAGTAGTTGTTTTGCCTGCTCCGTTAACACCTACCATCATTATAACAAAAGGCTTTTTTGTCTTATCAATTTCAATTTCTTTTGCATAAGGAGAAACACGTTTTGCTATTTCATTTGCAAAGAACTGTCTTATTTCTAAGTCTGTAATTTCTTTTTCAAATTTATCTTTAGATAAACTGTCAATCATTTCTTCAGAAGTAGCTACACCAACATCTGCCATAATTAGCAAATCATTTAAACTTTCTAAAACATCTTTATCTAATTTTTTCTTTGTTAATAAAGAAGAAATCCCATTAACAATAGGATTTGATGTTTTAAACAAACCTGAAAGCCAAGACATTTTTATCTCCTTAAAATTTAGCAATTTCTGCTACAAAAACCGCATCCTTAACGTCTTTAATTTTAACATTTACAAAAGAACCTACTTTACATTTTTGATCAAAATTTACTTGCGTATAATATTCGCACAATCCACTATTTTCTTTTTCGACCAAAACACTCATAGACTGTCCAATCTTAGACATCATCCATAAATTCATTTGTTCTTCACCAGCTTCTCTTAAAATTCTAGCTCTATTTTTTCTAATTTCTACAGGGACTTGAGGAAGTTTAATAGCAGGAGTACCTGAACGCTCAGAATAAGGAAAAACATGCAAATGTGTAATCTTACTTTCTTTTACTAAATCTACAGTATTTTGAAACATCTCATCTGTTTCTGTAGGAAATCCTGTAATAAAATCCGCACCAAAAACCATATCAGGACGAACTAATCTAAATTTCTTGCACAAATCTATTATATCTTTTCTTTTGTGCCTTCTTGCCATTCTTTTCAATACAACATCATCTCCTGATTGAGCTGAAAAATGAATGTGAGGTTGAACTATATCATTATTTGCAAAAACATTAATTAATTCATCATCAACCATAGCAGGATCAATAGAGCCTAAGCGAAGTCTTTTCAGACCATCTATTTTTGAAACCTTATTTACAAGAGCTCCTAATCTTGGATATTCCGTAATATCAACACCTGTTAGGCAAATTTCTTTAAATCCTTTATCTACTAGCTTACTAGCATAAGATAATATTTTATTTTCTTCTAAAAAACTGGCAGGTCCCCTTGCTTGGCGAATAATACAATAAGTACAATGATTATTACATCCTTGTTGAATTTGAATAAAAGCCCTAACTTTATCATCAAAAAAAACAGGCTCTGACAAATTAACTTTTACTTCTTTATCCCATGATGAAACATCAACGCCAGAATTTATTTTGTAATTATCTTTATTTAATTTTTCTCTATTTCCAAGAACTCTATCAACTTCTGGCATTTGAGCATAAATTTCAGGATGTACTTGAGCAGCGCACCCTACAACAAATATTAATGAATTAGGATTTTCTCTTCGTATTTTTCTTATGGTTTGTCTACATTGTCTTTCAGCTTCACCTGTTACAGCACAAGTATTTACAACTATAATATCATCTTCAACATCAGAAAATTCAGAAATTGAAGCAGATTCAAAAGTATTTAAACGACAACCAAAAGTTTCAACTCTAATAGGCATATTATAAAAACAATTAATTACTCTGATTCAACAACTTGAATTGTATCACCATGTTGAGCAATAATTAAATTAATTACTCTTGCTCCAACAGTACCGTCATCCATAACACAAACTTCAGCCATAGCAACAGGAACATCATTTGCACAAATTGTAACTGGAGAATTTTGTGTTTGGCCAAAAAATTCAACAACTGCACCACGTCCCATTTTTAACAATTGTTCAACGCGCATATTAGTTTTACCAAGAACAACTTTAATATCAACAACAACTTCTAATAAAGCAGCTTCTCCAAACACACATTCAAGAACTGTTTTATTCAACTCTTCTTTTTGAGGTCCTTCTTCTTCAGGTACAACTGTTTTTTCATCAGTAGTATCATCTGAAATTTTTATAGCTTTAACTGCTTCATCAATTGCTTCATCAACCATATTCTGCATTCCCACTATTGAAAATTAAAAGCTGCTGCCATCAATTTTTTTGTATATTCTTGTCTTGCACTATTAAATATAACTGGATTTTTTCCATATTCAACTATTTTTCCGTTTTTCATCACATAGATTTTATCACAAAATGATTTAACTAACCTCATATCATGACTAATAAACATATAAGACAACTCTTTCTCTTTTTGTAATTTTTTCAACAAATCAATAAGTTGAGCTTGTATTGTTGCATCTAATGCTGATGTTGGCTCATCTAAAATAATTAGCTTTGGTTTTAAAATTAGCGTTCTTGCAATTGCTATTCTTTGACGCTGGCCACCAGAAAACATGTATGGATACCTATTTAAAATATCTGTAGGCATACCAACATCTATTAAAGCCTGTTCAATTAATTTTTTTCTTTCTTGTTTACTTAATTTTTTATAATGAATTTCTAATCCTTCACCAACTATTTGTTCAATAGTCATTCTAGGTGATAATGAAGCATATGGATCTTGGAAAACAATACCTATTTGTGAACGCAATTTACGTAATTCTTTTTGTTTTAATAAATTAATTTGTTTACCTAAAAATGAAACTTTTCCTTCATAACCAACTAAATTTAAAATTGCATTTGCTAACGTAGATTTACCAGATCCTGACTCTCCAACAACGCCTATACATTCGCCTTTATTTATAGACAAGCTTACATCATCAACACCATAAAATATTTCTTTAGCTCTTCCAAAAATATTCTTTTTTAAAACAAAAGGAACAGAAACATTTTCAACAACTAACAATTTTTCTGCTGATAATTGCTCAGACTTTTTATCCTCCATATTATTTGCATTTAACAATTCTTTTGTATATTCGTTTTGAGGATTATTAAATATATCCCTAGTCTTACCAGATTCAACAAATCTCGAATCTTTCATAACATAAACTCTGTCTGCTATACTGCTAACAACATTTAAATCATGAGAAATAAACAATATTGCTAAATTCAATTGTTTTTTTAATTGTTTTAACAAACTTAAAATCTGTGCTTGAACTGTAACATCTAAAGCTGTCGTAGGTTCATCTGCAATTAAAAGTCTTGGCTCATTAGCCAATGCCATGGCTATCATTACACGCTGTCTTTCTCCACCAGATAATTCATGTGGCAAAGCATCCATTCTTTTTTCTGCGTTATTTAAACCAACCAATTTTAATAATTCTAACACTTTAATATAAGCATGTCTTTTTTCAATTTCTTTATGAGCATGCATTGCTTCAATAATTTGGCGGCCAATTGAATGTAGAGGATTTAAAGATGTCATAGGTTCTTGGAAAACCATACTTATTTCATTTCCTCTAATATCTTGGAATTCATAATCATTTCTACCACATAATTCTAAATCTCTCCATAAGATAGATCCAGTTGTTGTGGCATTTTGAACTAATCCCATTATTGATAAAGCAGTAACGCTTTTACCTGATCCTGATTCTCCAACAATAGCAACACATTCACCACTATTAATTTCATAACTTACATCATTAACAGCATATTTATTGGAATTTGAAAATTTTACGCAAAGGTTCTTAACTGATAACATATTATTTTTCCTTAGCTACTATTACTTTTCTTGGATCGAATGCATCTCTAAAAGCTTCTCCAATAAATACCAACATTGACAACAACATCGTAAGTGTTACAAATGCTGTCCATGCTATATGTGTTGCCTGTAAGTTTTCTTTGCCTTGTCTTACTAATTCTCCTAAAGAAGGCTCTCCTGGTGGCAGTCCAAAACCTAAAAAATCTAAAGCAGTCAAAGATACTACAGCTCCTGACAAAATAAATGGTAAATACGTTATTGTTGCAACCATTGCATTTGGCAAAACATGTTTTAGAATTAACCTTAAATTAGATGCCCCCATTGCATATGCAGAACGAACATAATCATAATTTCTTGTTTTCAAAAATTCAGCTCTAACAACACTTACTAACGTTGTCCAAGAAAACAAGAGTAAAACAAATAACAACGTCCAAAATCCTGGAGTTACAATTCCTGAAACAATAATTAAAATAAATAATTGTGGTAAAGCACCCCAAATTTCTAAAAATCTTTGGCCAAACAAATCAATTTTACCGCCAAAAAATCCTTGAATTGCGCCAAACAAAACGCCAATTAGACTAGATAATGTTGTTAATAAAATTCCAAAAACTAATGAATATCTAATTCCATAAATCAACCTAGCAGCAATATCTCTTCCTAAATCATCTGTTCCTAATAAATGAGCTCTACAAGGAGATACCGGAGCAGGTTTATCTAAATTATAAGCAATAGTATCATAATGATATGGAATGATAGGCATAATCATCCAACCTATTGAATTAATTTTTTCTTTTAAATATGGATCATGATAATCAGCAGAAGTTTCAAAATCTCCACCAAATGTTTTTTCAGAATAATCATGAATTATTGGAAAATACCAATTGCCATCATATCTAACAACTAAAGGTTTATCATTAGCTACAAATTCTGCACACAAACTAAATATAAAAATAAATGTAAATATGATTAATGAGTAATATCCTCTTTTAGAGGCTTTAAATTTTTTTAAAATGTTTAGATTTTTTTCTGAAATGTGCATCATTTTAATTCCCATATCTACCTTCGAAATCAATTCTAGGATCTATTAAATGATATGTTAAATCACATACTAAATTCAAAACTAATCCAATTAAACCAAACAAATACAATGTACCAAAAACAACAGGATAATCTCTATTCATAACAGATTCAAATCCTAACAAGCCTATTCCATCTAATGAAAAAACAACTTCAATCAAGACAGAACCTGTAAACAGCATACCTATTAACACTGAAGGAAAACCAGCAATAACAATAAGCATTGCATTACGGAAAACATGTCCATATAAAACTTTATTATCTTCTAAGCCTTTAGCTTTTGCTGTTAAAACATATTGTTTTGAAATTTCTTCTAAAAATGAATTTTTAGTAAGCATTGTTAATCCAGCAAAACCACCTGCAACCATAGATACAACAGGTAAAACCAAATGCCAAAAATAATCTTTTATCCGTTCTACATAAGTTAATTCACTAAAATTATCGCTATATAATCCTCGTAAAGGAAACCAAGAAAAATATTGTCCACCACAAAACAAAACAATTAAAGCCATAGCAAAAACAAAGGCAGGAACAGCATATCCTATAACAATAGTCCAATCTGATAAAATATCAAATTTTGAACCATTCTTAACAGCCTTTGAAATTCCAAGAGGAATCGAGATAAAATAAATCAACAATGTTGTCCATATACCTAAAGACATAGATACTGGCATTTTTTGAATTATTAAATCAATAACTTTAGTATCTTGATAAAAACTTTTTCCAAAATCAAATTTAAGATAATTTTTCATCATCTTAAAAAATCTAGTACTAGCAGGGACATCAAATCCAAATTGGTGTTCTAATTCTTTAATTAGTTCAGGATCCAAGCCTCTAGCACCACGGTATTTTGATTGCATAGTTCCTATATTTGGAACGCTTTTAATATCCCCATTAGAAGTACCAGCTATTCTCGCCGTAGAAGAAGAACTTCCATTTTGAAGTTTTGAAATCATATATTCAACAGGCCCACCTGGAGCTATTTGTGCAAATATAAAATTTACAAACATTATTCCAAAGAGAGTTAATGGTATTAAAGCTAATCTTCTTAAAACATATTTAAACATTAGTTTTCCAATCCTTTTCCTACCAAAAACAATCTTTCATAAACAGATTTCTTTTTATTTTTTCCTTGATTTTCAGCTTGTACTTTTCCTATAGCATCAGCCTTTTCTTTATCGTACCACCATGTCATTAATTGTAGGCCTTTAATATAACTTTTTGAAAATCCACTATCTTCAGGAATTCCAAATTTATCCCAATAGACATAATTATATCCAGGCAAATACCAATGAGGAACAACATAATAATTCCACAATAAAACTCTATCTAAAGCTCTTGTCGCTGCAACCAAATCTTTTCTATCTCTAGCTTTTATAATTTCTTGAATTAATTTATCTACAACCTCATCATTTACACCGATATAATTTTGTGTTCCTGGTACATTAGCTGATGAAGCTCCCCAATAATAATTTTGTTCATTACCTGGAGACAATGATTGTCCCCAAATATTTGTAATCATGTCATAATCGTAATTATCTAATCTATTTTTATATTGAGTTAAATCTACCACTCTTAAGTTTGCACTAATTCCAAGTTTTTTAAGATTACGAACATAAGATAATGAAATTCTTTCCCAAGCTCCAGACATTGAACTGTCTATTAAAATTTCAAAATTAAATGGTTCTCCAGATTCATTTTTTAAAACACCATCTTGTATAGTCCACCCTGCTTTTTCTAGCAATTCAAAAGCTTTTTTTAACTGAGGTCTTATAAAACCTGATCCATCTGACACTTCAGTTTTAAATTCTTTTGTAAAGACTTCTTCAGGAATCTTATCTTTAAAAGGAGTTAATAGTTCTAATTCTTCTTTTGAAGGTAAACCTCTTGAAGCTAAATCTGAATTATCAAAATAGCTATTAATTCTTTTATACATTCCCGAGAATAAATTTTTATTAGCCCATTCAAAATCAAAAACTAGAGCCAATGCTTCTCTCACATTTCTATCTTTAAAAATAGGTTTTCTTATATTAAAAACAAAGCCTTGCATTCCACTTGGATAAGAATGTCCAAAAAATCTTTTTACTAAGCCTTGAGTTTTTTCATTATACATAGAAACCCATTTTTTAGCTTCATTTTCAAGTCTAAAATCAAAAGCTCCTGCTTTCAAAGCTTCAACAGCAACTGTTGCATCTCTATAATAATCGTATCTTATTATATCAAAATTCTTTGTTCCTTTTACTGAAGGAATATCTTTAGCCCAATAATTTGGATTTCTTTCATAAACAATATTTCTTCCTGGTTCAAAAGACTTAATTGTATAAGCTCCACTTCCAACAGGAATTTCTAAAGTAGTAGCTGTAAAATCTTTATTTTCCCAATAGTGTTTAGGCAAAACAGGCATTTGACCTATTATAATAGGTAATTCTCTATTTTGAACTTTTCCTGATGCATCTTTTTTAAACAAAAAAACGACACGTCTTTGATGTTCAACAATCACTTCTTTTACACTACCATAATAATATCTATATTGAGGAACACCTTTAGTTTTTAACAATTCAAAAGTATATGCTACATCATATGCTGTAATAGGCGTACCATCTGAAAATTCTGCTTTTGTATTTAAATTAAATGCAACCCAAGACCTATCCTCAGGTATTTCAATCGTACTAGCAATTAAGCCATAAACACTAAACGGTTCATCCTCTGAATCAACCGTTAACGTATCATACATTAAATCAACACCAGCTGCAGCGGTTCCTTTTATAACAAAAGGATTAAATGTATCATATGAACCAAATGCGGAAAATTTAATTATTCCTCCTTTTGGAGCATCAGGATTTACATAATCAAAATTTTTAAAATTCCAACCATATTTAGGACGTCCATGCATTGCAACACCACGTGCAACTTCAGCATGGTAAGGAGAATCAGCTTTAACAACATTTGATGATAAAATAAGAATAAAACTACTTATCAACAATGAAAAAAATGAACATTTTTTCATTATCTTAACGCCTCTACTACTTTGTTTAACATACTTTTATCACCAACAGCCAAAACATGCCCATCACTATTTCTTGTTAATTGCTTACCTTCCCAATCAGTAATTGCACCACCAGCTCCTTCAACAATTGGCACTAAAGCTGCATAATCATAAAGTTTCATATTTGCTTCAGCAATAACATCTATACACCCCATAGACAACAACCCATAAGCATAGCAATCAGCACTAAACCTTGAAACACTCACTTTTTTATTTAGTTTATCAAATCTATCGGCATCACTTGCATCTTTAAACATTAATCTACCACCTGTAGAATAAAGAGCAGCTTTTTCCAATGCTTCACAACTTCTAGTTTCACAAGGTTTACCATTGTATAGTGTATGTCTATCCAATACACCTAACCATCTTTCCTTTAAAACAGGTTGATCTATTATTCCTACGACAGGAACATTATGATGAAGTAATGCAATAAGAGTTCCAAACAAAGGCGAACCTGTTATGAAAGACTTTGTTCCATCAATTGGATCTAAAACCCAAACATATTCAGCATCAGGATTTTCAATTCCATATTCTTCACCAACAATTCCATGATTAGGAAATTCAGAATGAATAACTTCTCTCATTGCAGCTTCTGTTGTTCTATCTGCAATAGTTACAGGGGAAGTATCGCCTTTCGTTTCTATAGTATCAAACAAATCTTTCTTACGAAAATATCGCATAATATTTCTTCCTGCGATATCTGCCAATTCCTTAGCTATTTGAATTTTGTCTTCATACATAGCGTTTCATCCATTTTAATCCATCAATTGTTTTAGCTCTTGGCAAATAAGAGCAACCTATTTTTCCAGAATAAGAAACCTGTTCTAATAATGAAACAATATAAGAATAATTAAGTTCTCCATAATCAGGTTCATTCATTGAAGGAACACCTGCAATACGTACATGATTAATTATTTCAGCATATGTATCAATTGCCATACTAATATTGCCTTCAGCCATTTGTGATAAAGCAACATCATATAACATTCCAAATGCTTTATTATCATCCAAAGTTTCCAATATTGAAGATAGATCTAATGTATTTTCAGGAAAAACATTTTCTTCAATACTATTTCTTTCTGTAATACCAACTAATAATTTGATCTTGTTATGTTTTAATTTCTCTGCAACAGCATGTAATGATTTACAAAAATTATCTTGTAATTCTTCAAAATCATATTCTCCATCTTTAAAAACAATTCCTGGAACATAAATCATTTTACATTCCAAAAAGTCTGCAACATCAATCATTTTATCGATTTTTTCTATAAAATCTTTTCTTTTATTTGTTAAAAATGCATTTTTAGACCATTCTTTTGGCATTGATATCAAAACTGTTTTTAATTTTTTATATGATGCGCAATCGCCTAATTTCCCTAAAGGAATCTTTTCATCGTAAGTAAATTCAGCACCATCAAATCCATTTTCCTGAGCTAATTTAAATCTCTCTAAAAAAGGAACTTCTACAAATAATTTATCTAAATCTGCACTAAATACTGCCATTTTTACACCATAATATTATAATAAATTTTTATTAATATAATTCGCAATTGTTTTTGATTCAAAAACTGTTTTATGAGGGAAAATTTCAACATTATCAGTTAAAGGTTGAGCTCCCATCGTCGCATAAAGTTGAGAATGAAGCATCGCATGTTTTTTTCCAACAAAACCATTAGGAGCAAAAATTAAAACAGGCTTATCTCCTGCAGCAGCTTCTGAACACATAGATACAGAATCTCCTGTTACAATTATATAATCTGCACAAGACAACAGCCCAAAATAAGGATTTTCAATATTTGTATCACCAAAATGATAGAAAAATTTAGGTCCTTTTAAAGCTTCATCTATAATTTTTTCTTGTTCAACACCTGTTCTACGAGAAGTCGTAACCATAACAAATGCCCCACCTAATGATTTAACAAAAGCATTTGTTTTATCAGCTAAATCTTGAGCCATTTCTTTAGTAAAAGGTTTATCTTTTGTTGCGCCACCAATAATTAACGAAACTTTTGGCAATTTATCAAAGCCTTCCATCTTACTAAAAATAGGGAACCACTTTTCTTTTTCTATTTTTAATTTTTCTTCATTAACTCTGTGTGCTGCACCTATTATGCGCAAAATATTTTTTGCTTTTTTATGGCAACCATCATGTTGAGGTAAAACAATTAAATCATAATCCTTTTGATTAAATGCACCAGGGAACATAATTTGTACAATTTTTGTTTTGCCCTTAGATTTCTTTTTCAAATATCTAAGCATTGTACTTGCTCTTCTACCCGCTGCAATAGCAATATCTGGATATGGTTCACAAAACTCTTTTAAACATTCTTTTTTTATTCCTAAAGAAGAATTACCACGCAAAACATTTGGCAAGCGAATCCATTTATTATAACATAGTTTTTTTATAACTATATTAAGGCCTAATGACTCTGCTACACCTAATGATTGATTATTATTTCCAGCTCTATCGTCAGTTAGAACCCATATTGTTTTCATATTATCCATAACAAAAACACCTTATAAATGAACAAAATTCACTTAAAAAAATATATAATTTAAATTTTAATAAATTGCATAGAAATGGATTTTATAATAAAAAATAACAAAATAATATAAAAAAGAGTCGAAAGATATAAATATGCTGAGAAGAATGAAAATTTTGTTTGCTATTTCCTTTTGCTTAATATCGGGCAAAACATTTGCGCAAACAGATATTCCTCCAAATTATGATCCTTTAGCAGAACAATTAAAAATTGAAGCAGCATTCGTTCCTAATTATAGAGAATTACTACGCGACATTATTTACACTTTTAACACATTTGCAAAAGCTAAAAATCCTGAATTCAAAATTATCATTGATTCTGGTTTCGAATTATTGACTAGAAACGGTTGGGAAAACCATTTAGATGAATTACATAGAGCTGAATTGGCTGGAGCTAAAACAGATGACGAAAAGTTCTTATTAAAATTATTTTCACCAGAACATCCAATTGCAGCAGGAACTCCTATGCGCAGATTTGTAAACTCTATACGAGGCATTGTTTTAACAAATACATATTGTTCTGAAAAAAGCGGAAAATTATCTGAAGAAAATCAAAAGATAGTTAAGGACTATGGAATTAATTTATTGGCATTTGAACATTGCAATAATGAAAAAGAACAAATAGAAGCCTATAAAGAGTTAGATAAATTAAAAATACCAGCACATATTGATTTGGATCAAAAAGCAAAATTTGATTTTGTTCCACAACTCGCTGAAATACATAAAGAAAACACAGACACAATAGATTCATTAGACAAAGTTAAAAATATATTAGTCGTAACAAATACAAGAAACTATTCTGACAAAGACTTATTTTTAGATAAAATTTCTAAAACAAATTACGACTTAGTTATTATTGATCCTTTCTTTAAAGATTCTCAAGAAATATCAAATGAAGATATACGAGAATTAAAATCCAAAAGAGTTGGATCAAGACGTCTTGTTTATGCTGTTTTAAATATTTCTGTTGCAAAAGATACAAAGCCTTATTGGGAAAAATCTTGGAAACAAGGCAAACCTAATTGGTTGAGATTTATAGCTCCTGAAGGTAATGGTAATATCATAGTCGACTTTTGGAATCCTGCATGGAAACGTATATTAGGCGTGTACTTTAGATCAATTATGGATTTAGGCTATGATGGTATATTAATTCAAGGCCTTGATATACATAAAACATATGAAAAAATTATCCCTATCGATTGACGAATTTTAAAAAATTTGATATAGAAATGACCATTAAATTTTTTAAATTAGTGAAGATAGAAAATGGCTGAAAAGAACGCAAAAATCATTGTTGTAGGTAATGAAAAAGGTGGTACAGGGAAGTCCACTGTTGCTATGCATTTAATCGTATGGTATTTGCGTCAGAATAAATTGGTAGCATCTATTGATTTAGATGGAAGACAAGGTACATTAACTCACTATATAAAAAACAGAGCAACATTCGAAGGTGCCCATCATTTAAATTTAGGTCTACCTGAACATATTTGTGCTTCTATTAGTGATAATACAACTAAAGAAGAACAAGAAGAAAACGAAACAGCTTTATTGTATCAAATTGAAAAAATGCGTAAAGAAAATGACGTAATTATAATTGATACTCCTGGGTCTGATAGTCAATTATTTAGAGCAGCACATGCTTTAGCTGATATATTAATTACACCAATGAATGATAGTCTTCTTGATTTAGATTTATTAGCTAAAATAGAGCCTGATACATTTAACATTAAAACACCAGGACATTACGCACAAACAATTTGGCAAGCTAGACAAAGAAGAGCGGCTCTTCGTAAAACTCAAATGAAATGGTTTGTTTTAAGAAACCGGGTTATGCATGTTTTAAACAAAAACGAAAAGCTCGTATGGAGCTTATTGCAAGCATTGGGTAAAAGAATTAACTTCACTCCAATTTCTGGATTAGGTGAACGTGTTATATTTAGAGAATTATTTTTACACGGTTTAACGTTATTAGACTTATCGAAACAAACAAAAGCAGTAAAGCTTTCAGCTGCTCATATCGCTGCAAAGCAAGAGTTACGAAGAATTATAGACGCTATTGGTTTATAATAAAATTCTGTAAAAAAACTCAAAATTATTGATAAAAACTCTTTATTTTTTGTCTAAAATCATTTATATTTAGTTTAGGTAATAGTAATTATATCTATGTTTTAAGAGAGCTAACTATGGATAAAGATAACGAAAACAAAGAATCTAAATCAGTATCAAGTTTCTTTAGCAAAGATGGATTAAAGAAATTTAGAAGTGGTTGCAAAGCTTTTGCTGACAAACAAGCTGTAAAAGTTCTTGCGGCTACAATGGTTTTAGGTGCAGCTTTCTCTGGTTCAATGTCAGGACAAAACAAAGCTTCTGTTCAAGATACTCAACAATCAGATGTTGTTTACGCTATTACACAACAAAATGATACTCTTTGTTCCATTAAAACTACACAAATGGATTCTGCTAAACATGCACGTTTACAAAATTTAGTTAACGGTGTTTGCAAAACATCAACAGGTCAAGATATTTTAAAATCTTTATCACAACAAGGAACCACCATAGGTTTTCAAAGTGGAATTAGTGCAATAGGATTTTACGACAGTAAAACAAATTCAATTACTTTAAATGAATCACAAGCTGATGCTTATTTAAATTCAAACATCGTTCATGAAGGTAGACACTCTGTTCAAGATAGAGTTGGCCATGTAAACATTAGTGTTAATAACAATATTGCATCAAACATTATGATTTCTACAGCTATGGAAGCAGATGCTGTTGCAAATCAAACAAAACATTGCTATGAATTAAGATGTGATGGCGATAGTACAGCATGGAATGCTCTTTTGAATCAACACAAAGAAGCAGCTTTAGCTTACGAAAGTGGTGTTAAAGAATATTCACACATTCAAGATGCACAACAAAGAAACGATTCTATTATGACAAAAACATTTAAAGCTTGGCATCAAGATAGTCAATACGCTTCTGGGTATCATGTAAAGATTCTACAATATCATAATAATATTGTTGGCAAGTATTCTCCTGAAAAATTGCAAAAATCAACTAAATTATTCCAGACACAAATCAATGCTTCTGATTTATTAGTTGCTGTTTGTTCTGGTAATACAAACCATTCTTATGCTGGAACAGATGGTTCTATATTAACAACACCTGAAACATTCTACTTAGCTAAAAACGTTAAGCAAGGTATATATAATTATGAAAACAATCTTAAAACAAAAGCTAATAAAGAAGATTATTCAACAGATAATATGTATGTTTTAGGTACTTCTACAACATTTGATGGTAGTACATTTGAAATTACTGAAAACATATCATCAACAACAAAATCTTTACAATCACAAATTCAATCAAAATCTTCAACAGGTAATTCCTTACAAGCAAAATTGAAGACACAACAAGCCTCAAATACAGTGAAGGCTCATGTTCAATCAAATGCAAATAGTGTTGTAAGATAAGATATATTTTTTAAGTTTTTAAAAAGGAGGAATTTTTCAATTCCTCCTTTTTGTTTTCTTAAACGATGCCTTCATAAGCTTTTAAGTAGATTTCTTTAATTTCTTTCATTAAAGGATATCTTGGGTTAGCACCTGTACATTGGTCATCAAATGCCATCTCAACCATCTTATCTAACTTAGCTTCGAAATCTTCTTTCTTAATACCAAAATCTTTAATTGAATGTGGAATATTAATCTCTGTTTTTAAGTTTTCAATTGCTTGTAATAACAATTCCAACTTTTCATCATCATTAGATCCACCTAGCTTCAATTGATTTGCAATTTGAGCATAACGCTCTTTTGCATTTGGATATTTATATTGAGCAAAACCTGCTTGTTTTACAGGATCTTCACTTGAATTATAACGTATAATTTGGCTAATTAATAATGCGTTTGCAATACCATGTGGAATATGGAATGTTGCACCTAATTTATGAGCCATTGAATGGCACAATCCTAAGAATGCATTAGCAAAAGCCATACCTGCCAATGTAGCAGCATAATGAACCTTTTCTCTAGCAATTGGATCATCTTTACCATTTTTATAAGAACGTGGTAAATATTTGAATACTTCTTTAATAGCTTCTAAAGCAACAGAATTTGTAAAGTTTGTAGCCATTATAGAAACATAAGCTTCAATACCATGAACAATCGCATCAATACCACCTGCTGCACATAAGCCTTTTGGCATAGTATCTACTAAATCAGGATCGACAATAGCCATGGATGGGGTTAAAGCATAATCAGCCAAAGGATATTTAATTTGTGTTTTATCATCAGTAATAACTGCAAATGGAGTTACTTCAGATCCTGTTCCTGATGTTGTAGGAATAGCAACCATTTCTGCTTTTACGCCTAAAGCAGGCAAATCACAAATACGCTTACGGATATCCATAAAGTCCATAGCAATATCTTCAAAAACAACATCTGGTTGTTCATACATCAACCACAAAATCTTTGCAGCATCCATAGGTGAACCGCCACCCATTGAAATAATAACATCTGGCTTAAAGTTATTAACCATAGGCAAAGCTTCATTAATTGTTGCCAAATCTGGATCAGGTTTAACATCAAAGAAAATTTGATAATCTGTTCCGATTTCATCCAAAACAGTTGTAATTTTATTTACCATTCCTGAATCGAATAAAAATCTATCTGTTACAATAAATGCACGCTTTTTACCTTTTAATTCACGCAAAGCTAAATCAATTGCTCCACGTTTGAAATAAATCTTTGGAGGTACTTTAAACCAGAGCATATTTTCTCTCCTCTCTGCGACGGTTTTAATATTTAAAAGATGTTTAGGGCCAACGTTTTCACTTGTTGAATTACCACCCCATGAACCACAACCAATTGTAAGTGTTGGTTCTAATCTAAAGTTGAACAAATCACCAATAGCACCTTGTGTTGAAGGTGTATTAATCATCACACGTCCTGTATGGATTCTACGGCCGAATTCTTTAATTCTGTCCTTAATTCTAGCATCTGTGTGCAATGCTGAAGTATGACCAGCTCCGCCATGATTTACCAATTCGCATGCAATATTTGTAGCTTCATCAAAATCACTAGCTTTATACATTGCTAAAACTGGTGACAATTTTTCTCTAGCAAAAGGTTCTGCAGGAGAATAATCAGTAACTTCACCAATTAAAACTTTTGTATTTTCAGGAACATCAATATTAGCCATTTTTGCAATTTTGTATGCAGGTTGACCAACAATTTCAGGATTTACACCTTTTGGTGTCATAATAATAGAACGTACAGCGTCAATTTCTTTATTATTTAAAATATAAGCACCGCGATACTTAAATTCTTCCTTAACTTCATCATAAACATCTTTAACAACAATAACTGATTGTTCACTAGCACAAATCATTCCGTTGTCAAAAGTTTTACTTAACAAAATAGAAGATACAGCCATCTTAATATCTGCAGTTTCATCAATAACAGCAGGAACATTACCAGGGCCAACACCTAATGCAGGTTTCCCTGAGGAATATGCTGATTTTACCATTCCAGGACCACCTGTTGCTAAAATGCAATCGATGTGAGGATGTTGCATTAACATAGTTGTCAAATCTAAGCTTGGTTCATCAATCCAACCAATAATACCTTCTGGAGCACCAGCTTTCACTGCAGCATCTAAACATAATTTGGCTGCTTCAATGGTTGATTTTTTTGCACGAGGATGTGGAGAAAAAATAATTCCATTTCTTGTTTTCAAAGCAATCAAAGATTTAAAAATTACAGTAGCTGTTGGATTTGTTGTTGGAATAACACCCGCAATAACACCAATTGGTTCAGCAACTTTATAAATACCATTTGTTTCATCGCGTTCGATAATACCACATGTTTTCATATTACGGTATTTATTGTACACATATTCAGAAGCAAAATGATTTTTAATAATCTTATCTTCTACAACACCCATACCTGTTTCTTCAACAGCCTTTTTTGCTAATGGTATACGTTGTTTATTAGCTGCAATAGCTACAGCTCTAAAAATAGCATCTACTTGTTCTTGAGTATAGGAAGCAAATTGTTCCTGTGCTTTATTAGCCAAGTCTATAACGCGTTCTAAATCTTCTGCAGTTTTGACTTCACTTGTCATTTCATACCCCTATTTTCACAACATATTTGTTGTTAAATTTTCTTTCTATAGAATCTCAAATTTTCTCGATATTAAGTCAATTTTCGGTATTATACTTCAATTTTTTTAAAATAGTACAAAAAATTACTTTTTATGTAAATAAAGTGTATTTTCCAACAACATTGCTATTGTCATTGGCCCTACTCCTTTTGGAACAGGAGTAATCGCAAAACATTTTTCAGCAACATTTTCAAAATCCACATCACCACAAAGTTTGCCATCTTCTAAGCGATTAATTCCGACATCGATTACTATTGCTCCATCCTTTACCCATTCTTTTTGTACAAACTTTGGCTTTCCAACAGCAGCAACAACTATATCTGCTTGTTTACAAAGTTCTGGTAAATTTACTGTTTTAGAGTGAGCTATAGTAACTGTACAATTTTCTTTTAACAATAATTGAGCCATTGGCTTTCCAACAATATTTGATCTTCCTATTACTAAAGCATTCAATCCTGTCAAATTTTCTTTAACTGACTTAATTAATTTTAAACATCCTTTTGGAGTACAAGCAACAGGACCTTCTAACCCTAACATTAATTTTCCTAAATTTACAGGATGAAAACCATCAACATCTTTATTAGGATCTATTGCTTGAATAACAGTTTGTTCTTCCATTCCTTCTGGTAATGGTAATTGAACTAAAATTCCATCTACATCTTCATCTTTATTTAATTGGTCAATTATTGCTAATAATTCAACTTGCAAACATTCTTTTATTCTATAAACTCTAGATTTTATTCCAACTTCTTCACAAGCTTTTTCTTTATTACGAACATAAATTTGACTAGCAGGATTTTCTCCCACTAATATAACAGCCAATACAGGCTTTTTTTCCATTTTATCAATTTCTTCTTTTAATTTACGTCTTTCTTCTTTTGCGAATTCAAATCCATTAATTAATTGATACATTTTTCCAACTCTCCTGATAAAATGGAATATATTTCATCAACATTTCCATTTATAATAAACGTTTTATTTCTATCTGTTTGTCCACTAACCAAACTTACAGATCCTTTTGATAATTTTAATGTTTTTGCTATTAATTTTTGAACAGCCTCATTAGCTTTTCCATCAACGGGAGGAGCATTTACAGCAATTTTTATTCTTTGCTTTCCATCTGGATCATCATATATTCCTTCAATACCCTCTCTTTTAGCTTTAGGCGATAGTCTAACATATAATTTTAAAGCATTATCAACAATCGTACCATATTTACAATTGGTTGGCCAACCCATATAACGTCCTCACAACAAAACTAACTATAAAATGCAAAACGAAAAATCCTAAAATAGGAGACAAATCTAAATTGCCAATAGGTGGTACATATCGACGGAAAAAATCAAAAAACTTATCTGTTAACTTATGTATAATTTCAGATACCTTTTCTACTATTTGATTTCTTGTATTAATTATTCCGAAAGCTTCTAACCAACTTAAAATAATAGCTGCTAATAAAACTTTTTCATATAAACGATATGCAATAATTATTATATTTGCTAATGAAACCAAAAGAGCTGCAATCATTTTTTCAACTCCTCTATAGCACAAGCCATTTTACAAAATTGCTCAACAGTTAATTCTTCAGGTCTAGCTGTTGGATCTATTCCCGTTTTTTCACACAACTTTTCAACATCACCAAATGCTTTTAAAGAACTTCGCAGCATTTTTCTTCTTTGATTAAATACAGTTAATGTTAAATTTTCTAAAATCTTCTTATTTGCTTTAAATCTTGGCTCTTTTAATGGTTCAATTTGAACAATTGCACTTGTAACTTTTGGAGATGGAGTAAAACATTCTTTAGGCACAGTAAACAATATTTTTACATTACATAACCATTGAACAAGAATAGATAATCTACCATAATCAGCTGTTCTAGGTACAGCAACTAATCTTTCAGCAACTTCTTTTTGAAACATCAAAGTCATAGATACAAAATTTGATGCTTGTTCTAACCAACCAATTAATAATGCTGTACCAACATTATAAGGCAAATTTGCAATTACAGCTCTTGGAGCTTCACCTAGTGTAGCAGCATCAACTTTTAAAGCATCAGTATTCATTGAAATTAATCTATTTGGATAAGCATTAGATATCTCATCTAAAATACTTAAACATCTTTCATCTTTTTCAATAGCAATAAGTTTCTTTGCTCCATTTTCCAGAATTTGTCTTGTTAAGCCACCAGGTCCTGGACCTATTTCAATAATAGTTCCTTTTTCAAAACATTCAGGATGAGCATTTTTAGAAGATCTAACAATCTTATCTAACAAATTAACATCTAAAATAAAATTTTGACCTAATTGTTTTTTTGCAATTAAGTCATGATCAATCAATACTTGCCTAAGACTTGGTAATTCCATATTGTCTATCTCTCAATCAAAGCTGAATGTCTAAGCTCTTTTAATCTACGAGCAGCAACCATCTCTACTTGTTGATTTTCCAATTCTTCTTTTAAAGCCTCATCTGAAGGTATAGCTGATAATTCTTTATTTCCACAACACATAAATATCAAAGCACCTTCTTTAATAGTAACAGGCTTTGTTGGTGTTAATAAAGGAACTGAATTTATAGCTTCTAAAATTGGTTTTGGAATATCTTTTTCAGGAACAATTCCTAGCTTAATATTTGGTGAGGTCATTTGACTTTCAGCAAACTTTAAAAATTGATCACATGATCCTCTTGTCATTTGAACTTGTTGCAAAATTGATTTTACTTTTTTGTTTGTCAAAGACTCTGGCAAAAACAATTGTAATAAATCTTTTCCATTTTGTTTTTGATCATTTTGAGGATCTCTTATAGCTCTTAATGCTACAATATGATATGCCCCATCATACTCTAAAGGCATAGTAACTCTTCCTGGTTCGAAGTCTTCTAATGCTTTTAACAATACACTATTCAAAGAATCTTCACTAACCCAACCAATAACGCCACCATTTGCTGCACCAGCACCTTGTGAGTACTGCTCAGCTAAATCATCAAAGTTATATCCTTCTTTTAATTTTGTTAAAAGTTGAATTGCTTTGCCATAAACAGCACCACTATCTTCTCCATTTTTCAAAGACAAAACAATTTCTGATAAGAAATATTGTTTCTTAAGCATCATTGCTTTTCTTTCTTCAATTTGAGCATTAGTAGGAGCTAATCTATTTTGGTATTGCTTTCTAATTGCACGATAAAAAACCATATCGCTTAAAACTTGATCTTTAATTAAATCATATGATAATCCTTGTTTCTTCAATTCTTCTTTGAACAATTCTGGATTAATTTTATTTTGAAGTAGAGCTGATTTAACTGCATCTTCTAACTCATTAGGATATACTTTGATATCAAATCTTTTGCCTTCTTGAAGCTTTAATTTTTCATCTATTAATTGTTGTTCTAATTGCTTTAAGATATTAGGATCTTTCCTATTAACTTTATGTGTTAATTCGGCAAATTTTAATCTTTGTTCAAAATCACGTTCAGAAACAATTTCATCATTTACACGTAATTTAATCTCTGATGTTGCTTTTGCTTGGGAACATAAAGAACTTAAAATAATAGCGGCAACAAAAAATTTATAATAAACCTTCATTTTTCCCTCAACATTACATCACATTAAATGCACCATAAGGCTTTAATTCTATGCCCATTTCAATTGTTGTTTCTTTTTTAGTAGTACCATCTTTATCATGAACATTATATTCTCTTTTTACAGAACCTATCCAAGCAAAACATTCATCTTCATATCTAATAGCCCAAGTCATATCTGTCATTCCATAATCTTTAGAATCTTTCTTTAAGTTATATCTTTGATTAAGAGATGTTGACCAAAATCTACTAAGTTGTGATGATACTGTATAATTAATTTCTTCTTGATCTTTAGCATATCTATCTTTATCGATTTTATTTTTTAAATAAATATAAGATGCACTAAATCTCAATAATGGATTTCCTACACTAAAGTGAGTATCACTTCTTGCTAATTTATGATTATCTTTATCAATACGGAAAGAATAACCAATATTAGCCCATCCATTTAAATTTAATGTAGCTCTTCCTACATAATCAGAATAATGATCATGTAATCCTGAAGTCCAAGAAAATTCTTCTCTATCAGAAAAACGATAGCTTTGTCCGAACATTAATGATAATGAAGTTCCATTTTCTCCATTAATTGATGTTTTAAATCCATAATCAACTCTAGAACCTGGCTCTATTCTATCATTAGCTACATATCTTCTTTCAGAAAATAGTGCTATATCCGTCATATCGATTTCGTTAGATTCTTCATTTGGAATATTTTTATTTTGGCTTGAATTTGGAGCAGCAACACCCATAACCATTGGTTCAAATATTACAGAATAATTATCTTGAACATTTACTAATGGATATGACAACATTAACGAAGCTTGTGAGCTTTCGCTTGTAGCATTACCTGTAAACGAATCTTCTGGGTCTTTTCTATACTCATTTATCCTATAAATATTGAATATATGAGAAGTTCCAACTTCATATGCTAAGCCCCAATTTGAAACACCAGGATAATGGTATGCGAGTTCAGTAGAAACTCTATTGGATTTTTTGGTTAATCCTATAAAAGAATCTTTTCTTCTTAATTCAGCAGAAGAAGCTGCTAATGTAAAATATCCATTATTATCAAACGGAGTTAAATATTTTTGCATTTTAATTTCTGGTAAAACTTTTGGGATTGAATCATCTTCAACATCTTTACGCATATCTCTATATTCAGTTGCGCCCAAATAAACGTAATAATCTGATGCCAAAGCTTCAGCTTTTACTTCTGAGGTTAACCAGTTTTCACCATCATCTCTAATATCATACAAACGCATATATGTATCATCTGATACTCTATCTCCATTAACTTGGAAACGCCAAACGTCTGTCATTTTCCAGTCAAAGTCAACTTTATAGTTGTACATATCTTTGTATTTAGAACCTTCAAATGCTAAAGAAGCATCTTTAAATTTGTGTCTAAAATCACCTGCGTGCAACACACCTTTTTCTGCTATCCATGGTCTATATGTAATATCTGTATTATCATCTACTTCGATATAATAAGGAACTATGACACCCTTTCCTAGCTTACTATTGCTTTTATAAGAAGGCATCAAAAATCCCGTTTTACGCTTTACTGTAGGATCTGGATATGAAAAATAAGGAATGTACAATAAAGGCATCTCTTTCATATATAGCTTTGAATGGTACACATACATTTGCTTTTCATCTTTGTTATGCTCTAAACGAGATGCCTTAATATGCCAAAATCTATCCAATTCTTCCAATTGACTATTTGTATATGTGCTTTCATCTTCAATTGGGAAACCATTAATGCAATAATCACAAGTTGAATAATCAACATCATAAAAGTTTGTTACATCTTGTCCTTCTTCATCTTTTTCATGAGTTGCACTAGCAGCTGTTGCTATAGATTTATCAAACATTATATAGCGAACACCATTCATTTTATCGCTATCATTTTTTTTATTATTTTGATTTCCTATTTCATCAGGTTTATTTTTTTCTGTAATTAATACCTTTTCTGCTCTTATGATATCATTATCTATTGTTTTAATTTCAACATTACCATTTGCTGAAATAGTTTTATTTACAGTATCATAATTTACATATTTAGCTTTAAACTCATTATTACCATATTTTAAATAAACATTTTCATTTAAAATTATTTGGCCTGTTTCCTTATTATAAACTACTTCATCTGCAGAATAATTAATTGGTAAATTACTATCAAATTCTTCGCTTTTAACCGCAAAAGCCGGTACTAATGTACCGACAAAGATAAAAGCGCCGATAAAGAAATAACGCTTAATCATCTTCGTCTCTTTTGCTTACCTTTTTTATTAAATTTAGATTTATTTTTTTGTTTTATATTTGAAGCGTCTTCGCTTAAAGCTTCATTTAACTTATTAGCTTTCATAGCTTTAACTTTTTCAAACAGCTTTTCTAAATATATCGATAATCTATTTATAATTGCATTTATTCTTTTAAATTTAAATGATCCCGCATGTTTGATGACATAAATTCCACCAATCAAAGGAATTATAGGAAGTATACAAAATACTGGCAACAAACCTAAATCTATTGTACATCTATTTGATAATCCAATAGTAAATACTTCAAAAAACGCCATAACTAAAATTGTACAAACAACTCTTTTACCATGGCCCTGTCTGTTAAAATTACCAGTCAATAATCCTGCTGCAGCAATTAGCATAAACGCAAAATTCAATATCGGCATTACTATACGTTTAGCAGCTTCAACTTTTAATTTATTATAACTTTTTTTATCAAAATTTCCATTAAACATAAAATCGTCTTTTGTGGCATTCATTAAATCCTTAAAAGACATTTCTGTATGGCGCTGATTTCTTTTCTTCTCTTTTTTAGAACCACCGAAATCAATATTATATGAATCGAATCTTAAAACAGAAAAGCGGCCTGTAGAATATACATATTCTTGTCTAGAACCATCAATTAATCCAATTTTAGGTGTTCCATTTTGGTAAACAATTTCACCTTGTTTTGCCATAACGGTTACTTTACTTTTTGGAGAATGTTTATCATGTAAAAAGATGTTAAACAACTCACCATTTTTACCTTTTTCTTGAATAAAAATAGTAGCATCTCTACCTAAATTTGTAAATTCACCAGGTTGAAGCAACAAATGAGATACATCATGTTGAATTTTCCATCTAAATTCACGGAAATTTGCATCTGCCTTTGGTACTAATACCAAAGAAATATAAAAGCCTAAAATAGTGAAAATTGTGCCAACAATGAATACTGGTTTTGCCAAATCCATTGCACTCATGCCTGCAGCTCTTAAAATCGTTAATTCTCTATCTGTAATCATTTTATTATACGCATAAAGCGTAACCGCAAATAACGCTATAGGAGAAATTACGGTCAAATAACTAGGAACAAGCATTAACGTTAATTGTACGAAAAGCCAAATTGATACTTTTGATTCTAACAAAATTTGAAACAATCGTAATGATTGAGATAACCAAACAATAAGCAACAATCCCGATGTAATCAGGATAAAACCTAGTAAAAGTTGCTTAAGCATATATTTAGTTATAATTTTCATGATCACGTATTATAACAATAATTTGTTATATGTCTTTATTTTTTTAACAAATCTTCAAAAAAATTTTCATTTACTAAAGGATGAGCTTTTTTTACAGCTTCTTTTAATCTATCATCTAGCACATGCGTATATATTTGAGTTGTTGAAATATCGCTATGTCCAAGCATTACTTGAACAGATCGCAAATCAGCATCATGTTGTATTAAATGTGATGCAAATGAATGCCTTAAAACGTGAGGTGAAACTTTATTAGGATCAATATTAGCAAGCACTGCTACAGCTTTTAATTCACGAAAAAATACTGTTCTATCCAAATGCCCTAATTTACCAAATGCTGGAAATAACCATTTAGATGTTCTTCCATGAGGCAAATGCATTTCTCTAATAGGTATCCATTCTTTAATAGATTTTTTTGCAATATCTGTTAAAGGAACTAAACGATCTTTACTTCCTTTACCTCTTATCAACAATGAATTGTCTTTTAAATTTGCAACACTAACAGGTAAATTTAATAATTCTGATACTCTCATACCAGATGCATATAAAATTTCAAGCAAAGCTCTCATTCTTATTTTTTTAAAGTCATTTGGAAGCTTATCTGTTGCTTGTATTAAATTAGAAACTTCTTCTTCTGATAAATATTTTGGAAGAACACGTCCTTTTTTTGGAGAATCCAAAACGTCAGAAGGATTATCTTTTCTTATTTTTTCTGTGTATAAAAATTTATAAAATTCTCTAATAGCAGATAATCTACGAGACTGGGTTCTAATTGAATACCCATTTTTTGTTTGTAGTTCTAAATAGTCTCTTAAATCACTAATTTGAGCATTTACGAAATTCTTTTTTTTGTTATTTAAAAAATCACTTAAATTTTCCAAATCCCTTCTGTAAGCATCTATGGTGTTTTGAACAGCTCCATGCTCTGCTTGCATCATTTCTAAAAAAGAATCTAAATGATATTCCATATTATTTATTCATTTTAGCGACTATTTTGTCATAGCTCATAGTAACAGATACTTCTTTTTGTTCAATTGTATAATCGAATTTATAAATTAAAATACCAACACAAACAATTAATGCAAAAATGAAAAAATTTCTTAATTTATGTGATCTACGTCTCATAATTTACCTGACCTTTACAAAATTTTAAAAATTTATATATATTCATATTATTGTTTTGATTTTTAACACAAAGTAGTTAAAATAGTCTTATAGATTCATAATTTTAGGAAATAAAAATGGCTGAGAAATTATTTTTCCCATATCCTTTGACAAAAACTTTACTCCTTGTTGGAATGCCTGGAGCAGGTAAAACAAGTGTAGGAAAAAGATTAGCCAAGATTTTTGAAATTCCTTTTATAGATGCTGATGATGAAATTGAAAAAGCCGGTGGTTCTGCTATAGCTGATTTATTCAATATATTCGGTGAAACAGAATTTCGTAGAGCTGAAGAAAAAATCATGGAAAGATTATTAAAGGGTCCTGTTTGTGTTCTTTCTTCAGGTGGTGGAGCTTTTATTTCTGAAAAAACAAGAGAAAATGCAAAAAAATATTCTGTATCTTTGTTTTTAGATGCACATATAGATACATTAGTAAGAAATACAATTGGCAGATCTCATAGACCATTATTAAATTCAGCAGATCCTTCTGAAGCATTAAAAAAATTATTGTCAGATCGTCGTAAATATTACGAATTAGCTGATATACATCTACCTTATGAAAAAGAAACATTAGGTCAAGTAATTCGTCGTGCAGTTACTGGAATTAATGATTATGCAAGAAAATAAGACTTTATTTGTTAAAACAACAAATAGCGATTACAAAATAATAATAGATCAAAATTTAATATCTAACATAAAACCACATTTAGATTTTTTAGGTAATAAAAAATATTTTATAATTACAGATTCGAATGTAGCCCCTTTATATGCTGATTTAGTATCTAAGCAATTGAATGCTCCTGTATTAACAATTCCAGCAGGAGAAGCATCAAAATCTTGGGCTATGGCAGAAAAAATTACAACAGATTTATTAAATCAAGGCTGTGATAGAAAGTCATGTTTAATAGCTTTAGGTGGTGGCGTTGTTGGTGATTTAACAGGTTTTTGTGCAGGAATTATAAATAGAGGCATAGATTTTATTCAAATTCCTACAACTCTATTATCTCAAACAGATTCTTCTGTTGGAGGTAAAACCGCTATCAATAGCACTGCTGGTAAAAATTTAATTGGATTGTTTTACCAACCAAAAATAGTTCTAATTGATATTGATACCTTAAAAACTTTGCCTAAAAGAGAAATATTAGCAGGATATGCAGAAGTTGCAAAATATGGACTAATATTAGATAAAGATTTTTGGAATTGGCTAAAAGAAAATGGCAATAAAGTAATTGATTTAGATACAAAAGCTTTAATACATGCTATTTACACATCATGTAAAACGAAAGCTGATATAGTTTCTAAAGATGAAAAAGAAACTTCAGGACTAAGAGCTTTATTAAATTATGGTCATACTTATGCTCATGCATTTGAAATAGATTCTAAATTTAAGTTTTTACATGGAGAAGCTGTTGCTATGGGATGCGTTTATGCAGCAAAATTAGCAAAACTTTTGAACATATCAGATTTAGAAAATGAAATAATAAGCCATTTTGAACAAATTGGATTACCTATTAAATATGATAATTTATCAAATAAAGACTATTTAATAAGTATTATGAAAAAAGATAAAAAGACTGTTGATAATCATTTGAATTTTGTAATTTTAAATAGTATAGGAAACGCTATTGTAAAATCAAACGTTGAATTTGATTTAGTAAAAGAGTCTTTAAATTAATAAGGAAAACAAAATGCCTTTATCAGAACCTACTCATGAACGCGAAGAGATATATTTTCGTCATGTAAATTATACAGGTTATAGAAGAGATGATGATTTATGGGAAATCGAAGGCCATTTTGTAGACAGACGACCTTATGACTATCCTTGTGTAGATAGAGGAGGCTTTATTAGAGCTGGTGAAACTTTCCACGAAATGACTTTAAGATTAACTGTAAATGATGACTTATTTATAAAAGATATCGAATTACATATTGAAAAGTTTCCTTATAAGCAATGTCCTTTAGCTGAAGCTGTATATAAAAAGATAATTGGAATGCAAATAGTTCCAGGATTTAATAAGGAAGTTAGACGTCAAATCCCTGCAACACTCGGTTGCGTTCATATATATGAATTACTACTAGGAACTGCAAATTGTGCATTCCAAACATTAGCTCAAGTTCGTTTTATGAAATATTGCAGAGGAACTCAGCCAGATCCTTTAAATACATGTTTAGCGTGGGATTCTAATGGTCCTATGGTAAAACGTGAGTGGCCTGATTTTTATACTGGTGAGAAGTAATATTTTTATTACCCAAAAATATTAAATCGTTATTCACTTAATAACATAATGAGTATTTCTACCATTACCTACTTTTTTAAGAATTTTTTTGGCTATTAAATCATTAATATCATTACTTGCTGTATCTTGAGAACATTTACAAAATTTTGCCCATTTTGTAGATGTTAAGTTTCCTTCAAAATTATCCATTAATTTATTAAGTACTTTTTTTTGTCTTTCATTAAACGACATTAAATAATTCTTATGCCAAAATTCAGCACGTTTAATCACATCTTTTAAAAGATTCTCACTTGATTTTATAGCTTGTAATAAGTTATCTAAAAACCAAACCAACCATTTTGTAATATCCATAGAATCTTTTTGAGTTATTTCTAAAATGTCATAATAACTTTTTCTATTTTTTTGTATTTGTGATGACATCGAATAAAATCTAAATTTATTACCATCACTTTTTGAAAGAATCATATCAGTTAACGCTCTGGCAATACGACCATTTCCATCATCAAAAGGATGTAAAATTACAAACCACAAATGAACAACACCTGCTTTGATAAGGCAATCAATTTCATCATTATTAATATATTTTATTAAATCTGCCATTTCTTTTTCAAGAACGTCTGCACTTGGAGCTTCGTAATGAACTTTTTCTCTGCCTATAGGACCAGAAATAATTTGCATAGGTCCTAATTCATCATTTCTATATCGACCAACATTAATTTTGTACATACCACTATAGCCAGTTGGAAATAATGAAGCATGCCAACCAATCAATCTTTCTTTTGTCATTTTTGAATTAAAATTTTGAGTAGCATCAAGCATCATTTCAACAACACCATCAACATGTCTTGAACTCTTAGCTTCTCCGCCAATATCTATTCCTAATCTTCGAGCAACAGATGAACAAACTGAATGTCTATCTAAAATTTCTCCTTCAATTTCAGAAGACTTAATAATATTTTCAGTCAATATTTGCATATAAGCATTATTCTGAACATCAAAGCCTAATGCTTCCATTTTTCCAAGTAAATATCCTTGAGATTTTTTTATCTCAAATAACAAATTTTGGACCTTTTCTCCGTCCCATATAAACCTTGGCCAATCTTTATTTTGATAAATATATTTCATGTAATCTCCGAATATTTTACGGATATTATAACAATTATTCTCCGAAAGTTCAACTCTATAAAATTTAAACAAAAAAAGAATCAAATAGAATAAATTTAATCGCTTTATTTATACAAAAAAATTGTATTTTTATATTTTTAATTAAAAGAATTTAAAAATTTTATCGATTCTTTAAAATGAAAATTCAATTATTTTTTATTTAGGATTCAATAACTTATAATTTTTATTACATATTTACGTCAAATTTATCTTGACTTATGCCTGGGGGGGGTATGATAGAAATTGGAACAAGAAATTTATGTTCCCCCTGAAGGCAGTATGCCATGGGAAATTTACTTATAGAAGGAGACGGAATATGTCTAATAATAAGATTGCTTTAACAAGCTCTATGCGTTCAAATTTGTTGAGCTTAAAAAACACCCAAGCTTTGTTTGATTCTACACAAAATAAGTTATCTACAGGATATAAAGTAAATAGCGCTATGGATAATCCATCTAGCTACTTTACAGCACAATCTTTAAATGCTCGTGCAGACGACTTAAATACATTGTTGGACTCAATTGGCCAAGCAGTTTCTACATTGGAAGTTGCTGACCAAGGTATCACATCATTGCAAGACTTAGTATCTCAAGCTAAATCTATTGCTAATAACGCTCGTGATACAGCAAACGTTTCTGCAAGTGTTACATCTACAATCAAATTTAACACAGATGCATTGAAAGCACAAAAAGTAACAGACGCTGTAAAAAATGCTAAAGTTGGCGATACAATGACAATTCGTATTGGAGACTCAACATCTATTACAGGCAAGACAAACGTTCAAGAAGATACTAAATTATCAGGCATCAATATGGAAGATGATAACATGGGATCTTTAGTTGTTGATGGTAAAGAGTATACTCTTAATACTAAAGCAGCTGAAGACTCAATGACAGCATCTTTTATTGGTGCAGAAACACCTGCGTCATTTACAGTTACTAGTGGAACAATTGTTGTAAATTCAGATCTATCTGCAGTTTCAGTAGCTGAAAATGCAACAACAGAACCTTCTGGACTTTTAAAATTAACAGCAGAAACAGCTGCCCCTACAGCACCAACTGATGGAGATGAAGTTATCTACAAAGGTGCTGATGGAAAATTTGCTAAGGCAACGTGGAATGACACAGATAGCAAATGGAAGAATGGTTCAGATGATGTAACTGCGCTTATTACTGATGGTAATACATATGCTTCAACAACTGCAACATCAGGTACAGATTATCAATTTGCAGCTCACTCAGATAATACTACAGTATTCACAGCAAAAGATGCTAATACTTTAGTTGATGGTGATGGTAATGAATATGCATATAGTGCAGGATCATTAACAGCAGGACAATCATATAAAGCTACAGATGCATCCATGAATGTTTCTAGTGATGGTAAAACTACAATTAGTGGTACATTCACTGATGCTGCAGGAGCAAAAGCTAATGCAAAAATGGGACCTGCAACAATCAATGTAAAAGAAGGCTCCACAGTAGGCGACTTTGCCAAAGTTGTAGAAAATATGATTGGCTCAAATAAGATTGATGTTTCTGTTGAAGATTCAAACTTAACAATCAAAACATTAGATACAACATCTGTTGAAGTTCGTGATGTGCTTGATGGTGCTGGACAATCAACAGGAAAAGGCATTGCTTCAGCTCTTCAAATGGATGATGGAATTACAATTTCATTAGATGCAGATGATACAGCAGAATCATTACGTCAAAAGATTGAAAAAGAAATCCCAGGCGTATCTGCAGAAATCAACTCTGATGGTAAAATGGTAATTAAATCATCTGAAGGTGATGACTTAGTAATTTCTGGTGATTTAGCTGAAAAATTGGGCGTTTCTGGTGCTGCTACAAACGGTAACAATGAACGTGCTCAATATGCTGAACAATTTAACGGTGTTTTAAGCCAAATCGACCAATTAGTATCTGATACTTCTTATAAAGGTATCAACTTATTGAAGGGCGATAGCTTAACAGTTGTATTCAATGAATCACGTACATCAACATTAGAGTTGAAAGGTGTTACATTTGACTCAACAGGTTTAGGCTTAGTCGCTTCAAAAGGTGAATGGAAATTAACAGCTGATATTGATGAATCTTTAGATCAAATTACTAAAGCTACATCAATGTTGCGTGCACAAGCAAGTAACTTCGGTCAAAACTTGTCAACAGTACAAATCCGTCAAGATTTTACTGAAAACATGATCAACGAATTGCAAACAGGTGCAGATAAGTTGACATTAGCTGACAACAACGAAGAAGCTGCTAACATGCTTGCTTTGCAAACAAGACAATCTTTGGCTACAAAGTCTTTGTCTCTTGCAAATCAATCAGCTCAAGCTGTTTTACAATTGTTCTAATCATAGATCTTGTTTATCAAGGGCAATCACATTGCCCTTGGTACTTAAATATAATTTTGGAATGTTTTCTAATGCAATTTTACATTTCAAAGTTTGGCAGACGGGACAGAAGTCCCGTTTGTTTTTTTATATAAAACTCCCCTTAAGTCCTTATCGAATTTAACAAAATTACTTTGACTAATTAAAAAAAAACATCTAAAATATTAACAATTTAGATTTTTTATTGTTAAAAATCGAACCTTAAATAGGAGAGAAGCATGAATATAAAAACAGTCCAAACAAAACCTTTTGAAGGACAACGTCCAGGTACATCTGGATTAAGAAAAAAGGTTGATGTATTCCAACAACCTGGTTATTTAGAAAACTTTGTACAATCAGTTTTCAATAGCTTAGAAAACTTCAAAGGTAAAACATTAGTAATCGGTGGTGATGGTCGTTACTTTAACCGTGAAGCTATTCAAGTAATTATTAAAATGGCTGTTGCAAATGGTTTTGGCGAATTGATGATTGGTAAAGGTGGTCTTATGTCAACACCTGCTACATCATGTATCATTCGTAAATACAAAGCTTTTGGTGGCTTGATTTTATCAGCAAGTCATAACCCTGGTGGTCCTGGTCAAGACTTCGGTATTAAATACAATATTGAAAATGGTGGCCCTGCTCCAGAAAAAATCACAGAAGGCATCTACGAACAAACAAAGAAAATAACAGAATATAAAATCGCAGATACAGCTGATGTTGATTTAGATACATTAGGTGAAAAAGTTTTAGGTGAAACACGTATTAAGATTATTGACTCTGTAATTGATTATACAGAAATGATGTCAAAATTATTTGACTTCGATTTAATCAAACGTTTATTCCAAAAAGGCTTCACAATGCGTTATGACGCAATGAATGCTGTAACAGGCCCTTATGCTAAACACATTTTAGAAAAAGTATTAGGTGCAAAAGCAGGAACAGTTGTTCATGGTGAGCCTAAAGATGATTTCGGTGGATTACACCCAGATCCAAACTTAGTATATGCTAAATCATTAGTTGATTTTATGTTCTCTAATGAAGCTACAGATTTTGGTGCTGCATCTGATGGTGATGGCGATCGTAATATGATTTTAGGCAATCACTTCTACGTAAACCCATCTGATAGTTTAGCATTAATCGTTGCTAACTTCTGGAATGCTCCAGGATATGATCGTGGTTTAACAGGTGTTGCACGTTCAATGCCAACATCAAGTGCTGTTGACCGCGTTGCTCGTGGTATGGGTATGAGCTGCTATGAAACACCAACCGGATGGAAATTCTTCGGCAACTTATTAGATGCTAACAAAGCAACAATCTGTGGTGAAGAAAGCTTTGGTACAGGTTCTAACCATGTTCGTGAAAAAGATGGTTTATGGGCAATTTTATATTGGTTAAACATTATTGCTGCAACAGGCTTATCTGTTTCTGAATTAGTAAAGAAACACTGGAAGAAATATGGTCGTAACTTCTATTCTCGTTATGACTTTGAAAAAGTTGATTCAGCTGCAGCTAATGCAATGTTTGATGAAATGCGTGCAAGTGCAGCATCACAAGAAGGTAAATTCTACGGTAATTATGAAGTAGAAAAATTTGACGATTTCGAATACATCGATCCTGTTGATAAATCTGTTTCATCTCACCAAGGAATTCGCGTATTATTTAAAGACGGATCACGTATTATTTATCGTTTATCTGGTACAGGTACAAGTGGTGCTACAGTTCGTATTTATATTGAAAAATATGAACCAGATAACTCAAAGCACGGTATGGATCCACAAGAAGCTTTAGCTGATTTGGTTGAAATTGCATATCAAATTTCAGGAATTAAAGCTAAAACAGGAAAACAAAAACCGGATGTTATAACCTGATATTACTAAAATTACATTAGGGATGGTTTTAAATCATCCCTAATGATTCGTAAGAAACATAAACAATCTCATTATAAATATGAAAAAATCAATTATTCTATTTTTGTTATTATCATTTTGTTTTATCCCTGTTAACTCTTTTGCAGAAGAAACAGGATTTATTATTAAAGGTAAATGCAATGGTATGAATTGCCATTGTGAAACTAACAATGATTGTGCAAAAGATGAATATTGTAATGATGATGGCCTTTGTATGTTTGGCTGCAGATATAATGAAGATTGTCCTCCTGAACAATTTTGTCAAGACCATGCTTGTGTTGCAAACTGCATAGGTAACACTTCTTCTGCTGGTGAATTTTGTGAAGCAACAACACCTCTTTGTTTTACAGCTAGTGACCAACATGAGTCATACTGTGCATGTGATGATAACTCTTGTCATACAGGAACAGAATGTGTAACCGTAAAAGGTCAAAGATCCTGTGAACCTTGTGCAGCAGGTTCTAGATGTAACTGCCCTTCTGGTTATAAAGCAGATGGTGCTTCAAACTGCATTCCTTGTGAAATGGGTGAATCTTGTGGATGCCCAGAAAATTATACAACCAACATTCATGGCATTTGTGTAAGATGTAACGTTGATACAGAATGTCCTTTCGGTCATCAATGTCACAATCAAGGAAAAACAAATTCAACATGTGAACCTTTTTCATGTTCATATGGAAAATATCAAGATGCACATAGTTGCGAATTATGTAGCTTAGTCCTTACTCACTGCAAAGCATGTACCGCAAAAGACAAATGTACGAACTGTGAAGATGGATATGCTCCTGCATATGGTTTTTGCTCAAAATGCTCAGATATTTTTGGTGATATAAACTGTAAAGAATGTTCAGAAACAAAATGTACAGCTTGTAAGCCAGGATATAATATAGAAGATGGAAAATGCGTAAGAATAGTCTGTGACAAAGGATTATACTTAAATAAAGAAGGCGTATGTGTTCCTTGTCCAAAAGAATGTTCAGAATGTTCTTCTGAAAATTTATGTTCAGAATGTTCACCAGGTTATGAAAAAACCAATGATGATAAATTCTGTAAGAAAATTGAATGTCCTGAAGGCTCATATTTTGGTGGAACATTATGTATGCCATGTCTACCAAACTGTGCAAAATGTACAAACAGCAATGATTGTCAGGCTTGTGCTGTCGGTCATGTATTCAATAAAGAAATCGGCGTTTGCCAAGAAACCTTATGTCCAAAAGGTTTTAGAAAAGATTATATTGATGGCGAATGCAAAAAGTGCACCATGGATCATTGCATAGATTGTGGCGAAAAAGAATGCTATTTCTGTGAAAAAGGGTATGTATTTAAAGATGATAAATGCGTCCCAGAAAAATGCCCTGCAAACTGCAATAAATGTTCTGAAATTGGAGTTTGTGATGAATGTAAAATAAATACAACTCTAGTTGATGGAGTATGCAGACGTATATTGTGTGGCAAAGGCAAATATCTTGAAGAAGGAAAATGTAAAGCATGTTTGCCTGGATGCAAAAACTGTACAGATAAACACCACTGCAAGATTTGTGAATCTAATGAATACTATTTAGAAAACGGTTATTGCAGAAAATGTAACACAATAACAAGCAATTGCAAAACATGCAATTCATCAAAGAAATGTACTTCTTGTACTGTTGGCACATTAACCAATGGTATGTGTGTAAGTAATTAACTAAAGAATAAGATTGCAATCATTGATATTGGAACAACAAATTTAATTGCAAACTCAAATACTTTTTGTTTTTTCTTATTTTTAAATACTTTTAGTTTTTGTGGCCCAAGTATATAACCGATTATTAAACTAAATAGCAATCCTGAAATAGGTAATAAGATATTTGTTGATAAATAATCTAAAAAATCAAAAAGAATTCTACCAAAAAGCTTTATATCACTAAATCTACCAAATGATAAAGATACTATAGATCCTACAATTAAATAAACCGTAGTTAAAACTACTGTAGCCTTTTTACGAGAAAAATGCGTTTCATCACACAAAAAAGATACAACTACTTCAAACAAAGCAATAACAGAAGTTAATGCTGAAAAATAGAGTATTAGGTAAAACAATTCGCCAAAAAACAATCCAAAAGGAATGCTTGAAAAAATTTTAGGCAAAGTTACAAACACTAATTCAGGACCTGAAGTCATTGGAATATTAAATGAGAAAACTGCAGGGAAAATAGCTAATCCAGCTAAGATAGAAACCAACGTATCCATAGTAATTACTGGCCAAAGAGTTTTTCCTATATCTATTTTATCTTTTCTATAATAGGAGCCATAAGTAATGTAAATCCCCATACCTACTGACATCGAATAGAAAACTTGTCCTAAAGCATCTATCAATGTTTGAGATGAAAGCTCTGATAAATTAGGCTTAAATAAAAATATTGCACCTTTCGAAGCATTAGGCAAAGTAATTGATCTAATTACCAGCATTACTAACAACAAAAACAATACCGGCATCATAAATTTACTAACTTTTTCAATGCCTTTTTCTACACCAGAATAAATAATTATTGATGAGCTTAAAAAGAATACAACAAATGAAACAATTGGCTGAAAATCACTAGTTACAAAACTATTGAATGACGCTGAAAAATCAGCATCTTTGGATGAATATATCATCTTTGGAATATATGCTATAATCCATCCACCTACTACGCTATAATAAGATATTATTAAAGCAGAAATAACTACAAAAATTAAGCCAAAATATCTAACATTAGGAGAAATCCATTTAAACGCACCCATGCTAGATTTTTTTGAAGAAATTCCTAGAGCAACTTCAGCTAAAACCATAGGAGCTGCAACAAACACAACGAACATTAAATAAGCTAGCAAAAAAGTGCCACCACCATCTTTAGCTACCAAATATGGAAATCTCCATAAATTTCCTAATCCTACTGCTGAACCTGCCGCAGCTAAAACCAAGCCTAACTTAGAATTCCAAGAAGCTCTTTCTGACATAAATTTTTCCCTTTTTAACTAATTTGCTAAAGCTATATCTTCAATAATAAATTGTATTGATGTTTGTCCATTATAAGTATCTGCTTGAACATACCCCACAATATGAAAAAGTTCACCTTTTGATCTCATCATCATAACACCAAGTTCTGTATCAGCAACATTGAATGCTATAGCAGATATTCCTGTTTGCCCCGCTGCTCCTTTAATATAGCAAGCAATATGACCAGATCCAACAATCTTTGCATTACAGATAATAACATCAGCAACAGCAATTCTTGGTTCAGGATTACCCTCGCCAAAAGGTTCCATTTTCTTAATATATTGCAATAATGACCAATTAACTTCTCTTAAATTAAATACAGCATCAATTTCATATTCTGGATTTTCAACAATTGAAACAGCACGATCATGCATTGATTCAATCAAGAATTTTTTAAATTCATTTTTTCTTTCCTCTGGAACAGAAAAACCTGCAGCTAGAGTATGGCCTCCACCATTTGTTAATATACCTTTTTCTTTAGCAGCAAGAATACATGCTCCTAAATCAAATTCAGGAACAGATCTTCCTGATCCATGGCAATCATCACCAACACCACACATTACCAATGCTGGACGTTTATAACGTTCTTTTAATTTACCTGCAATAATTCCAATTACACCAGGATGCCATTCTCTACCATGAACAAAAATAATAGGTTCATCCGGACCACTTTCAACTAATGTAATTGCTTGGCGGAAAATTTCTTCACATAATTGTCTTCTTTGAACATTTAATTCATCTAATTGTAAAGCAATAACCTGTGCTTCTTCTTCATTTTGAGCACATAAAAGCTTCATACCTAAACTGGCATGTCCAATTCTTCCACCTGCATTTAATCTAGGACCAATAGCATAACCTAAATGATGTTCTGTAATATCACCTTTTATTTTTGAATTATTACATAAATAAGCTAATCCTTTATTATATCCTTTAGATAAACAATAAAGTCCATATTTTACGAATAATCTGTTTAAACCTTGAAGTTTCATTACATCGCAAATAGTACCTAAGGCAACCATATCGAGCCACATTCTTAAATCAGGTTCGCTATGATTATTACTATACCATCCACGTTGTCTTAATTCTCGATTTAACCCTATTAAAACCATAAATACGACACCAACTGCAGCCATATCTCTTGGTCTAAATTTTAAAGTTAATTCATTAACCTTTTCATCTTGTCTTTTTGGATTTACTAAAGCAACAACATTTGGTAAAGAACCATCTTGTTCATGGTGATCAATAACTACAATATCAGTATTTGGAACAGCTTCAAAAGCTTCAAAAGCTGAAGTTCCACAGTCTACTGTTATTATTAATTTTACTCCCTGTTGTACAAAATCTTCCATAGCTGCAGGAGTTGGACCATATCCATCTTCTCTTTCTGGAATTTTTGCAATAACATCTTCATCACAAACATGTTTTAAAAATTTATACATCAATGATGTAGATGTAGCTCCATCAACATCATAATCACCAAAAATAGCTATCTTTTCTTTATTTACTATAGCATCAGCTATTCTTTTTGCTGCTTTATCAGCATCCGTTAATATTAAAAACGGATCAGGCATATCTCTTAATGCAGGTTGCATATAAAAGCCTATATTAGATAAGTCAACACCTCGACTTACTAACATCTTTGCCATATTTTCATTGGCTATTCCGTTTTTTACTAATTCTTCAACCTTTTTAGGATCAAATTTTTTAATAACCCATTTTTGACCTAAAACAGATTTGTTTACACCTAATACTTCACTCATGCAGATATCCTTGAATTAAACTTCTTCAATTCTAATCATGCACGGTTCTTGTAAAACGAAATCCAACTTCTTAATTTTTTCTAAAGCGGCTTGAACTCTTGCTTCAACAGATTTATGCAAAATCATCATCAATGGAACATGGTCTTTACTTTCACCACGTTGAATCATTGATGCAATAGAAACACCTTCGGCTCCTAATATACCAGCAATCTCTGCAACAACTCCTGGTTTATCCATAACTTCAAAGCGAATATAGTATTTTCCAACTCTTTCTGACAAATCAACAATAGAAACAGGCTTAACTTTACTTTGTGGCAATCCTAATAAAGGCAATCCTCTTCCCATAGCAATATCAGCTACATCTGATACAACTGCTGAAGCTGTAGGTGTTTCGCCAGCACCACGTCCAACAAACATTGAATGGCCAACAAAGTCGCCTTCGGTAATTACAGCATTAAATACGCCATCTACGTGAGCAATTTCACTAGTTTGTGGAATCATACATGGATATACGTTTAGTGATACACCTTTATCATTCTTACGACCAACGCCTAATAATTTAATTCTGTATCCCATTTCTTCAGCAAAAGAAATATCCAAAGCTGAAATATGACGAATACCTTCAACAGATAAAACATCAAAATCAATAGGCATTCCAAAAGCTAAAGCTCCTAACAATGCTGTTTTATGAGCAGTATCAACACCATCAATATCAAATGATGGATCAGCTTCAGCATATCCTAATTTTTGAGCTTCTGCTAAAACTTCATCAAATGCTTTTCCTGTCTCTCTCATAACCGTTAGAATATAGTTACATGTTCCATTTAAAATACCATAAACTTGAGATATTCTATTTGAAACCAAACCTTCTCTAACAGATTTAATAATTGGAATACCACCTGCAACGGCAGCTTCATATCCAACTAATACACCAAATTTTTGAGACAATTCAGCAATTTCATTTCCATGATGAGCTAACATAGCTTTATTTGCTGTTACAAAATGTCTTTTAGCATTTAAAACTTTTTGACAATATTTATAAGCAATACCATCAGCACCGCCCATCAATTCAATAAATAAATCAGCATCAGATTTATCAACCATTTCTAAGCAATCTGAAAAATAGCTTACTGTATTTGGAATTTCTAATTCTGACATTCTGTTTTTATTTAAATCAGAAACAGCAACTAATTCAATCTTACATCCCGTCCTATCTGACAAAATATCAGCTTGTTTTAATAACGCTTTTGCAACACCACCACCTACTGTACCAAGACCAGCTAACGCAACTTTAATAATATCTCTCATAACCTAATCATTCCTCTTCTAATACATCAAAATTAATTTCTGAATCTTTTGGTTGTAGCTTAAGCTTTGGTCTTTTTAATTTATTTATTCTTTTTAATTTTAAAACAGGTTTTAACTCAACCTTTTCCTCACGCTTAGGCAATTGTTCAACAATAGGTCTGTTAGTAAAATCGAAATTTTCTTTTGGTTCAGAAAAACTATTCTTTTTAGTTTTTTGTTCTACTTTTTCTTCAACTTCATCTTTGATTTTAAAATCATCTTCACCAACATGTGAACTAATACGTGCAATTTCTTCTAATTCTTTTGCAGTTAATTCAGAAGTAAAAGAACGCATATCATATTCATTTTCTATAACTGGAGTTGAAGAATTAACTTCTAATGTATTGTCCTCTGTTATATCTGCTTTTTTAATATCTTTTTCAACACTAGGTTCTTCAACAACTTCTTTACCACCCGATACAATATCATCTAAAAATTTTCTCTCTTCTTCAGGAGTCATTTTTTCTTTTATAGTAATATTGTCTTTAATACCTTCATTAACAATTTTCATGTTTTCAGGTAATTCTTGATCTGAAGCACGAATCGCATCCATCTCTTCAGCATCTTCAATCTTTTGTACTACAGCTCTACGACGCTCTTTATCTGTTAAAGGCCTTTTATCTAATTCTTTTTCTCTTTGAAGTTTTGCTTCTGCTACTTCATCTGTTTCTTCATCTTTTAACGATGGTATCTCAACAGGCTCTTCACCATTTCCAAAAATAGATGATTTACTATTTTCATATTCGTTTTCTATATTTTCAGAATCACCAGGCTTAGCTACTTCTAATGGTCTAACTTCTTCAACTTCTTTTCTTTTAATTGAATCATCTGTTTTAATATTTGATGGAATATTCAATCCTCTTCTTAAAGAAGCTAATTGTCTTCCATACTCACCCATAACATCTCTTCTAACAGGCTCTTTTTTTTCTTCCTCAAAAACACCTGCTAATTTTGCATCTTGAGCATCTAAATTATTTTCATTTACTTGGTTTTGATACAAATCCATATTATCGTTTATTGTAGCACCAAGACGATCTTCTTTTTCAACTTTTACATACTGTGTTTCTTGATGATCAATTTCACCAAAAAAATAGTCGTCTTCAGAAATACTCGAACATCCAGAAACAATTATAGTTGTTCCCAATAAAAACTTTAAAGCATTATTCATCAATATATATCCACTAACTTACATTCTTTTTCGCTCGCATTTTACATTTTTTATTTAAGATTCGCAAGGAATCTCATAGTGCTAGAAGTACTTTTTTTATTTACATTTTTTAATTTAAAAAGATTAATTAAACGAATTTATACATAATAGAAGAAATTTTTTCTTTGTTTAATATTAATAACTTAAGTTAATCCGTCATTTTTACATTCTAAATATAGACAAACTAGACAAAAAAATCTTGACTTAAAACGATTAAATGTTATTCTATTCTAAGATTAAAATTATTATAAAAAAAATTAAATAAACAACGATTTTTTAGGATGGTAAATATGAAAAACTCTTTTGATACATCAACTGTAAAAAAAGCAACATTGCATGAACACATTGAAGGTACTGTAACACCTGAAATGGCTGTTAAATTAGCAAACAGACATCAGGTAAAATTACCTGAAGGTTTTATTATGGCTGAAGGCCAATATGATAAAAACGATTTTCCAAATGGTCGCTATGCTTACAATGAAAGCGAATTTGGTGAATTCATTACAACTTATGACACAGCAGCTGCTTTAATGAAAACACCTCAAGATTATTATGACGTAACAAAAGACTACTTAACAAAGAATGCAAATGCCGGTGGCGTATATGTGGAAATGATTTTATCACCATGGCATATGTCAACAACAAAAAATCCTGAAACAGGCAAAGATCAATTAGATGCCAAGAAACATGCCCAAATGATGGGAGCTATCACAAAAGCTGTTGAAGAATGCAAAGAAGAATATGGTATTGAAACACGCTTTATTGCTACAGGTGTTAGAAACATGGGCAAAGAAGCTGTAATGGAAGTAGCAAAATTCGTACACGATAATCCACATCCTTTGATTACAGGATTTGGTATTGCTGGTGATGAACGTGCTGGAGAATTCGATGATTTTGCAGATGCTTTAGCATTAGCGAAAGCTAGTGGATTAAAATTAGCAGTACATGCTGGTGAAATTCGTGGTCCAAAATCAATTAGCGATGCTATTCGTTTAGGAGCAAGTCGTGTTGGACATGGTGTTTCTGCAGTTCAAGACGATCAAGTAATGAAAGATTTAGCTGAAAAGAAAATCATGGTTGAAGTTTGCCCAACATCAAACCGTATTTTAGTAAACGATTTAAAAGGTGATTTAGCAAACCATCCTGCTCGCAAATTGTATGATGCTGGTATTCAAATTTCCATTAACCCAGATGATGCTGGTATTTTTGGAACAAATACTGCAAAAGAACACAGAGTATCAAACAATGCATTTGGTTTCACAAAAGCTGAAATGACAGATATTACTCTTTGTGCTGTAGATTGCTCATTTGCTGACGTAAAAACAAAGAAACAAGTAAAAGAAAACATCTACAAATCAATGAGTGCTGAAGATCGCAAAGAAATGGCAGAATTAGCTGCAAATGCTAAAAACCCTATTTTAAAAGAGCGTTTAGACTCACGTGTAAAAGAAAGCGAAAGAGTTGCTAAGAAAATGAGAATCGAAGAAATGAAAGGCAAAGCTTTAAAATCTTCTAAAAGTTCAAATTTAGCTTTAGCAAAACGTTTAAAAGATAATAAATCTAGATAAATTTAAATAAATCCCGCCTTAAAAAGCGGGATTTATTAATTTAAAAAAAACCGCTCTAACAAATTAGAGCGGTTCGTTATTATATAAACTACGTAAATTAGCCCTCAGCTGATTCTATTTCTTCTTTAAGTTTCAATTTTTGACGTTTTAAATCAGAAATTACAGTTTCATCAGGTAATGGGCGCTTCATTTCTTCAGCAATTTTAGCGTCTAAAGCTGCATGTTTTGCTTTTAATGATTGTAAAAAACTATTATCTGCCATAACAATATGCTCCCTTGTTGTTTAAATAACTGAATTTATTATACATACAAAAACAATTGAAATCAAAAACAAATTTTTAATTTAAAAAGAAAAAGATTAAATTTTCTAACCTCTATCTTTATTCATAAGATTTTTTGCTTGACTAATAGTAATTGTACCTGTCTTTGTATTATTATTAGAAATTTTTGAATTTTCAGTATTATTAAATTTATTTATTGATTGCTGAAGATTATTTCCAGATTGTTTCTGCGTTTTTTCCTGTCCAACACTTTGTAACGATTGTTGTAAAGATTTGCTTCTCATTTTATTCATAGTTTGTAATTTACTATTTAAAGATACCTTTTTAACAGATTCTTTTTCATTATTAAATTCTGCATTTTGAACATTTGTATCAGATTTTTCTTCTTGTCCAATTTTTTCATATTCTGCTATTTTCTCTTTCGATAAATTATTCCAATCAGAATATGTCACATTCAAAATTTTATCGTTACTATTTGCAACATACATATTATCGGACGAACTATCACAATTTCCAGAAACTGTAAGCAAATTACTATTAATTTTACATACATCATTATAAGAATCTTGTGTAAGATAATTTGTTTGAGATGTTTTTAAAATGCTACCATCAGTTCCTGCATAAGAAACACCATTCATATTAAGTATTTTTGTAACTACACTATCGGCATTATGTGTATCAATTCCAATTTGTCCCAATGTAGTTTCATCTTCTTCAGAAATTGCACTTTTATATTCAGCAATCAGCGACTTATCGTAATTTTTTACATAATTTACATCAGAATACCAAGCTAATGCTGTATTTTTCATAATTTTATTTGTATCTGCACCACATGTATCAACATTATTTTGATAAGCTTCAGTCATACATGGATTACATATTTTCATTACTTTCCAAGGTATACTATCGCCTTGTTGCATCATCTCATATGAAAACTTTGTTTCTGTCATCATAGCATCAGCTTCCATAGCCCTAGTTAACATAGTTGAAGATTCATATGTATAATACATATTTGAATAACTTTCGTAATTTCGTTCTTGAATAGAATGTTTTCCCTCATGAACTAATGTAGATAATGTAAAAGCTGGATTAATATTTTGATTAACAACTATACCATCATCCTCTGTACTATAATATCCAAATAAATTTGAACCGGCTTCTCCTAATGTCAATGATGTCCCATTTTTTGAAACTTCACCAAGCACATATCTTCCTGTTGGTGTTTTTAAAGCTTTTCCAATCATATCTTCTAAAATAGAATCATTTTTTGCACCATTAGAAACAATATCGAAACTTAAAGTGCCACCTGGAGCAGCAACAATTTCCTTAGTATATTTGTCCCCAATTTCATGGCCCGATAGTTCTGTAGCCGCTGCTTTATTTTGAGCAGAAAAGGCTGTAGCTAAAATCATTCCTGCAACTACAGCAGAACGACCAAATGCTGTACTCCCACTTTTATGAGATTCAATCTCACCCTTATTCATAAAATCATCAAATAAAGACATAACCACAGGTTCCTAATTAATTACAAAAGTTCTTTTATTGTAGCAAAACAATACAACAAAAACAACTTTAAAAAAAATAGAATCAATTACGCTGTAAGTTTTTTTTCTTTAAAATCAGCAAAAAATTATCTTA
>JAKSVT010000016.1 GCA_024407875.1 Alphaproteobacteria bacterium
TTAAATTGTCTATCCTTTGATTTTATTGACGTTCAAACTTCGAAATTAATTCAAATAGCACAAAAGCTTACAAATTAAATTGATTTATAAAAAAATTAAACTATCAAAAACAACAATAATCTCTAAAAACAAAAATTCCCTAGCAGAGCTAGGGATTAATGGTGCGGAAAGCGGGACTTGAACCCGCACGAGAACAAAGTCTCAACAGATTTTAAGTCTGTTGTGTCTACCATTCCACCATATCCGCGACTTGACCTCTGTTATACAAGAATTACAAAAATTGTCAATAATATTTTTTAATTTTTTTATATTTTTTTATATAGTTTTATTAACAACATATATCTTTATTTTTTTAACAAAAAAAAGACTATGAAATTCTTTAATTTCACAGTCCTAAAAATGGGGCGAGAGATGAGACTCGAACTCACGACATCCAGATCCACAATCTGGCGCTCTAACCAACTGCGCTACACTCGCCATCGTTTAACACGTATTGATTTACATTGTTTTTATTATTATGTCAACACTTTTTCCCAAAAAAATTGGCCTTCTGTTTTATAATATCAAAAGGCCTAAATTTTTAATTTAATTTATTCTCACCAAAATAGTTAATACCCATTGCAGTTTTAACTTCTTGCATTGTTTTTGAAGCTACTTCTCTAGCTTTGATAGATCCTTTTTCCAATGTATCAAAGATATATCCTAAGTCTTTCGCGAGTTCTTCTCTTCTTTCTCTTATAGGTTTTAATTCATTTTGTAAAATTTCATTTAAGAATTTTTTGCACTTACCATCTCCTAAACCGCCACGAGTATAGTGATCTTTCATTTCTTGCAAGTTTGCATATTCAGGCAAGAATTCTGCAAAATATTCATCTTTACATAATGCATCTAAATATATAAATACAGGATTATTCTCAACATGTCCTGGATCTTCAACACGTAAATGTGTTGGATCTGTAAACATACTTTGAACTTTCTTTTTAATATCATTAGAAGAATCACTTAAGTAAATGCAATTACCTAATGATTTACTCATTTTAGCAGCACCATCTAAACCTGGTAATCTACAACATGTGCTATTATCTGGTAAAATTGCCTTTGGTTCAACTAGGACTTCCTTATATATTGTATTAAATGAGCGTACAATTTCTCTTGCCTGTTCAATCATTGGCAATTGGTCTTCACCAACAGGAATTAAATTAGCTTTAAATGCTGTAATATCTGCAGCTTGACTAATTGGATATGTAAAAAATCCAACAGGAATACTTGTATTAAACCCACGCATTTGAATTTCATTTTTTACAGTTGGATTTCTTTGTAAACGGGAAACTGTAACTAAATTCATATAATAAAATGATAATTCACACAATTCAGGAATTTGAGATTGAATGTAAATTGTAACTTTGTTTGGATCTAAACCACAAGCCATATAATCTAAAGCAACTTCAGAAATATTATTTCTAACTTTATTAATGTCATCAAAATTATCTGTCAATGCTTGAGCATCAGCAATCATAACATAAATATCTTTATACTTACCGCTATTTTGCATTTCAACGCGGCGTTTTAAAGATCCTAAATAGTGGCCTAAATGTAACTTTCCAGTCGGACGGTCACCTGTTAACACTATATCCATAACATTCACCCTTAATAATTATTTACGTACCAATGGTTTGTATTTTACTCTATGAGGTTGATCTGCTTCAGCACCTAAACGGCGTTTTTTATCAGCTTCATATTCTTCATAGTTTCCTTCAAACCATTCTACATGACTATCACCTTCAAAAGCCAAAATATGTGTAGCAATTCTATCTAAGAACCATCTATCATGTGATGTTACAACTGCACATCCAGGAAAAGCTAACAAAGCTTTTTCCAAAGCTCTTAATGTATCAACATCTAAATCGTTTGTAGGTTCGTCGAGCAAAATAACATTAGCACCAGACTTTAACATCTTTGCCATATGAACACGATTACGCTCACCACCAGATAACAAACCTACTTTCTTTTGTTGATCTGTACCTTTAAAGTTAAATTGTCCTACATAAGCACGAGATGGCATTTTTCTCTTACCCAACATAACTTCATCATTACCGTCAGATATTTCTTCCCAAACAGTTTTATTTGGATCTAATTCATCACGTGTTTGATCTACATAACCTAACTGAACCGTATCACCAATTCTAAAATCACCACTATCAGGTTTTTCTTGTCCTGTTATCATTTTCATTAAAGTTGTTTTACCAACACCATTTGGTCCGATAACACCAACAATTCCTCCTGGAGGCAACTTAAATGTTAAATCGTCAATCAATAATCTATCACCAAATCCTTTTGATAAGTTTTTAGCTTCGATTACTAAATCACCTAGTCTTGGGCAAGGAGGTATAACAATTTGAGCTGTTTCAACTGTTTGTTTATCAGCTTCTTGGACCAATGCATCAAATGCTTGAATACGAGCTTTAGATTTTGCTTGTCTTGCTTTTGGTGATTGTCTAATCCATTCCAATTCTTCCTTAATTGTTTTTTGACGAGCACTTTCCTCTTTAGCTTCTTGAGCTAAACGTTTTTCTTTTTGCTCCAACCATGAAGAATAATTACCTTCATAAGGAATGCCTTCACCACGATCTAATTCCAAAATCCAGCCTGTAACATTATCCAAGAAGTATCTATCGTGAGTTACCATAACAACAGTTCCTTCATAATCATGTAAGAATTGTTGTAACCAAGCAACAGATTCAGCATCCAAATGGTTAGTAGGTTCATCTAATAATAACAAATCTGGTTTTTGCAATAACAATCTGCATAAAGCAACACGACGTTTTTCACCACCAGATAATTTTGTAACATCAGCATCTGCTGGTGGACAGCGCAAAGCATCCATAGCAATTTCAATAGTGCGTTCTAAATCCCAACCATTGCATGCATCAATTTTTTCTTGCAATTCACCTTGTTCAGCGATTAATGCATTCATTTCATCATCGCTCATTTCCTCAGCAAACTTAGCAGAAAGTTCTTCAAAACGTTTTAATAAATCTCTTGTTTCTCCACAACCATCCATTACGTTTTCCATAACAGTTTTCTTTGGATCTAATTGTGGTTCTTGTGGTAAATAACCAACACTTGCACCTTCAGCAGCCCAAGCTTCACCATTAAATTCTGTTTCAATACCAGCCATAATTTTTAATAATGTTGATTTACCAGCACCATTAGGACCTAATACACCAATTTTTGCTCCAGGAAAAAAAGATAACCAAATATTATTTAAAACTTTTTTTCCACCAGGATAAGTTTTAGATAAATTTTTCATTACATAAATATATTGATAAGCAACCATTTATAGTTTCCTTTTTTATTTTTAATTTAATTTTTTTAATAGCTTAATTAGCGATATGGGAACATCGCATTATAATTTATACCCTTAAATTGCGTAATCTTTGGCAATTCTAAAGCATTTGCTTTTGATATCTGTCCTTTGGAATAAATTTGTGCGTACAAATCTTTAATTTCTTGACGATATTTATAAGGATGTGATCTTTCTAAAGCCTTAAACCAATAATAAGCTTGAAGAGTATTATATAATTCCATTCTAGGAGAAGCATACATATAAGCTAAAATCTCTTGTGCGGCTTCATGACCTTGCATAGCTGCTGATGTTAAATATTTTTGAGCAACATATGTATTTTTTTCGTTGGCCAAACCGTATAGATATATCATACCAATCATATAATGAGCATCTGGATTGTTTGCTTCTGTATCTTTAAAAAACAACTTTAAAGCAGCTTCATAATCACCATGTTCAAAAGCATTACAACCTCTACCAAAATTTGATAAATCTGTTGTTGAATTAAATCCTTGATCATAAAGAGCTATACAATTTGAAAGTACAAATGGAGATAACATCATTCCAATTGTAAAAAATAATTTTTTTAAATTAGTAATCAACGTGATTTTCCTTGAAGTATCTTATTTACAAAATTTGCATTTAATTTTTCATGTTTTTTTGTATCATCTAATTGGACGTTAACTTCAAAAACACGTTTTAAAACAGATCTATCCTCTTTAGTCTTCTTCATCATTTCATGCCATAAAGCCTTACGATCTTCTGAACTCATATATGTTGTATCTAACAATACAGCTACAGGTTGTTCTTTTCCTGTAAACTTATTTTTATGAGTCATATCTAATTGTTCTAAAACAGCTTCAGCATTTTGTACTGCGCTAAATTCCCATTTTTCTCCCTTTACTGGAGATAATGGTGTTTTAACATCAAAAGGATTACCTTCACCATCATAAAAATCAATATAAGAATCTTCAGGTCTAGTAACAGGACCTTTTATATTTCCTTTTAAATCAGCTTCGACAGCACTCATAGCTTCTCTAATAGTCTTTGGTTCTGCTTTTCCATAATGAGCAGGATCACACATGACCAAATCTTCAAAACCTGGATATGAAGTATATCTTGCAGGAACATCAGACATCTTGCAAATTTTAGATTGCTTTGCCTGCTGTCCTCCTGCATTTTCTACTCTAGATGGAGCATATAAATCTTGCATAAACGACCTCTTTATTTTTTATATCATTTTATACAATAGTTCTTATATTGTCAACAAATGCACTACTTTGTTTCATCAGCCAATGCTTTTGAAACAAGTTCAAAAACATTCTTTGATAATTTTGGTTTTGCTATAATTTGTTCCAAAGCTGCTTTCATCATATTTTGACGTTTTTCATCAAATCGACGCCAACGAACCATAGGTTTAACAATATGACAAGCCATTTGTGGATTAAACTCATCTACTTTCATTGCCATTTCTGCAGCGAATTTATAACCTGATCCATCAGCTTTATGATATTGAGGTTGATTGTATGCAAATCCTCCCATTACAGAACGTAATTTGTTTGGATTTTTCATCTCAAATGCAGGATGAAGCATTAACTTTTTAACTTGTTCCAATGCATCTTCTCTATCTGCACAAGCACAAGCAAACAACCATTTATTTACAATACCAGCATCATGCTTATAATGTTCATAAAAATCTTCCATGATTTCATCACGCTTTGGATCTTTAGAATTTGAACATATATTCATAGCTGCTAATTTATCTGTCATATTATTAGCTTTGTAATATTGATTTTGAACAATCTTATCATTTTCTTCAATTTCCATATTACCTAAGAAAGACAATGCCATATTCTTTAAGCTACGTTTTCCAGCATCTTGAGTTGTAAATTTATAAGGCTTTGAACTTAAATCATTTTCATTGTAAATCTTGATTAAATCTTCACGATATTTTGTAGCTAAAGTTTTTTTAACTAAAGCTCTAACAACGTGAATAGCTTCAACATCTACAACGTCCATTTTATCTGCCAAATAATTTTCCTGAGGCAAAGTAATTAATCTTGCTTTATATGCAGGATCTACACCTTTATCTAATAAATATTTGCCCCATAATTCAACGAAAGCATTATCAACATCTGGAGTTTTATTTCCATTTTGATAGTCTTTCATCATACGTTTCATCATTTTTACAGCATATTGTTGAGAGGCATCCCAACGATTAAATAAATCAGAATCATACATTGATTGATGAACCAATTCGTCATCTGTATAATCATACACAAAATGAATTGGAGCTGTAAAATCACGGTTTCCTGACAAAACTGGTCTTTCTGGAACATTTACAAAAGTAAACACTTGTTCTTCTTGATCTAAAATCAATGTTCTTGAAGTACCTAAAGGTTTATCTTCTGTATCCAGTTGCAACAAAATATCATTACCTTTTTTATCAATTAATCCTATTTCAACAGGAATTACAAAAGGCAATTTTTCAGGTTGATTTAATGTTGGATTTGTATGTTGCTTTAATGTTAATCTATAAGTTTTCGCATTTTCATCATATTCAGCATAAGCATTTACAATTGGTGTACCAGCTTGAGAATACCAACGCTTAAATTGAGTTAAATCTGTATAAGAAACATCCTCTTGACATTTAGCAAAATCATCAATTGTAACAGCTTGACCATCATGACGATTGAAGTACAACTTACAGCCATTAATAAAGCCTTCTTTGCCAAACATTCTTTCATACATACGAATTACTTCAGCGCCTTTATCATAAACTGTTGAAGTATAGTAGTTATTAATTTCCATATAAGATTCAGGTCTTACCGAATGAGCTAAAGGACCAGCATCTTCTGGAAATTGGAATGTTCTTAAATCAAAAACATCGTTAATTCTATTTAAAGAACGATTATGCATATCACGTGAAAATTCTTGATCTCTATAAACAGTAAACCCTTCTTTTAGAGACAAATTAAACCAATCTCTTGCTGTAACTCTATCACCAGACCAGTTATGGAAATATTCGTGAGCAATAACACTTTCTACATGTGCAAAATCTTTATCTGTACCACATTCAGGATCAACTAATGCACATGATGTATTGAAAATATTTAACCCCTTATTTTCCATTGCACCCATATTGAAATATGAAACAGCTACAATGTTAAATAAATCCAAATCATATTCACATCCGAACACATCTTCGTCCCACTTCATAGCACGTTTCAATGAATCTAATGCAAATTTTGCTTGATGCTCAAAACCATGTTCTGTATAAATTCCGAGCTTAACTTCACGACCAGACATTGTTGTAAATGTATCATGTAAGTGAGCTAAATCACCAGCAACAACAGCAAATAAATAGCAAGGTTTTTTAAAAGGATCTATCCATGTTATTTTATGACGTCCGTCGCCCAAATCTATATCTTCTCCAGGATTACCATTTGATAATAATATAGGATATTGTTTACGATTCGCTATTAATGTTGTTTTGAAAGATGCCATAATATCTGGATGATCCAAATAATATGTTATTTTTCTAAAGCCTTCAGGTTCATTTTGTGTACACAACGTACCATTAGAATAATATAATCCTTCCAATGCTGTATTTGCTTTTGGATGAATTTTAGTTACAACTTCTAAAACAAAATCACAAGGAGGATTATAAATAGTTAATGATTCATCAGTTAGCTCATATGCACGTTCATCAACTAAATCGCCACTAATTTTTACGCTCAATAATTCTAAATCACGTCCATCTAAGGTTAGTACTCTACCCCCTTTTGTTACATCATAATCAGCAATGAAGTGTGTTTTTGCTGTAACAATTGTATTTTCTGCATCTAAATCGAAAGTTAAATCAATATTACGAATTTTATAATCAGGCTTTTTATAATCCTTCAAATATTTCATTTTATTTTCTGACATTATTATTCTCTTTACTTTAAAACTAAATTTTTGAATTTATTATTTCAAACGAATTGTCTTACATCCAATTGTCTTTTTTCCGTATTTATTTACACCAAATGACCCCTTTGATAAGCACAAACAAACACAGAAGAAAGCAAACAAGCAAGCAACAATAATATAAACTGTTTCACCAATACCATTTAATAATGGAAGATTTATCAATCCTAATTGAATTAAAATTGCAGACAAAGCTAAAAGTAATGTAATTATAATCCATACTGCACTTGCATTTGAATCATGTAATCTTTTTAAAATTACAGCATATGAAACATATGAAGCCAACAATGTAGCGACAGCTCCTAATCCTGTTATTTTTAAAACACCTAATGCAACAGGAATAGGCATAAGAAAACAAGCTGCTAGCAACCATATTAAAAAATGGTCTCTTGATATACGTCCTCTAACGCTAAACAAGAACCAAAATAAATAATCTATCTTTGCACTTAAAGATGTTTTAACAACATATATCTCTGAAGCTTTTCCATTTTTTACTTCAAAATCTACAACATTACCAACAAAAGCAGATCCTTGAAAAAAATCTGAAAAATCAAAAGAATATTTTACACCATCTTCACCGCGAATTATTCCATTATCAGCTGTCCAATCTACACTTAAAATTGAGCCTTGCATAATTATCTCCCTAAAACATAAATTTCTTTAGTATTTCCATAAGTTATACCGATTTTATTAGAAAAAATCTATAATTAAAAGTTTACATAAGGCATTATTTTTAGTAAAATACTTCAAGTAATTGAAATTATATTAAAAATCAAAGGAAAAGAAGGTCTGTATGCTAGACAGCCGAATAAATTTTAAAAACGAAAAATTCGTTAAAGAAAATATTGAAAATTGGCACACAGAAGATTTAATCTCAGCTGCAACAACAGCAAAAGATTTATCTTCATTATTGAATATTATTAAATCTATTGAAAAAACAAAATCTCTAGAACTTTTAAAAACAAGAGATACTCCTGAGCATTGGATGGATTTGTATAAAGCTCATTTAATTATCGCTCAGAAATTATCAGAACTTGATCCAAAATTTACAGAACCAGATTCTACAGAACAAAATCTTTTTGATATAATTTTATCATTATCTGTTCGTGGGGCTTTACATGAACAAATAGATTTAGATCCTGAAACTGACGGCGATGATTTAAACAAAATTATTGCTGAAGCTGATACTCCTTCTGATTTCTATGATAAAGAAATTGAGAAGGATGATGATTTTTGTGATGCATTAGAAAAAGCAACATTCCATGATGTTCAAAAAGTTCATGCAAAACTTGCTTTAATATTAAGCAAAAACAACAATTCCTACACTTTAAAACGTAGTAGTTTTAAATATGAAAGTGTTAAAGTTCAAACTATTAGTTTTATTGGGAAAGCTTTATTTCCTCAATTAAATAAAACAAAACATGTTATATCCAAAACGCCTTGTGGAACAGGTCGTGGTGATTGGGTTGATACACCTACTTCATATATTTTAGCTAGATTAAATGATATTTTAACAGAAACAAAATCTCGTTTATCAATTAAATTAAGTGAATATGAAGACCATCAACAAGCAAAAAAACGCCGTCGCCAATTAATTAACAAATTAATGTTTTGGAAAAAATAATCTATTCTTTCATTTTGGTCGTTTGTGAATAGAAAAATGCATATTGTTGCATTATTCCTGCGTTCGTTCCAAATTTTGCAAATGGATTTTCACCGTTGTAAATTGTATCTATTATTTTTTGTATCCAAGTATCAATTGGAACAGATGCTGTTCTATTGTACGCAAACAACGAAACACAATTTGCAACTTTGTTTCCAACACCATAAATCTTTTTTAATTCTTCAATTAAATCAAAATCATTAAATTTTTTAAGATTTTCAAGATTAATTTTATCCAAATTAACACTACTAATAGCATCTAAAACATACGGTAATCTATATCCCAATTTACAATCCAAAAGATTATTTTCATTTGCTTTAGATAATTGTTTTACTGATGGAAATGTATATATTTCCTCTTTGTCATTTTTTATTAAAGTTCCAAATTTTTTACATATAATTTCAACTGAAGTTTTTATAGCAGGGATACTTTTCCTTTGAGAAATTATAAACGTAATTAACATTTCAAAAGGATCTTGCCTTAAAATACGAATACCTTTCCCGTATTCAACAGCTTTGTACATAAATTCATCTTCTGTGTTAACAGATTTTCTAATTTTTTTATAATTTCTATCAAAATTAAAATATGAATACCAAAATGTATTCCATTCATCTTCTGAACAGCTTATCTCATACTTTGTATTATCAATTTGCTTTATATACAAAATCTTATCTAAGCAAATAAATCTAAAAGAATTATCATTAAACTTTTTTACTCGAAAACACTGACCACTATTTGCAATTTTTTGCAAATCAATATCATCTTGAATTTCTATATACATTATATATTAGCGAGATCTTCTAGCATTCATCAAAGTTTGCATTTTGATTTTTTCAAAAGCTTCTTGTCTTTTTTCACTTTGTTGTTTTAAACGAGATTGCAAACTACATTTAGCATTTAATTTAGGTTTATCTAAAGCTTCTTTTCCTGCTTTTTGTTCTTCAGAAATTTTTTCTTCGCTTACGCCATACTGTTTATAAATAGCTTTCAAGCGAAGATCTGTTTTCTTCTTTTGATCTTCCCAAATTTCTTTACGTTGAACCGAAAATTCTTTTTTCTGAGCATTAAATGTTTTTTTGGCTTCTGTCAAATTTTCATTTGTATATTCTTCTGGCAAATCATCATAAGCCCAATTTTTAAATCTCTCAATATCACCAACTACAACATCTTTACCTTGAGCATTATGCAATTTTAATTCTTGACACTTTTTATCCAAAACAGCCAATTTTGCAGTTAAAACATTTTTATGAAATTTCTTTTCTTTTTCTATTTCTTTTCTCTCTTCTTTAGAAAAATCATCTTTTTTAACTAAATTTAATTGTTTTTTACCTGTAATAGTATCTTGTTTAGGGTCAAGAGATATAATACCAAAACGTGCAGCTTGCTCTTTCATTTTCATTTCTTTTTCAGTAAGAGCTTCACCTTTTGCTTCTTTTTCAGCAATAGTCTTGGCAACTCCATTTTCACCAAACATTTCTTTACGTAAAGCTTCAATATGATCCTTAGCATGAAGCTCTCTCTTTTCTTTCATAATTTCATCAAAGCGTTTCTTTTCTTCTTGAACAATTTGATTCTTCATTTTATCGATTTTATTTTCGGTACGACGATTTGTTTGTTCCCAACGCTTTTTCTCGTTTTTGATATCTTTTACAGCTCTTAAAGCCATAGCTTCAGCAGCTTTTCTTGCAGCTTCTTCTTTTTCTTTTTTTACTTCTTTCTCATGCAAATCTTTAATAGCATCATGGCGTTTTTCTTCAGCAGTTTTTAATTGCTTAGAATTTTCTAGCTGTTCTGCCTTTTCACTTTTTATACCAAATGTTTTAATACCTCTACTTTCACAAGCTCTACGCAAAGCTTCAACAACTTCAGGAGGCAAATCATCAACAGTAGATACCCAGCCATTTTCAATTACTTGTTTAATCAAATCATTAATCTTAGAACTTAAAACGGCTTTACGTTCTTCTCTTTTCATTTCGACAAATTCGGCTTTTTTATCTCCACTATCTAAGATTTTTCCGCCTCTTTTTGTAACGACTTCTACAACAGTTTGCCCATTTTCATCTGTTGTCATGTGAACATCTTTAATTTTTCCGTTTCTATTACGGCCTCTTTCTTGGTCTTTTTGCATTTCAGTCCAAGCATTATAAACATGCATTACATCTTCATTTTGTCCATTTTCAGCCATAATTTCACATCCTTATAATTAACGTGCACTATCACGGAATTTATATTGACCAAGAATATTCCTCTTAACTTCTGATGAAAATTGTTTAGAAGCCTCTTCAGCATAACTACCTTTCTTATAGTCATGATAGCCTGTTAAAGTATCACCATCTTTAGACATCTTAGCAAATTGCTTATTTGTAGCAACATCTAGTTCTTTATTCTTTGAACGCATCTTTCCAACAGCTTTCAACTTATCTGACAAACCAGGTCCAGCAAATTCTCCACTAGTATAAACAGCAATCATATTACCATCGAATTCATTAGCCAAAGGCTTTGCCATTGAACTTGGATTTTCAACACCTTCTTTTGTTTTCTTAGCAAGCATTTCTTTAACAGCTTCTGTTGCACCCATATAATTTGCAGAAATGTTTCGTCTTGTCTCAGTTAAACCTTTCTTGCTTTCATCTGTCATAAGCTTTTCAGGAACATTAACTTCATCAGGGCTTATTTCTCTTTCTTCACACATTTTATAGAATTTATCTCTATTAGCTAAATCCTTCTTCTCTTCTTCAGTAAGTTCTTTCTTATCATTTATTTTAGCATCTAAAGCTTCCCATGATGCTTTTGTCTTATCAGAATAAGCTTGTTTAGCATCATATTTTTCCTCAGCTTGTCTTCTTTGTAAATCGTTTAACACACTTTCTGTAAATGCAAAGTCTCTATCATAACATTCTTTTACTATATCACTTTGTTCTCTAGAAAGTTTTCCATCTTTACCAGGAATCAAACCTACTTTATCAATTTTTTCATCTAACGACAAAGTTTTGAAAGCTTCATATTCTTTCTCTTCTTTTTCCTTATCTTCTTTGTCTTTATCATCTGTTGTTGTTTTAAACTTATCGTTTCCTGCTGCAACTAATTTCTTATTAAATGGTCCCAAACCCTCTTTACTATATTTTTCTACTAATTTTGGTTCAGCTGGCTCATCTGCATGTTTAGCTTGAATCTTTGGATAACGATTATCTAAATCTGCAACATAATCATTAATTGTATGACCTAATTTATCAGGAGATTGTAATTGACTGCATGCTTCATCAGCAGCCATAATCATTTCTGGTGTTGGAACAAAATCTTTTGTAGGCATTCCTAATACACGGCATGCAATATACATTTGTTTCTTAAATTCATCAGAACCATCAATTGTTGCAAAATCCCAACCTTTCATTTGTCCCATACGAACCATCGTTAAGCAATCATTTAATGTTGGAACTGCAGTTTTACCATTAAGTTCTGTTACACCACAAAATTGAACATTATCACCAGCAACAAATACTCTTTTTGAACTATCCAAATTCATTATTGCTACGCCATCTTTACGCTCCACATCTTTAATTTTAGAGAAATATGACGCATATTGAGGATTTGATAAGGATCCTTCTATTTCATGTAAATCTATCCAACGTTTTAAATCTTCTGGAGTAGCTCTAAGATTATTATTATTTGCAGGAGGTACATATCCCTCTTCCTCATCTGTCTCTTCTTCTATATGAGGAGTATCATCTTGAGTAAATGTAAATGAACCACCATGGCCTTCAGGTTCAACAGGTCTTACATATTCTTCACCTGGATTATTAATTACAGTTTCTGGTTGTACAACAGGTTCTTCAACAGATGGTTCCACTACAACAGGTTCCTCAACTTGGACATTATCTTCAACTGGAGCATTTTCAAGTTCTTCTGGTTTAACAACATCAAAGAAATTAACTGTATCCCCATCATTTACATTTTCCTGTTCATGAGAAGGTTCTTCATATTGAATTGTATGATCTTGAGCTTGCTCTTCGATTGGATCAATTGTTGGTTGCTGAAAATCATCTAATACTTGATCTACCGTTTGTTCTTCTCCCATTTGTGCATCATCTTGAGATACAACAGGTTCTTCAATATTTGAATTTTCAAAATCCTCTGGCTTAGCAACATCAAAGAAATTAATTGTATTTTCATCGTTTGTATTTTCTTGGTCATGCTTAGGCTCTTCATATTGAATTGTATGTGCCTTGGCTTGTTCTTCTAAAGGATCTTTTGTTGAATCATTAAAATTATCAAAAATTTGATCAAAACTCTCTTCATTATCTTTTGCCTCATCAATATGATCAGAAACATATTGATCAGCTTCTTTTTTTGAAATTCCATATTTTGCTAAGGCTTCATAGAAATCAATTGTTGTACCAATTTCTTCTTCATTTGTATGAGAAGGTTGCTCGTACTGAATAGTGTGGCTTTCACGTTGTTCTGAAAGAGGATCATATCCATATTTTTGTTGTCTATATTCTTTTTTTCTTTGTTCGTTTAAAAATTGCTCTAAAATACGATCTTGTTTACTTTTAGCCATAACAACAAACTCCTATAAAATACAATTATTGTTATTATATAGATAGCATATTTATTTTAAAATTCATAGATGTTTTTGCGAAAAATTTTATTTTTTTGTCTAATATTTTTAAATTTAACAAAAGTGAAATATTCTTTAAAGTACAAAAAAGGCACCTGCTATAAAACATAACAAGTGCCTATTTTTTTCAAAAAAATTAAATTATTTTTCTAAAGCTACAACGCCTGGAAGAGCTTTTCCTTCCATCCATTCTAAGAATGCGCCACCAGCTGAAGACAAATATGATAATTTTGTAGCTACACCAGCTTTCTTCAAAGCAGAAACTGTATCGCCACCACCACCAATTGACTTCAAACCTTTAGCTGTTAAATCAGCTACAGCTTCAGCAATAGCAAATGTTGCTTTATTGAAAGGCTTAATTTCGAAAGCACCAACAGGACCATTCCAAATTACAGTCTTGCATTCTGCTAATTTAGCATTTACGTTCTTAACAGATTCTGGACCAATATCTAAAATCATCTTGTCAGCAGGAACTGCTTTAACATCTACTGTTTCATTAGCTGCATTTTCAGCAAATTCTTTAGCAACAACTGCATCAACTGGTAAAATAATTTCACAATGAGCAGCTTTAGCTTTTTCCATAATTTCACGAGCTGTATCAGCCATTTCTTTTTCACATAAAGAAGAACCAACTTCAACACCTTGTGCATACAAGAAAGTATTAGCCATACCGCCACCGATAACTAACTTATCAACTTTCTTTACTAAGTTTCCTAACAAATCTAACTTTGTAGAAACCTTAGCGCCACCAACAATAGCAGCTACTGGACGAACAGGATTTCCTAAAGCAGAATCCAAAGCTTCTAATTCAGCTTGCATTAACAAACCTGCTGCATTTGGTTTTAATTTTGCCATACCTTCTGTTGAAGCATGAGCACGGTGAGCACATGAAAAAGCATCATTTACATAGATATCTACGTCTTTTGCTAATTTAGCAGCAAATTCAGCATCATTCTTTTCTTCTTGAGCATAGAAACGTAAATTTTCTAACATAATTACGTCGCCATTTTTCATAGCTTTAATAGCTGCTGTTACTTTTTCGCCAATGCAATCATCAACAAATGTAATCTTTTGTCCTAATGATTTTTCTACATCTGCTACGATTTGACCTAAGCTCATTTCTGCAACGAATTGACCATTTGGACGGCCAAAGTGTGATGCGATAACAACTTTTGCACCTTTTGCTTGTAAAGCTTTTACTGTTGGTACAAAACGATCAATTCTTGTTGTATCTGTAACTTTTCCTTCTTTAAAAGGAACGTTCAAGTCAGCACGTACGAAAACAACTTTTCCTGCTGCTTCTAAATCTTTAATTGTATTAAACATATTTTTTCCTTGAATTAAACAAGATTAAATTTAAACCTAAAAAAACGGCTTCTCTTTTTCAAGGGAAGCCGTCTGTTATTTTCCCATATTAGAGGAATTTTGCCATAGCAACTGCTGTATCTGACATACGATTTGAGAAGCCCCATTCGTTGTCGTACCAGCTCAAAATGCGCAAGAAGTTACCATCGATAACTTTTGTTTGATCAGCGTGGAAGATTGAGCTGTGTGAATCATGTGTAAAGTCCATAGATACTAATGGTAAATCATTGTATCCTAAGATACCTTTTAAACGACCTGATTCTGAAGCTGCTTTAACTGCTGCATTTACTTCTTCTTCTGTTGTTGATTTTTCTAATACAACTTTCAAGTCAACTACAGATACATCTGGTGTAGGAACACGGATAGCTGAACCTTGTAATTTACCATTCAATTCTGGTAATACTAAACCAACAGCTTTTGCAGCACCTGTTGTTGTAGGAATCATTGACAAAGCAGCAGCACGAGCACGATATAAATCTTTGTGCAATGTATCTACTGTACGTTGGTCACCTGTGTATGAGTGAATTGTTGTCATATAACCACGAACAATACCGAATTTTTCGTGAATTACTTTAGCAACTGGTGATAAGCAGTTTGTTGTGCAAGAACCGTTTGATACAATCTTGTGTTCTGCTGTCAATTTATCATCGTTAACGCCATATACAACTGTTAAGTCAGCGCCTTTTGAAGGAGCAGAAACTAATACGCGTTTTGCACCAGCTTCTAAATGAACTTTTGCTTTATCAGCATCTGTGAAACGGCCTGTGCATTCATAAACGATGTCGATGTCCATTTCTTTCCATGGCAATTTTGTTGGATCTGGTTCAGCAATAACTTTTACTGTTTTTCCATTTACTGTAATTGAATTGTCTGTTGCTGAAATTTCACCAGGGAAACGACCATGAACTGAATCGAATTTCAACAAGTGAGCATTAGCTTGAGGTGAACCCAAATCATTGATAGCAACAACTTCAACATCTGTTCTGCCAGATTCTGCGATAGCACGATATGCTAAACGACCAATACGACCAAAACCATTAATAGCAACGCGAACTGCCATTTGAATAACTCCTATAAAAAAAATAAAACTTTTTCATTATTGCCCACATTACATGGGACTTTTTGAAAACGACTGAATTATATCATATTTTAAAAAAAATAAAACTATTTTTTTGTTATCAATATATATTTTTAAATATAAGTTTGTTTTACTAACAACGCCTCTTTAAATTACGACAAATATAGTCGTATTTCTTACTTAAAACAAGAAGATTATAGCCTAAAACAAATAAAAACTATATTTTACTATTTTTGACTAAATTAACCAAAAGCTTCACACCAACCAACTTATTTGTTCGTACCTTAAGTATCGACCGTCAGCGTCGTGAACTTCATTTATTCCCTATCATGTGGCAATAAAATTTATGTCATCTTCCAATATAGGAGAGGAGAAAAAAAATAGTTTTTAAAGAGGAATCATTATGGAAAATAAAAAAAATCTAATGCCCCCTTACTCATCATCATCTGATTGAATGAGCATTTCTTTAACTTCATAGTCTTTTGGGAGTGCTGACATTCTTTGTGGGAGAGAGCTTGAAGGAAAGTATTTTTCTTTACTCACTGTAATTGAAGACAACTCTTCATCTTCGAGTTCTACAAATTCTTCATCTTTTTTCATTTTTTCTGTTTTTTCCATGGTACTTCTCCCACAAAAAATAGCTCTTATATTAAATATAACGAATGAAATGAAAAATAGTTACAGAAAAAGTTTTTGGTAAATTTTTACTGTTATTTTGATGTAGAAGAATGTTTTAAACAAACAAACTTTTTCACGACTATAAGAACTGCAAATAAGATTACTGCTTGATTTTAAATCTTAATCCCTCAACTCTCTCATATTTCAAGAAATTTATCTTAATAAAAAAACAAAACCAACAGCATTTACTATAACTGTTGGTTTTAAAAATATTTTCCAATTGAATACTAGAATTAGCAATCCATTGTAGTACCACGACCCCTTGCGCTTAACAAAGAATCAGAAGTCTTAACAGTTTGTGTGTTATACAACAAACAGTTTGGTGTACAATCACATTCAGAAGCAATCTTAATAGATTTTGAAATTTTTCCTGAATTTCTCAACTCAAACATCTTTGGAACTATCTTATCACGCAAAGACCATGGATCAATTGTATTAACATAAATCTTTGTAACTGCTTCAAATCCAGCTGGCTTAGAAATACGCCACTTAATCAACACATGCCATGGAACAGCAACATCAATTGCTGGTGGACGATAATGCCATTCCTCGTTGCAAGGAATTTCGCTTCCCATAGAAGCATGACAAGCATGAATAATATCACTCATTCCACGTACCTGTTCTACCGTCATATTCCAAGGTTGATTCTTTTCTGCTTTTGAATAAATATCTAAAGTTGGATATCTATGTCCAAAACCTGCGAATACGATAGCATAATCATTCTCTGCAATAACTAAGTTTTGATATCCTGCATAGTTAACAGCAAAATCATTGTACATATTAGGATATTGACGAGCCAATAAAAATTCCTGTTCATTTGCAGCACTAATTCCATCAATAGCAACTAATTGTTTATGCAAATGATCAAAAGAAGCACCTGCTGGGTTTAACCAGTTTTGAAAAACTGTAACATAACGTACATAACGATTTGACAAATAAATATCTTTTAAAGCTTTAATTGTAAAATCAATATATTGATAGTGCATATCTTCAGTTAATGTTCCAGAAGATGCATTTTCATCATGATCCAAACCTGGAACAAAGTGGTTCTTACCTATAATTAATTCATGGCCACCAGCAAAGAAACTATTAGCCATAGATAATTTACGACCACTTGAAATACTATCTATTTCTTCTTTAGTCATGCCACCAATACGCATTTTTTCACTGATAACGTTTAATACGTGTTCACGGCCTTCTGGTTCAGAAATATATTCTTCACGATGGGCATTAGCCTTATCAGAAATAACAAATGCGTAGTTCTTTTCCCAATAATCATATGAAAGAATTTCAAACAAATTTGGTATTCTACGGAATTCTGCTGTTGTTTTAAACAAATCTGAAAACTTAATATTTTCTAAAACTTCAAATGATCCATCAGCTTTTTGAACTAAACGTGCTTTTTCTGGAGGATTTTTTAAATAATTAGCTGGACAAAAAGCGCAATAATCCTCAACTTCTTTTACAACACGATCAACCTTTTTCTCATCTTTTTTGTTAACAGTTGGACGTTTTCCTCTTCCAGGAACTGTCCATACTTGTGTACCTGAAAATGGATTTACTTGTTTTACAGTGCCATCAGGCATCTTTTGTAAAAAATTTCTTTGGTAAATACTGTCGAGCATATAAACCCCATCTAAAACTTATTAAAAAAATTTTAAAACGTATTTTAAACTGATTAAATAAAAAATCCACATTTTTATTAAAAATGAATAATTTTTTTATAAAAGATTGATTTATATATAAAAATCATTCAAAATATTTGCAGTTCAAATTTTTAGAAAGGACTATAAATAATATGAAAGTTATGTTTGTAACAAAAGAATTCCCACCTCACGTATACGGCGGTGCTGGAGTACATGTTGAATATTTATCTCGCGAATTAGCAAAATTAATGGACGTTGAAGTACGTTGTTTCTTTGATGAAAAAAATGGGAAAAACGGAAATTTAGAAATTGCTGGTATTAACCCTGATAAAAATTTATTTAAAGATTGTCCTAAACAATTAGCTTCTCCACTTGAAGCTGCTTATAATGGTTTAGCTTTTGCTGGGAAAGATATGACTGCAGATATTTGCCACTGCCACACATGGTATGCTCATTTTGCAGGAATATTAGCAAAGATTTTATATGGTATTCCTTTAGTAATTACAGTTCACTCATTAGAACCATTACGTCCATGGAAACGTGAACAATTAGGCCGCGGATATGATATGTCTGCTTGGGTTGAAAAAACAGCATTAGAAATGGCTGATGCTATTGTTGCAGTTTCACAAAGCACAAAAGAAGACGTAATTCGTTTGTTCCCTAAAATTGATCCTAAAAAAATCTCAATTATTTACAATGGTATTGATGTAAATCAATATAAAGAAATTGAAGACACTGCTGTATTACAAAAATACGGAATCAGAGCTGACAAACCTTACATATTGTTTGTAGGACGTATGACACGCCAAAAAGGCGTAAAATACTTAATTAAAGCTGCAACAAAAATCGATCCAAATGCTCAAATCGTTTTATGTGCTGGCGAAGCAGATACAAAAGAATTGCAAGAGGAAATGACTGAAATGGTAAAAACCTTGCAAAAATCCCGCCCTGGCGTAATTTGGATTCCTGAAATGGTTTCAAAAGATGATCCTACAAAACATGATATTATTGCTTTATATTCACAAGCAAGCGTATTTGTATGTCCATCAATTTATGAACCATTTGGAATTATCAACTTAGAAGCAATGGCATGTAATACACCTGTTGTTGCATCTGCTGTTGGTGGAATTAAAGAAGTCGTTGTTGATGGTGAAACTGGATATTTAATTGATCCTAAATTATCAGATGTTCCACCTAATGACCCTGAAGATCCAGAAGATTTTGCAAATCGTATGGCTGAAGCTATTAACAAATTACTTCGTGACCCAGCTCTTGCAAAACAAATGGGACAAGCAAGTCGTTTAAGAGTTGAAAAACAATTCAGTTGGCAAAGTATTGCTCAACAAACTAAAGATTTATATGCTTCTTTAATAAAGAAATAATTGAGCAATATATAAATAACTTTTTAGAGGTTGAATAGGAAACTATCCAACCTCTTCTTTTAAATTCATTACTATAATCAATATTTAAAACACTATTCACACAATTCAAGAAATTCTAGTTCTGTAATTGTATTAATTCCAAGTTCCTTAGCCTTTTGAGCTTTAGAGCCCGCATCAGCACCTAATACTACATAATCCGTCTTAGAACTTACTGATCCTGAAACTTTTGCTCCTGATGCTAAAGCTTTTGCTTTTGCTTCATTTCTCGTCATATGTTCCAAAGTTCCCGTAAAAACAACTGTTTTACCAGCTAATTTTGTTGTAATTTCAGATTTTACAAAAGGCAAAATATTAATCTTTTGTGCTAATAATTTTACTTCAGATAAATTCTGTTCATTTTGGAAAAATTCTAATATCTCTGTTGTAACTATTGGACCAATAGAATCTATTGAAATTAATTCTTGATAAGCTTGTGTACTTTCTTCATCGGCTTTTTCATTAACTAAATTACCTGCTATACACATTTTAGATAAGAAATTTTCAAATGTAACATAGTGGTCAGCCAATAATCTAGCAGTTGCAGATCCTATTTGAGGAATTCCTATAGCAAATAAAAATTTTTCTAAAGGAGTTTCATTAGCGACCTTAAAAATAGCATTAAACAAGTTTTCTGCAGATTTATTTCCCCATCCTTCTAATCTACGAATTATACTTCCATAATTTATTTCTAAAGAAAAAATATCAGAAGGCCTCTTTATCCAACCTTTTTCATAGAAAAACGCCATATTTCTATCACCAAGTCCTTCAATATTCATAGCATCTCTTGACACAAAGTGTTTTAAGCTTTCCACTGCTTGAGCTGGGCAGATAAGCCCTCCTGAACATCTTTTTGCTACTTGTTCCGGATCTTGTACAACTAATGATCCACATATTGGACAATGAGTAGGAAATTCAAAAGGAACACTATCACTAGGTCTTTTTTCTGGAACAATGCCTGTAATTTGAGGAATAACATCCCCTGCTCTTTGAATAATGACTGTATCACCAACTCTTATATCTTTGCGTTTAATTTCATCATCATTATGTAAAGTTGCATGTGATACTAAAACACCACCAACATTAATAGGAGTTACATCTGCCACAGGAGTTAAAACACCTGTTCTTCCTACTTGAATACGAATAGCCTCCAATAAAGTTTTTGCTTGTTCTGGAGGAAACTTATGAGCAATGGCCCATCTCGGTGCTCGAGCGACAAAACCTAATCTTTTTTGCAAATCAACTTTATTTGTCTTATAAACAACACCGTCAATATCATAATCTAAAAATGGTCTTTTTTCTCCCATATCATTAAAATATGAAACTAGTTCATCAACATTTTTACAAAGCTTTATCTCTGGATTAACAGGAAAACCCCAAGACTTAATTTTATTTAAAAACTCATATTGAGATGACCATGGCATATAGCTCATTTCACCATATGTGTATCCAAACAAAGATAACTTTCTTTGTTTAGTTATTCTTGGATCTAATTGACGAAGAGAACCAGCTGCAGCATTTCTTGGATTTGCAAAAGGTTTTTGTTTACTTGCTAATTGTTGTTCGTTTAATGCAAAGAAATCTTTTTTCATCATGATAACTTCGCCACGAATTTCAACTCTTTCTGGCACATCATCACCGACTAATTCCATAGGCAAATCTTCAATTTGCTTTAAATTTTCTGTTACATCTTCTCCAACCTGGCCATCTCCCCTAGTTGCTCCCCTTACGAACTTTTTATCAACATATAAAGCTGAAAAAGACAAACCATCCAATTTTGGTTCTGCCACATATTCAAAATCTAAATCATCAGCTAAACCTAAAAACCTTTTAAGTCTGTTATCAAAATCATAAACTTCTGCAAAATCAAAAATATCAGCTAAAGACAACATCGGTATAGAATGAGTAATTTTACTAAAATCACTTTTAGCTAATTCTGCACCAACTTTTTTAGACGGGGAATCTTTTCTGATTAAATGAGGAAACTTAGCTTCAATATCTTCATTTCTATGCCTTAGCGCATCATACTCAGCATCATCAACTAACGGATCATCCGCTAAATAATAAGCTCTATTTAATTCTGCTATACGTTTTGCTAAATAAGCTAATTCAGTAGCAGCATCTAAATCAGTCATCATATCGACTGGAATAAAATTATTTGATTTTAGTAGCATTTCTTTTCTAATTATAAAGATCTTTGTATAGATTTTGTTAAATTTACTGTTTTAACAGCATTAACGGAATTTTGAATTTTATACGTGTCAGTATCCATTCTATACATATTGTAAATTGATAAATCTGTTTTATTATCTCTAAATATAGTTTCAACTCTTTCAGCTCTATCATAAACATAATCAACAAGATATGCTGTTTTTGAAGTTTTCAACAAATTTCCATCTGTAGCATAAGCTTTTCCATCATTTTGAGTACAAATAGAAGATATAACCTTATTAGCTTCTTTAGAAAAAATATCATTTTTATCGACATTTGAATTACTTGAAGACATTTCATTATAATACAAATCAAGCATTGAATTGTCATAAGAAGCCACATAGCCAACATCATCATACCAAGATAACATTGTTTGTTTTAAAGTTTCCTTATTATCTTTTCCTAATTTTTCCGCACTTTCAATAAAACTTTTCATAACAGAAGGATGGGCTCTAGACATCTCGTTCATAGGCTCTTTTATTCCAGCTTCATTCATTTCATAACAAAATTTAGCTTGTGTAGCACAAGCATCAGCTTCCATTACACGATTTACTAATGTATTTGAAAAAAAAGTATTATTTGTATTTTGAATATCTGTTCCTAAGTTTAAGGCTGAAAGATTTGCATATTGAATACTATGTTTACCTTCATGAATCAAATTTGATTCCAAACGAGCATTTGTATAATAAGGATTTAAACAAATAGAATTTGTTTCTTGATCATAAAAACCCGTGCAATCTGAAGCCTCTTCGAAGGAAATTGTAGCATTATTCTGACTAATACCTTTTAAAATTGCACAACCCGTTTCAGACTTTGTTGCTGCATTTACAATTTTAGCAATTCTTTCTCTATCAGATTTACTTCCAATTGCTTGATATGAACAAATAGTATCCCCTTTTTCTGTTATTGCATATTCTGTAGTTTGCTTATCAAAAGCATGATCAACCACATGCATCATTTGTTCCGGAGTGCAACTAGAAAAAGCAGTGGCTAAAACTATACTTGCTGTAGCAACTTTTGTAGCAGAACTATCCAAAAAAGACTTAATTCCACTTTTAAATTTTTTAACACTACCTTTATCAAAAAAATCAGAAACCGATTTAGACATAGAAACACACTCGCTATCTTAAAATAACTTTGATGCTAGTTTAAAAAAATATTATTTAAAAAGCAAATTAAAACTTCTTGAATTACGTGAAAAATTAGAATAATTCAATCTATATAATAAGGATTTTTTAGGTTTAAAAAAGCATGAATAAAAACAACCAAATTACATTGGAATTTTATAAAAAACAAGCAAATGAATTTGTGAATTCAACTCAAAATTTAGAATTTTCAGAACTTCAAAATGATTTTATTTCTAAAATAAAGCCAAATGGAAAAATTTTAGATTTGGGGTGTGGAGCTGGACGAGATTCTAAAGCATTTTTATCAAAAGGTTTTGATGTAATTGCTGTAGATGCTTCAAAAGAAATGTGTGAAGTTGCTAGCAAATTTACTAATTTAAATGTCATAAATGAAACCTTTCAATCTTATACCCATAATGATAACGATTTAGATGGTATTTGGGCTTGTGCTTCTTTGCTTCATTTATCAAAAAATGAGCTTCCTTCTATATTTGAAAAATATTCAAAAATGTTAAAAATAAATGGAATATTTTATGCTTCTTTCAAATACGGAGATTTTAATGGTATAACTCATGAAAGATATTATACCTATCTTACAGAAACATCATTTAACGAAATTATCAAAGACATACACTCATTGAAGGTTTTATCTTTGAAAACTACATTTGACGTTCGTTCAGATAGGCATAATGAAAAATGGTTAAATATTTTTATGGAAAAAGTTTAGTTATAAAACACTCCAGCAATACAACCTGTTATTAATGTAGCTAAAAATGCAGAAAACAAAGATTTATATGCAATTTTAGATGCAACAGACAATTTTTCTGGAACTAATGAATTAATAGATCCTAAAGCTATACCAATAGATCCAACATTTGCAAAACCACATAAAGCATAAGAGGCTATCATAGCTGATCTATCAGAAATAGCTCCAACTTTAACAAATTCTCCCAATCCAATATAAGAAGGAATTTCTGTTAAAATAGTTCTTATGCCTAACAATTCGGAAATTTTCAATATATCAGATGGATCAACGCCTAAAAAGAATGTAAAAGGAACAAAAGCATATCCTAAAATTTGTGTCAAAGTTATAGGGCAGATATAGTTTATAAGCATATTAGCAATACCTATTAAACCAATGATTGCAATTAACATCATACATATATTGCAAATCATTTTTCCGCCATCTGTAGCACAAGCAACAATTGTACCATTAAACGTTTTATAAGATTCAGGCTTTTCAACTTTAATATTAAAATCTTCTACATCTTCTGTTTCTGGTTCCATTATTTTAGCAATGATAACGGCAGCAGGAAGAGAAATAATAGATGCACTTACTAAATGTCCTGCAATTGTTGGAAACTTAGCTGAAAGAACAGATACATATAATGCAAGTGTAGATGATGCAACAGTTGACATAAAACATGTAAACATCAAGAAAATTTGAGATTTCGTTAACTTATTCAAATAAGGTCTAATACTTAAAAAAGATTCTGTTCCTACAAATAAACTACATGCAGAATATATAGATTCCATTACAGAAATTCCGAAAAGTTTTCTTGATAATGAAGCGATTTTCGAAATAATAAATGTCATTATACCTACGTAATATAAAATCCCAAACAAAGCAGAAAATACTATTATCAAAGGCATAGCTTGGAATAAAAATACAAAGCCATTTTTATCATCTTGAACACCTAAATATCCTAAAACGAATTTTGGTCCCTCTCTTGCAGCATCAATTAATTTGTCAAAAGCTTCACTAAACCACAATAAAAAATCTCTACTGATTGGTAACAAAAAAACAGGTACAGCTATCAAAAAAGATGTTAAAAGTGCTACTAAAACTGTTCTATAATTAATTGCTTTTCTATTTGAACTGCACAAATATGCAATTCCCATAAAGACGAAAATACCTAAAAGACTTATAATTTTTTGAGACATTTATTCAAATCCTTTATTTTTTTTAAAAAAATATAGTGTAGTTGATTCTACACTATATTCTATAAATTTAAAAGATACATTAAGCTTTAAAAATTCTTTATTTCAAAGGTAATGGTTTAACTTTATATTGTCCCGGAGTTACCTGATTATTTAATGTCTTATCCAAACCAGGTTTTTGCTTCTCATTTGGATTTACATTTGTAACTACAGGAGCTTGTTTTGGTAAAACAAACTTTCTTGCTGCAGATGGGAAAGCTGTTTTCTGGAATTTCATAATCATATAACCAGAACCACCACCACGAGCATGGCCAGCAATACCGATTGAATATTGCATACCAATTTCGCCATAATCTAAATTTACATAATCAATTGCATATACTTGAGATACTTGTGAAGTCGCAACTGTTGTAAATTGGCAAGGAGAGCCTGTATTTTCTAACAAAACATAATCTGCAGACTTTACAAACAATTGATTTTCTGTTGTTCTGCAAACTGGTCTAATTGAATTATAATGCATGTTATAATCCAAAGCTATATTGATAACTTGTTCATTTTTTAACAAATTAACTGTTAATAATTTTGCAGAATCAATTACTACTGTTGCAGGAGCTACACCTGCTGTAATTGGGAATTGAATATAGTTTTCAAAACACGCATGGGTATTTGGATCTGCTTCACACAATGTAACTACAGAATCTAAATTTGTATCAAACAAATTAAATAGTGCATTATACATATACTCACGTGTCATACTATCTCGCGCAGGACCACATTGTGCTGAACGGCAAATAACAACACTAGATGGTGCTTTAGGAACAACTATAGCAGGTTCCCCAACACCATTATTATAAAAAGACTGACATGATGCCGTTGTAGCTGCGGTCATCACCCCTAAAATCAATTTTTTATAAAATTTTACAGACATACTGCCCCCGCAAATTTAAAACATTCTATTCTAAAAATTACTCCGACTTTCTTACAAAAAAGTTAAAAGTTCGAGAAACTTTGCAATTTTATATAAAAAAAAGCAGGCTTTTTTGCCTGCTTAATTTTTTTTAACTTAAAAAAATTACCAAGAAACTTTTTGAGCTTTTTGTTGTTTTCTTACAGTTGTATGAGCTGTAGCTAAAACTCTTGATGTTTCTACCTGAACAAACTCTACATCAAATGTGTAAATTTGATATGTTTTACCACCTACATCATTTCTATCACCAGAAATAACACCTGTAATCAATGTATCAGCCCCCAATTGTTTAGCTGCACTTACCATTGTATTTCTTGTAACTGTACCACCATATTGGCGTTTAATTTCTTTTTCTATAGCTTTATTTTGAGGATCAATTACTTCAAAACCGTCAATTTCATTTATCAATTTTTCTTTTAAAACAGAATTCAAAGCAACTTTTGCTGAATCCATATCTAACTTATCAGTTTTATTTTCAAATTGGGCTAAATAAGTAATAGTTGTTTCATTTGGTCTTCCTGAAATATATCTTACTAATTTAGGAGCTGTTGTTAGTTTTGTTAAAATTTCATTAGCAACGTGATTAGTATCATCTGTTGTCCAATTTGCTGTAGCAATTTTTTGATCATCATCCATATAAGGATCTAAAGCACATGCTGAACATAATAAAACAGCACACAATGAAGCACTTTTTAATAATTTCATCAAAAATCTCCTTTTTAAATTTTCGTTTGAAATCAATTATAGATAATGAGTGTAAAATGTCAAAGGTTATCGTGATAATTTTTCAGGAACATAAAAATCTAAAACAATTGTTCCGTCTTTTTTTGCCAAAACTTTTTTAGTTGCAACGACATTTTCATTATGACTAATTTCAATTTCATATTCACCATCTTTTTTAATATCAAATCTTTGCAAATAAATATTTGATGGCATAATTTCAACATATCTTAAATCAGCTTTCTCTGTTAAAGACCATGCTGAAACGGAAAGATCAAAAGCCAATCTTGCACAAATCATACAATCTCTGTTTTTTCCAGCAGCAGCTGATGCAACAGCAATAGCTGTTACATATTTAGGTACTACTCTAGCTATTTTTGCTGATAACCTAGCACCATATCCATCCATAAATTGTTTATATGCTAATTCTGAAACAGGAGAAATTAGAGCCATATCCTTTTTAAATATAATTTTTCCATTTTTCTTTATATTTAATTTAAATTTTGGAGCTACTTTAGGCTTCTCAATTTTTTCCATATCAAGCATTCCACCACCAACACCAAAAAGTTCTCTATAAAACAAATCATTGGTTATTGATTTTGGTAATTTTTCTTGAGTTGATATCTTTTTAGCAACAGTTCCCTGTCTTAAAACAATATATAAGTTTGGTTCAGGTTCGTTTTCTTTTAACTCTATAAAATTCTTAAAAGCTCTTATGTGATCATTATTTTTAAATGAATCTAAATTTGAATAAGCATTATCAAAAATTCTTCTCATAGATGCATAGATTTGTTTTCTTTTTTCAGGTTGAATAACGCTAACCCAAGCCTTTTGAAGCATATCCATATATGCTTCTTCAGCATTATTCACAAAAGCATCCCAATCTTTTAAAGTCGCATTTAAGCCTTCTGAATATTTTTCATTTTCTTCATCCAATTGATGCAATTGCATAACAGTTAAAGCAATAAAGAATCTTACTAAAGAAACTTCATATTTAGCTCCTGAATAATCATCTATGCTTAAGCCAACTACTTGCTTTCCTATTTTTTTAGATGCCGATGCGGTTCTTAATTCTAAGCTGAAATCTTTCGCTTTTTGAAAAGCTTCTAAAGCTTTTTCAAAATCATTATTTAAATAATATGCTAAACCAACATCAAAGGCTTTAAGAAATCTATCTTTTTTGTCATCATAGAAATCTTCATTTATAGCTATATTTTTTGCAGCTTCATAATTACCATTATCTACAAAATCTATCATTTTCAGTGCTTGTTCATGAGAATTTGCACATCCAAACAATAAAAATACGAAGCCTAATAAAAAAAGCTTTTTTTTCATTAACTATCTACTAATTAATAATTAAGAAAACAAAACATCTTGCATTGAATAAAGACCTGCAGGCTTACCATAAATCCATTTAATTGCTCTAACAGCGCCTTTAGCAAAAACTAATCTTGAAGAAGCTTTATGTGTTAATTCAACTCTTTCACCTTCTCCTGCGAAAACAATAGTATGATCTCCAGCTACATCTCCACCTCTTAATGAAGCAAAGCCAATTTCACCTGTCTGTCTTGGGTTATTAGTTCCCATTCTTCCCAATTTTGCAGCTTTTTCCAAAGATACTTTTCTTCCTGCTGCAGCAGCTTTACCAAATGCCAAAGCTGTTCCTGAAGGAGCATCCTTTTTATATCTATGGTGCATTTCTACAATTTCAATATCATAATCTTCATCCAAAATTTCTGCAGCTTTTTGAACCAAATTCATTAAAAGACTTACACCTAAACTCATATTTGGAGCAAAAACAATAGGTGCTTTTTGAGAGCATTCTTGAATAACCTGTTGTTGTTCTGCTGATAAACCAGTTGTTCCAATTACTAAAGCTTTTCCTAATTCGGCAGCAACTTTTGCATTATCAACTGAAACTTGAGGAACAGAAAAATCAACTACAACATCAGCTTTTAAATACAAATCTCTAATATGATCATATACTATTCCATCGCCTAATCTTGTTCCAATTAAAGGAGATCCTTCAATTTCTGTACCACCAACCAATTCTTCTTCTGCTTTTTTAATTTGGGCACATAGTAATTGACCCATACGTCCACCACAACCAACAACTCCAACCTTCATATCAATTCTCCTTAAGTTATTTTATACTTAAAGTTTATACCCAAATTATTTACAAATCAATAAAATCGCCCCTTTGTTTTTTTCTTTTTAAAAAAAATTGATGTGGCTATATTTCAAGCCACATCAATCTATAAAATTCACAAATATACTAATTAATTAAATATCCAAGTTAACAACTTCTAATGCATTTTCTTGAATAAAGTTTCTTCTAGGCTCTACAACATCACCCATCAACATAGAAAATACACCATCAGCTTGATCGAAATGATCAATCTTAACTTGAAGCAATGTTCTTGAATTTGGATCCATTGTTGTTTCCCATAATTGTTCAGGGTCCATTTCACCTAAACCTTTATAACGGTTGATTGTAACGCCCTTACGTCCAACTGTAGAAATAACTTCAGAAAAATCAATAGGACCATTCAATTTGTATTCTGTATCTTTATTTTTGAAAATAGCTGGCTCAAAATAACATTCTGATAATGAAGCAGCAACCTCATTTAACTTGTGAGCTTCAGGACTTACAAAAATATCAGAACCTATATGGTGTTCTTCTTTAACACCACGAATTGTTCTTTCAAAAACATATTCATCATTTTCAAAACGACCTGTCCAACCGCGTTCATAAGTTGGTTCAGTATCATCTAAACGAGAACATACTTTATTTACTAATTCACTAGCTTTTTCTTGATTTGAATAAATGCTTTCATCAAACATTCTATGAATTGCTAATTGTTCAATAATTTTTGCAGGAACTTGACGTGATAAAGCTGTAATGCAATATTTACATGTTCTAGCTTCTTCAGCAACGAAACGTAATTCAGCACCACCAACTTGTGTACCATCATGACGAATAAATACGCTATCAGCAATAGATTGATTAATTAAATAATCTTCCATTGCATGTTCATCTTTTAAGTACATATCTGATGAACCACGTCTAGCTCTAAACAAAGGTGGTTGAGCAATATAAATATAACCACGTTCAATTAATTCTGGCATTTGACGGAAGAAGAATGTTAACAACAATGTTCTAATATGAGCACCATCAACATCAGCATCAGTCATAATAATAATTTTATGATAACGACATTTATCTGCATTAAAATCATCTCTTCCGATACCTGTCCCGAAAGCAGTAATCATTGTACCAATTTCAGCTGAACTTAACATTCTATCAAAACGAGCACGTTCAACATTTAAAATTTTACCACGTAAAGGCAAAATAGCTTGAGTTACACGATCACGCCCCTGTTTTGCAGATCCTCCAGCAGAATCCCCTTCCACGATGAAAATTTCTGAATTTGCAGGATCTTTATCTGAACAATCAGCTAATTTACCTGGTAATGTAGAAATATCAAAAATACCTTTACGACGTGTCATTTCACGAGCTTTTCTTGCAGCATCACGTGCGCGAGCAGCTTCAACTACCTTACCTACAATAATCTTAGCTTCTGTTGGATGTTCACCCAACCATCTTTCAAATTTTTCGCCAACAACGCCTTCAACAACAGGACGAACTTCAGATGAAACCAATTTATCTTTAGTTTGTGATGAAAATTTAGGATCTGGAACTTTAACAGACAAAACTGCTGTTAAACCTTCACGCATATCTTCACCATTTAATTCAACTTTTTCTTTCTTTAATAAACCACTTTCTTGTGCATAATTGTTAATTACACGTGTTAAAGCAGCTCTAAATCCAGCTAAGTGAGTACCACCATCTCTTTGTGGGATATTATTTGTAAAACATTGTGTTGATTCGCTATATACATCTGTCCATTCCATTGATAATTCAACAGAAATACCATTCTTTTCACCATTAATTGAAATTGGTTCTGAATGAAGAGCATTCTTTGATGTATCTAAGAATTTTACAAATTCAGTAATACCACCTTCATAACAAAAATCTACAGCATTTATTGAATTTGGTCTTTTATCTTCTAACACCAAACGTACACCAGAATTCAAGAATGCCAATTCACGCAAACGATGTTCTAATGTATTAAAATCAAAAACTGTTTGTGTAAAGATTTCTCCGCTTGGCATGAATGTTACTTGTGTACCAGTTTTATCCTGAGGTTCAGCATCTCCAATAACCTTTAATGGATATACAGCAACACCGTTTTCAAAGCGCATTTTATGTACTTTTCCACCACGCCAAATTGTTAATTCTAACCATGAAGATAACGCATTAACAACAGAAACGCCTACACCGTGTAAACCACCAGAAATTTTATAAGAATTTTGGTCAAATTTACCACCAGCATGCAATTGAGTCATAATAACTTCTGCAGCAGAAACACCCTCTTCTTTATGGATATCTGTAGGAATACCACGACCATTGTCAACAACCGTAACTGATCCATCAGGATTAATTGTTGTAACAGTTTTTGTACAATATCCTGCTAAAGCTTCATCGATAGCATTATCTAATACTTCGTAAACCATATGATGCAAACCTGTTCCATCATCAGTATCACCAATGTACATACCTGGACGTTTACGAACAGCCTCAAGTCCTTTTAAAACCTTGATGGATTCTGCATTATAATCTTGAGAAGCATTTTGTGTTTCTTGTGTCATAATTCACCTTCCTGTTATGCAACCTGTAATTGATTGCGAGAAATTTCATAAACTGATACAAATTGAGCTTTATCATTCCAAAATTTATAAGACTCACTTGATGTACCTGTTAAGAATATATGTGTTTTAAATTGTTCTAGAACCTCTAACAAAGCATCCGTTCTATTACTATCTAAATGAGCCGATGCTTCATCGAACAAAATAAGAGGTAGTTTATTTTTTAATTTTAATAACGTTTCAACTTGTGCAAGCAAAACAGAAATCAACATTGCTTTTTGCTCACCCGTTGAACAACCTGAAGCCTTTCTGTTTTTCTGACAATTAAAAGCATCCAAATCAACGCTTTGAACTCCAGATACAGAACCATTTTCAGCACACAAATTACGATTTTGTTTTAAATAATTAGCAATAAATTCTAAAGCTTCAGAATCATCTTTATTTTTTATTTCTTTTTCTAAACCACCGACTAAATTCAATGTCATTGATGGAAAGCCTGAAGTTTCATTTAATAAACTATTGCTTAAATTTTCTACAATTTTTCTACGAGCTTTCGTCATTTTTAAACCATACTTAGCCATTGTATGTTCTAATCCCGACAACCAAGCATCATCAAAATTACCATTACGTAATAAAGAATTCCACTGTCTTTGTGCCTGAGCAAAAGCAGCACAATTGCTTGTATGATCACAAAAAAATGATTGGCATAATCCATCTAAGAAACGACGTCTTCCTGAAGGATCGCCAGAAAACAATCTATCCATAGCTGGAGTTAAATAAACTGCACTAGATAACACACCTAAATCATTTTGGTTTTTAATTTGTGTTTGATTTATATGTATTTGTCTTTTTTCTGTTTTTTTAATTTCTTCACAATCAAATGACGTACCTATAGAATATTCATCACCGGAAATACTCATATCAGCATAAACGGTCCAACCACTTGTATTTGAAGAATTACTGATTATATCACTAAACTTTGAACCTCTAATTCCTTTACCTGGAATAAGGAAAGAAATCGCTTCCAAAAGATTTGTTTTTCCAACTCCATTTTGACCATAAAAAATTACAGGCTTTTTATCAAAGTTTAACTGTAAAGTTTGAATATTCCTAAAATTATTAAGGCATAATTTATTTATGTAAATGCCTTTATCTTCAAAACATTCAACATTCTTATTTTCTTTAATTTCAATTGAACTTAAAGTTTCTTTTAATTCAGCTTTATTACATACACCACAAGGGGCAGAATTAAATTCTTCCCCTTTTTCAGAATGCATTTCATTACTGACATCTGCACTCTTAGAGCACTGTAACATTAAGCCAATTGCGTTAATCAATTTCGATTACACCCGCATAGGCATCATAACATATAAAACGTTTCCGTCAGCCAAATCTCTTAACAAAGCCGGAGAAGCTTCATCAGACAATGACATCTCAACTTGGCCAGATTCAATTTGTTTTAAAACCTCACCCAAATATACGAAATTGAAGCCTATTTTCAAATCTTCACCAGAATAAGCAGCTTCCATTTCATCATGAGCAGAACCTTCTTGATCATTTGTAGCTGCAACCAAAACATTGTTTGATGAAAATGTTAATGATACAGAACGTGATTTCTCACACATAGCTGATACACGATCAACAACTGTAGCCAATTGTTTTGCATCAATTTGAATTTTCTTATCATTTTGCAAAGGAATAACTCTTTCATAGTCAGGATAACTTCCTTCAATTAACAATGAAGTAAGAACCAAATTTCCAATTACAAAACGGATTTTATAACTTGATAAACTTACCGTTACATCACCATCATAAGCTAACAATTTTGTTAATTCACCGATTGTTTTACGAGGAATAATAATTCCATTCATTCCTTCTGCACCAACAGGCAAATCTGTTTCTGCACATGCCAATCTATGACCATCTGTAGCAACTGCTCTTAATAAAGCTTTTTCAGAGCCATCTTCAGCATGACTTTTAGCTTCATGGAAATAAATGCCATTCAAATAGAAACGAGATTCATCAGTAGCAACAGCAAAAGACGTTTTCATAAACAATGTCAAAATTGTTGAAGCTTTTGTTGTAAATGTATTATTCATTTCACCTTCTGAGATTGAAGGAAAATCATCACCAGACATTGTTGGCAAAGAAAACTTTGCACGTCCAGCAGATAACTTAATTTGTTGATTTTCAGCATTCAAAACAAATGCTATTTCTGATCCTGATGGTAATTTACGAACAACTTCATACAACTTATGAGCAGAAGCTGTAATTACACCATCTTCTTCTACATTAGCTGCAATCTTTTCACTAATTTCAATCTCATTATCAGTTGCATTCAATACCAAACCTTCACCAGCTATTGCTGTTATTTTTACGTTAGAAAGTAAAGGATTCGTATTCTTTTTTTCTACAACATTTTGAACGTGTGATAATGCATTGCTTAAAACACTGTGATCAATCGTAAATTTCATCTTATTTCTCTCAAAAAAAGTTTCAAAAAATTAATTTGTGTTATTATAACACAAATGCCAATTTTAAAAAGAAAAAAATGAAAAACAGACTCGATTTTTTTATAAAAAATTCAATGTATTATCTTTGAATGAAACGCTTTAACGAATCGACAAGAACTTTAAAGTCATTTTCCGTTTCATACATTTTTTTAACCGTCTCTAAAGCATGTATTACTGTAGTATGGTCACGACCAAAAGCTTTACCTATTTCAGGCAATGATTTTTTAGTCAACTCATGAGACAAATACATAGCAATTTGTCTTGGTCTTGCTATATTACGCTCTCTTCTCTTTGAAAGCATATCATCCAATTTTATATCACATTTGCTTGCGACTTTTTCTTGGATTTCTTTTATCGTCAAATCACGTTCGCTATATCCCATATAGGAGTGCATAACATCTCTAGCATAATCCAAACTAACTTTCTTGCCAGACAATTCAGCATTCGCGCAAACACTTACCATTGCACCTTCAAGCTCACGAACATTTGTTGTAATATTTTCAGCCAAATATTGCAAAACTTCATCTGGAATATCCACATCAAAATTTTGAGCTTTACTTTTTAAAATTTCATATCTTAATTCATAATTTGTAGGACTAATATTTACTACAACTCCTGAAAGGAAACGTGATCTAATCCGTTCCCCTAATTCAAATTCAACAGGCGTTCTATCACTTGCTATTACAATCTGTTTTCCTGCATCAAGCATACTTATAAAAATATCAAAGAAAGATTTTTGAGAAGCTTCTTTTCCTATAACTCTTTGCATATCATCAAAAATTAAGATATCTGAATTCATAAATATATTTTTGAATTTCAAATTTGCATAATCTTTTTTGCTTTCGTCTTTAAATCTCATATTAACAAAGCGATATACAAATGTATCTGCAGAAATATAGACTACTTTCTTTTCAGGATGTTCTTGTCTAATTTTCCAAGCAATTGATTGTAACAAGTGAGTTTTGCCCATGCCCGAAGAAGAATACATATATAGCAATTTACACAACGTATTATTCACATCAGCAATTCTATAAGCCGCTTCATAAGCTACTTTATTTGACTCACCGACAACATAATTATCAAATGTAAATCCTGGGTTCAATGAAGTTGGAACTAATTCTTCATCTTCAGAAACACCATCTTCTTTATCTACACTTTTATCTTCAACTTTATCCTGAGCAGACTTTTTTACATTTTTTGATTTAAAAAGTATACCTGTTCTAATTTCAATTTCTTGAACAGAAGGACAAAAATCCTTCCAAGCAGCCAAAAGATCATTCTTATAATACTTCTCAATATTTTGAGCATAGAACTTAGTACAGGCCATTAATGTTAAAACACCATCTTTTAAGCCTGCAATAGTTAATTTATCAATGTAATCCCTACACGCTTTTTCACCTAATTCTTCTTCTAAGCGTTTTCTTACTTCCAACTCTATTTCAGAAAGGTCTTCCATCTCAATACCCAAAATATTACCCTAAAATTCACAATCGGGTGTGAATATAAACAATAAAAAACATAATTATCAAGAGCGATTTTTACTTTTTTTTAATTAAATAACTTGACTCAATATATTGTCATTATTTTTCAAAAAACGGGAATATATAGTACTATATGTATTGTTTAATATCATATACAATTATTTTAACAATTAACAATTATAGCAATAAAAATTTTAATCATAAAAAGTTAAAGGCAGACTGAAAAACAGTCTGCCGAAACTTGTAAAAAGCGAATCGATTATTGATTATGCCATTGCTTTAACACGAGCTGCTAAACGTGAAACTTTACGAGCAGCTGTATTGCGGTGTAAAACACCCTTTGTTACAGCACGCATAATTTCTGATTCTGCTGTGCGGAAAGCAGCTGTTGCTTCGGCTTTATCGCCTGAACTCAAAGCGCTTTCAAATTTTCTAGTAAATGTATGTACACGTGAACGACGTGCTTCATTGAATTCTGCGCGACGAGCATTGTGACGAATACGTTTTTTAGACGATAAATGATTTGCCATTTTTATAATTCCTGCTTTTAAAAATCAAAAAATACGTGGATATTTATACCCTTTTTTTTCGTAAAGTCAAGGTATTTAACACACTGTATAAAATATTTTAATTAAATTTTGGAGCTCTTTCTTCTCTCAAAGCATTTATTCCTTCAATTGCTTCTACAGAAGACAATGTATTTTTAGCTACCGCAAAATCAGCCATTGCTACTGACGGATAGACTGATTTTAAAACCTGCTTTATTCCTAAAATTGCCTTTTTAGGCATTTTTGCAATTCTTTGGGCCGTTTCCATAACTTGAACAAAAACTTCTTCTGATGGAACAACTCTCGAAACTATATTCATATTTAAAGCTTCTTCAGCACTGAATTGACGAGCAGTCATTAATAAATCAGCAGCTTTTGCACTACCAACTCTTTTTGCTAGCATAGAAATCCCACCCATTAAAGGCATCGTTCCTATTGTTATTTCAGGAAAACCAAACATAGCATCATCGCCAGCTACAACAATATCTCCGCAAAGAACTAATTCTAAGCCTCCACCAAAAGCAAGGCCTGACACACCACAAATCAAAGGCTTTGAAAAGCTTGAAATTTTAGTCATTGAATCAGCATAAACATCAACATCAAAATCGCCACCAATTTCTGTCATATCTGTTCCTGCTGCAAAGCAATTGTCTGCCCCTTTTATAACAACACATCGAATCGTATCATCAGCATCAAAATCGCTAAGAGCATTTGATATTTCCACCACCATTTCACCACAAACAGCATTCATTGCTTCTGGTCTATTTAATGTTAAAACACCAATATTGTCTTTTCTTTCTACTAAAATTGTTTCGAAATCCATAATTATTCCTTTCTGAAACAGTTTGTCTTATTAATTGTTATTTGATGATGTTAATTCAATTCTTACTAATACAGGAGCTTCACCTTCAACCGTAAAAATTAATTCTTCATCTTCTCTAGTAAATGTAAAACGTTTTTTATTATTTTCTTTTAATTTCCAACCCAATTGAGGAAGAGTTTCTGAATAGAATTTAAAAACTTCACTTCCTTTAGAATCTTCACCCTCTAATCCAACTTCAACAATTCTTCCACCTGGTGTATCAAAATGTATTGATTGATTATCACTATGATGAAGACCTGGCATAATTGGTAAATCTTCAAAGCCTTCAGCAAATACAGTTTCAGCACTAACATTATTTACATAAAAGTATAATGCAAAACTCACCAAAATTATTTTTAATATCTTCATAAAAGTTTCCTTGTCACACTCTACATTTCACTATAAAGCACAACGTTTAATAATTCGTATTTATTTTAAGATGAATTTAACACATCACATTAAAAACTGTAAAGAAATTTGATTAAAAATAGTATCTAAAACAATTATGTTTATTAATTAAGAAACAAAATCATTGCCATAAAAATAAAATTGCCTTAATTTCAAGGAAAAGAGAAAAAAGATGTTTTTTTATTATGATTATTTGTTACTAAAATCTATTAATTGCTTAAATAAATATAATTTAGGCAAAGAATTAAATTCACTAAAACATTTTTTATTTATAAACAGCTTTTCAAAAAAATATGAGAAGACAGAAGAATTACCTAATCTAAATTTAGCCTTATCTAATTTAGCTATTTATTTATCTTTATTTCCTAGATCTTTCGATGTTCCAAAAATTAAAGCCCCTATAAACAAAAAAGGTGATTTTAACAAAACTCTTTCTTTATTTTATATATTAGCTAGAAAAAATAAATTCTTTGAATTTGCAAAAGAATTTGAAAATTTTTCAAGTCCAAATTTTTTATATACCGCAACGAATTTTTCATTATTAGAAGAAATAAGAAATCTAGAAAAATTGAATTTATTTATTCCACAAGTAAATCACGTAAAAACTTCCATTGATGAATTAGTATTTTATGATAGTGCGATTAACTTATATAACGCTAATATTAAAGATTTTGCAAAAGTATATACAATTCTTATTTATAAATACGGTTTTGTTATTTACCCATTTACAGAAAATCTTTGTAAAACTCATAATGATATACCGTGTTTTAAAAATATACCTATAGCTTTGAGTTTAAAGAATAAAGATTTAGAGTTTGCAAAAAAGATTTTGCCAACGATAGCAAATGAAGACAAAAAAGCATTTCATCATGCTTTAGTTGTATATGGATATTTAGATCCTCTAAGCAAAATAGATTATGAAACAGCTTTTGATTTTAAAAATTTACTTAAAAGTATAGCTAATTTAAAAATAGATTTACCTGTAAAACTTAGATTTTTAATAAAAGTTTGCGAACAAATTGAATTTGACAAAGAAGTTTTAAATACACTAATTTTAGAAAGAGAAGAAATAAAAGCTAAAGAAAATAGCGAAAATGATCCGCCTCCTTTAACTTCTTATATTGACCAAATTATTAATTCAACGAAATCTGGAAGAAAAAGAAACAAGTTTAAAGAAAAGCCTTCTCTTGAAGCTTTAATTCCTCCAAAGAATATCCAACATTATTGGAAAGTTTCTGGCAAAAAAGCAGCAAGCATTACCGAAAGCAAAGAAGCTTTTGAAAAATTGATAAATAGAGCTAATTTATCTAATAAATATAAAAATGTTTCTGAAATTATAAGATGCATTACTATGGGAACTGCTGTTTTTGCAATTTTCTTTTCTATAATGTATCCGATGATAAGAAATTTAATTAGATTTTTAAAACAATTATTTTAATTTAACTTTTTACAATTAAGGGGCTTTTAAAAAGCCCCTTAATTTATCTTATTTATTCTGCTGGTTGTTCTTCTGTTTCTTCAGCTAATCTTTGTGCTTCTAATTCTCTCTTTAAACGAGTTAAAGCAGCACCAGTACCAGCTGGAATTAAACGACCAACGATTACGTTTTCTTTCAATCCTGATAATGTGTCTACACGACCTCTAATTGCAGATTCTGTCAAAACTCTTGTTGTTTCTTGGAATGATGCAGCAGAAATGAATGAATTTGTTGACAAGCTTGCTTTTGTAATACCTAACAATACAGGTTTTGTAATTGCAGGTCTTCCGCCCTTATCAATTGTCTTCTTATTTTCTACTTCTAATTCAGGATTTTCAACTTGTTCACCAGCCATGAATGTTGTATCACCAGCATCCAAAACTTCTTGTTTTTGCAACATTTGACGTGTAATAACTTCAATGTGTTTATCATTGATTTCTACACCTTGCAAACGGTAAACTTTTTGAACTTCGTTAATCATATGTTGAGCAAATGGTTCTAATCCTAATACTCTTAAGATATCATGTGGATCGATATCACCATCTGTTAACTTATCACCAACTTTAACTTCATCGCCTTCTTGAACTAAAATCAAAGCATTCTTTGGAATTAAGTATTCGTTCTTAATTTCATTACCTTCTTCATCTTTTGAATTGATGATTAAGTGTTGTTTTGATTTATATTCTTTATCGAAAGATACAACGCCTGCTTGTTCAGCAATAATAGAACAGTTCTTTGGCTTACGAGCTTCGAACAAATCAACTACTCGAGGCAAACCACCTGTAATATCACGTGACTTACGTTCTAATTCAACTGTTGCGTAAACATCGCCTTTCTTAACTTCTTGACCGTCTTCAACAGCTACTGTTGAATTTACTGGCAAATCGAAGTGACTTACAACTTTACCGTCTTTTTCTACAACGATTTTTGCTTTTTCGCTAGAATGAGATTCGATAACTTTTGTCTTTGACAAGCCTGTTGTTACGTTCAATGTTGTACGAACAGTTTTATCTTCTTCGAAGTTTTCAAACTTAATTGTACCAGCTTTATCAATAAAGTAAGGAATTACATATGCGTTCCATTCAACCAAACGTTGTCCTTTTTCAACTTTAGCACCATCTTTTACAGAAACGATAGCACCAACAGCTAAGTGGTATTTCGCTAAGATTTGATCGTTATCGCCAACGATTGCCATTTCGCAATTACGTCCTACAACAATCATTTCACCCTTTGTATTTACAACAGGCTTATCACTTAAGAATTTAATCTTACCGTCAACACTAGCATCAATTACAGAAACTTCAACGTTTTGTGCAGTACCACCTACGTGGAATGTTCTCATTGTTAATTGTGTACCAGGTTCACCAATTGATTGTGCAGCGATAACACCAACAGCTTCACCAATTGAAACAGGTTCGTTTCTAGCTAAATCACGACCATAGCATTTTGCACAAACACCATGTTTACATTCGCAAGTCAAAGCTGAACGAATATATACTTTTTCAACGCCTGATTTTGCGATCAAATCTGCTAAATCTTCATCAACTAATGTACCATTGGTTGCAATCAAATTGCCATTCAAGTCTTTTAAATCACCTTGTAATGTACGACCTAAGATACGTTGAGCTAATGTAGCAACAACAGTATTGCCTTCTTTAGCTTCTTCTACCCAAACACCATGTTCAGTTCCACAATCTTCTTCATAAATGATAGCATCTTGTGCAACGTCAACCAAACGACGTGTTAAGTAACCAGAGTTAGCTGTCTTCAAAGCTGTATCTGTTAAACCTTTACGAGCACCGTGTGATGAGTTGAAGTAGTCAGCAACAGACAAACCTTCTTTAAAGTTTGCAATAATTGGAGTTTCAATAATTGCACCATTAGGTTTTGCCATCAAGCCACGCATACCGCCTAATTGCTTCATTTGGTCAGCAGAACCACGAGCACCTGAGTTAGCCATCATAAATACTGAGTTAACAGGTTTCGTTGGATCATCTTTAGAAATTTCTGCCATCATAGCATCTTTAATCTTATCTGAACATGCAGACCAAGCGTCAACTACCTTATTGTATTTTTCACCTTCAGTAATCAAACCATCTTGATATTGTTGTTCAAACTTTTCTACTTCTTTCTTAGTAGCTTTTACTGTTGTCCACTTTGATGCAGGAACTAACATATCATCCTTACCAAATGATGTGCCAGAAATAGCAGCAAATTTGTAGCCTAAGTCTTTAATTCTATCTACAAAGATACATGTAGCTTTTTGACCACAATAACGATATACCAAGCCAATAATTCTTGCGATATCTTTCTTCTTCAAAGGATCTTTACCATTGAATAATTTTTCAAATGATAATTCCTTATGAATACGAATTTTTTGTTCTTCTGTAGCATCTTCATCAAGACCTTTTAATACTCTTGATAAAATTACACGACCCGGTGTTGTAACTATTGTCTTCTTAACAGTTTCACCTTTTTCGTTAACAACATCCATACGGCATTTAATTTTTGATTGATATGTTACTAACTTATTGAATAAAGCCAATTCAACTTCATCAGTTGTAGCAAAAGCCATACCTTCGCCCTTCTGTTGTTCACGCATTGTGGACAAATAGTACAAACCAAGAATCATATCTTGTGTAGGAACGATAATTGGTTTTCCGTTAGCTGGAGCCAAAATATTGTTTGTAGACATCATCAATACACGAGCTTCTTCTTGAGCTTCTAATGACAATGGTACGTGAACAGCCATTTGGTCACCATCGAAGTCTGCGTTAAATGCTGTACATACTAATGGATGTAATTGAATTGCTTTACCTTCGATCAAAACAGGTTCAAATGCTTGAATACCTAATCTATGTAAAGTAGGAGCACGGTTCAATAATACTGGATGTTGATGAATAACAACTTCCAATGCATCCCATACTTCAGCCTTTTCTTGTTCAATCCATCTCTTAGCTTGTGGAATTTCGATTCCTTTTGTTACCTTTAAATAACCTTCAATAAATGGTTTGAATAATTCTAAAGCCATCTTCTTTGGTAAACCGCATTGATGTAACTTCAATTCTGGTCCTACAACAATAACTGAACGACCTGAATAGTCAACACGCTTACCTAACAAGTTTTGACGGAAACGACCTTGTTTACCTTTTAACATTTCTGCCAAAGATTTCAATGGACGTTTATTAGAACCAACCATTGCACGACCACGACGACCGTTATCGAACAAAGCATCTACAGATTCTTGCAACATACGTTTTTCATTACGTACAATAATTTCAGGTGCATTTAACTCTAACAATCTACGTAAACGGTTATTACGGTTGATAACACGACGATATAAATCATTCAAATCAGATGTAGCAAATCTACCACCATCCAATGGTACCAAAGGACGTAAATTTGGAGGAATTACTGGCAATACTTTTAAAATCATCCATTCAGGCTTTACACCAGATTCGATGAAAGCTTCGATTAATTTTAAACGTTGAACAATTTTCTTTCTCTTATTATCAGATTTTACATCACGTAATTCTGCTCTTAAAGCATCAGCTTCTTCTTCTAAGTTAATACCTTCTAAGATCTTGTTGATAGCTTCAGCACCGATACCTACTTCGAATGCATCTTCGCCATATTCTTCAAGATATTTTTGATATTCTTCTTCAGTTAATAATTGGTGTAAACCTAATGATGTTAAACCAGGTTCCAATACGATGTATTTTTCAAAATATAATACATCTTCCAATTCTTTCAATTTGATATCTGTAATCAAACCAATACGACTTGGTAATGATTTTAAAAACCAAATGTGAGCAACAGGAGCAGCTAATTCAATGTGTCCCATACGTTCACGACGAACTGAAGACTTTGTAACTTCAACGCCACACTTTTCACAAATAATGCCTGTATGTTTTGGCTTTTTGTATTTTCCGCACAAGCATTCGTCATCTTTTTCAGGTCCGAAAATTCTTGCACAGAACAAGCCGTCTTTTTCCGGCTTGAATGTGCGGTAGTTAATGGTTTCAGGTTTTTTGACTTCACCATGAGACCATGCTTTAATTTGTTCTGGAGAGGCTAATGTAATCTTGATTTCATCAAAACTTTTATTAGCTGAGATATTTCCCATAACTTTGTTTAATTCATCACTCATAACTTTTTAACCTCTAAATTAATTTTCTTGAGCTTCTACATTAGTTTCAGCGTTTGAAACTTCAGCTTTTACTACAGGATTTGAAAAAGATTTCAAATCAACGTTCAAGCACAAAGCTTGCATTTCTTTTACTAAAACGTTGAATGATTCTGGAATACCAGTTTCAAAATTATGCATGCCTTTTGTAATAGCATTCATCATCTTGTTTCTACCTGTGATATCATCAGATTTTACAGTCAATACTTCTTGTAAAGTATACGCTGCACCGTAACCTTCTAATGCCCAAACTTCCATTTCACCGAAACGTTGACCACCGAATTGAGCCTTACCACCTAATGGTTGTTGTGTTACCATTGAGTAAGAACCTGTTGAACGAGCGTGAATCTTTTCGTCAACCAAGTGGTGCAACTTAAGCATGTATGTAACACCAACTGTAACTGGACGTTCGAAAGGTTCGCCTGTTCTACCATCATACAATGTTGTTTGACCAGAAACTGGCAAGCCTGCTTTCTTCAACATTTCATCAATATCTGATTCATGAGCACCGTCGAATACTGGAGTTGTAATTGGCAAACCATTCTTCATGTTGTCAACTAAATCCATAACTTCGTCATCACTCATCTTTTCGATTTGCTTCAATTCGTTCTTTCCATAAACGTCTTTCAAAGCTTCACGTAAATCGTCAACTTTCTTTACGCCCTTTACAACGTCTTCATAAATAACGTGGATCTTCTTACCTAATTCGCGGCAAGCCCATCCTAAGTGACATTCCAAAATTTGTCCTACGTTCATACGTGAAGGAACGCCCAATGGATTTAATACTAAATCAACTGGAGTACCATCTGCTAAGTGAGGCATATCTTCGATTGGTAATACGCGTGATACAACACCCTTGTTACCATGACGACCAGCCATCTTATCACCTGGTTGCAATTTACGTTTAACAGCAATGTAAACTTTAACTGTTTTCAATACGCCAGCAGGTAAGTCATCGCCCATTGTTACTTTTTCAATCTTATAAGCATAATGTTCATGAACTTTTTCTACTTGCTTATTGTACAATTTTTCCATTTTTTCAATATCGTGCATTGTTTCTTCATCATCAACAGCGATTGTACGATATAAATTTGGAGAAATTCCATTTAATACATCTTCTGTTAAAACAGTTCCCTTCTTTGCAGCTTCTGAGTTAGCAACAACTGTTTTGCCAACTAATAAATCGCGTACACGAGAATTGAATGAATCTGTAAAGATCTTTATTTCATCATTTTCATCTTTACGTAATTCCATTACTTCTTGTGTTTCAATCATTTGTGTACGTTCATCTTTATCAACGCCACGGCGATTTAAAACTTTAACACCTACAACTGTACCAAATACGCCAGCTGGAACCTTTAATGATGTATCCTTCATATCTGAAGCTTTTTCATTAAAGATAGCACGAAGTAATTTTTCTTCTGGTGTCATCTTTGTTTCGCCCTTAGGAGCGATACGACCTACTAAGTAGTCACCTGTTTTTACAACAGCACCAACGTGAATAATACCAGCTTCATCCAAATTACGTAAGTTAGCTTCACCAGCATTTGGAATTTCACGAGTAATTTCTTCACAACCTTGCTTTGTATCACGAGCTGAGATTTCAAATTCATCAATATGGATAGATGTGAATACATCATCACGAGAGATTCTTTCTGAAATCAAAATAGCATCTTCGTAGTTGTAACCATTCCATGGCATGTAAGCAACTAATACGTTGCGACCCAAAGCCAAATCACCTAATTGTGTTGATGAACCGTCAGCGATAACATCACCTTTTACAATTTCATCACCAACTTTAACTAATGGCTTTTGAGAAATACATGTTGATTGGTTAGAGCGTTGGAATTTCTGTAATTTGTAGATATCTACACCAGATTCATCAGCTTTAATCTTTTCTGTAATACGTACAACGATACGATCAGCATCAACAGATTGAATAACACCATTGTGTTTTGCAATCACAGCAGCACCAGAGTCGCGTGCAACAGCTGGTTCCATACCTGTAGATACTAATGGAGCATCTGATTGTAATAATGGAACAGCTTGACGTTGCATGTTTGCACCCATCAAAGCACGGTTAGCGTCATCGTTTTCCAAGAATGGAATTAAGCCAGCAGCAACAGAAATCAATTGTTGTGGAGCAACGTCCATCAATGTAACTTCCTCAGCAGGACAGTTCATAAATTCACCTTTCTTACGGCAAACAACGAACTTTTCTTTGAATTGATCTTTAGAATCCAATTCTGTACTTGCAGGAGCAATTACATGTCCTTCTTCTTCCATAGCTGACAAACTTACGATTTCTTTTGTAACTTTACCGTCTTTAACTACACGATAAGGCGTTTCAATGAAACCATATTTGTTAATCTTTGCATATGTTGACAAAGAGTTAATCAAACCAATATTTGGACCTTCTGGAGTTTCAATAGGACAAATACGACCGTAATGAGTTGGATGTACGTCACGAACTTCAAAGCCAGCACGATCACGTGTCAAACCACCAGGACCCAAAGCAGAAATACGACGTTTATGTGTAACTTCTGCCAATGCATTGTTTTGATCCATAAATTGTGACAATTGTGAAGAAGCAAAGAATTCACGAATTGCAGCTGTTGCTGGTTTTGGATTGATTAAATCCTTAGGCATTAAATTATCTGCATCTTTAGCATTCATTTTTTCACGAATACCATGTTGCATACGTAATAAACCGATTCTATATTGGTTTTCAATCATTTCACCAACAGAACGGATACGACGGTTACCTAAGTTATCAATATCATCAACAACATCCATACCATCTTTAATTTGAGTTAATTTAATAACTGTTTGGATGATATCTTCACGACGCAATGTTCTTACTGTATCAGGAACATCTTTATCACTAAAGCCTAAACGTGAATTGATCTTATAACGACCTACATCTGACAAGTCATAATGTTCTTCATCAAAGAACATATCACGGAAGTACTTTTCAGCAGCTTCAATTGTTGGCATTTCACCTGGACGAATAATCTTAAATACGTCTGTTAAAGCATCTTCACGACCATTGCAACGATCAGCCATCAATGTATCACGAATATATGTTCCACATGACTTCAATAAAGCATTTTCATCTTTTTTCTTTACATCAGATGTTTGTGATGCATCAATTATCTTCAATACTTTAAATTTATTAATCTTTAAAGCAGCAAACTTAGATAAGATTTCATCAGTTAAAGCTTCACCAGCATTACCAATAATCATACCTGTTTTTTCATCAATATAGTCTTCAGCTAAGAATTTGGTCATTAATTCAGCTGGCAATACTACACGATCAAACTTTTCTGAAGCTAAATCTTTAGCTTTCTTAGGTGTTACTTTAACACCAGCTTCGATAACAACTTCACCTGATTTTGCATTAACAATATCAAATTTTAATACAGAACCACGGAATTCACTAGCATCAAAAGCTGTTTTATAAGATTTTGATTTAGCATCAAAAGCAACTTCAATTTTGTCATAGCAAATAGCTAAGATATCTTCAGCTGTTAAGCCTTCAGCTTTCAAAGGATCTAATCTTTTACCTTCTTGAGCTAATTTTTCACGTTCAGCTGCTGTTTTATCGTTATCTAAGCAGTATAACAATGTTGATACTGGAATTTTACGACGACGGTCAATACGAGCAAAAACCATATCTTTTGCATCAAATTCAAAATCAATCCATGAACCACGATATGGGATTACACGGCTTGAGAACAAATATTTACCATTTGATGCTGTTTTACCATCATCTTTTTCAAAGATAACACCTGGAGAACGGTGCATTTGTGAAACAATAACACGTTCTGTACCATTAATGATGAATGTACCTGTATCTGTCATACGAGGTATTTCACCTAAATAAATCTTGTCTTGTTCCTTAATATCACGAACTGTTTGACTAATTTTACGTTCGTTTGTCTCTTCATCAGTATCGATTGTTTCTACATCATAAACAATCATACGTAAATTTAAATAAATAGGAGATCCATAAGTCATACCACGTTGGATACATTCTTTTTCATCAAACTTTGGATCTTCTAATGTAAAGGAAACATATTCTAAATCACATTTTCCCATATAATCTTTAATAGGAAATACTGACTTAAATGCATTATCCAAACCTGTAGTTAAAAATTTATCATAAGATGACTTTTGAACTTCAATTAAATTTGGCATCTGTGCTACAGATGGACTTCTGCTAAAACTTTTGCGTATTCTCTTGCGGCCTGTGAAAGATTTGACCATAACTGTTCCCCGCTTAAAATATAGTAAGAATAAAATTTTGGATTATTTTTAATTATTTAAAATGCTCAAAAACGTTCCATAAAAAAGCATCTAACTTTTCAATTCAATTTATACAACTTCAAGGATCGGTCGAAAAGGAACACTATTTTCCTTTTTTTCCGATCCTTTTATTGTTTACTAAAAGAAGAAATTACTTAATTTCTACTTTAGCACCAGCTGCTTCTAATTGCTTCTTGAACTTTTCAGCGTCTTCCTTAGAAGCACCTTCTTTAACTGTCTTTGGAGCACCTTCAACTAAGTCTTTAGCTTCTTTTAAGCCTAAACCTGTGATAGCACGTACTTCTTTAATTACGTTAATTTTGTTTGCGCCAGCTTCAGCTAAAACAACATCGAATTCTGTTTTTTCTTCAGCAGGAGCAGCAGCACCAGCAGCAGCAACTGCTACAGGAGCAGCAGCACTAACGCCCCATTTTTCTTCTAACATTTTTGATAATTCTGCAGCTTCTAAAACTGTTAATGCAGATAATTCGTCAACTAATTTGGCAAGATCAGCCATTTTATTTACTCCGTTTAAAATTAAACTATTTAAAAATTTTCGTATGTCTTAAACATACAATAACAACTTGATTACGCAGCCTGTTCTTTGTCGGCATACGCTTTGCAAACACGTGCGATTTGACCAGCTGGTGCTTGTAAAAGACCAACCAATTTTCCACGCAATTCGTCCAAAGATGGCAATTCGCCCAAAGCTTTAACTTGAGCAGCGGTTAATACTTCACCGTTCATTACACCACCTAAAATGGATAATTTTTCGTTTTCTTTAGCGTACTTAACAACAGCCTTAGCAGCAGCAATAGGATCTGCAGAATAAGAAACTGCAGAAGGTCCTTTTAATAAATCTGCTAAACTTTCGAACTGTGTTCCAGCAAGAGCAAGACGAGTAATACGATTTTTTGTTACGCGAAACTTTGCACCTGATTCACGAACTTTAGAACGTAAAGCTTCTGTTTCAGCAACTGTTAAACCATTATATTGGCAAACAACTACTAATGAGGAAGCCTTGAATTCTGCGTTCATCATCGAGAGCAATTCTGATTTTTGTTCCCGTTTCACTTTTCATATCCTCATAAAATTGGAATCAAATCTCTTTGACTCCAGTTAAACCAAATCTACATAGAAACGACTCTATATAGACCATTCTAAATCCTGCCCAAAAGTTCAAGCTAATACCACAACGGAGTGGCCCTTTAAAACTTGTTCTTCTGTCTATTGCAGGCGTTTTACCTTTAAACCCATAAAATTAATAATGAGTGCCCGCAGTCTTGGACAGGTGCGGATGGATATTACTCCATCAAATAAAATAGGTCAACAATTAAATTTTAAAAAATTGTTAAAATATTTTTTAAAATATTGTTGACCTAAATCAATTAAATTATTTTGCAGATGCTAAAGATGCAATATTTGGAACAGAAATCTTCAAACCAACACCTTGTGTTGTGCTCAAAGAAACAGCTTTCAAATATGTTCCTTTAACTGATGCAGGTTTCGCTTTTAAAACAGCTTGAGCAAAAGCTAAAATGTTTTCTTTAATTTTTGCTTCATCAAAGCTAATTTTACCGACACCTGCATGTACTTGACCAGCAGACTCTACACGATATTCTACTTGACCTGCTTTTACGTTCTTAACTGCGTTTGCTACATCCATTGTAACAGAACCCAATTTAGGGTTTGGCATTAAACCACGTGGGCCTAATACTTTACCTAAACGACCTACAACACCCATCATATCTGGAGTTGCAATGCAGCGATCGAAATCGATTGTGCCTTTTAAAACAGTATCCATCAAATCTTCTGCGCCAACTAAGTCAGCACCAGCTTTCTTTGCTTCTTCTGCTTTTGGTCCTTTTGCAAATACTGCAACGCGAACTGTTTTACCTGTACCATTTGGTAATCCAACAACACCACGAACCATTTGGTCTGCTTGACGTGGATCAACATTCAATGCCATACAAATTTCTACAGTTTCATCAAATTTTGCTTTTGGAGCAGCTTTCAATAACTTTACAGCTTCATCCAATTCATAAACTTTTTGAATATCAACGGTTTTATAGGCCGCTGTTAAACGTTTTCCTAATTTAGCCATCGACTTACTCCACCTTAATACCCATAGAACGAGCTTGACCAGCAACCATTGCCATAGCAGATTCAACTGTTGCACAGTTCAAATCAGGCATTTTCTTTTCAGCAATTTCTTTAACTTGAGCTTGTGTAATTTTACCAGCTACAGAACGTCCTGGTTCTTTACCGCCCTTGTCTAATCCTGCAGCTTTCTTAATGAAATAAGATACTGGAGGCATTTTTGTTACGAAAGAGAATGTGCGGTCAGCATATGCTGTAATGATAACAGGAATTGGCATTCCTGGTTCCATTTTTTGTGTTGCAGCATTAAATGCTTTGCAGAATTCCATAATATTTAAGCCACGTTGACCTAAAGCTGGACCAACTGGAGGAGAAGGATTTGCTTTTCCGGCTGCAATTTGTAATTTAATGTAGCCGACTACTTTTTTTGCCATTTTTAACCTCAATTAAAAATATAATAAATTCGTTTTTCTAAGGTTCTGCGGTACGACAACGGCTCATCTTCCGCAAGGGATTTCCTGATCGAACGAATCTAAACGACCAAGATTTCCTTAAAACTGTTTAGCCCTCTTTTTCTACTTGTGCACTGCTTAATTCAACAGATGTTGCACGACCAAAGATGGAAACAGAAACTTTTAAACGTCCTTTTTCATTATCAACGTCTTCAACTTGTCCAACAAATGTGCTGAATGGACCATCAATAACACGGACTTTTTCACCAACTTCGTATGTTACCTTAACTGCAACATTACCAACAACAGTTGCATGGAACATTCTTGAGAAAATTTCCTCAATTTCACTAGCTTTTGAAGGAATTGCATCTTGGCGTACACCCAAGAAACCAATTACCTTTGGAACTGATTTAACTAATTGCCATGTGTCATTTGTCATTTCCATTTGAACAACAATATAACCTGGCATTAATTTTTTTGCTGAATAAGATGACTTTGAAACTAATTCACTACGTTGAATTAATTTATTTTGTAATTGCATAGCCAATTCACGATCGAAAGCTAAAGCCTTACTTGCTTTACGACCTTCAACCATCGCTGTATGCAATTTTTCAATTTCTTGAGTTAAAGCATCAACAGGAGCATCATCTGTTTGTTTCTTTTGTTTATTTAATTCTACTTTTTTTACTAATTGCTCTGGAACAACTATCATATCAAATAGATTTTCCATTTTTCTTTCAGCAATAAATTCGCGTAATGTCTTTACAACACTCCATTCCGATCCGGAATTTACGTGCATGATATAACAACGAGACATAAACTAGCCCCCTAAACCTAAAATATATTTCATCGCTGAACCGATGATTAAATCAACGACAAAAAAGAAAGATGCAGCAACGACTGTAAATACGACAACCATCAAAGAAGACATAAATGTCTCACGACGAGTCGGCCATACAACTTTACCAACCTCTTGACGAACTTGACGTAAAAACAACAATGGATGTATTTTTGCCATGATTAATAAACCTTAAAAACTTAATTTTACTTGCAAATTTGGCAGGGGCAGTAGGAATCGAACCCGCAACCCCCGGTTTTGGAGACCGGTGCTCTACCAATTGAGCTATACCCCTAAAAAATGCAATTCTCTTTTATATCAAAAGAGACAGGTATTTATTACCTATCTCTTTCGAAAAAATCAAGTATAATTTTTACTTTTTCGTAATTTTTTACAAATCAACAAAAATTACTCAATAATCTTGGATACAACGCCAGCACCAACTGTGTGACCACCTTCACGAATAGCGAAGCGTAAACCTTCATCCATTGCGATTGGTGTAATCA